>CAZXEN010000001.1:0-137372 GCA_964639765.1 uncultured Bacteroidaceae bacterium
AAATTTTGATATAAACAAAAGAAAATTAGCTGTTTAATTTATAGAACTCCCCTTAATTAAATAAAAGTATATTATAATGAAAAAATTATTCCTTGTTGCAACGTTTGTTTTTACAATTACAATGGTAAATGCTCAAATCATTTACACAAATTTAGAGAGCAATCCGATAGAAATCACAGACGAGTATGAATTAAACATTGATGGTGTATCATCGGCAGAGTTTATGCTTCAAAACTACAGTGCTTATGGAGAAGCTGTTTATTTTGCAAGCTTTGAAAGTGGTGCTGCTGTCGTATCTACAGCTGCAGATTACAACGCAAATGTAGATATGCTTGCTGAAAACACAGTAATAGGTTCGTCTTCTACCTTCTATGGCTGTCAAGATGGCTCTCCTTATTTCAATGTACTTTATCTTCCTATAGAATATCAGGTTTGGGCTTCCGGAACTATTGCCTATGTGGGATTAAAGTTTATCCATCAATCTACAAGCACCACTCACTATGGCTGGGCAAAAGTAAAATTAACTCCTGATGCAAGTTCTTTGTATCTTTATGGCTATGCATACAATACAACACCAAATGCATCCATACGTGCAGGAGAGATAAACAATTCAGGACTTGATGTTGCAGAACAAAACAGTCTTACTCTGTATCCAAATCCAGCAAAAGATGTCCTTAATCTTGATGTTCAAAATATCAAAAGCATATCTATTTACAACAGTATAGGTCAGAAGGAAAATGAATACTCCTATACAGACAAGCAAATAAATATCTCCAACCTGAAAAAAGGAATATATATTCTTTCGGTTATCTCTGACAATAGCATAACAAGACAAAAATTTATCAAAGAATAGCTTTAAGTTTTAAACTGTTTTTTTTTGACAGCGTCTGTATATCTTCCTTGAATTGCAGACGTTGTTTTCTTTTTTTTGAATATAAACCAAAGAGAAAGGGTATCAAAGCCCTGAGCAGATAAAATAAAAGTTACATTGTGGCGTTATGAAATTATAAACAACAACGAAAGACATGTATTCCTATAACTATCCACATCCTGCCGTAACTGCTGACAATGTGGTTTTTTGCTTTGATGACAAAGACCTGAATGTCCTGCTTGTTAAACGTAAGAATGAACCTTGCAAAGATTGCTGGGCTTTCCCTGGCGGATTTATGAATATTGATGAAACCATAGAGCAATGTGCTGAAAGAGAACTGAAAGAGGAGACAAATTTCAAAGTACAGAGAATGGAACAGCTTATGGTTTTTTCTTCTGTAAACAGAGATCCAAGGGAAAGAGTTATAACCGTGGCTTTTCTTTCCTTGGCACGAATAGGAAAAGTAAAAGGCGGAGACGATGCAAGCGAAGCCAAATGGTTTAAACTGAAAGATATTCCGAAACTTGCCTTTGATCACGGGGATATACTTAAAATTGCTTTGGAGAGATTAAGAGAAAGAGTGTATTTTGAACCTGTATGTTTTGAATTGTTGGACGATGTTTTCTCCGCTCCTACCCTTCAGCGTGTGTATGAAGCAATACTTGGAGTAAAATTTGATACGAGAAACTTTCTTAGAAAAATGAATAATCTGGGAATACTTGACAGAACAGAGGAAAATCAACAAAACAAAAAGAAAAATCAGACATATCCTACAAAGAAATCAAAACTTCATAACAAAACAGCAAAAGAAAATACTGAAACAGACGGAATACAGGTCAATAAAGAAAGAAACAGAAGATCTGCTGTCAAGTATTCGCTGAACAAAGCTAAGTATGAACAAATAAAGAAAAATGGTTTAAGGCTGGAATTTTAGATATCACACAAACAAGAAAAGGAAGCAGATCTCATGGTTTGCTTCCTTTTCTTGTTTGTGGTCCCTCTTGGGCTCGAACCAAGGACCCTCTGATTATGAGTCAGATGCTCTAACCAACTGAGCTAAGGGACCGTTTTCATGTTTTGGAGTTTATCACCCCCTGAAAACGTTTGCAAAAGTATAACAAAAAAACGTACTGACAAAACTTTTTTGAATAAAATTTAAGAAAAAATATTTTAACAAGAGTTAAATGATTGAAAAATAAGAAATAAAAAAAAGAAATTAATCTTCACAGACTAACTTCTCTTTTCCTAAAGTAAAATTAATTCATTATTTTTTTACCTTTACTTTAACAACGCTGTCGCTTAAAGCTTTTCCTGCTTTGAACTTAACAACTGTCTTAGCAGGAACTTTGATAGCTTTTCCATCTCTTGGGTTTCTTGCTGTACGAGCATCTTTGTGCTGCAAAGCAAAAGTTCCAAAACCTAAAAGAGCTACTCTTTCTCCTTTTTTAAGATAATCAGATGCAACTGTAAGGAATGCATCATAAGCCTTAAGTGAATCAACCTTTGTCATACCGGTTTTAGCAGCCATTTTGTCTGCAAATTCTTTCTTTGTCATTGTTTTTTAAATTTAAAATATTATAACTAATTTTTTTAACTTTGCAAATATATAACAAATCTTTCTATACAACAAACTTTTTATAAAAAAATTTAAAGTTTTTTTATTCAGAAGATAAATAAGAGTCTATCCTTAAACCTTTCGTCAATTCTTCTGCAAGCATTCGTTTCTTTCCAGAAAGTTGTAAATCAATTAATTGAACAATTCCATCGGAAGCTTGAACCATTATATCTCTCTTATTTTCTATCCAAAAATTTCCTATTTCTGTTTTTATGCCTTTGCCCAAGAATTTTACATTAAAAATCTTAAATTCATAGACTTTATCAGCATTTTTGTCCACAAAAACAGCTTTTGCACACGGTATAGGACACAAACCTCGCACAAAATTAACTATATCCACTCCCCTGCTCTGCCAATTTACAAACGTATCTTCCTTGAATATCTTTGGAGCAGGCTTTTGTGGAATGGTCAAGTCTTGTCTTGTTGTGGTATAGTTGCCCTCTGCCAACAGATGCAAAGTATCTTCTATAAGTTTTTTGCCTTTCTCCGCCATGTCATAGTACAGATGTTCAAAATCCATCTCTCCTATCTCTATAACTTGCTGTAGAAGTATTTCTCCGCAGTCTATGTTTTCATTTAGCAGAAAGGTTGTGATGCCGGTTTGCTTTTCTCCATTGATAATCGCCCAATTGATAGGTGCAGCCCCTCTATATGCAGGCAAAAGAGAAGTATGCAGGTTAAAAGTACCTAAAGGTGGCATGGAATAAACAGCCTTTGGCATCATACGAAAAGCCACTACAATCTGAACATCTGCTTTGAGCTGCTTCAATTCTTCAAGAAATGTTTCATCTTTCATACTCTGCGGCTGAAGAATCCTGCTTATTCCCAAATCAATAGCCTTTTGCTTTACCTCAGAACAGGCGATCTTCTTTCCTCTTCCCATAGGTTTATCCACATTGGTAACAACTCCAACGATATTGTAACCATTCTTGCAAAGATGTTCAAGCTCTATAGCTGCAATCTCAGGCGTACCAAAAAAAACTATCCGTAAATCCTTCGCTGTCATTTATTTTTATATCTTTTTCAAAAAACTATTTCGTCTATCTGCATTTAAAATTTCTTCATATCTTAATTTACTCAGTTCCAAATATTCCTTTTCCTGCTCTATTCCCACATATTTTCTATCCAAGAAGATTAGAAAGGGATATCTTTTATTCTTAAAAATTTTATAATATTACTAAATCCATACCATTATAATTTTCTATATCTGCCCCGCCCAACAAATTCTATCAGTCCTTTATCTCTCAAATACTGCAATTGCTGTCTTATTTTTGCCTCTATGTTATTATTTGCAGGATGTTTTAGTCTAAATTCATCTATAAAAGCATACACTTGATTCAATTCAAACTCCGTTCCAGCAATTCTATCTATACATTTCAAAACATCTATAATCCAACCACGATTACTCAAATCCTCCATCCTTAATAACTTTATTTTTTTATAATTATCCAAGACTATCTGCCTGTCAATTTCCTTTCCATCCTTAACAATAAAGATTTTTCCTTTATCAGGAATTGATTCTATATTGACATTACAACCTATCCAACCTGCCCTTACTGCATTTTCTGACAAAGGTTTTCGCTTTTCTATAATTTCTGGAATAAAGAAATGATTTGGAATTAATATAACATTATTTACTACATCTGAATAATAAGTAAGGAATAAGAAATTAGGATTATTGAGAGAAGTTATTCTTTCTATCATTTTTGAATATGCACCGTCGGTTATATGTGTTCCCAATTCTCCCAACCTGCTTTTCTTGCTTTTCAATTCATAGTCAGAATGACAACAACTGCAATAAAAATCAGCAACTGGTTTATTAGCCTCATAGTGATTCAAGACAGGATATCCACACAATGGACAAAACATATTCCTACTAATCCAATCCTCCGTTAATATACGAATTTTCTGAGAAGTACTTTTATACGAATCTACCAAACTTTTATCAAAGTTTAAGTGCATAATTGCCATAAGAGTTAATCCAAATACTATTATATATTGCCGTTCCCATCAAAACACTTAGAACAATATAGTAATATTGCTGTCAAATAGCCTAACCTTTAGACAAAATAGGCAAAGAAGAATACAATTTCTCTATTTCAGTAAGTAGCTGGGTTTTGCCTCCAGCCCATTTTACAAAAGGTTTTGCTTTTTTCATCAAGAATTTTTTTTATATGTCTGCCATTTTTAGAGCGGTAATGGCTGCTTCTACACCCTTGTTTCCGTATTTTCCACCGGAACGTTCCTTTGCCTGTTCCAATGTGTTGGTTGTCAAAACGCCGAATATCACAGGCAGTTCTTCTTTCAGGCTTACCTGCATAATGCCGTTGGCAACTGCGTTGGCTATGAATTCAAAGTGGCGTGTCTCTCCCTGTATTATGCATCCAAGACAAATAATTGCATCGAATTTCTTCTTGTTTGAGAGTTCTGACGCACCAAAAGGCAGTTCAAATGCACCGGGTACGTGTTGGATATGTATGTCTTTTTCGTCTGTTCCATGTTCCATAAGTGCCTGAACAGCACCTTCAAGCAAAGCGTTGGTTATCTCATCATTCCAATCTGAAACTACTATTCCAAAACTACATCTTTCCCCCGAAGGGACTTCATCTTTGTTGTACGATGAAAGGTTTTTTAATTCTGATGACATATAATCTTTCTTTTTTTTTGTTGAAGTGCAAAATTACTAATTATTATTCTTATAAATGACAAGAGAACAGAAAAATTTATCAACAACAGACAGTATATAACAAAAAAGTGTTGAAGTTTGAAGAAAAACATCAAGTTTTCAGGATGCAAAGTGTTGAAGTTTTTTCTCAAAAACCAAGACTTTTTTCACATGAGCTAAATCCTTAGTTTCAAACCACTTAAAAGAGTATCAAGTTTCAAGCGTCCAAGAGCGTGCATCTCGCCTCCCATGGAAAAACCGCAACTGTCACAGACATTATGTGTAAATCCCATGCATTTTTCTGAGCGGGAACCGTCTGAGAATATAAAATTGGTAACCCAGCAATGACGATCTGTGCATATGGTCTTTCCATTTACAGACTTCATGGCTTTAAGTCCTGAACAGGAATTCATTATAGGGTAGCCTTTACGTTTATATTCCAGTAGTTTGTCTATGATACTGTTTCTTATATCCTCACTCAGTCTCAATTCCTTGGTCTCTTCAAACGGAGTATGGAAGTTTATGGATATCTGGTCTATGTTGGGATTGTTCCTGACGTAATCCAAGGTCTCGGACAAACAGACATAGTTGATATTATTCAAGACCATATTCACACAAACAGGAACTGTAGGGCGAGTTTGCTGTCTTCTCCATTCGCCATATCTGTTTATGTTCTCCTCCAGCCTTCCAAATGCTCCGTGACCTCTGATTTCATCATGCCATTTTCCGATTCCGTCCATGGAAACCCAGACATGGTCGGCATGAGTGTTGTCAAAAGGAAGCTGAGCATTGGTTGTTATGGTTGCAGAGTAGAACCCTGTCTCATGTGCCAAGTCTATTACATCGTTTATGTCGTAGGTTTTTACTGTATTGCTTTCATCTTTCCACAAATACAACTCTCCTCCCTCAAAATCCACAAACCTTGAACCCAAGGAGTAGCAATACTGCAGTTCTTTGCGAATTTCCTCCAATGTTTTTATGCGTGGCGTTGCAATAGCATAGACAGAACAGTGCTTGCATCTCAGATTGCATTTGTCAAGAATAAAGATTACCGACTGCAAAGGAGCCTTCCGCCCGAAAAACGAACGTACCTGCCAACAGAAAAGATATAACAACCGGGAAAGTTTTTTCATTTGGCGTCTATATAAAGAAAAGCAGGATTTTTACAACAGCAATAATAAAACAAAAGCCTGTATTGATGTTTCGCATGGTGTACCAACGGAGAAGATAATAGCGGTTTTCTTTCTCAACCTTTGCCCAATTGTCCATAGGTCCAAGCCACTTTGGAGGATTGTCCGTATTTACTTCTATGTTTTTTGTATGCAGTACCATTGCACGCATAAGCCAGAAACTCTGAGGCAACATCAGAAGAACCAAAACGTACAACCAATGAATATACCCAAAGAAAACACAAACCATAACCAACAAAAACGGCACGAACAAAAAGACTGCAAATGCAGTTAAGCCTGCTTTGTCGGTTTTCAGCAGGACTGCAAGGGTCTTTTTGTGGGAAACATCATCTACATGCCTTTCCAAAAAAGAATGGGTGTAAAGAATATTTGTTACAAAAAGACCTATTGCACAGCCAAGAGCAAGAATATGCCATGCAAAACCTGTCTCTGGAGAATACAAGCCTCCACATGCTGACTCATATACACCACAGAACAGACAAGGTCCAAAACAAATACCTATAACTAATTCTCCCAATCCATGAAAACCAAGTTTCAGAGGCGGAGCAGAATAAAAATAACACAAGAAAGCGCTTATTCCTGCTATCAATACCAAGGTCCAGTCAAAATCTCTTTGCCACCATATCACAAAACCGCATATCAATGCCATGCCAAAGAAGACTCCTATTGCCAATCTCAGCTGTGGCAGGGAAGTAGAGCCGTCTCTGAGGTAAGGATACTTGTCTGTGAAAGCCTTTTCGCCTTCTTTTCTCAAATCTTCACGGTAGGAAAGCAACTCATCTTTGTAATCAAAATAGTCGTCCAACAAATTTCCGCCAAGATGTACCAGACAAACCCCTATAACAGCCAAAAGGCCGAGTAAAACATTGAAGCCTGTTACACCAATAGCCAATACAACAGCCAATATACTTGGCATAAGGTTCTGTGGAGCAGCAAAAGAGCGTGCATTATATAACCATCTTTTAATAAACATAAGCTTTTTCATTTTTAATTATTCTCTATAATATAATCTTTTTATTCTTTGTGATATGGAAGTGAAGACTTCGTATGATATTGTCTGCAAAGTGCCTGCAATATCTTGGACAGGGTTGTTGTTTCCAAAGATTTCCACCCTGTCCCCTACTCTTGCGTCTGCATTGGACACATCTATCATGCACATGTCCATACAAATATTTCCTATTATCCTGCAATGTCTGCCATTAACATAGACACTGAAACGTTCATTGCCAAGATGCCTGTTCAAACCGTCTGCATAACCGATAGGAATAACAGCAATACGCATCGGTTCCTTACTTACAAATCTATGGGAATAAGAAACATTTTCTCCTTGTGTTATTTTGCGTATCTGTGTTATTGTGGAATAAAGATGAAAAACAGGTCTCAGATGTTTTTGTACTGTATCGTTGCAGCCTATTCCATACATTCCTATACCCAGCCTGACCATATCAAAATGTATTTCTGGAAAACGGGTAATGGCTGCTGAATTGCAAAGATGACGAAGTATTCTGTAATCAAAAGATTCAACAATCTGTCCTGAAATTCTTTCAAACAAACCTTTCTGAAGAGAAGTCTCTTTGTCCAGCCTTTCATCATCTGCCCCGTAAAGGTGGGAAAAGACACTTTTTACTTTTATTTCAGGATGTTCTTTCAAGATCTTTATGAGCAGGGCTATGTCTTTTTCCTCAAAGCCCAGACGATGCATTCCTGTATCCAGCTTTATGTGGATATTTGTCTGGGTATTGTAGAAGCGTTCCAGAACTTCAAAAGAGTGAATGACTGGTTCAAGGTTGTATTCTATTATTTTTTCTCTTGCATATTCTTCCGGCGTCATAACCATTATAGGCAGGCTTACACCATATTGACGCAGTTCCACGCCCTCGTCAGCAAAAGCCACGGCAAGATAATTAACCAAGTTGTTATTCTCCAAAAACATTGCCACTTCTTTTGCTCCTGCACCATAGGCATTAGCCTTTACCATTGCACACATCAGGCTTTTGTCTGCAAAAGAACGGAAATAGTTTATATTGTCTTCTACCGCACTGAGATTTATTTCCATTACAGTCTGGTGACCCAGCAAAGACAAATGCTTTACTATCTGTTCAAAGTGGAAACTTGAAGCTCCCTTTATCAGTATCGTCTTGTTTGAATAGTCTTTTCTTTGTGAATGGAGAAGAAATTCTTCTGTAGTGCGGTAGTACTGCGTATTTTCTACATCCATCAGGTCTTTGTATTGCCAAAAGTCTTTACCTATAGCTATGAGACTGGTTATTTTCTTGTTTTTAAGCAAAGAATTGATGCTGGAATAAAGAGTCTGCTTGTCGGAAGAAGTCTGTTGCATGTCAGAAAGTATCAAAAGCTTGTCTTTTTTGTTGAGTGTGTTAAGAAAATCCAATGCTATCTCCAAAGAAGCATAATCATTTGAATAGGCATCATTAAGCAATAGGGAATTATTTACTCCTTGCAGAATTTCCATTCTGCTGTTTATTGAATGAAGAGTCTGTATTCTTTGTTTTAGTTTTGTTTTATCTATGCCTAATGTAAGACAGAATACATATGCATTGAGAATATTCTCCAGACTTGCCCTATCTTTTTGTTGAGGAGCAATTTCCTTTAGTATGTCAGCAGTATTGTATGTATCGTCCTTTGCATCTCCCCATGAAACAAGTTGTATATTGTTTTCTTTGGCAAAGAGTTTTATCTTCTGAGTAAGTAAAGGATTGGAATTATGAAAGATTAGCTGTCTGCAATGCTGGAAAAGAAGAAGTTTTTCTTCTATTTTCTCCTCCAAAGAAGAAAAATTTATCTGGTGAGCATCACCTATATTGGTAAACAATCCTATTGTTGGTTGAATAATTCTTGCCAAGGCGGACATTTCTCCTGGTTTTGAAATACCTGCCTCAAAGATTCCAAGCTCATTTTCTTTGTTTATTGAGCATACCGAGTAGGGAACTCCAAGCTGGGAATTATAACTTTTTGCATTGGCACAGACATTTTTGTCTCCGGCTATAAGAGAAAGTATCCAGTCTTTTGTTATTGTCTTGCCATTTGAACCTGTTATAGCAAGAATAGGAAAGTTGTATTTCTCCCTGTTCAGGATTGCCAAGGCCTGTAATGCGGAAATCACATCCTCACAAACAAGAAAACAGGCTTCGTTGTTCTTGATTGTATATTCTTTATCCACAACAAACATACGGATACCTTTGTTATAGAGTTCATCTATATACTTTGCACCGTTGTTTTTTTGAGTTTTGATTGCAAAAAAGACAGTGCCTTTGATAGAATTCAACTTCCTCGAATCAAAAAGCACATTTATTATTTCAGTATCCGCAAAAGGGCTTTCAGATACTTCTCCTTTCAGCTTCAAAGCAAGTTGTCTTAATGTGATTTCCATAACAAAACAAATTTTGTGCGAAATTAATAAAAATATATCAAACTCTGCGCATGATTATTTTTTATATACATTTTTAAGGATAAGAAGATTCATCGCATTTGCCGAAAGTCCGTGGATATTCTTCTGTGTAAATCTCAGGACTTCGTCGTAAAGCAAAACAACCACTGGAGCTTCTTCCATTATAATTTCGTTCATCTTAAGATATAGCTGCTTGCGTTTCTGAATATCGTTTTCCTTGCTTGCAAGAAGATAGAGTCTGTCGTATTCTTTGTTGGAAAAATGAGTGTAATTCGGTCCATTTGGAGTAAAATTCTTGGAGTAGAACAGAGAAAGATAGTTTTCTGCATCCGGATAATCAGCAATCCAGCTTCCTCTGAACCACATTGTGTTTCCTTGTGCCATCATTTCCCTTAATTCTGCAGGAGGATAGACATCAATCTTTATATTCATATCCAACAGTCCCAACTGCTGTTGAATAAATTTACATATATCCAGATAAGCAGATGTTGTGGAAAGACGTATTACAGGTTTGTTTTTATAATAACCCGACTGTTTTAGAAGCTGTCTTGCTTTTTGAGGATTGTAAGTATAATGTACATTATTATTTTCATCAGAAAGAAGAGAATAAGGAACCATTCCTCCTTCTCCTGCTGTTCCTATGTTATTACGAAGATATCTTATCATCGCTTTTCGGTCAAATCCGTAATTGATAGCCTGACGAATTTGTTTGTCATTAAGAGGATTGTCATTTGTTTTTTCCATATAGAAACCAAGATATTCGGTATTCAGGTAAGGAAGTTTCTGTAAATTGACTCTATTCCTGTATTTTGGCTGCAGTTCTCCTTTATGTGTAAGTATTTCATCTTTGTAATTAGGGTCTATTCCTGAGAGAAAATCTATATTTCCCTTGATAAACTCCAAAAATACACTCTGTTTATCAACAATAAAGCTGACATTTACAGCATCCAGATAAGGAAGTCTTCTCCCTGATGAATCTTTTTCAAAATAGTTTTCATTCTTTAGCAGGACAAGTTTTACTCCCTCTTTCCAATATTTGAATTTGAATGCTCCAGTTCCTACAGGATGTTTTCTGAAATTTTCTCCATAGTATTCAACCGCTTCTTTTGGGACGACGAAACTATATGGCATTGTCAAAAGTCCAAGGAAAGGAGGAAAAGCATTTTTCAACTCTATCCCGAAAGTTGTATCATCTATGGCGAAAAAAGAATAACCGTCCTCTGTTTTCTTCACATTTTCAAAAATCCACAAACCCGGAGATGCAACTTTTTCATCTGTTATCCTATTAAAGGAATAAACAAAATCCTGAGCCACGACCTTTCTTGTACTTGCGCCGTTTCCAAAACATTTGTCCTTATGAAAATAAACATCATTGCGGAGATAAAAAGTATATACCAGACCATCTTCAGAAACTTCATAGCGTTTAGCAATACAAGGCAAGACATTAAGAGAAGAATCCAACTGAAACAGTCCGTTGTACAACTGATTATCTACCCAAATCATTGCTTGGTCCTTTGCAAATGCAGGATCAAGGGAAGAAACGTTGCTCACCTCGTTATAACGAAAAATTTGCTTGCTTTGGTTCTCTGTTTTTTTTGAACAGGAAACCAAAAACACAACAACAAACAACGACAATAAAATCTTAAAAAAACGGACGGAAATAAAACCATCCTTAAAAAAAAACTTCACTACTTCTTAAGTGTTTCAAAATTCTTACCAAATACTCCTAAAGTCTTTTCTACCGTGATAAAACATTCAGGGTCCAACTGTTTAATCTGCTGCATTATTTTTGCTCTTTCATTTCTATGGACAACAACCATTAATACTTTTGTATCTTGTTTTGTATACCAGCCTGTTGCATTAAGAAATGTAACACCACGTTTTATTTTGTTTCCTATGACATCTGCTATCTCGTCGTGTTTTTTTGAGAAAACAAGAATCTTATATGTCTGTTTTCTGCCATCGATTATGTAATCTATGGTAAATGTATAGGAGATAAGGACTATAACGCCATAAACTATCTGCTGAACACCGTTTCCTGGAATAAGAATGGAAGACATGATAACTACAGCATCGCAAACCATTATCACATTACCAAGAGAAACATTGTAGAACTTATTGAATATAAGTGCTATCACATCACTTCCGCCACTGTTTCCTCCCATTGAAAGCAAAATACCAATTCCTATGCCTGAGAAAACTCCTCCTATAACAGCACAGACAAAAGGTTCCATCCTGCCTAATTCAATTATTGCCGGCACATCTTGGATTCTCAATATTTCCTGGAAGAAAATAAACCAGGCAGACGTGACTATTATGCCGAATATATTGCTTATCGCAAATTGTTTTCCAAGAAAATAAAATCCGAAACAAAACAGTACCGCATTGATAAGAAACGTAGAGATACCAGTAGGAAAACCTGTAATAATATAGATAACAGATGCCAGACCGACAACTCCTCCTCCAACAATATGATTTGGAATAAGGAATATAGTCCAGGCGATTACGTACATAGAAATGCCGAGTGCAAAGATAATATACTTTCTAAGCAGCTGCCAAACAGAAGGTTTAATTAATGTTGTCGTCATATTTTTTCAATTTGTTAATGTTTTTATAACTCAATGTCTTTAACGATTTTTCCTTGATTTTATTATATCAAGCAGGATTTTCTTTTTTCCTGAAAACGCCTTGGGATATTACCACACCCAAGACAACTATAAATATTCCCAATACCTTTTTCAATGTAAAAACTTCCATTCTCATAAAAACAGCAGCAACCATGGTTATGATAGGAGCAACATTATTGAATACACTTACTTTTTCCACGCCGAGTTTCTTTGCTCCGAAAGAATAAAAACCATAAGATCCTGCCGAACAAAGCACACCCAGACACAACAAATCCAAGAACATCTGTCCGCTCCATTTGACTTCCCCGATTACAGAGTAATCAAAGATGAAAAATAGCGGTATATACACAATTGCACCTATCAAATTCATATACGCAGTCACAGAAAACGCCCCATAAACCCTAAGCAAACGTTGAAGGAAAACGTTATACCAGATAGCAGCAAGCAAAGCCAGCAACAAAAACAGCAAGCCCCTGATGTCAAAAGCAAAACCGTCTTTGTTAAAACTCATAATCACTATACCCACAAGCGAAATACCCGCTCCAAATACCAAAGATTTCTTTATCTTACCTTTAAAAACCAGAGGAATGGCAAAAGCAACCAGGACCGGAATCATGGCAATTATGACAGAAGCAAAGGAAGCATCAACGTATTTCATTCCAAAATCCTCCCCGATAAAGTATATTACCGGCTCACCCATGGCAAGACAGATAAAGTAAAACAAGTCCTTGCGTTGAATTTTTTCCAGTTTGCCTGACAATTTCAAGACTGACAACAAAAAAGCAGCACCTATGACAAGCCTAATCAAGACCAATGTAAAGACAGGCAAGCCTGCAACAAGCAGTCTCTTTGTCCATGCAAAACTTATTCCCGACAGGCAAGCATACAGGCAAATAGCCATGTAACCTATCAATATGTCCTTGTTCCCTTTCATTGTCCAGTTTAAAATCGGGCTGCAAAATTACATAAAAATATTACTATTGTAAGCGAAAAAAACAGAAACTTTTACTGCCAAATGCGAGAGTTTGGCAAATTATTCAAGTCTTGGCTGAAAAAGAGTTGATTTTCGCAAAAAAAGTCTTGATCTTTTGTATAAAAAGTCTTCGTTTTTGTGAAAAAAGTCTTGATCTTTTTTAATAAAATCATGATTTATTTTTTGAAATCCGCTTTATTGTATTATCTTTGCAAAAAAAATAAACCTATGGATTCCACTATTCTGATAAAAAATGTCTGGCTTGACGGCGAAGAGAAGTGTGTCATTGTAAGGAACAACCACATCTTCAAGATTGTTGCTTCACAGGATGTCAGCGATATAAAAGACAATACAATATATATCAACAAAGGTCAGGAAAATTACAAGGCCGATACCGTCATAAACGGGAAAAACAAAGCCATACTTCCTGGTTTCTATAATCTGCACTGCCATGCCGGAATGAATATTCTAAGAGGTTATTCTGAAGACCTGCCTTTGTTTGACTGGCTACAAAAGATTTGGAAGAGGGAATCGGAACTTTCGGCAGAAGATATCTACAACGGCACCCGTCTTGCAATACTTGAGATGATAAAAAGCGGAACCGTGTTTTTTTCAGATATGTATTGGCATCACAAGACTGTAATTCGTGCCGTGGAAGAAATGGGAATAAGATGCGATGTCGGCGTTTGTTTCATGGACAGGTTAAGTAGGAAAGAAACAGAGGAGAATTTTGACTTCATAAAGGAGTTCAGTAAAGAAAAAAAATCAAGAATAAGTGTCTCTCCTGCTCCTCATGCAATCTATACTTGCTCAAAAGAACTGTACAGACAATGTTTTGAACTTGCAAAAGCAACAGATACCTATCTGCAGACTCATCTTGCGGAAACAATACAAGAAGTTGAAGACTGCAAAAAGGCAAACAATGGACTTACTCCTGTGGAATATCTCGACAAAACAGGAGTCCTGTACGAAAGGACAATTGCTGCCCACTGTGTTCATCTTAATGAGAAAGACGCAACAATATTTGCTGAAAGGAAATCAGTGGCTGTCCATAATCCTTGCAGCAACATGAAACTTTCTTCAGGTGTTTTTCCTATGCTGTTGATGAAATCAAAGAACTGCAACATAGCTCTGGGAACAGACGGCTGCTCTTCCAACAACAATCTCTCAATGATTGAGGAGATGAAGTTTGCCTGCCTGTTGGCAAAAGTTGCATTCAAGAGAGCCGATGTCCTTTCTGCGAAAGAAATATACAAAATGGCTACAATAAATGGGGCAAAAGCATATAACATAAACGCAGGTGAAATAGAAGAAGGCAAGCTTGCAGACTTCATTCTCGTTGATTTGGACAACGAAAGGCTGCAACCTCTGCACAATATTATATATAATATGGTATATTCTGCAGACTCCTCCTGTGTGGATACCGTTGTCTGCGATGGAAAAATACTTATGCAGGACCATAAAGTGGAAAACGAAGAAGAAATAATTGAAAAAGCAAGACGATATGCAAAAGCTTAAGTGTATATCCTTGTGTCTTATGCTCATATGCAACCTCGCATTCAGTCAAGAATTTGTAAGAGTGGAAGGAGGTTATTTCTATATGGGCTGTGATGAAGATTCTGCTGATTGCTATCCCGACGAAAAACCCATACACCAAGTTTATATTTCCACATTTGAAATTGGCAAATACGAAGTTACCGTAAAAGAATACAAGGATTTTTGTTCCGCCAAAAACAAGCCTATGCCTTCTGAGCCTTCTTATGGTTGGGAAGACGATATGCCTATTGTTAATGTTTCATGGCAAGATGCCAACGATTTTGCACAATGGAAAGGATGCAGATTACCAACAGAAGCTGAATGGGAATACGCTGCCAAGGGCGGAAATCTTTCAAAAGGATACAAATACTCTGGAAGTAATGACTATGATGAGGTCGGTTGGTGCTTTGAAAATGCCGAAAAACGGGTACACAAAGTAGGACAAAAGAAACCGAATGAAATAGGTATCTATGATATGAGTGGAAATGCATGGGAATGGTGCAGCGATAATTATGAAATATTCTACTATGAAAATTCACCGACGAAGAATCCTAAGGGCCCACAGAAAGGTTTAGGCAAAGTAAACAGAGGCGGCTGCTTTGCATTTGACTATGGATTGATGAATGTTCATCACAGACGTTGTTCAGATCCTGCTTCCATCGGTTCAGGAACTGGTTTCCGATTGGCAAGAGATATAAAGAATAGCAACAATGCTGGAAAACGAAAATAAATAAAAAATATAAAAACTTACTATATAAAAAAGATTTTTAGTACTTTTGCAGAAAGAAATATATATTGAAAATGAAGATAAAAAATACAATTATCCTATTGGCGGTAACTTTAATGTCCAGCATTTTTGCCTTTGCCGGCAAGGGTGATACTGAAGTTACTTTATACAATGTAAGCATAAAAATCAACGAAGGATGGACTTCCCAAAAGCAAGTTCTGAACAATGGGGATTTTATTCTTACCCTGACAAAAGACAATTCAATATCTTTTGTTGAAATAACTTGTAAGAAAAGAGTTATAGATGCTGTTGTAAGAGCAAATGACATAGCTTCTGAACGTTCTATGCAAAAACATTTTGAATATATGCAGATAGACGAAATCCAGAATGCAAGATTGAAAAGACAAAACGCAAAACTGCTTACATATACCAACACATATCTCAACGATGTAAGCAAAGGCGGAATATATTCTTTTGCTTCCGAAGGATATACCTACACTTTGGAATACTTTGGAGAGGATAATCCGAAATCAAGAAAAGAATTGAGGAACATTGTAAACTCTTTTTCGGTTTCTTCTCCTGATAAGACAAAAAACATCGTTGAGTTGGCAGAAGAATATCAGGACAAGGAATGGAAAAACTATGATGACACTACAAGTTTGGAAACAAAAGTAGAAGAATACGGCGAAGATTTGCTTGTTATCAATACTGCCAAGAACCATAAGGAAGTAAGTACCTACACAGATAAAGAAAAACAACTTGCAGACAAGATAGAGAATTTACAGCAAGAAGAGGACTTGCTTAACGAGAAATTGGAAAAAGCAACGGAGGAAGACAATAAGAAAGAAATAAAAAATATAAACAAGAAATTAAAAGAAGTTGTCAAGGCAAAAGAAAAACTTGAGAAAGAATATAAGGAAAACTACAAAAATAACTTGAAAGTAAAACTAAAAGAATAATTGATTCGGGGTGTGGCGCAGTCCGGTTAGCGCGCTTGCTTCGGGAGTAAGAGGTCGGGAGTTCGAATCTCCTCACCCCGACTTGTAAAGATAAAACATATACTTGAACCATGCAAAAAAAACTCAGCGTAATAAATAGAATAATAACCATTGTTTTAGTAATATTACTGTTTTCTTGCACAACAAAAGACAATATGAAAGGATTCAACAACCTTTCCTTTGAAGAAAAGATAGCTCTTTTGGATGCAAACATAAAGAAAGACCCAGACAACGCAGACCTTTATTATAAAAGAGCCAAACTCTATTACGAAAAAGAAAATACAAAAGAAGCTCTGTTCAATATTCAGAAAGCAATCTCCTTGGACAAGAAGAATACTGATTATTATATGCTGGAATCTGACATCTTTTTTGCAAGAGGAGAATCTACTTTGGCTTTCAACTCTCTGAACAATGCTGTAAAGTACGACAACAAAAACAAGGAAGCCTATCTTAAAATAGCAGAGTTGAGTTTCTATCTTAGAGACTACAACCGTTCAAGGGAAAACATAGACAAAGCATTGAAACTGGATAAGACCACTCCCGAGGCGTATTTTCTTAGAGGTATGATCTATAAGGAAATAGGAGATACACTCAATGCTGTAAAAGATTATACGAAGGCTATTGAATACAAGTCTGATTACGAAGAGGTTTTTGAAGAGTTGGCAAACATATATGCAGAAAAGGGAGACCCTATTGCCATAGAATACTACAAAAGTACCATAAACATCAACCCAAAGAATGTAAATGCTATGTATAACTTGGGTCAATTCTACCAGGACCACAACTCCATTCAACAAGCATTGGATATGTACCAAAAAGTCCTGAAGATAAAACCTGATTATGCAAATGCTATATACGCAGTCGGCTATATCAATTATGTATACAAGAAAGATTATGACATGGCTTTGGATTGTTTCAACAAAACAATAAAAGCAGACAGCACATATTTTGAAGCTTATAGTATGAGAGGAAGTATTTACGAAAAGAAAGGCAAGACGACCGAGGCAAAAAAAGACTATGAGGCTGCAGACAGTCTAAGAAATCTGTATCAATAACAACATTAATTGTTTGTTTTACAACAATATTTTGCAAGAATCAAAAAAAATAGTATTTTTGCAGACCAAAACAAGGATTAAAATAGTATATATGCTTATAATATCTAAAATATTGGACATAATTTCTCTGTTGGGAATAGTCTTTCTTTTGATTATGTACTTGTTTATGCACTGGACTTTCACACCGGTATCGCTTACTTTGATAGCTGTTTTGTTTATAAGACTTGTCGCTCAAACAATCAAATCAAGATATTTTGAACAGCAGTACAACAATCTGAAAAAGAAAACACAGGATATTGTAGACAGCCTTTAATAAAGATAATAATAATTTAATTACTTAATAAAATAAATATTTATGGCAACAACAGCTGATATAAAAAATGGACTTTGTATTGAAATGAACGGAGATCTACTTTCCGTTGTTGAGTTTTTACATGTTAAACCAGGAAAAGGAAGCGCATTTGTCCGCACAAAACTGAAAAGCTTCAAAACAGGTAGAACAATAGAGCATACTTTCCCTTCAGGAACCAAACTGGACATCGCAAGAGTAGAAAGAAGACCTTACACATTTTCTTATAAAGACGACTTGGGTTATCATTTTATGCATTCAGAAACTTGGGAAGAAATCACAATTCAGGAAGATATCATCAACGCACCTCAGTTTCTTATGGAAGGACAACCTGTAGAAATGATAGTACATGCTGATACAGAAACACCTTTGACTTGCGAATTGCCTCCTTTTGTTGAAATGACTGTAACATATACAGAGCCTGGCGTAAAAGGAAACACAGCAACCAATGCAATGAAAGATGCAACTGTTGATACAGGAGCAACTATCAAGGTTCCTTTGTTCATCAATGAGGGTGAAAGAATAAAAGTTGATACCCGTACTGCAGAGTATTCTGAAAGAATCAGATAAGTTTTTTTTGACTTTTCATAATTTTTCATAATCCTATTTTTTTATTTAACCTATGAGACTTTGGTCCCATAGGTTGTTTTTTTGTTTTTATACCCTGTACCCTGCTCTTTTTGCAGACACAGACCGAAAATATACTCAATAAAGAGTATTGTCGGGGATAAAATGTTGAAGTAATTTTGCAAAACTAAAATACGGGAATACTAACATGTTGTTATCTGAACTAAAAACGGGCGAAAAAGCGGTTATTGTGAAAGTATCCGGATATGGTGCTTTCAGAAAAAGAATTATAGAAATGGGTTTCATACAAGGAACCGAGATTGAAGTAATTCTTAACGCTCCTTTGAAAGATCCCGTCAAGTATAGAATAATGAATTTTGAAGTTTCCCTAAGAAGAAAAGATGCTGAAAGCATTGAAGTTGTTTCTTTGGAAGAAGCCAAGCAAAGTTTTTTGGCAAACAATCCAGAATCTGCTGTGGAAACTTTGGAAAAAGAAGTATCAGAAACAGACTCTACCCGTACAATGCACAACTTGGCAAGACAAAAATCCAGGATTATCAATGTGGCTTTGATTGGTAATCCAAATTGTGGCAAAACTTCCATATTCAACATTGCTGCCAACGCCCATGAACATGTAGGAAACTACAGCGGGGTTACTGTTGATGAGAAACAAGGCAAGTTTGTTTTCAACGGATACACCTTTCTTTTGACTGATTTGCCAGGAACTTATTCCCTAAGTGCCTATTCTCCTGAGGAATTATATGTCCGCAAGCATATAATGGAGAAGAAACCTGACATAATTCTCAACGTTCTGGACTCTTCCAACCTCGAAAGGAACCTGTATCTTACGATGCAGCTCGTGGATATGGACCTCCGACTGGTGATAGCATTGAATATGTTTGATGAATTGCAAAAAAGCGGAGACAGACTGGACTATACGCAATTCAGCAAACTTCTTGGCTGTCCTATGATTCCAACAACCGGAAGAACAGGAGAAGGAGTAAAGGAAGTATTTCAGAAGATAATAGATGTATATGAAGGAAAAGACGTCTCCACTCACCATATTCATGTAAATCATGGAGAAGAAATAGAGAAAAGGATAAAACTTGTAAGAAATTCTCTTAACGAACACGGCTACACAGACGATATGTCTTCACGTTTTCTTGCGATAAAGCTTCTGGAAAACGACTCTCAGATGGAGCAAAGAATAAAACAGCAGGACAAAGACGGAGACATTCTGTTATTACGAAACGATATCAGAGACAAATATCAGAAAGAATTCAAGACAGATATTGAAGGAGCCATAACAAATGCAAAATACGGTTTCATAAGAGGCGCTCTGAAAGAAGTATATAGAAAGTCCAAGCAGAAAAACATCAACAAAATAACCGAGCAAATAGACAATGTCGTTACAAACAAGTACCTTGGTTTTCCTGCTTTTATACTTTTTATGTTCATCACCTTCTTCTGCACTTTCTTTATCGGACAATATCCAATGGATTGGATAGATTCTTTGTTTGGATGGATAGGAAACATTGTAAGCAACAATATGTCTGACGGTCCGTTCAAGGATATGCTGGTAGATGGTGTGATAGGCGGAGTCGGAAGCGTCATTGTTTTCTTGCCCAACATACTTATTCTATATCTTTTCATTTCTTTCATGGAAGACAGCGGCTATATGGCACGTGCAGCCTTTATCATGGACAAGCTTATGCATCGTATGGGGTTGCACGGCAAAAGTTTTATCCCTATGATAATGGGATTTGGCTGCAACATTCCTGCCATTATGGCAACAAGAACAATAGAAGACAGAAAATCACGTCTGATTACAATGCTTATTATTCCTCTTATGTCCTGTTCTGCAAGAATTCCTGTCTATCTTATCCTGATTGGTGCCTTTTTCCCTTCAAAAGCAGCTTTGATTCTTTTGATTCTCTATTTTTTAGGTATGGTTTTGGCTGTGATAATGGCAAAAATATTCTCCAAATTCATAGTAAAAGGTGAAAGCACTCCTTTTGTCATGGAACTGCCTCCTTACAGAATGCCTACAAGTAAAGCCATCATCCGTCATACTTGGGAAAAAGGAAAACAATATCTAAAGAAAATGGGTACTATTATTCTGTTTGCCTCCATACTTGTCTGGGCTTTGGGTTATTATCCTAACCACAACAACTACAATACTCCACAACAGCAAATGGAAAACTCATACCTTGGCAAGATAGGCAAGACGATAGAACCCGTAATGAAGCCTTGCGGTTTTGAATGGAAACAAAGCGTGTCTTTGCTCAGCGGTGCCTTTGCAAAGGAGATAGTTGCTTCAACCATGGGTGTGCTTTACTCTTCTGCCGACGAGGGTTCTGAAATAAACGAGAGTGATATTGACAGCAAAGATACCGAACTGAGAATATCAAAAGTAATACACAACAACATGACTCCTCTTTCTGCTTTTGCAATGCTTGTTTTTGTGCTGTTGTACATGCCTTGTCTATCCACCATTGCTGCAATCAAAGGTGAAAGCGGCAAATGGAAGTGGGCTTTGTTTGTGGTTGTATATACAATATGTCTGGCTTGGATTGGTGCAACATTGGTTTATCAGATAGGAGGTCTCATACTATGATACAGAACTTGTTGGTTATATTGACTTTGCTGGTTGCCGTATTTGTTTGCACAAGAAAACTTGTCAGAACTCTCAAAGGCAAAGACAATATATGCTCCTGCGGAAAAGACAAATGCAGGTGCTGTTGTCACTGCTCCAAAACTTTCGAGACCAGACAGTCGGTTTATAACAAAAAAGAAATATAATAATTTTTACGCCATATAAGTTATTATAATTGTTCCTTAATACTTTGAAGTAGGCTTGTTGTGAAACAATCACCTACTTTTTTCTTTTTCAACAAGTTAGCCTTCGCAAAAAAAAGAGTTGATTTTTTTTGTAAAAAACCAAGTCTTTTTACCAAAAAGATCAAGACTTTTTTCTCAAAAACGAAGACTTTTTTCAGCAAAACAAATACTTTTAAATATGTTTTGGGAATTTTGTCTGTTTTTGGACAAGATTTTCAAAAAAAAGTCTTGTCTTTTCAGTATTTTTCTTTATTTTTGCAAAATTGAATTGAGACTATTTTTCACATTTTTAAGAATAAACAATAAAATATAGAAACAATATGAGTACAAAAGTAACAAAGGAACTTGTAAATCCAAGAAGCATAGTTGTAGTTGGAGCAAGTGATGATACAACAAAACCAGGTGGTGCCTTGGTTAGAAACATTAAAGAAGGCGGATTCAAAGGAAACCTTTACACTGTCAATCCAAAAGCAGACGAAATCCAAGGAATAAAATGCTATCGTCAGGTAGAAGACCTTCCACAAGTTGATTTGGCTGTACTGGCTGTTGCTGCCAAGTTTGCAGAACATACTGTTGAGGTACTTGCAAGAGAAAAAGGCACAAAAGCTTTTATTATCATATCTGCGGGTTTTGGAGAGGAATCACACGAAGGCAAAGAACTTGAAAACAGAATAGTAAAAGTTATCGAAGATAACGGTGGCTGCCTTATAGGACCAAACTGCACAGGTGTATTTACTCCTTATCATCACGCTATCTTTTCTCAGCCATTCTCTGAACCATCAAAGAAAGGCGTGGATTTTATTACCGGTTCTGGTGCAACAGGTTGTTTTATCATGGATATAGGCAAACAACAAGGATTGCATTTCAACCACTGCTGGGCTGTTGGAAACTCTGCTCAGTTGGGAATAGAGGATTTGTTGGAATATCATGATGAGGTGTTTGATCCTGAAACATCTTCAAAAGTTATAATGCTTTACGTAGAAAACATAAAACAGCCTCAAAAACTTCTTAAACACGCCAAGAGCCTTATAAACAAAGGTTGCAAGATTGTTGCCGTAAAGGCTGGTAGCAGTGCTGCCGGTTCACGTGCTGCTTCTTCCCACACAGGAGCTTTGGCTACTGATGATGTTGCTGTTGATGCCTTGTTCCGCAAAGCAGGTATTGTACGCTGCTATGGCAGAGAAGAACTTTGTACTGTTGCTGCCATATTCACTTATCCTCGTTTTGAAGGAAACAATATTGCCATCATCACTCATGCTGGTGGTCCTGCTGTTATGCTTACTGATGCTTTAAGCAAATGTGGAATGAATATTCCAAAGATAGAAGGAAAAGTTGCAGACGAACTTCTTGCCAAACTGTTCCCGGGTTCTTCTGTTGCAAATCCTATTGACTTTCTTGCTACAGGAACTCCAGAACAGTTGGATACTATTATAGAAACCGTGGATAAACAAATGCCTGAGATTGACGCTATGTGTGTAATCTTCGGTACTCCTGGATTGGTTAAGAACTATGATGCTTACAATGTTATACATGAAAAGATAAATTCTTGCAAAAAGCCTATTTTCCCTATACTTCCTTCCACTCTTGTTGCAGGAGACGAAGTAAAAGACTTCGTAAACAAAGGTCATACTTATTTTCCTGACGAAACGGTGTTTGGAAACGCTGTCAGCAGAATAGTTGCTACTCCTTCTCCAGCAACAGAGGAAGACCTTGTAAAAATAGATGTGGATAAGATAAGAAAAGTCATAGACTCATGCGAAAACGGTTACATTGACGTAAAGAAAGCCAATGAGTTGTTTGACATAGCCGGTATTTCCCACTACAATGACATCTCTTCTGACAACGAACAGGAAATTGTTGATTTTGCAAACAAAGTCGGCTATCCTGTAGTTATGAAGGTTGTGGGTCCTGTTCATAAGAGTGATGTTGGAGGTGTGTCTCTTAACGTAAAAGATGAAGAAAGTGTAAGAAGAGAATTCCAGCGTCTGATAAAAATAAAAGACACTTACGCTGTACAATGCTATCACATGTACTTTGGAACAGAGATTTATATCGGAGCTATTCGTACTCCAATGTTTGGTCATCAAGTTCTTTGCGGATTAGGCGGTATCTTTATCGAAGTGTTGAAAGATGTAAGAAGCAACCTTGCTCCTATTGGAATAAAAGAAGCAAAGGAAATGATCAAATCTTTGAAAGGATACAAGATTATTCAGGGAGTCAGAGGTCAGGAAGGAGTAAATGAAGACCTTTACGCAGACCAGATTGCAAGAGTCTCAGCTCTTGTACAAGCAGCTCCTGAAATTGCAGAAATGGACCTTAACCCGTTGTTGGGAACAAAGGATACCATCGTTGCAGTCGATGCCCGCATCAGAATAGAGAAATAACTATATACATAAATTGCTATGAACAAAATGACTTTAAAAAACTTCTTTATGATGTTCCTTGCTGGTTTGCTTATAATCGCAATGATGATTATAATTGGAGCAACAGCTGAAGAAAACGGAGTAATATATTGGTTAGGATTAACTATCGTTTGTGCTGCGGTTATTTTCATTTTGTATGAGACTGTGCAGATTTCAAACAAGCTAAACAACACCAATAATGAACTTAACAAATTGAAAGAACAGTTAAAGCAACTTGTTCCTCCTGCAAACGAGAACAAACCTGAAGAACATAAAGAGGTTTAAGAATCAATGACCTTGTATTTTTACAAATATGAAGGTGCAGGCAATGATTTTATAATTATTGACAACAGAAACTTGAATATTGCCTTGGACGAAGAGAAAATCAAATCTCTTTGTCTAAGGCATTTTGGTATAGGAAGCGATGGTTTGATGCTGTTGGAAAACATCGAAGCAGAGGATTCAAAAGACATTGAAAAGAATACAGGAAACATGGACTTTGCCATGCGTTTCTACAATCCAGATGGAAGCAGTGGCATGATGTGTGGAAATGGTGGAAGATGTATTGTAAGATTTGCAAAAGATATTAAAGCAATTAAGGGAAACACCACGACATTTCTTGCTCCGGACGGAATACACAGTGCCGAGATACTTGCAAACGGAGATATATCTCTTAAGATGAAAGATGTAAATACTTGGGAAACCTATCCTGACGGCTATTGGATGGACACAGGAACTTCGCATTTTGTGGTCAAAAGCGAGGATGTCAGAAACGAAGACGTTGTCTTGAAAGGCAGAATTTTGAGATATGACGAGAGATTTTTGCAGCACAACGGCACAAACGTAAATTTCTATACTGAAATCAAGAACAACAGCCTCTTAGTCAGAACCTATGAACGAGGAGTGGAAGACGAGACTCTTGCATGCGGCACAGGTATCACCGCCACCGCACTCTGCTATGCGATAGACAAGGACTTCAAGGACGGAGACTATACTATCAATGTAGCAACCCTGCACAACAACCTTAGTGTCAAGTTCCAAAAGAAACAAAACCTCCTTATCAACATTCACCTCACAGGTCCCGCCACCAAAGTCTTCGCAGGAGAAATAAAAATTTGAGAAGAAATATACAACAACAAAATGTTATGGATAACGGAATAACAAAAGATAATTGGAAAAAAAGTGATATTAATATTGATAGTCTTTGGCTGATTAATGAAAGAGACAAAACTGGCAAGCACGCAAATTTCTATCATGGAAATTTTGTTCCTCAAATTCCTTATCAACTTATTTCCCGATATACAAAAGAAAATGATATTGTTTTAGAATTATTCTCTGGCAGTGGGACGACATTGTTTGAATGTGAGAAGTTAAACAGGCGTTATATAGGTTTTGATATAAATCAGGATATTATAGACTACGTCAATAGTAAGATGGAAAATTCCCAAACAAAATACACTATCATAAATGCAGACGTTACAAATACTATAGAATTTAATAAAAACATACAGAAAACTTTGGAACAAAGTGAATATGATCAGTCTATGGTTGATTTTATCATTGCACATCCACCTTATTTAGACATAGTTAAATTCACTGAACAAGAAAATGATTTATCCAATATAAAAGATGTTAATCTTTTTATTGAAAAACTTATAACAGCCTTTGACAACAGTCTGAAATATCTTCCAAAAAACAAGTATTTTGCAGTTGTTATGGGGGATATTTACAAAAACAGTGAAGTAATTCCTATTGGATTTTATGTAATGTATGCTATAAAAAAACATTTCAAAGTAAAATTAAAAGGAACAATAGTAAAAAATATTGAAGGGAACAGAGGGAAACTCGGACAACAAAACATTTGGAAATACAGAGCTTTAATGAGCGATTATTTTCTATTCAAACATGAATATATATTTGTCTTTAAAAAAGATTTTTGATTTATGACTAAGACAGAACTTTTTTTAGAATTAGCTAAGCCTGACAAGAATGGATTTAGTAGATGGGTTAATATCTCGGAATTTACAGGCAAATATAAAGATCTACAACTTGGAAATGGAGGCTCTTGGTGTAGAAAGAGTTCTGCATTAGCGAGAAAATATAACTTAGAATTTGACAAAAGCAAAACAAAAGGCAATTCCATTGATGCAATCAGACTTATAGGATTTAACACATGCGAAACATTCAATCAAGCAATAAGAAAAGACATTAAAGATTTTTATAAATCGCAGAACTGTGTAATGCTCGGCATAAATGGGAACAGTGAGAACACAAAGATAGAAATAGATCATAAAGACGGCAGAAAAGATGATTGGAGAGTATCTAATTCACAAACACAAAGGTTTGAAGATTTTCAACCTCTTTGTAAAGCTGCTAACGATGTAAAAAGACAAATTTGTAAACGATGTAAAGAAACAGACAAACGTTGGGATGCCAAAAATATAAAAGGTAATCCATATTCTTTTTATGATGGCGATGAAAACTACACAGATGAATTAGGCTGCAAAGGATGCTATCAATATGATCCTGTTGAGTATAGAAAAATTTGTACTAAGAAAATAAGTATCGAAGCTTCTGAACACACTGCGGATTATATAATGAATAAAATATATCAAAACGAATAGCAATAATGACTACACATATATCAATAGCAAATAAAAACACTTTTAATCAACACCTACGATATTCGTCTGTCGGAACAAGGAACAAAGAACCATTTAAAATAAATGGCAATAAATCCACTATAAAAATCAACGACAACAAAGAGAAAATTCAATTTGGTATGCTGGTTGATTTTAATATATTGAACATATATGATAAAAAGTAAAACAACTATGTGTTATTGATTAAATATAATATTATGAATTATATAGGAAGTAAATATTCTTTATTATCTTTTTTGGATGAGTGCATTTCAGAAATAACGACCAATGACTCAAATAAAGTTTTTTGTGATTTATTTTCTGGCACAGCTACTGTAGGAAAATATTTCAAGAAAAAAGGATTTCAAATTATTGCAAATGACATACAATATTACAGTTATGTTCTTTGTAAACAATACATAGAAAATCATAAGACGCTAACATTTAGTGGTATTTCTGATGAAATAGACTCAAATTCAAAGTCTTTACTTGATGATGATACTATTACTAAAGTATGTCAATACTTAAATAATATAGAGCCTATTGAAGGATTTATCTATAATAATTACTGCAAAGGCCATCATAGCGATAATGAAGAATATCGTTTGTATTTCAGTGACGAAAATGGTAAAAAATGCGATGCCATTAGAAAAAAGATAGAAGATTGGTACACCCAAAAAAAAATAAACAGCAATGAGTATTATTTTTTACTCACAACTCTGATAGAAAATATAGATAAAGTTGCAAACACTGCATCTGTTTATGGCGCCTTCCTAAAAAAAATTAAGACATCTGCTCAAAAACAGATAGAAATGAAACCAGTTGAAATGATATACAATGACATTGACCATAAAGTATTTAATGAAGATGCAAATAAACTGGTTAGAATGATAAAAACAGATATACTCTATTTAGATCCTCCTTATAATCAACGTCAATATTCTGCTAATTATCATGTATTAGAAACTATTGCAAGGTATGATAATCCTATTTTAAAAGGCAAAACAGGAATGCGAGACTATTCTACACAAAAATCAGATTATTGCAATAAGCGTAAAGTGAAAGAAGCTTTTGAAGATTTAATAATGCATGCCAATACTAAATATATTTTCTTGAGTTACAATAATGAAGGTTTAATGACGTTTGAAGAAATAAGGGATATTATGTCTAAAAGAGGAAAATATGGATACTTTGCAAAGGAATATAACCGTTTTAAAGCAGATAATGAATCTGAAAACAGACATATAAAAGCAAATACAACAACAGAATATCTGCATTATGTTGTTTGCAAAAATAACATTTAATCTTATGAAAAGAATAATTAGAATATCAGTCATAGTATTTTGTTTTATAGCTCTGCAAACGCAGGCTCAGAACTATAATATGCAGGGGTTTGAGTTGATATTGAAACCTTTGATGGACGAAATGTTTTCTGCCAAGACAGATAACGAAAGGTTTGCAGCCAATGAAAAGTTTATTTCAAACATGGAAGACGCTTTAAACTTTGAAAAAAGTTTTTCCTATGATTTCCCGACGCTAAGAAATATCAGCATATTGACTTCTCCTGACAAACAGTTCAAGATTTTCACCTGGGCAATAATGTCTGAAAGCGGAGAATTTGAGAACTTCGGCTTCATACAGTCAAAAAACAGCAAAGGAGAGTATGTTGTCTATCAGCTATTCGACAAAAGTGACGACATAATACAGCCGGAATTTGCAAAACTCAACGATTCGCTGTGGTTTGGTGCGGTTTATTACGACTTAATCCTGACAAAATACGAAGGAAACACTTATTATGTTCTCTTGGGATGGGACGGCAATGACATATTCTCAAGAAGAAAAGTCATAGAACCTGTTTCTTTTCATAAAAATACAGGGAAAGTAACTTTTGGACAGAATGTTTTCTACAAAGAAAAGGACAGAAAACGCTTTGTTTTTGAGTATTCCACGGAAGCAAGCTTCACTCTTAGATATGAAACTCAGCACTATGAGGTAGGAAACACAAAGAAAGCAAAAAGCACTCTTTTCCATAAAGCAAAACCTTTTGAGGTTGAAGCTCCTCAAACAGAGAAGAGAGAGATGATTTTCTTCGATGAGCTGGAGCCTATGAATGCTTCCATGCAAGGATTCAGGCAAAACTATGTACCTTCCGGCAATGTTACGGGACTGTATTTTGAAAACGGCAAATGGAGAAAACTGAAACAGAACGTCCTTCCTCGTAACAAGAAAGACAAAAAAGACAACTACGTTCCCAAGGAAAGAGAAAGCGGACTTTTTCCAAACAAATAAAAACCAGGGATTTATATTTAAGTAAAAAAGTGTTGGTTTTTGAGAAAAAAGATCAAGACTTTATACCCTAAAGAGTTGGTTTTTATCTTTAAAATCCAACTCTTTTTACAACAAGTCCTGATAAGTATTTTTCCAAGCCAGAAACAATAAAAACAAATCTTTATCAAATCTTTCTGTCACCGCAATTGCAGGGGTGATCTTTACGTATCCTTGCCTTGGGAAAAAGTTCCTTTATTGCTTTCTGTTCTTTGCGTGTCATTTGTATTGCTCTGATATCAAGATACTTTAAATCAAGATTTGCAAAACTTGTATCAAAGGCACGAATCATATTATCCCAAAGAACAAGTGTATCCACATGCAGCTCGGAAATCTCCTTTGGAAGAGAAGACAGAAGGTTTTGTGCTGCATTGATATAGTGAAGATGTTTTAGTTGCTGGATTTGAGGAGGGATTTCTTTGATAAAGTTACGGGAAATATCCAACCGTTCCAAGTTTTTCAGCTCCAGTATCTCCATAGGAAAAGAATGAAGTTTTTGCTTTTTCAGTACAAGTGTAATAACACTGTCTTTGTGTTGCAAAGCCTCCTGCAGAGAATTACAAATAAGGCCTTGGGGAAAACAAATCAATGAAACGAGAGAAAACAACAGACTAAGAAAGAATTTTTTTTGCATATTCACAATCCTTTTCTATTTGTGAGGTCAATAAATCCGTATTCTCAAATTCTTTTTCTTCTCTGATGTATTCTACGAACTCAAGTCCGACCTCTTTATCATAGATATTTTCGTCAAAATCAAAGATAAAGGTCTCTATTGTTTTGTCCTGTCTGTGAAAAGTAGGACGACAGCCTATGTTTGTTACGCTTTTATATGTCTTGTCTTTATATGACAGCAAGGTTGCATAGACTCCGTTCCTTGGAATCAGTTTTTTGTACGGCACGACGATATTTGCCGTCGGGAAACCCAATGTTTTGCCTAACTGAAAACCTTTTTCTATACTTGAAGTCAAGGAGTAATTCTCTCCCAACATCTTGTTTGCCAAGGAAATATTGCCTTTGCTTATAGCTCTGCGTATTTCAGAGGAAGAAATCTCTACTTCTTCTTCATACAAAGCTGTCTTGTCTCTTATAATTCTGATGTCTGAGTATTCCCCCTTGCTCACTATTTCCTTGAACTCTTCATTATTAGGATTACCAAAACTATTGTCATAGCCCAAAAGCAGCACTTGAATATTTATCTTCTGTTTAAGAATATCAAGAAATGCTTTCGGGCTTGTCTTTGCAAAGTCTTTTGTAAAACTTATTGTAATCAGATAATCCATATCTGCTTTTTCTATCTTGGAATAGCGTTCCCCGTTGGTCTGCAAAAGCTCTATAGGATGCAGTTCCTGTTTTGAATCCAAGACTTCCCGTGGGTGATTTGAAAAAGTAATGACTACACTTTTGCAGTCTTCGTTATGTGCGATGTTCTTCAACTCCTGCAACATAAACTGATGACCTTTATGCACTCCGTCAAACATTCCTATTGTGGCGACAGAGTTGCAAGGCAAAGAAGTTATATCATTCAAATCAATAATTTCCAAGACAAAAGCCGTTATTGGTTATAGATTAAGAGTTTTCAAGTATTCGGTACAGTCTTCAAAAGTCTTGAAAGTCTTTTCTTCCGGAATAATTTCTGGAATCAGCTTCATGTTCTTCAACATATACATAGGCTGAGGCTGAATGATAGTCATCAAGACTTCTATTCCTGATGCCTGCAAATCCTTTATTGCTGTTTCCATGGCATAAAGACCAGATTGATCCATGAAAGAAACCAGACGCATACGGATAATTACTATCTTGGCCTCTTTTGGAACGTCATGCATAACTTCTTGAAATCTTGTAATTGAGCCAAAGAAGATTGGACCATTAAGACGCTGGATATATATCTTGTGCTTTATGCTTTCAGGTATGCCGCCTTCGTCTGACCATGGGGATTCTTTGTCAAAGTGCTGAATCTCCTGGGAAGAATAACTACCTTCCACCAAATCTCCTGCACGTTTCATAAACAGAACACAGGCAATTATCATTCCGATACCCACTGCTGTAAGCAAATCCACAAAAACGGTCATCAATAGCACAACAATTAGGACAAACGCATCAGCAATAGGGATTTTCAACAAGTCTTTCAAGCCTTTGAAGTCTATTATGCCCCACCCTACTGTTATAAGTATTCCTGCCAAGACTGAAAGAGGAACATACTGGACCAAAGAACCTAAACCCAACAGTATAGCAAGAAGAAACAGAGAGTGAATCATTCCACTTATTTTGGTTCTTCCTCCACTTTTTACATTGACAACTGTTCTCATTGTTGCACCTGCTCCTGCCAAACCACAGAAAAGACCTGCCGCAATGTTTCCTATTCCTTGTCCTATAAGTTCTTTATTTGAATTATGCTTGGTTTTTGTTATATTGTCTGCAACAACAGAAGTCAGTAATGTATCTATACTTCCCAAACCGGCAAGAGTAAGTCCTGGTATTATACTTGCTTTCAAAACTTGCAGCCAATCAACTCCGGCAAGGGAAATACCTTCTTTTGCAAAGAAAGGCATTGGTAATCCTGCAGGTATTGAACCAATTATAAGCTTATTGTCCATATCCAAAAACAAAGATACAACAGTCATAACTATCAATGCAACAAGCGTGGAAGGAATCTTTTTTGTCAAAAGAGGAAACAGCTGAATGATAACGATAGTTCCTAATCCTAATATCAAAGCTGTAGCAGATATACCGCCAGATGATACCATTTGAGGAAATTTGGCGACCATATCCACAACAAGGACTGGAGATTTAAGACCTATTAAAGGATAAATCTGTTGAAGAATGATGATAATTCCGATACCACTCATAAAACCTGAGAGTACGGGATAAGGAATATACCTAACATATTTACCTATTTTTATTATACCAAAAAGAATTTGGAACAAACCGCAAAAAAGTCCTGCCATAGACATTGAAAGCAAGACTGTGGAAATGTTTCCAGAGGACATTGTCCAAACTCCAGAAATCAATGATGCTGTAATTACGGTCATTGGTCCTGTTGGTCCGCTTATCTGAGAAGGAGTTCCTCCAAACATTGCTGCAAAAAAGCCAAGCATTGTTGCTCCTACTAAACCAGCTAATGCTCCAAGTGAAGAAGCTTCTGGAGAATCTATACCGCCAAAAGCTTGTATTCCGAAAGCTAAAGCCAATGGAAGCGCAACTATTCCTGCTGTTATACCGCCAAATAGATCTCCTTTGATGTTTTTTGTAGAAATAAAAGCCATATTTTGTTATTCTATTATTTTTACAACCATTCTTATATCTTCCAAAGGTCTGTCGTTGCGGTCTGTTTGAACTGCAGCTATTTTATCAACAACGTCCAACCCTTCCACAACTTCTCCGAATACAGTATATTCTCCATCAAGGAAAGGAGTTCCTCCTTTTGTTTTATATACCTCTCTTTGTTCCGTAGTATATTGTCTTCCGGTCCTGCTTGTCATCATATTCAATTCCTGATCAGTATAAGTTTTACCTTGAACGATGTAAAACTGACAAGCAGATGAAGACTTCATAGGATTGTTGTCTCTTGCCGCAGCCAAAGCTCCTTTTTTATGGATACAAGTACTGTTTATTTCTGCAGGGACTTTATAACCCAAATCACCGGCTCCAAGTTGCTGGCCTTTTTTTGCTGTTTTGCTGTTTGGATCTCCCCCTTGTATCATAAATTCTTTGATAACTCTGTGAAACAATGTACTATCCAACGAACCATTCTTCACTATTTGAATGAAATTGTCTCTATGCTGAGGAGTCTCATTATAGAGAGCAAGTTTAATATCCCCGTAATTCGTAGATATTAACACCATTGTTTGTTTCTGTTTCTTCTCCATTGCTTTTTCTGCTTTTTCATTTGTAACTGTAGTGGTTTTCTTTGAGCATCCAAACAAAAGAATGCTAAAAGAAATAAATAAAATTAAAAAAAATCTTGTGTTCATAATATTTTTTATTAAATTTGCACCTTGAAATATTCTTAAAAATAAAGTGCAAAATTACAAATAATATTGTTATGAAACTAAATATAATAAGAAAAATTGTAGCAAGCTTGGTAATATGCTTGACAGTGTTGGGGTTCTATTCTTGTAATGACAATTTGGATGGCTGTGGTTTGACAGTGGTTGTTACAGATGCTGTCGGTAATAGAATACCTGGAGCAAACATAACTGTAGGAGTAGACATCAATGGTGAAATTGCTGACGGCAATACAATAAAACGTGAAGCCGTTGCTGACAAAAACGGAGAAGCTTATTTCTTTTTTGACAACGAAGCAATATTTACCATATATGCAAGCATATTGGCTGAAGACGGTTACACACTTAGAAGCGGCAAATCAACAGTTCAGTTGAAATATGACGAAATGGTTACAAAAGATGTAATCCTTCCGTAATTGTATATTCAATATTTTTGTCAATAATCCAAAACAAAATAAAGGGACGCTAAATGAATAGTGTCCCTTGTTTGTTTTATCTGTCAAAAAGTTTAGGTCTCAACAATCCGCAAACCGAATATATGAACAATTTTCAAACATTGTTATTCTCAAAAGCCTCTTCTATCAGTTCGTTTTCAAAACCATGAGAAGACAAATAATATCTAAGCTGATATTTCTTTTGATATTCGTCTTGAGTACTTATACTTCTTATCTTTTTATTTAAAAGCATATCCAGAATTTCTTTGTATTCTTCCATATCAATCTTGGACAAAGCTTTTTGAATCAAGTTTTTTGGAATCTGTTTTGAGGTTAGCATATTTCTAATCTTGATTCTTCCCCAATGATTCTGATGTATTTTGCTTCTAACATAAAGTTCTGTAAATCTTTCTTCTGAAATGAAGCCTGTTTTTATGAGTTTATTGACAATTTTCTTCGCATCTTCCTCTGTAACTCCTTTATCCCTAAGTTTGCAACGAACATCCTTTGGACATCTTTCCAAACTTGAACAATATTTTTGAGCATATTCCAACGCTTCTCCAATATTTAAGGCCTGTTGTTTCATATTAAATTAAGTCTGTTAAAGAAATTTTTTGCAAAAATAAACTTTTTTTCTAAAAAAAACGTTATATAGCAGAGAAAAATCAAAATAACCTACTTTTTTATGAATAAATACAAATACGTAATAATTATTTTGTTAGCTACTTTTTTCTTTTCTTCCTGCAAAAAAGACGAGAACAAACTGTATGGCATATCTATTGAGACCAACAAGATGATTAACACCCCGGCAGAAGTCTTTTCTTTACAGCAAGTCAAGATATTTATGGCTTCAAACGACTTTACTTTAAAAGGACTCCCTTATTTAACAGACAAAATAGCAAAAAAATCAGAGAACTTTTCCTTTTCTCCTTTATATCTGACCTACACTATTGCCCAAGATTCTTTGTTTGACGAGTATTTAAAGCAATATGAGACAAAGTACAATCTTTCTATTTTGGAAAGAAATAGAAGAATACAAATCTTCAACTCCTTTCTTTCATCTGTTAAAGAGATAGATTCTTCCATAAACATTCAATCAAAAATTATAGAAAACAACAATAACACCATAAGAATAGAACAATCCCTATATCTAAACCTACAATATGACAACATAAACATAGAAGAAGACAAATACTCTTCAAACAAACAAATCACAATATCTGATGATTTTCTTGTTTTGGAAACATCTGAGCAAACAATTGTTGATATTCTTGTAGGAAACGGCAACTATGCACTTACATTAATTCAACCCGAAAACACAACTTTGCAGGATTATATCTCTTCTTTCAACGAAGAAAAGTATGCTTCGCTGATAAAACAGATGGAAAATAGAAAAACAAGCATCAAATTCCCTTTCATTGAAATAGATATGAAAGAAAAAATAATAAATGACATAAATCTTTCAGACAAAGATTCTCTTTTCAGATATCCGAAAGAAGTTTCCTTGGACTGCCATTTTGCATTTAAAGAACTTACTTCAAAGAATACATCTTTTGAACAGACGCTTTTGAAGTCAAATAACTCAACTTCTATACTGTTTAACAAGGATTTTCTGTTCATTCTCAGGGGGAAAAGTTCCAATCTTATAATGTTTATAGGCTATTATTCTGCAAATTAAACAACAAATGCAGCAACAATCGTCAAATAACAGGTTATAATTCAAAAAAAAGTAGTAATTTAGCAGATTATTTTGAGAAACATTTTTGGAAATGAAAAAACACACAATATTTATATTATTTCTATTGGCAATATTCTCCAGCACTGTCTTTGCGCAAGAAAAGAAAGAGGGAGAATACTTGAACTATGAGAACAATTACAACGACCTTTTGCACTCTTATTACATTCAAATGAATGAAAAACTCCTTAATGACAGATTTGCCTTAAGCGAATATGCATCTTCTTCTGTTGCTGTTGCTTCTTCTGTTGCTGATGAAGTTTATGAAAGAAGACTAAAAAGCATACCTTCTGCTGTAGAGCTTACATATAATTCACAAGTAAGAAACCATATCATCTATTATCTGGACAGAATGAATAGAAGTGTTGGTGTAATGTTGGGGTTAAGCAAATATTATTTCCCTATATTTGAAGATATTTTGGATAAAAACGGAGTTCCTACCGATTTAAAGTATCTTGTTATGATAGAAAGTGCATTCAATCCTAAAGCTGTTTCACGGGCAGGCGCAACCGGCTTATGGCAATTTATGTATGCTACGGGCAGAATGTACGATTTAAGAGAAAACTCTGTAATTGATGACAGAAGAGATCCGATAAAATCAACTGAAGCTGCTGCAAAGTTTTTAAAAGACCTGTATAATATATACAATGACTGGCATCTTGTGTTGGCTGCGTATAATTGCGGACCCGGAAACGTGAATAAAGCAATCAAACGCTCAGGTGGCAAGACTTTTTGGGAAATATATGATTTTCTTCCTCGCGAAACCAGAAACTATGTTCCGGCTTTTATTGCTGCAACCTATGTAATGAACTTCTATTATGAACATGGCATAAAACCAATCGAACTTACTCAGCCTTTAGCTTTGCTAAACGACACCGTAATTGTAAATAAAGACGTCTATTTTGGTCAGATTGCAAGTCTGTTAAACATCTCTGAGCAAGAAATAGAGAGCATGAACCCTCAATATAAGATGTCTTACATACCTGGAACTCAAGACCGATATTCCTTGAAGCTGCCTTTGAAATACATAGACCAATATATTGAGTTGGAAGATTCTATTTCCAACTATGAACTGGAGAAATACCGCAAGGATTTAATCAAAAACAACGGTGGAGACAGCAATGTATATGTTACAAAAACAATATATCATAAAGTAAAGAGAGGAGAAGGCTGGACTTCTATTGCAAAAAAATACGGAGTATCTGTATCTGAACTCAGGGCATGGAACAGAAAAGTCAAGACAAACAATATAAAAGCCGGTACTCTGTTGGCTATCAAACAAAGAGTTGCTGTTGAGAAGGAAAAAATCATAGAAAAAGATGACAGCGAAAACAAGTCTTCATTTGAACAGAACGAAATCGTGGAGGCAAACAATTCCGATAACCAGATAGAGTCAAGCAAAGAGTTAAAAAAGACCGTAAAAGAGACCCCTAAAAACAATACCCAAAAGAAAGAAACTACTAAAAAGGATACAAAGAAAACAAACAAATCTCAATCCCATAGCGTAAAATCGGGAGAGACTCTTTCTTCCATAGCTAAAAAATACGGTACAACGGAACAAAAACTTATGAAACTTAACGGATTGAACAAAAAGTCTGCCAACAAAATAAGAGTCGGTCAAAAAATAAAGATAAAATAACCACTCATGGCAACAAACGACAACTCCCTTAGTGGTTCAAAAATAGCAAAAAATACACTTATTCTCTATTTCCGTATGTTTTTGCTAATGATTATTAGCCTCTATACGAGTAGAGTTGTATTGAAAGTATTGGGGGTTGATGACTTTGGAATATACAATGTTGTAGCGGGAGTGGTTGCAATGTTTGCCATTCTGTCTCAAAGTCTTTCCACTGCAATAAGCCGCTTTCTTACCTTTGAACTTGGAAAAAACAATCCCAATAAGCTCAAACGGATATTCTCCACAGCTCTTTCCGTGCAGATATTCATGGCTTTGGGATTGATAATCATCTGTGAACCGATAGCCATTTGGTTTCTGAATACCCATCTGCAGATTCCGGTGACAAGACTTTACGCTGCCAACTGGGTTTTGCAGTGTTCCATACTTATTTTTTTAATTAATTTGATTTCAGTTCCTTTTAATGCAGCCATAATTGCTCATGAAAGAATGAGTGCTTTTGCATATATTTCCCTTATTGAAGGAAGTGCAAAGCTGTTAATAGCATTTTTGATTACATTTTCTTCGTTTGACAAACTTATAACCTATGCAATATTGATGCTTTTGGTGGATTTGCTGATAAAAGGCGTGTATGTAATATACTGCGGGAAGAAGTTTGCAGAATGCAGGTACAGATTTATTTACGACAAATCGCTTCTCAAGGAAATAGGCAGCTTTGCCGGTTGGAATTTTATTGGCAATGGTGTATGGATTCTTAACACTCAGGGAATAAATATTCTTACAAACCTGTTTTTTCACGTTAAAGTAAATGCAGCACGAGGTGTTGCCACCCAAGTTGGAAATGCAGTGCAACAGTTTGTAAACAATTTCACCACCGCTCTCAATCCTCAGATTACCAAATCCTACGCCATGGGAGAATACTCCTACATGAACAAGCTGATATTCAAAGGTGCAAAGTATTCTTACTTCCTTATGTTCTTCTTTGCCTTGCCTATCTGTCTGGAAACTGAACAAATCCTGAATATATGGCTGCATAAAGTACCTGAATATTCCATTGTTTTTGTACGGCTTACTTTTGTTGCATCTCTTTGTACCGTAACTGCAGACACATTGGTCAGGGCTATGTTCGCCACAGGTAGGATAAAAAAATATCAAATCGTCGTTGGCACAATCGGACTTATGAATTTTCCGCTCACATATTTGGCTTTCAAGCTTGGTTGTCCTCCTTGGGCTGCTTATATTGTTTATGCAGTCATCTATTTTATCCTGATTTTTGTACGTTTGTTTTTGGTTAAGGAATTGATAACCTTGTCTGCAGGAGATTATATCAAGAATGTATTGCTGAATATTTTGTTTGTCTCTACAGTTTCATCCATTTTTCCTTTTGCGATAAGGTATTTTATGCCTCAAAGCATGGTTCGTCTGCTGATTGTCTTCGTACTAAGTTTCATTTCTTGTGCCGCAAGTATATATTTCCTTGGTCTTGACAAGAGCGAAAAAGCATTCTTCCTTGGCAAACTGAAGAAACTTCTCCATAGAAAATAGACCATAAAAAAAGTCTTGATTTTCGTGAAAAAAGATCAAGACTTTACTACAAAAAGATCAAGAGTTTTTTCTCAAAATCCAACTCTTTTTACTCTGCTTTCTTGACTATTTTGCTTGGATTTATAAGTGTTGGAAATTTATATAGGAAATCCCCGTCAATATTGAAAGCAAACACATCTCCTGAAGCAGTGAAATTCTTTGCATCTGTCACATATACAGTATTTTCTATTACATTTATGTGATAAGGCATCATCATTCCCTGCACAGTCTCCTGATGCAGAACGACAGGAGTGCCGCTCAGGTTGTTTATATCCAGATAGGAGAAGTTGAAATCCTTGTTTGACGTCGGACTTGAGTAAGGAGAAGTATAGAAAAAGTAAAGTCTGTCCTGCCAAAAGCCAAAATCGGCTATATTTTTTGTCAAAGTCTGTTCTATTTCTGCATTGTTTATCACTGTCAATTGAGGAGCTGCAAAATAATTTCCTGTGGAAAGTACATAAACCTTTCCTCTATAGGCCTTTAAGATTTGAGGATTTTCCATGACATATATCAGTTTTTCAAACGTAAAGCCTCCTATATCTATCACAGCCACCGTTTTATCGTAATTAGGAAAGTCCAATCCTCCTGAATTAGCAACATATATTTTACCGTTTGCAACATCTATGCCTTCAGGATAACGTCCTTGAGTTGTACAAGTTGCGACCACTGTATTGCTTTTTGCGTCTATCTTTACAACATTTCCGTCCCAGCAGGAAACATAAAGATAATCTCCGAAAGAAGTCAAATGTCTTGGCTTGCGGTTGTTGCCGTTTTTATCCACAATGCTGATTCTCGCAATCTGGGAACCTGTCTTCATATCCAGAACCCAAACGCAGGCACTTTCTGTTACAACTATATAGAGTTTATTGCCAAGAGCCAGCATATCATTTGCATTTTTACCCAAGCCTGTTGCAAAATAATCGTTTATGCTAAGGCTGTCTTTGAAACTAAAAAGAGTAAGAGAAGAATTGTTGTCGGCGCCTGTACCTTCACAAAGCACATAAAGACCAGAAGAATCTTCGGTTTTTTTTCTTACCGCTTCGTCTTCGTCCTTGAAACAGGAAGAGAACAGCATCAAGACTGAAATTAACAGGATAAAATTTCTTTTTTTCATAGACTGATATTTAATTTTAGGTTATAGTTTCTTCCCATCATCGGATAGGAACGGATAACTTCGTATTGTTTATTGAGTATATTATTTACCGAGAACGTGATTTTCAACTTTCCATACTTTGTTTGCTGAATGTAGGAAAGGCTTGTGGAATGGTCAGCATAGTGAGGCAGAAGATTAAAACTGATATTTTCAGGCAGGGAATAGCGGTTATCCACAAGCATACAGACATATCCCAAGGAAAATCTTTGCCACTCCACAGCGGAAATTACAGAATAGACCTGTTCAGGAGAATAAGGCAGCAGATGTTTGTAGGTAATGGAAGTTTTTTCGTTGTCCATTGCATGTGAATACGAATAGTTTAACTTCAAATCAAAAGAAACCTGCCTTATTTTTGCCCACAATCCTACACGGACATCAAAACCATAAATCTCCACTTTTCCATAGTTTATCATGGACCAAAGATAAATATTCTTGGGAACTGCCACTATTTTGTTAGTTACATCGTTGTAATACAGACTAAGTTCGCTTGAAAGGCCAAAAAACTTGAAGTCCTTTTCATAACTGTTGGTAAAAGAAAACTGGGAAGTATTTTCCGGTTTCAAGTCTCTTGAACCTACTCTTCTATAATACAACTCATTGAATGTAGGCATACGGAATATATTCTTGTAAAACAAAGTGGAAGTAAAACCTTTGTGCTTAAATTTTACAGAAACAAAAGGAGAGAAATGGTTAGTACTGGTGGTTTTATCCAAATAGTTGTCCAAATAATAGGAATGTAAAACATTTGCTGTCAAATAGAAGTATTTCAGAAACTGGAAATCAACAACAAATGCAGTAAGAGAAGAAAACCTCTGTGGCTTATCGTCCATCTGGGGTATGGCTTTCAGCGTATTGTAGTACAAATCATTGGTAAAGGTAAAGAACAAATTATCTTTTGGCTGAAAACTTACAGCATTGTTATCGTAAAAAAGAAACTGTCTGTATTCGTCATCTTCACCTCCTAAACCATTTGACAACAAAGGGTCTATATATTCTGTGTAATTATAATCAACCTTGAAATTGTTCTTGTAGGTAAACAAGCCATTGAGGAATGATGTGTAGGAAGTCTGCAAAAAAAAGTTTTTGTTGTAAAGTCTTTCCTTGCTATTCATATAGTACAATGTAACAGCTGAAGGCAATCCTCTGTCAGAGTAGTATGCAAAAGCTTTAAGTTTCAATGTGTTTGTGCGGTTTATGTTCCAAAACCAGTTGATTTCTGCTTTGGATGAAAGGATGTCGTTGTTTTCTCTTTTAAGTTTTTCTGTCTTTTGTTCAGATGACAGCCCATAGTGCAGAACAAAAGGATAGTTCCCCTTGGAATCAAGAACATCAAAGTAAGTAGTAAGAATATTATCCTTGTTTAATCTATAGGCAAAAAAGACATTGCTGCTGAAAGTATTGAAAGAACCGTATGAAAAGGAAATGTCTGTACGTGTTTTTCTGTCATTCAGGTTTGGTTTCTCTGTCTGTATGCTCAGACTTGAAGCACTTGCCAAAGAAGTCGCCGTTGGCAGGCTCGGAGTAAATTGTCCGTTCGCCAAAGACAAAGATTCTATGGAAGACAATGTATATTTTCCCAAATCAACTTGACCACTTTGATTGTCAAATATATTTACCCCGTCATAAAGTATTGCAGTATGATTGGCAGAAAGACCTCTTACACTGATAGTTTTAACTCCTCCTAATCCACCGTAGTCTTTTATTATCGTACCACTGAGAAACTTTGCGGCATCTCCTACAGAATTGGTATTCAAAGCTTGTAATTCCTTCTTTTTTAAAGCATCTCCAGAAGGAGTTCTTTCCAACAGATTTATCTTTTCAGCACTGACGACAACACTATCCAATGTCTTTGTCTTAAGACTGTCCTGTCCAAACAAAGGCACAAAAGAAAAAACAAACAATATCACTATTGCAAGATACTTCATTAAACAAGAAAATGTATGTTGTTGTTATTTTTTTGCAAAAGTAGTATTTTTTTACAAAATCTTATGAAAAAATAAAAAATAATACCTAACTTTGCAAAAATCTTGTTGGTTTATGTTTCTCTATATGTTAAATATAAGAAATATATTGACCTGTCAGATATTAAGGATGCCTGTTGCCTTATTGTGTATTTTGTTTTGCAGTAATATTATGTATGAAAAAACAGGAGAAGTAATGTTGGTCTGTTAATACAATTCAAAAAATAGAATTAAAACGCAAAGATATAAACATTTTATTGTATTTTTGCAGTTTGAAAGAATAACAATATTTAGTCATGAAGAAAAATAATTTATTTATACTTGTAGTTTTTTGCTTCTTAATAAGCAGCTTGAAAGGTCAGGATATTCCTTACAGAACCAATGATTTCAACCTTTTGGGTTATGTAAAGACGCTTAGATATATGAAATTCGAAGCTGATACTACAATAAAGAACCAGCGTTCTTCTTTTATTGAAGATTATCAATTGAGTTTTGCAAACAACAGACTTCTACAAGAAAGAATAAACTTCATAGGAGGACAAAGCGACAGAAAAACTACATACGAATATAACAACAAAAGACAACTTGTTAAGGAAACAATAACAGAAAAAGACGGAAAGGTTGTCAGCGTTACAACATATACCTATAATAATATAGGAAGACTTGCTACTCTTAAAGAAATATCTTATCCAAACAGCAGAGGAGGAGCAAACAAGGTTGTAAAAGAAGAAGTTTTTACTTATAACACGAAAGGTTTGCTTGTAGAAAGAAGCATAAGCAGTGATAATAAAGGTGGAAATAAACTGATAAAGTACTTTTATGGTCCTGCAGATTCTTTGATTTCTACCGTTACAACTTACAAACACAACTCAAATGTTGATAAAGTAGATTATAAACGAGCTTTCAATAATTTAGTTGTAGAATGTATCCGTTTGAGAAATGATAAATTGACAAAAAGAGAGACTTATGTTTGGGACGATGATGCACGATTAATCAATAAAGATGTTTATCAAAGGGACAATAAGAAGATTCTTTCCTATACTTATAAATATGATGAGCATGATAATCTCATTAGCGAGGTTGCTGTTGATGACAAGGAAGTAAAAACCATTGAGTATTACTATAAATATGAAAAAGACAAGTTCTTTAATTGGACGAAACGCTCTGTATATGACAGACAAGATTTAAAATATACAGAAGTAAGAACAATAGAATACTTTGATAAAACTCATTTTTACGAGGATTTGAAAGATGCAGATACAGGAAGAATACTAAAAGACAATGAATAAATCCTAAAACAGAAAGAACAGATGGACGAACAATTGACTGCTCGTCCATTTTTCTTTTATTTCTTTTTCTTCTTTTTGAATATATCTTTTATAGAGTTGTAATCTCTTTTGTAAATCACCTTTGCTCCTTGGGTATATGGTGATATGTTGTATTTGGTAAAGTCATTTGCGTTGGAATGGTTAAATACTTCAAACTGCAAGTTCTCTGTATATTTATATTTGGCTGACATATCACCAATAATATTGGTTGCATCAGATGTTTTGGTTGTTGTCTGGTCTCCACCCAAAGATGCATTGACAGACAAATCCCATTTTCCGAAACTTTTTCCTACATTAACATCCATCTGACTTCCGTATGTTTCATCGCCTGTTGTATAATTAAGACCGACATCAACAAATCTTACCATATTTGTAAGCATACCGCTAAGTTGAGAAAAAGCCATTCCCATAACAGATGAAGTTACTCCTGATTGAAGAACATTTGTCTGATAACCTCCTTGAGACAGATAGAATTGGTTTGTAAGAAGTATTGAAGCTGTTTGCTCCAGCATTACTTTTTCATCGGAACGGTCTATATTCATGAAGACTTGTTCTCTTGTCTGCTCATCAACATTTGGCAATTGTATATCAAACGAAGGTTGTGGGTTGGTCATTTGTCCTGTTATCTTGATAATGCTTTCCACATCTACGGGCTTGGAATATGTTTCTCCAAGTATTGAAGCCAAAGAAGTCTTTGTTTTGTATATGGCTGTCAAATCCAAGACTCCACCAGCAGGTTCTCCATTCCAAGTAAGCGTACCTCCTTGTTCAATATCAAAGGTTTTTTCCATAATATCCATCATATTGAACCTAAACTTTCCGTTATCTATGGCAACAGTTCCTATCATTGAGAACTTACCTGTAGAATTCATCTCTATCTTTATATCTCCATCACCCGCAGCAGCCAAGTCTCCTTTTACTTGATTGAAGTCTATAGGCAGATAAAGTTTAGCATTAGGATTGACATTCAAATCCAATGATATATTATAAGCCAAAGATTTTTCATTTGTCTTGTCTTGTGTCTGTTCTTTGCTGTTTGTTGCTGTATCTATCGGAGAAGTAAAGACTATAAAATTGCTTTCCTCTATGGATTCCTTGCTTGTTACCGGCACAGTCAAAGAAGTTCCTGCTTCTGTTTTAGCTGTTCCTGTAATATCTATCATTGTTGAATCTCCCTTTATCAACACTGTGGCAGAAGCATACGCTGTTCCATAGTACATTTGGTCGCTGCTCTCCTTGGTATCCAGTATTTTTATTTTTTCAGCCACAGCTTTCAGGTCAATATCGAAAGTGGAGAAGTCATTATGTGCAACATTTCCATTTATGGTTATCTTGTTTTTCTGTGCGTCCCTAAGAATAAAATTATCAAAACTTAGTTTATTTCTGTCTACAGTTATATCATCTGTAAAATAATACTTCGTTCCAAGCATATTAACCTTCATTGCTGCCTTGTCAAGATGAAGAGTTCCTACAATTTCAGGAGAAGAAAACATTCCTCTTACTTTTAAATCTTTACAAGAAAGCACACCTTCCAAATCAGAAGCAAAAGAAGATACAAAACCATTGGCAATTGCCAAATCAAACTTGTCCATATTTATTGCAAGATTCATCTGTTCTTCTTTACTTTGCGGGGCAATGGTTCCTACAAGCTGCAAAGGAACATATTGTTTGTCCTCTGCTTTGTACAGAAACCTGATGTTTGCATTGAAAACATCTGCATCAATGGCATTATCTACATCTAACCACGCTTTGCCTACAGGAATATCATTTACAGAAAGGTCATCTATCTCAAGATTTGATGTAAAAACAAGTCCTTTCTTCACGTTTTTAAGCACGACATCCTTGTTTAACACTCCACCGAGTTTGATATCCTTGTCTTCCAAAAACATATTTGCAAGAGAAAGGTCAAGATTTGAGAAAGAACAAGTAAGCAAACCGTCGTCAGAAACCATTCCATCCAATGTCAGTTTACTGTTATCTACCATAATACCCAGATTCATAATGGAAATATCTCCTCTTAAAAATCCAAGGATATGATTATTGTTGAAAGATATATGTTTTCCCATTATGTCAAAATAGGTATCAGTGAAGTTTGCCTGTATTCCTTTTTCAGAAAAATAAGTATTCAGTTCTATTCGCCCCTGTATAGAATCATTATTGACGTCTGTAAATCTCGCAAGCAAATCCATGTTGTTGATTTCTGAACTTACTGCCAAGCCCAAGTCTTTTACTCCTATGCTGTCTGTAAGAGACAACGTGGAAGCATTGACAGTGCAGAACAAATCCTTTGAAGATGTATTTATGACAACGTGTCCATTGTTCAGTTTCTTGTCTGAATATTGAACAGAAGGCAGTCTCATTTCTGTATACAGTATATCTTCCGTGTTCAATCTGCCGTCTATGGTTATATTGTCTTCAAGATATACATCAATATCAAACAGTTCCTGCAAAAGAGTTATGTCCTTAACCTTGATATCAAAGTTCATATCGGAAGCAATGGTGTAGTTCTCCGGTATAGTCTTTTTCTTTGCATGAAGATTGTTTTCGTTGTCAGAAAGAACTGAAAAATCTGGTATGTATTTATCAACTATATAGCCTATGTCTTTTTGTAAAGTCTCAAAAGTATACTTACCTTTGAAATCTGCATCCAGAATATCCGAAACAACAGTGATGTTGTTTTGTTCTTCTGTTGCTGACATTTTCACAGAAATACCATCAAGGCTTATGTCATTTTCTGTATTTATTACATTGATATGCCTGATATCCACATCACCATTCAGATTATTCAAATCAAAAGACCGTATATCTGCCTTCACATCCATGGAAATGATTGTATTTGTATCAGAAAAAGAATACAAATTCAAACGATGCAAATCCAATTGTGAAATATTTGCATCCAAGTTTATTGAAGGTTCCCCCTCATAATTAACATTACATAAAGCCTGAACTGTTGCATAGTCATCAATAATGCTTAAATCTGCTGCAATGTCATAATTGTTTAATTCTGCATCAAGATTTATTTCATCATAGCTATTGCCTTTGAAGTAGAAATTCTTGACATTGGCTTTCAAGACTCCGATTTTGCTGCTGCCGTTCAAAACTATATCTGCATTAGCCAGCAAAGATGTATTGCCAAACATGGAATTATTCGAAAGAGAACCGACATTCATTCTGTCAGTTTTAACATCTGCCTTGTATCTTGTTGCATTTTTTCCTTCCGATGTTGCAGAAGCTGCCAAATCAACAGCACCTAAGCTTGTGGTAATATACAAATCTGTCTTAAAGTCATCTATTTTACCGTCAAACTCCCCTCTTACTGCTATATTCCCCAAACGTCCGACCATGGCAGGCAAAGATTTCAGCTTTCTGTTCATCGCTCCCAAGCCTTGAGACAAAATATCCTTGTAGGAAGTGCTGATGTCTGCAATGGTAACATCAAAATATGTCTCCTTGATATTCGGCAGACCTTTTATATTTCCAAAAGTCTGGAGATGTGTATTGTTGGTTCTGAGGTCAAGATTGCTTATCCTTACATCTTTTCCCTTGCCTTCCATTCCAGTAGTCAGGTATATTCTCTGATCTGCTCCGTATAATTGCTTGGAGAAACAGGCAATGTCTTTCATTCCTACAAAAGAACCGTCTGCAATATCAAGTTTAAAGAACACAGAATCCATAAAAGAACCATAGGTTTTATAGGAATCCGTCCTCAAATCCACATTCATAGCAAGGGAGGTATTGTCTGTTTCCACCCTACCCTCTTTTATGTATATATTTTTGCCGCTTACTTTTATCTTACCCGAGAGTTTAACCAAATTGAGACCGCAACGCTCTTTAAGGTTCAGATTCCTTATATCCAAGGTTATGTCTCCGCCGTTGAGCTTGAAATCCCTGGCTATGAGGTTCATATTTTTTACATGGATAAGATTGCTTGCAAACAGACCATCTTCAACCTCAGAAGTCCTTTTCAGGTTTCGCATCCTGAAATTGATGTTGTTTAAACAAACAGACTCTATCTCCAATACAAAAGGCTCTTTCTTTTCTTTCTTCTTTTCCTTTGGCTTTCCTTTAAAATAGTCTATAATAAACCGAAAATTAGCTCCTTTTTCAGTAATATCCATATTGAAGACAACATTCTTGAGATCTGCGTTCCCAATGATGATATGCTTGGGACTCTCAATCTTTTTCAGGTTAGCTTCCACGTATGAAATATAGCAAAGCGTGTCTTTTTGTAAATCTTCTACGTAAATATCCTTTATTCCCGCTGTTATGAAGGGAGAAACATTCAAGGCACCTATGCTTACTTTTGTCTTCCACTCCTTGGAAAAGAAATCTGCAACCTTAGCTGCTGTAAATGACTGAACAACAGTTGTATTAAGCAATGCAATAACAATATATAAGAAGATTAATACACCACTTATAATACGGAGAATTGCTTTTAGTATTCTGCCTATTACCGCTTTTTTATCGTTATTCATCAAGTTGTTGGAGTTATTCTAATTTTTTACGTCAAAACCCTTTATTTTGTTGCAAAAATACATATTTTTTTTGTTATGATAACTCTTATTCAAAAGATAAGTCAAACAATTAATATCAGATTAAGCAAATGTATGAAATAATTTTTGCGTATTTTTGCACTTTCAATAGAAAACAATGTTAGTTTTATGAAACCTTTGGCTGAAATATTAAGACCCGACAGTTTGGATACCTACCTTGGACAAAAACATCTGATAGGTAAAGGTGCAATACTTAGAAATGCTATAGAAAAAGGTCAGATACCTTCCATGATTCTTTGGGGTCCTCCGGGAGTAGGCAAGACAACTCTTGCCAATATCATTTCTTCTACCCTGCATACTCCTTTTTTTTCTCTGAGCGCTATAAACTCCGGAGTAAAAGATGTAAGAGATGTGATAGAAAAAGCAAAAAGTTATGGTGGCAACTGCATATTATTCATTGATGAAATCCACCGTTTCTCAAAAAGTCAGCAGGATTCCCTGCTTGGAGCTGTTGAAAAAGGAATCGTAACTCTTATAGGTGCCACCACGGAAAATCCTTCTTTTGAGGTTATTTCTCCATTATTGTCACGTTGTCAGGTATATATCCTGCAGGAATTGGACAAGGAAGACCTCTTAAGCCTGCTGAACAAAGCCAAAGACTATATTGAAAAAACAGAAAAACGGAGAATTGAGATAAAACAGTCGGAATCCTTGCTGAGAATAAGCGGAGGCGATGCCAGAAAGCTCTTGAATGCCTTTGAGATGGTATGTTCCCAGAGCAAGGACGATCTTGTGATAACCAATAACCTTGTCAAACAGATCATACAACAAAACCTCAGCATATACGACAAGAAAGGCGAGAATCATTACAATATCATTTCTGCCTTTATAAAAAGTATGCGAGGCAGTGATCCCAACGGTGCTGTGTATTGGTTGGCAAGAATGATAGATTCAGGAGAAGATCCTTTGTTTATTGCCCGTCGTATGCTCATACTTGCAAGTGAGGACATTGGCAACGCAAATCCCAATGCACTGTTGTTGGCAAACACTTGCTTTGATGCATGCAACAAGATAGGTTATCCTGAATGCAGGATAATACTTTCCCAAACTGCTATCTATCTTGCAACATCTCCAAAGAGCAATGCATCATATCTGGCAATAGATGAAGCTTTGGCGGAAGTAAAGAACTCAGGGGATTTGCCTGTTCCTTTGCATCTTAGAAATGCACCTACCAAACTTATGAAACAAATCGGCTATGGTGACAACTACAAGTATGCTCACAACTACGAAGACAATTTTGTCCAACAGCAATTCCTGCCTGATGTTCTGCAAGGCAAAAAGTTTTATCAGCCACAGGAAAATACAAAAGAAAAACAGATACTTTACACTCTAAAACAACACTGGAACGGAATATACGACTATTGATTTCCATATTAATGTTTGTCCAGCGTATATTTAATCCTACATATATTCAGTGAGAACAAGCATCTCCCTGCCCTTTTTCGTGTTTTGAATTTCAAGGATAAAGAGTTGATAAAAAAACATCAAGATTTTAAACTTAAAAATCAACTCTTTTGCACTCAAACATCAACTCTTTGAAACTAAAATCCAACTCTTTTTTCAGAACAATGAAATAGATTGTGTACCAATGAAATAGATTTATATGTAAAACATACTAAAATTCTCTGCAAAAATTGATGCATTCGCTTCTTGCAGAGAATTTCAAAAAAAACAGTCCGATACTCAGACTGTTTTAACAACTATTTTTTGTAATAATAGTCATAATAGTAATCATAATAGTCTTCGTCGTATTCACCATATTTGTAGAAAACATATCTTTTTCCACCAAAGATTACTACACACATCTTTTCTGTTAAGGATTTTATGCTTGCCTCACCAAGTTCTTCAATATAAAGCGTATTGCCTTTTAAAGACCAATGAAATTCAAACTCATATTCGTACGGCCATCCAGAAGGTGCATCATCTATATCCAAATATCCTGTATGGTCTTTGTAGAAAGAAATGACATTAACTTCAAAATCATCTGCTTCGCAATACCAATCGCCTATTAAAAGTTTCTCCTTTCCACTAAGAGTGTCGTCATCATCGTCTCCGCATGAAGAAAAATTAACAACTATGGCGGAAAGCATAAATACAAATAAAACTGTCTTTAAGACTTTTTTCATAATATCTACTGTTTTTAAAGGTTTATAATCCGCAAATATAAACAAAATATTTTAAACAAGAAGATTTTTACAAGAAAAATATCATTTTATCTGTTTTTTTTCATCACAGAATCATAATTTATGCTATATGCTACTATCCTGTCCTTTATATTATACTTGGTATTCAGAGCATCTCTCTCCTGTCTGTAGTATTTTGTCTGTATATCCGAAAGATAAAACAGAATATTATAGACATTATCTGTCATAATCCTTTTGTTTATGGCTCGTTGTATGGAGATAATCTTGTCTTTGTTCTTTTCTTTGTAAGTATCGCTGCACCAGATATAAAAAGGTATCTCATACTGATACTTGAGATAGTTCTCCATATCCTGATTGCAGAACGCCCTGCCTTCAGAATCCCTGTAATCGTATTCTTCTTCGCCATGGTCTGAGAGATATATCAAGACAGTGTTTTCGTTTCTATACAAATCTATTATGGTTTTCAGGACATAGTCGTTGTAAAGTGTTGCATTGTCATAGTCTGCTATCTTTTGAAGTTTCTGTTTGTCAAGATATTTTTCTTTTCTCCTTATGTCTGAGTAGGAAAACTTGGCAAAACTTTTCGGAAATCTTTTATTGGCTGCTATATGTTGGCCTTTAAGATGCAGGAGTATAAGGTTCTTGGCTTGTAATAAAGTATTATGCTTACGAAGATTAAGAACCAGAAGCTTGTCAAACCGATAAGAACGTTTGTTTGTGTGATTATAGGACAAATCAAAAATATCTTTGTTGTAAAGAAAGCTGTTAAGAGAGAAAGTTACACCGCTATTGTTCAGATATTCTTTCTGGTTATCCCAGAACATAACGTTGAATCCTGCACTCTTGAAGATAGCAGGAAAGACAGGCTTGCTTGAAAAACTCTCTTCATCACTTACACTGTTGCAGGAGAAGATATCCCTTAAAGATGTGGCAGTAAAATTCTGAGTTGTAACAACATCATTGAAGACAAACAGGTTTCCGTTCTTCCTTTCCTGCTCAAGGTATGGCTGTGTCGGAAGATAATATCCGTAAAGAGAAGAATGGTGCTTGATATGGGACTCTCCGATAACAAGAACAATGTTTATGGAATCATTGTTCAAGGATATATTGTTTTCTTTTGAAGCCAAGAGAGCCAGCTTTGCCACTTGTCTGTTGCCTTTTCCGTCACAATGAATATGATAGAGAGAATAAACAGTGCGGGTTACAGGGTCTTGAAGCGGTTTGTTTGCAGAATCCCAAAGACTTATTTCTCTCGGACTTTTTATGGAAAAAAGATTGATATAGGTTTTTGTTGTCAATACAGTACTTGTCAGTATCAGAACAACAATAATGATTTTAAAAATATGCTTATGGCGAAATTTAAAAATCCTTTCTTTGTATTTTTCCAAAAACAGACAGAAAACAATGACTAAAAGTACAAGAAAGAAACAGAAAATACCTTTTCCGCCAAGAATAAACGTAGAAACGAAATCAGAACTTTCTGATTTGTTGGTTTCCAATATTGCTGTCAATACCTGAGGACTTATTCTCAAGGAAAAGACATTATTCAAAAAGACATAAAACAAAAAGAAAATGAATAACAAAGCGTAACAAAAAATCTTTACAATCTTTATCTTGGAACAATATATGAAAGAAGTAAGAATGTAGGAGAGAAAAATTGGGATAGACAAGGCTGACAGAATATCCATAAAGTTGCTATGGCTGACAGAAAACAGACTTACCAGATTGGGATAGTTCATCAGGATTACAAACATCAGAAAGAATACACACTGATGCCTGATTGGTGAAACCACAACATCTAAAACAGACTGCATTCTTTTTTTTCTTGACGCTTGCATGCTTTTTTCTTCTATATAAAAACAAAAAAGTCCTCAAAGATTTCTTTCCCTTTGAGGACTTTGGATTTAATGACTATATTTATTTTTCTGTACTTGTAAGCTTGGAACAGATAAATTCTCTGTTCATTCTTGCTATATTTGTACGTTTGATTGATTTTGGACATTCTGCTTCACAAGCGTAGGTGTTGGTACAAGAACCAAAACCTAATTCGTCCATCTTTTTAATCATCTTTACAACTCTTTGTTTTGCTTCTGGCTTACCCTGTGGCAAAAGAGCAAACTGGCTTACCTTTGCACCAACAAACAACATCGCACTTGCATTTTTACAAGCAGCAACACAAGCTCCACAACCTATACATGATGCTGCATCCATAGCTTCATCTGCTTTCGGTTTTGGAATAGGAATTGCATTTGCATCAGGAACACCTCCTGTTGTTGCAGAAATATAACCTCCTTCTTGAATAATCTTATCAAAAGCGCTTCTATCAACAACCAAATCCTTGATAATTGGAAATGCTTTCGCACGCCACGGCTCTATTGTGATAGTATCTCCGTCTTTGAAATGACGCATGTGAAGTTGGCATGTAGTAATACCATCGTCAGGTCCGTGAGGCCTTCCGTTGATATACAACCCGCACATTCCACAGATACCCTCTCTACAATCATTATCAAAAACAACAGGGTGTGCTATATTATCATTAATAAGACTTTCGTTTAATATGTCCAACATCTCCAAAAAAGAACAGTCGGGAGATATATCTTTTATATGATAAGTTTCAAATCTTCCTTTGGCTTGATCATTCTCTTGACGCCATATTTTTAATGTAAGATCCATAATCTATTATTTATAATTTCTTTGTTGTACTTTGATAAATTCATAATTAAGGTCTTCCTTGTGCATCTCAGGAGCATTGTTTTCTCCATTGTATTGCCAAGCACCTACAAACATAAAGTTGTCATCGTCTCTCTTTGCTTCACCTTCTTCTGTCTGATGTTCTTCACGGAAGTGACCACCACAGCTTTCTTCTCTCTGAAGAGCATCTCTTGCGATAAGTTCTGCAAGTTCTACGTGATCAGCAAAACGAAGAGCTTTCTCCAATTCAGGATTCATACATTCGTTTGCTTCTTCTACCTTTACATCTTTCCAGAATTCTTCTTTCAAAGATTGAATCATAGGAATAGCTTGTTCCAAACCAGCTTTGTTTCTTCCCATTCCTACATTTTCCCACATGATATGTCCAAGACGCTTTTGGAAAGAATCCACTGTTTTTGTTCCTTTTATGGAAAGTATCTTGTTTATTCTTTCTTTTACTTCATCTTCTGCTTTTTCAAACTCTTGATGTGAAGTAGGAATTGGAGCATTGTAGATTTCAGAAGAAAGATAGTTTTGAACAGTATAAGGTAATACGAAATAACCATCTGCCAATCCTTGCATCAAAGCACTTGCTCCCAAACGGTTTGCTCCATGATCTGAGAAATTACATTCTCCTGCTGCAAACAATCCCTCTATTGTTGTCTGAAGTTCATAATCTACCCAAAGACCTCCCATTGTATAATGCACAGCAGGAAAGATCATCATAGGTGTTTCGTAAGGATTGTCGTTTGTTATCTTCTGATACATCTGGAATAAGTTGCCATATCGTTCAGCTACTCTTTCTTTTCCCAAACGGTTGATAGCATCTTTGAAATCAAGATAAACAGCTTTACCTGTTCCTACTCCATAACCGGCATCGCATCTTTCTTTTGCTGCACGTGAAGCAATATCTCTTGGAACCAAGTTTCCAAAAGCAGGATAACGTCTTTCCAAATAGTAATCTCTGTCTTCTTCTGCTATATCGTTAGCTGTTTTTTCTCCATTACGTATTGCTTCTGCATCTTCTTTTTTCTTAGGAACCCAAATTCTTCCGTCATTTCTCAAACTCTCACTCATAAGAGTAAGTTTGCTTTGATAATCTCCATGAACAGGAATACAGGTCGGGTGAATTTGTACGTAACATGGGTTGGCGAAATAAGCACCTTTTTTATAACATTGCCAAGCTGCACTACCATTACTGTTCATTGCGTTTGTAGAAAGATAATATACATTACCATATCCTCCTGTTGCCAAAACAACACAATGACCAAACCAACGCTCTATTTCTCCTGTTTTTATATCTCTTGTAATAATGCCTCTTGCTTTTCCATCTATTACTACAAGATTTTCCATTTCCTTTCTTGTATATAGCTTTACTGTTCCTGCTTTTACTTGTTGGCTAAGTGCAGAATAAGCTCCCAAAAGAAGTTGTTGGCCTGTTTGTCCTTTAGCATAAAAAGTACGGCTTACCTGAGCTCCTCCGAAAGAACGGTTTGCCAGATAACCGGAATATTCCCTTGCAAATGGAACACCTTGTGCTACACATTGGTCAATAATATTGTTAGCCACTTCTGCCAAACGATAAACATTGGCTTCTCTTGCTCTATAATCGCCACCTTTTATTGTATCATAGAACAAACGGCCAATACTATCACCGTCATTTGGATAGTTTTTTGCTGCATTAATACCACCTTGAGCTGCAATAGAGTGAGCTCTACGCGGAGAATCCTGAATACAGAAAACCTTTACGTTGAAACCCAAAGCACCTAACGAAGCTGCTGCCGAAGCACCTGCAAGTCCTGTTCCTACAATTATAACATCCAACTTTCTTTTGTTTGCAGGATTAACCAATTTCTGAGAGGATTTGTATTTGGTCCATTTTTCTGCCAAAGGTCCCTCAGGGATTTTGGAATTAAGTGTTGTCATATATTTTACTTTTTTAGTTATTCCTTAAAATTAAGATAACGTTTTTTTTCTTTATTTATTTTTCTAAATCAATATGCTTGGAAAATTTTTTGCAAAGTTAGAAAAAAAATATAATTTTGCAGAATATTGTAATATTTTATTTTTAATTTCAACAAAAACAGCAAAAAGATGGAATCCAAAAATGCTATTGTAGAAGAAAATATCAACACTCCGACTCCAGAAGAGACTCCTAAGCAAATCTATCGTTACGCTTTGGTTTTACAATACAATGGCACAAGATATCATGGCTGGCAAATCCAACTGAATTCCGAAACAATACAGGGAGTTTTGGAGAGAAGTTTTTCCAATGTTTTGAGAAGAGAGACCAAAATCTACGGTTGTGGCAGAACAGACGCAGGAGTCCATGCCAGACATTTCGTTGCCAACTTTGAAGCTATAGACATGAACGAGCAGGAGTTGGAACAATTGGTCTGGAAAATGAATTCCTACCTCCCGAACGATATACGGATATTCAAAATCAAAAAAATGGATTATTGTTTCAATGCAAGATTTGACGCAATTGCCCGTACCTACAAATATTACATTGCAACTCAGAAGCAACCATATAATGATGAGTTCTGTTTGCTTTATACCGGTGAGTTGGACGTTGAAAAAATGAACAGAGCTGCAGCAAGAATGTATGAATATTCAGATTTTGCTTCTTTTACAACAGCAGATTTAGGAGAAGTAAACAATTTCAGATGCAACATAATGCTTGCCTATTGGCGAAAAGAAGGAGAACATATAGTCTTTACAATCAAGGCAAACCGTTTTCTAAGAAATATGGTAAGATGTGTTGTAGGTACTCTTTTGGCAATTGGAAAAGGAAACATAACAGAAGAAGATTTCGTTAAAATAATTGAAGCAAAAGACAGAAAAAAGGCAATGTCTTCCGCCCATGCCAAAGGTTTGTTCTTAGAAAAGATAGAGTACAAGGATTTGGACCTATAAAACAGAAGACTGTTTTCAGCGTTTTTCCGCATAGGTCAGCATTGCAAAGGCATAGCGCTTCATTTCCTTATATTTGTCTTTGTATATAGGGGATTTTATATAGTTTTTCTTGTCCTTTACACCTTTTTTGTATTTAAACAGATACTCTTTGCCGTTTCTGTCCCAAATATAAAACAGTTCATTATCCAATACTCCTATCTTGTTGTCTGCAGAAAAGTAATCATATTTTCTTTTATATAAATCAAAAGCAAGTCCCATTGTCTGGCGATTATCTATTCCAAGATAAGAACATATCATTGCATCAACATCTATTTGCAAACCAAGGTTATAATCTTTCTTTGCTTCAAGATAATACGGATTATAGAATATCAAAGGCGAATGATGATACTCCAAAGGCATGGGATAAAGAGTTGTTTTTGTTTTCTTTTTGCCATGGTCTGCTACAAAAACAAACAAAGTATTTTTAAACCATTTCTCCTTACTTGCTCTTTGCATAAAATCTCCTATAGCCCAATCTGCATATTCTATTATTTTACTTTTTACATTTTTGGATTTGTATCTTAAATCAATGCCTTCCGGAAAAATATAGGGACCATGATTAGAAGTAGTCAGAAGAGTAACAAAAAAAGGTTTGTTCTTGTCGTAGGAGTTTATTTCTTTTATGGCTCTGCGAAACATTATATGGTCTGGAACTCCAAGAGTTGATTTTATTTCTTTTGAAGGATAGTGTTTTTGAGAAACTATTTGCTGAAAATCATTTGCAGAAAGAAATCCGCCAATGTTGTCAAATTGGTCATCATGCGTGGTAAAATAATGCGTGGTGTAGTTGTTTTGTTTCAATACTGAAGCCAATCCGCCCTGCATTTTAGGAATTATTGTCCGTTTCATACTGTGTCTGTCCAGCAATGCCGGCATTCCAAACAAAGTGGAATAGACCCCGTTGTAGGTATGTATTCCTGCAGTATAGACATTTTCGTATGAAACACCGTTTTTAAGAAGGCTGTCCAGATTAGGTGTAAGATTGCTATTAGAGTTGAAGTTTTTAAGATTTTGAGCAGTCATACTCTCCATAATAACCAAAATCACATTGGTTTTTCCCTTGTCAAAAACAAACTCTCTTTCGCCTATAGGATTGGAATACATATCTTTGTATTCTTTTGTTACGAAATCTATGGCAGTCTTCTCATCCATAAGGTCAAGAGACTTGTTTTTCTTGGAAGTTTTTTCCTCTATGCTTTTTATAAGAGTAAAATTAGGATTCAGACCTAACTGATTAATAAAAGCGTTATTGGAAAAATAGGCAGTACCTACTCTTATGGGACTTTTTTCTGCCAGTCTTCCTCTTTGACCGACAAAACACAGAACCAAAACCAAAAGAAAACCAAGGGTATTTTTCAGATGGTAGTGTCTTGTTACAAAATTTTGAGCAGAGATTTTTTGCAAAGTAGCCCTGAAAATCTTTCTCATTATCCACCAGAAGAAAACCCCAAAGGCTATAAAAACAAAAATAAAACCTATGTAAGAAATCTCTTCAACTATCATCTTGAAAACAAACTTAGGACTGTCTAACCATTCAAAAGCCTGAACAGAAAATCTTTGGAAGAAATACTTGAAATAAGGCAAATCAACCGTACTTACGAATATTGCCAACAAAGAAATGACGAGAATAAACATATGAATACCTTTATAAAGTCCTCTCCCTTTAGGAAAATCCAGCTTAAATATTGAACAGGCAAACAAAATCAGCAAAGGAAGCAGCAGAATATAACAAACAGTAACGGTATCAAAACGCAATCCCATCAACATAGCCTGCAACAAAAGACTGCTTTCTTCCACACTCTGCAACTCTGTGTTATTAATGCCGAGCATTATAAATCTATAGAACGTAAAAATCACAACCATAAACAAATACACAAGACAAATATACTTAATTTGTAGTGGAAGTATTCTTGATAAGGTTTCTTTAAATTTCTTCATTGTCAACATAATTATTTGTTTGCAAAATTAAATGTTTTATTTGAATTTAGTAATTTTGCAAAAAAAGAAAAACAAAAGAATGATAAAGGATGTTTTACCTGAATTTGTTTTGGGATTGTCTCCTATGGACGAGATAACAACGCCAGAATACCGTGAAATATGCAAGGAATTTAGTGCAGATGTTATTTTTACAGAGTTTGTCTCTACTGATGCTTTAGTAAGAGATGTAGAAAAAAGTTATAAAAAAATTGCTTTCAGTGAAAAGCAAAGGCCTTTGGCTATACAAATATTTGGAAATGACGAAAAAACATTGGTGGATGCTGCCCAAAGAGTTGAGGAATTACACCCTGATTGGATTGATATCAACTGGGGTTGTCCTATGAAAAGGATTGCAGGCAAAGGTTCCGGGTCAGGAATCTTGCAAGACATACCTAAAATGCTAAGACTGACCAAAGCAGTTGTTGATAATGTAAAACTACCTGTAAGTGTCAAGACCCGTTTAGGCTACAATGAAGAGAACAAACCTATAGTTGAACTCGCAGAGATGTTGCAAGATGTTGGCATACAATTGATTTCCATTCATGGAAGAACAAAGACCCAGATGTATAGAGGAAGTGCTGACTGGACTTTAATAGGAAAGACAAAAGAAAATCCAAGACTTAAAATACCTGTCTTTGGAAATGGCGATATAGACAGCGTGGAAAAATTTCTGGAATACAAGAAAAGATATGGTTTGGACGGTATTCTTGTAGGAAGACACGCCGTCGGCAACCCTTTTTTCTTCCTACAGTGCAAGCAGGCTTTGAAAAATGAGGATATTTTTCAACCCACTTTGCAGGATAAAGTGGAAATATGCAAAAAACATCTGCTTTTGGCTCTGGAAAACAACGATGAAGAGAAAGTCTGCGTGGACATGAGAAAATTCTATCCAAGATATTTCCTTGGAGTAAGAAACTTCAAACCCTTTAAACTTCAACTACTTGCAAGCAAAACAAAACAAGAAGTCCTGAATATTCTTTCTCAGGTGGCAAAATTAGAAGAATAGCAAAAAAGACTTGGTTTTAATTTTTTAAATCTTGATGTTTAGGGTAAAAAGACTTACTCTTTTACACTAAAAGAGTTGATGTTTTTTGATAAACTTTTGAAGCTTTTTATTCTTTTTCTTTTTGGTTTTCTATTTTTACTGTTCTTTTGAACTTGAATTTAGGTTCCTGATGATTAAGCAGACGTTTGATATTCTTTCTATGAGTCCATATTATGAACAGAGCAACGATTACGGCAAATATGGCCATAGAAAGTGTTATATCTTCATTCTTTGAAAGCCACAACTTGCTTGTCAGGTAAATAATCGGAAAAGAAATGGCTGCCATAATAGAAGATAGTGATATATATCGGGTTAAGATAAACGTAAGAAAAAATACCGCCAGCACAAAAGGAATTATTCCGTGAAACAGTCCTATAACCGCTCCAAGCATTGTAGCAACACCTTTACCACCTTTAAATCCTGCAAAAACAGGTAGAGAATGTCCTATAACAACTATTATTGCTATAGCAAGAGAATAGTAGGAAAATTCATTAATCCAGCCCCAGTCTTTCAAAAAAGAACCAAATATGTTACTGCTTAGATATACTGCAAACCAACCTTTTACTATATCTATCAACAAGACAAACAAACCAGGCTGAAGTCCAAGAACCCTTATGGTATTGGTTGCCCCTGCATTGTGAGAGCCTTCTTTTCTGACATCTATACCATAAAAATTCTTTCCAATCCAAACAGCAGAAGGAATACTTCCCAAAAGATAGGCGACAACAGCACCTGTAAAGAGTTGTAAAGCTTTGAGTATTGTAAATTGTTCCATAGTAATCAGATTTATTTTTTTGCAAAGTTACAATATATTTGTTTAAAATTATAGTACCTTTGCAAAAAAATATATCTACAAAAACTTATTACTATGTTTAAACGATTGATAAACTTTAGCGTCCGTTTAGTTCAGAAGTATTTACCTGAACCTTTTATTTTTGCAATAATACTAAGTTTGGTTGCTTTTGCTGTTGCCATACCTATATGTAAACAAACTCCGCTGGAAGTTGTGGAACATTGGGGAGACGGTGTTTGGTCTTTGCTGGCTTTTGCAATGCAGATGGCACTGGTTTTAGTATGCGGAGCGACACTTGCAGCATCTCCATCCATCAAGGCTTTTATTTCTCGTTTGGCTTCAATTCCCCAAACTCCCGTTTCTGCCATTGCGACAGTTACTCTGGTTTCTGCTTTGGCATGTTGGATAAACTGGGGCTTTGGCCTTATTGTCGGGGTTATTTTCGCAAAAGAAATAGCCAAAAAGGTAAAGAACGTAGATTACAGACTTTTAATTGCTTCTTCATACAGCGGCTTTGTTGTATGGCATGCTGGACTTTCTGGATCCATACCTTTAACAATGGCCACTCCAGGTGAAGCTCTTTCTTCTGCAACCAAAGGAATTTTAACCTCTCCTGTACCTATCTCTGCTACAGTGCTGAACTATCACAATATTCTTATCGTATGCCTATGTATTTTTGCTTTGGTGATTGTCAATTCCCTTATGCATCCCAAAGGAGACAAAGTTGTAAGCATAGATCCTCAACTGCTTGTGGAAGAAACAGAAGTAAACAATTCTATTTCTGAGAACAAAACACCTGCAGAGAAGATGGAAAACTCAAAACTGCTGAGCATAGTTATATCATGTTTGGGTTTGGGATACTTGGTCTATAAGATTGGTTTCAAGGACGGCAGCTTAGATTTGAACTCTGTGATAATGCTATTCTTATTCTTGGGTATAATACTTCACAAGACACCTTTAAGATACGTAAAAGCGTTTTCCAAATCAGCATCTTCCGCTGCTGGAATACTATTGCAGTTTCCTTTTTATGCTGGCATAATGGGAATAATCACAGGAGTTGGAGAATCGGGAATTTGTTTAGGAACGGTCATCAGCAATGCTTGTATATCTATTTCAAATCCTGTAACCTACCCTCTTCTTACTTTTCTTTGTGCTGCAATACTTAACATGTTTGTTCCGTCCGGTGGTGGTCATTGGGCAATTCAAGCACCTATAATGTTTGCTGCTGGAGCTGATTTGGGAGTAGATCCTGGCTTGACAGGAACTTCTATTGCTTGGGGAGATGCATGGACAAATCTGATACAGCCTTTTTGGGCTTTACCAGCCTTAGCTATTGCTAAACTTAACGCAAAAGACATTATGGGATTTTGTTTAATAGACCTGCTGATTACAGGCGTAATTATATCCTTGGGATTAGTATTCTGGGCTATTTGAAAAGGAGAGAAAAACAAATTATCTCTGTTTTATTATCTTTTTGAAATCCAAAATATAACAAAGTATTACATAAACCATCACTAAGCCTGTGTTTATTGATAAACGAAGTAGCAAATTATCTATATGATGCTGCACTTGATACATAATGAAATACAGTATCAGAGAAAAAACTATATAAAACAGAATTCGTTTCACTTTATAGGCAATCGGATAAAACTTTTGACCGATAAGATAACACAATAAAGATATTGAAAAGTAACAAATCAAAGTTACCCATGCTGCACCCTTGTACCCTAAGACAGGAACAAGCAAATAGTTTCCTGTCAATGTTATAACAGCTCCTACTAAAGCAATATAGGCTCCGTATTTTGTTTTATCAGAGACTTTATACCAAATTGAAAGATTATAATAAATTCCTAAAAAAATATTAGCCATGAGAAGAATTGGAACAACTGATATACCAATTCTATAGTCTTTCCCCATAAAATATTGGAACAAATCCATATACCCCATCACTACAAGAAAAATAAAGCAAAGAAAAATGACAAAGGCCGTCATTACTTCCGAATAACTTTTCTTTGCATCCTGCTGCTTCATCTTAGAAAAGAAAAATGGTTCAGCTGCAAACTTAAACGCCTGAATAAATAACGAAATCACGATACTTAATTTATAACATGCTCCGTATATTCCTATCTGACTCATCTTATATTCTGCAATCTTAGCAGTATCTGTTATAGCTTCCGGGACTGTTACCAAATGTTTAAGCGCTATTCGGTCAAAAGTTTCATTTATCATTCCTGCCAAGCCTCCTATCATTACAGGAAAACCATAAACAAGCATCTTTTTAAGTATTTTAAAATCAATATTAAATCTAAATTGGCTAAACTGAGGAATAAGAAGAAGAAAAGATATAAAAGATGCTAAACAATTGGAAACAAAAATATATAAAACCAAATCATTTGGATTAAACCAAGAAGTTATTGCATAAACTCCTTTGTTATAAAGTATTGGACAAAGAGCAATAAAGAAAAGATTAAACAGAATATTAGAGAATATGTCAACAGTTTTGATAAAAGCAAAACGCTTTGCCATATTTTCTCTTCTAAGTAATGCGTATGGTATAGCACGTAAAGCATCTAAAGCAAGAATGACAAGAAACAGAGCAATATACGTTTTGTGATTAGAGTATTGCATTACCGAACAAATGGGAGAAAGGGCGGCAAAAGTAACGAAAAGAAACAATGCAGTCGAAACCATTAGAGAAAATAATGCTGTGTTATATACTTTAGATTTATTGTAGTCTTGAGAAAAACGAAAGAATGCCGTTTCCATTCCATAAGTTAATATTATCATAAGAAAGGCAACATAAGCATAAAGTTCTGAAACAACTCCATAATCTTGCGTAGCTATATTATATGTGTAAAGAGGAACAAGAAAATAATTCAGAAACCTACCAACAATAGTCGGAATTCCATATACAACAGTTTGTGAAGCTAAACGTTTTATATCACTCATTACCAGTATTTTTTCTTAAAGATAATTTAAATAAAGTTATAATTTTCAGATATAACCAATAAACAAATAAACCAATAATAATTCCAAGCAAGGAACCGCAAATAACATCTCCTGGATAGTGAAAACCACAATAAACTCTTGAATATCCTGTTAATAAAGCCCAAACAACAGTTATACAAATAAAAGGTTTAAGGTATTTATTCTTGTTTTTTCTAAGTACAAGGAAAGAAAATGTAATAACAGAAAAAATATTTGATGCATGAGAAGAAACAAAACCATATTTACCTCCTTTGTACCAATCAATTAATTTCCAATGCTGAAGTTTAAGTGTAATGCTGTCAATCAAAGCATGAGAAGGTCTCAAACGATGAAAAACATCCTTAAAGCAAACAACACTAATTCTATCTGCAAGAAAAAGAGTAAGAACTATTAACAGAACATATATATACCAATACTTAAACTTTGTCTGATAAAGTATAAACAGAGTTATAGACAATATAACTATTTCAATAAAAAATGAATAAGAGAACCATGCCATCACCCAATCCAAAACAACGGAGCGATGATGGTTTATCAAGTTAAAAAGGTTTGTATCCCAAGAAAGCAGTTTCTCTAACATTAATTACATATTTAGTTTATTATAAATAAGGTCTTTCAATTCTGATATACCAAAACCGGCAACAGATGAAATCATTATTGTTTCTATATCTTTTGGCAAGGTCTTTTTTATTTTACTTTGAGTTTCGTTGTCTATAATATCACATTTTGTAACAGCAAGTATTCTGTCCTTTTGCATAAGGAACGGATTATATTTTTTTAGTTCTCCAAGAAGAATATTATATTCTTTGACAACATCTTCAGCTTCGGCTGAAACCATAAAAAGAAGTATAGAGTTTCTTTCTATATGCCGTAAAAATCTAAGTCCCAAACCTTTTCCTTCAGATGCTCCCTCAATAATACCAGGAATATCAGCCATAATAAAACTCTTTTCGTCCCTGTATTTTACTATTCCAAGATTAGGAACCAATGTCGTGAAAGGATAATCTGCTATCTGCGGTTTGGCAGCAGAAACAACAGAAAGCAAAGTACTTTTTCCGGCATTAGGAAAACCAACCAGACCGACATCAGCCAAGATTTTCAATTCCATAATCACCCAAGCTTCAATTGCATCTTCGCCAGGTTGAGCAAAACGCGGAGTTCTGAAAGTAGAAGATTTAAAAAAGTCATTGCCTTTACCTCCTCTACCCCCTTTAAACAAAATTACTTCCTGTCCATCGTCAGTTACTTCACAAAGAACTTCTCCTGTCTCCGCATCCTTGCACACTGTACCCAATGGAACTTCTATTATACGGTCTTTACCATCTCTTCCGTGCATCAGCTTTTGTCCTCCGTTCTCACCGTCTTCAGCAAACACATGCTTGGTATATTTCAAATGCAACAAAGTCCAAAGCTGTTTGTTTCCTTTCAGAATAATATGACCGCCTCTTCCTCCATCTCCTCCGTCAGGTCCTCCTTTAAAGTTTTTTGCTTCATGTAATAGGTGCATACAACCAGCACCGCCTTTTCCTGAACGGCAAAAAATCTTTACGTAATCAACAAAATTACTTGTCATATTTTATAAAGTATCTATAATTTCACAAATAGACTGTGAAATCTTTTGAATGTCAGGATCAGAGCCTTCAACTGAATAATAAGAACCTTGTTTTTGCTTATAGAAATCTGTCAAAGGCTTTGTCTTTTGTTCATATTGCTGAAAACGGCCTTTTATTGTCTCCTCATTATCGTCTTGTCTGCCTTCAATCTCTGCTCGTTTAAGCAATCTGTCCATGAGCAGTTCCTGCTTAACATCCAATTCTATAACGGAGACTTTGCCTCTGTTAAGTTCAGCAAGGATTTCGTCCAATGCCTCTGCCTGTTTCACCGTACGAGGGAAACCATCCAACAATATGTCTTTGTCATTGTGCTTGGTAATAAACTCTCTAATCATTCCAACTATGATTTCATCGGATACAAGCATACCTTTGTTGATTATTTTTTCAGCTTCCAGACCAAGAGGAGTCTTGTTTTTGATTTCTTCTCTAAGGATTTCGCCTGTAGAAATATAAGCTAAATCATACTTTTCTCTTAAAATAGAGCTTTGAGTACCTTTCCCTGCTCCGGGTGCTCCCAAAAGAATTATGTTTTTCATTGCTATACTTGTTTTATTTTTATTTGTTTCTTAAAATTATTGCATTGCAAAATTATAAAATATTATTGAAATGACAAACACTGGGAACAAATTTATAAAAACTTGCTTTTTGCGAAAAAAGTCTTGCTTTTCATGGTGCAAAGAGTTGGTTTTTGTTTCCAAAAACCAACTCTTTTTTCACAAAAATCAAGTTTTGTTTTATTTTGCTTTGTTTTCTCTGTCGTTGTGGGTGTTAAAATATCGGTTTTTTAAGGTTACTTGCAAAAAACATCAGCAATCTAATCATTATTTCATTTATTTTATTAAATTTGCACTCTAATTTATTAGGACTTTTTTTATAAACTTTTGGAGATACATAAATGTTAAAAAGCTTTACAAAGAATGCCCAGGAGGTAATGAAAAACTCTACAGACGAAGCCTCTCGTCTTAGTTGTCTAAGGATAGAAACAGGGCATATAGTATTAGGAATGCTGAGAAACAAAACTTGTATGGGCACTCAGGTTCTTTTGGATTTTATTGATGACGTTGATAGCTTCAAAAATAAAATAGAAGAGGAAATAAAACAATATCATTCTTCTTCATCAGTAGAAAATCAGAGCAACACACCTTTTTCAGAAACTGCTGCAATGGCAATAATGCTGGCAAGACTGTCTACCAAGGTCATACGTTCCCAAAACATTGGAACAATACATCTACTTTTGGGAATATGCAAGCTAAAAAATTCCAAAGTAAAAGATATTCTTGCTTCCTACAATATAACCTACGAGTCAGCATTGGAGCATTTCAAGGGAATGTCTGAAGCAAATGATTCCATACAGGAAACAACCATCAGAAACAGTTTTGAAGTTATCATCCCTGCTATTGGTCTGGCAGCGACATTCAGTGGAGAACAGCTTTCAGAGGCTTCTCAGAAAAAAGAAAACAATAATTCCAGACGCTCAAAACGAAAAGAAAAAGAAGAGGAAGACACTCCTTATCTTAACAACTTTGGAAAAAATCTTACAGAGACTGCTTCCAAAGGAGAATTTGACCCTGTTGTCGGCAGGGAAAAAGAAATGGAGCGTATTATTCAAATACTTAGCAGACGAAAAAAGAACAATCCAGTGCTTATTGGTGAAGCCGGAGTGGGCAAAAGCGCAATTGTAGAGGGAATAGCAATGAAGATAGTCAATAAAGAAGTACCTTATACTCTTGTAGATAAAAAGCTTTACACTCTGGACCTTGCTTCTGTTGTAGCAGGCACAAAATACAGAGGACAATTCGAAGAGCGCTTGAAAGGACTCATCTCTGAGCTCCAACATCACCCTGAAATCATAATATTCATAGACGAGATTCATACCATGATTGGAGCAGGTGGTGCGGAAGGAAGCTTGGATGCAAGCAACATTCTTAAACCTGCACTTGCAAGAGGTGAAATACAATGCATAGGTGCTACTACTCTGGAAGAATACAGAAAACATTTTGAAACAGACAAAGCCTTGGACAGAAGATTTCAGAAAGTCCAGATAGAACCTGAAACAATAGAAGAAAGTATTCTTATATTGAACAACATCAAAAGCAACTATGAAGACTTCCACAAGGTGAAATATACCGATGAAGCCATAGAGGCGTGTGTAAAACTTTCAGAAAGATATATCACAGACAGGTTTTTACCTGATAAAGCCATAGATGTCTTGGACGAAGCTGGTGCCAAGGCACATGTGAAGAGCGTTATCATTCCAAAAGAGCTTATTGACTTGGGAAAAGAGATTGCCGACATAAACAAGGAAAAAGATTCGCATGTGGCCAACCAAGAGTTTGAAAAAATAAACGCTATTGATTTCAGACTAAACGAACTTGAACAAGAACTAAAAGACAAGCAAAAGAACTGGAAGAAACATTTGGGCAAAAACCCTGTAGTCATTACGGAGGAAGATATAGCTACAATAATTTCCAATATGACAGGCGTTGAAGTAAACAGAGTTTCTGAAAGTGAAACCAAACGTTTGCTTGGCATGGAAAACATATTGAAGAAAAAAATCATTGGACAAGATGATGCCATAACAAAAATATCCAAAGCCATAAGAAGATCACGTACAGGATTAAAAGATCCTAACCGTCCTATTGGTTCATTTTTGTTTGTCGGTGCAACAGGTGTTGGTAAAACTTATCTTGCCAAGATGTTAGCAGAATACATGTTTGACTCGCAAAACAATCTTATAAGAATAGATATGAGTGAATACATGGAGAAGTTTTCTGTTTCACGTCTGATAGGTGCTCCTCCAGGATATGTAGGCTATGATCAAGCCGGACAACTTACAGAACAAGTAAGACAACATCCTTATTCCATTATTCTTTTTGATGAAATAGAAAAAGCACACAGGGATGTGTTCAATGTATTGCTACAAATATTGGACGAAGGTCATATAACAGACTCCCAAGGAAAGAAAGTAGATTTCAAGAACACTGTCATAATAATGACATCCAATGTCGGCTCCCGCACATTGCAAGACTTTGGAACAGGTGTAGGTTTTTCTACTTCCAACATAGAACAGAACATCAACAAACTTAGCCAAAACGTAATAGACAAAGATATTCAAAAAACTTTCGCTCCTGAATTCTTAAACAGAATAGATGATATTATATTCTTTAATTCACTCTCAGACAAGGAATTGTTGAAAATTATAGAATTGGAGTTAAATAATTTAAAACAACGGCTTGAGAATTTAGGATACACTTTCTCTGTATCTCAGGGTGCAAAACAGTATTTGCTGGATTTAGACACAAAGAAAGAGTTTGGAGCAAGACCTATCAAACGTGCTATTCAAAAAGAAATAGAAGATCCTTTGGCTGAACTTCTTTTAGAGAACAATGAAGAAAAGAAATCCATTGAAATTAAATTAGCACAGGGTAAAGAAAAAGTATTAAAGTTTGATTTATTGTAATTTGGACAAGTGAAAAAGATAGGAAACTTTTTAGAAGAACTCGGAAGATATGCTCTATTGATGAGAGAGGCTTTCAAAAAGCCTCAGAACTATAGAGTCTTTTTCAAAAGAATGATTTTTGAAATGAAGGCTTTGGGTATAGACTCTATAGTTATTGTACTTATCATCAGTATATTTGTCGGTGCTGCCATAGTGATACAACTCTTGCTTAACATAAAAGGTCCTCTGTATCCAAGTTGGGTATATGGCTTTGCAGCAAGAAAAGCCATAGTGTTGGAATTAGCCCCTACTATTATTTCCCTTATTCTGGCAGGTAAATGTGCTTCAAGAATAGCATCTGAAATTGGAACCCAGAAAATAACTGAGCAGATAGATGCTTTGGAGGTTATGGGAGTCAATACAGCATCTTATCTTATATTGCCAAAAATTGTTGCCTGCTTTTTATTTTTCCCTTTACTTATGGTTATAAGCATATTTTCTTCTCTTATCGGTGGATTGATGGGAGCTTTGCCTATGGGTATTATAACTTATTTTGAATATGTGGAAGGAATACGCTTGGAATTTGGAACAGGAGAAATAATTTACGCTATGGTCAAGGCAACTATAAATGCCCTGATAATATCTTCCATTGCATGTTATAGAGGATATACACTAAAAGGCGGCAGTGTTGAAGTAGGACAAGAAAGTACCAAGGCTATTGTTCAAAGCAGTATTTTTATAATGATATTCAATATACTTATAACATCATTATTTAATTAGAAAAATGATAAAAGTATCACACATAAGCAAGTATTTTGGTGAAAGAAAGGTATTAAACGATATAGATACGACGTTTCTTCCAGGAAAATGTAATCTTACCATCGGAAAATCAGGAAGCGGGAAAACTGTTTTGCTAAGAACCATAGCAGGACTGTATCAACCAGAAGAAGGATTTGTATCCTATGATGACAGAATCTTTGCCAATATGAGTAGAGACCAAAAAGTGGAACTGAGAAAGGATATTGGTTTTATCTTTCAGGAAGGTGCTTTATTTGATTCTATGAATGTGGAAGAAAATATTATGTTTCCTCTCCGTATGTTTACACGTAAAAAACGCAAAGAAAGAATTGAAAGAGTGAATTATTGTCTGGAAAGAGTGAATCTTAAAGGAGTTAATAAAATGTTTCCTTCTGAATTATCCGGAGGAATGAGAAAAAGAGTTGCCATTGCAAGAGCAATTGCTGCACAACCAAAGTATTTGTTCTGTGATGAGCCAAATTCCGGATTAGATCCTGTTACTTCTATTTTGATTGACAAACTTATTATGGACATTACTCATGAGTTTAATATGACTACTATTGTAAATACTCACGATATGAACTCTGTAATGGAAATAGGAGAAAATATAATCTTTATCAATGAAGGTAATTTGTGGTGGCAAGGTAACAGAGACAATATATTATATGCCGAAAACAAAGAGTTAAATGATTTTATATTCTGTTCTGCTCTTACAAAGAAAATAAAAGAAAACAATAAGTAACCATGAATTTTTTATCAAACAAAAGAAGGATTCTTATATACATAAATCGTATTGTTCAAGTCTTGATAATCGCTGGCGTAATCGTTGTTATTACTCCAACAAAGTCTTCTTTCAAATATGAATATCAAAAAGGGCATTATTGGAAGCACGACAACCTTGTAGCTCCTTTTGACTTTGCGATAAAAAAGAGTAATAAAGAGATACAGCAAGAAAAGAAAGAACTTTCCGACAATAAAAAACTGTACTTTGACTATAATAATGAGGTAGAGAATAAAATAAAGGCCAATGTACATTCCAACATCAGTTCCAAATGCGAACAAAAGAATATATCAAAGCAACAGGCAGAGAATATCATATATAAAGCGGACAAGATTATTGACAAAATAATCTCTCATGGAATCATATCCAAATCCGAAAACAACAATGATGCAAACAAAAGTATTGTTGTAGTAAACCAAAACGTTGCACAGGAAAGGGAAATAGAAGACTTTTATACTATAAAGGAAATAGAAGAAGTAGTGAATACTCTCCTGCAGCAGAATTTTGCAAATCAAAACAAAGATTACAACTTTGTCGGGGATATCATTATCAAGTCTTTATCTCCAAACATAATCTTTAACAAAACAAAAACCGATGAAATACTTGCATCTCTTATTAATGATATTTCTGAAGTAAAAGGTATGGTCTCAAAAAATGACATTATTATTTCCAAAGGAGAACTTATAACTGAAGAAAAATATCAGATACTTTCTTCTCTGCAATCTGAGTACGAAGGAGCAGACAAAGGTTATGTAAGCAATCTGCTGTCCCATTTTGGACAATATCTTTTGATTGTCATTGCTCTCGGTGCTATGGCTTTATTTCTATACAATACCGACAGAAGTATTTTCTTGAACAACAAAAAAATTCTCCTTATTTACACAATTGTCATCTTTTTAATGATACTTGTAGCCATATTTGTAAAGAAATTCAACCAAGAATACCTGTTTATTGTCCCTTTGGGATTGATACCTATCCTAATCAGAACATTTTTTGATACGAAGGTTTCACTTTATGTCTTCCTTGTTTCAATAATCATCATTGGTTTTTCTGTTCCAAACAGCTTTGAGTTCATTTTCTATCAGTTAATAGTGGGTATGATGGCTATTCTTAGTGTTGAGCATCTGGAAAGAAGAGCCGAGTTCTTTAATACCGCTATAATCGTCTTCCTTACCTATTCCGTTATCTACATTGCTATGAATTTCATTCAAAATGCAGATATAAAACAACTGGACATCAATAGATTTATTTATTTTGCAATCAATGCTATCCTTACGTTATTTGCTTTTCCTATCGTTTTTGTATTAGAAAAAATGTTTGGCTTGGTCAGTGAAATGTCTTTAATGGAGTATTGCAATACAAATTCAAAAATACTCAGGGAACTTTCTACAAAAGCTCCAGGAACTTTTCAACATAGCATACAAGTGGCAAACATAGCAGAAGATGTTATTCATCAAATAGGAGGAAATTCATTGCTAATCAGGGCTGGCAGTCTTTATCACGATATCGGCAAGATAGCAATGCCTATGTGTTTTATAGAAAACCAAAATGGAGGCATAAATCCTCTAAATGATATGACTAATGAAGAAAGTTCCCAGACAATAGTTTCTCACGTCGGCAGTGGTATCAAGCTTGCACACAAACACAAACTTCCAGAACCTATAGTGGATTTCATACGCACGCACCACGGAACTTCTGCTACAAAATATTTTTACAACAAAGAAGTAAATGAACACCCTGATAAAGAAATAGACATCAAGCGTTTTTCATACAAAGGACCAAGACCTTTTTCAAAAGAGACGGCTGTGCTTATGATGGTTGACAGTGTAGAAGCGGCTTCTCGTTCTATGAATGAACATAGTGAAGAGAGTATCAGCAATCTTGTAGACAATATCATCAATAATCAAATCAAGGACAATCAATACGATGACACTGATTTAACTTTCGCAGACATCAATAATATAAAGAAAATTCTTAAACGCGAACTTCAAAGTATTTATCACGTAAGAATAGAATATCCTATAAATAAAAAAGAGGTGCAAAAAGATTAACATGCAAGCAATGATATTTGCAGCAGGTTTGGGTACAAGACTCTATCCTATTACAAAAGAAATACCAAAAGCCCTTGTAAAGATAGTAGATAAAACGCTGTTGGAAATTGTTATCAACAAAATGATTCAAAACAATATCAAGCATATTGTTGTAAATGTGCATCACTTTGCTGATAAGATTATAGATTTTATTGAGGAGAAAAATTTTGATTGTGATATTCTTGTTTCAGACGAAAGGAAAATGCTCTTGGACACAGGAGGCGGAATACTTAAAGCATATAAGGATAATCTGTTTGTTGATAATGAAGATATACTTATTCATAATGTTGACATATTATCCGATTTGGATTTTCATGATATAGAGATATACCACAAAAAGCATAACAATCTTGCGACATTATGCGTAAAAAACAGAGCATCTTCACGTTATCTTCTCTTCAATGAAAACAATGAACTGTGCGGAAGAGAAAACTTATCCACAAACAGCAGAACTGTTACACGAGAATACAACAATCTTTTTCAATATGCTTTTTCTGGAATACACATCATCTCCCCTACCCTGCTTGATATGACTAAATTAGAAGGCAAATTTTCCATTATAGAAACATATCTGGAACTATCTAAACACCACATACTAAAAGCATATATAGATACTCAAAGCAAATGGTTGGATGTAGGGAAAATAGACAGCCTACAACAAGCTGAACAAATGTTCAACTTAGTCTAAAAACCTCAGCTTGGAGAATATAGGGTAATGATCCGAGAAAGTCCTTTGTATGTATGGCTTTTCTTGTCTGGTTTTCTTATCTTTGTTTTCAGTCCAATAAGTATCTGTAAGCACAGCGTATTTCCTTACCAAGAAATGTTTGGACACAAATATATAATCTATCCTTCTCAATGATTTCTTGTCTGCTTCAAATGCCATATATGTTCCATTTTCAGCAAACACATCTTGTGCTGTTCCATAGGTATCGAATAATATCCCCGAATTCGCAAATATTTTATAGCAATCCGAGGTTTCTTCCGAATTAAAATCCCCTGTAAGTATCATTGGTTCGTCTTTTGCAATCTTTTTTATCTGTTCCAAGACCAACAATGAACCTTGTTTCTTAGCTTCTTTGCCTTTGTGGTCCAAATGCAGGTTAAAGAAATAAAATATCTTACTGTTGCTTTTGTCTTTCAGCTTTACCCAGGAACATATACGTTTTTTCGCAGCATCCCAACCAATAATAGGTTTGGTAATATCTTTTTCATTTAACCAAAAATCACCTTTATCCAACACTTCATACTTGGTCTTGTTGTAGAATATGGCAGAATGCTCTCCTTTTTGCTTGCCATTGTCTCTTCCAACTCCTACATTGTCATAATCCTTTAAAAGTCTATTCATCTGTTTAAGCTGTTCATCCGATGCCTCTTGAGTTCCAAATACATCTGGTTCAAGAAAACTAATCTGTCTGCATAGTTTTGGATATCTGGTCTTCCAATCATCGCCACGAGATTTATCAGAATGCATAACACAACGGATATTATAACTTCCAACAAACAAATCTTGAGCATTCAAACTTAACAAACAAATACCCAATGCAAATAACAAAACTATTTTTTTCATATCTGTATCCATAAAATTTTATGTCTGCAAAATTAATAATAAATCATAAAACGCCACAACTATTACCTGTATTTTAAAATAAAAAAGTGTTTAAACATAGTTCAAACACTTTTAAAATATATCTTTTGTAACATTATTCTTATTTTAGAATTTTGATTAATTCGTCCATCTTTGGAGACAGTATTATTTCCGTTCTACGGTTTTTTGCTTTACCTTCTACTGTTTTATTATCAGATATCGGCATATATTCTCCTCTTCCACAAGGGACAATACGTTTTGGTGATATGCCTGTTCCGTTTAACAGTATTTTAGTTATAGATGTTGCTCTCATAACGCTTAAATCCCAATTGTCTTTTATCTGGTTTTTGCCTTTAAGAGGAACATTATCCGTATGGCCTTCAACCATTATGTCCATATCTTCATTATTGCTCAACACAACTGCGATTTCTCCCAAAGCTTTCTCTCCTTCTGCACTGACTTGCCAAGAACCAGAAGAGAACAACAGCTTTTCTTCCATAGAAACATATATCTTTCCGTCTTTATTCTCAATTGTCAAACCCTTGTCTGTAAATCCTAACAAAGCCTTTTTCAGTTTTTCGTGAATATCCTCCAACTTTTTGTTTGAGGCTTCAAGTTGTGATTTCATTTTCTTGATTTGTACCTGAGAAGAAAGCATTTCCCGTTGCAAAGAATCCAGATTTCTTTCCTTTGTTATCAATTCTTTTTCTTTTAGACTCAAACTGTTGCTTAATTCCGTAAGATGTTTGCTTTTGTCGTTCAAAACTTCGTTGATTTTACTGTTGGAAGTTTTCAACTGTTTATTCAATTCCTCTACCTCTTTCTGGGAAATATTGTTTTCTCTCTTCAGCTGTTCATTCTCTGTCTTCAATAATCTGGAATCATTCAGACAATCGTCCAAATCTTCCTTGGTTGTCTTCAATTCAGACTTGGTTTCTTTCAACTCAATGTCCTTTGATGTTAACCGTTCATTGGCTTTGTTATAGTCTGTCAGCAAATCGTTGTATCTTTTGGAGCTTACACAACCGGATAACAAAACAACTATACCCAAACCTAAAAAAATCTTCTTCATAATGTATTCCCTTTATTATATAAATTACAAAATATTTATCAAAAAACCATGATTAAAGAATTTCCACCCAAATAGGGCAATGGTCAGACTGCATTGCTGTAGGTTCTATTCCTGCATCTTTTATCCTGTCTTTTATTTTATCAGACACCATACAATAATCTATTCTCCAACCTTTGTTTTTCATTCTTGCATTTGCCCTGTAGCTCCACCATGAATAAGCATCTTTTGTCTCCGGGTGAATATATCTGAAACTGTCTGTAAAACCTGATTTGATAAATCCTGTCAGCCATTGTCTTTCTTCAGGCAAGAAGCCGGAATTTTTTGCATTGCCTTTCGGGTCATGAATATCTATTTCTGTATGTGCAATATTATAGTCTCCGCAAAAAACAATATTAGGTATCTTTTTTTGCAAATCCAAAGCATATTGCTGGAAATCATCCAACCATTTCATCTTAAAGCTTTGTCTTTCTTCTCCTGATGTACCTGAAGGGTGATATACACTTACCACAGACAAATCAGGAAAATCCATCCTCACCATTCTGCCTTCATTATCATACTTTTCTATTCCCATTCCAAGGACTTTCTTTTCAGGAGTCTGTTTTGAAAGAATAGCAACGCCGCTATAGCCTTTTTTTTGTGCAGAAAGCAGGCAGCAGTCATAACCTAAAGAGGCAAACTCTATCATTGGTATCTGGTCTGGCTGTGCTTTCGTCTCCTGTATGCAGACAACATCGGCATTACTCTTCTCCAGCCAATCAAGAAAGCCTTTGTTCATTGCGGCACGTATGCCATTTACATTGTAGGAATATATTTTCATAATATGAATTATTGATTGTCAAAAACCGCTGCAAAGGTAGATAATTTTTTTGAAAGACATTCATAATATGGATAAAAGATATATATCTGTTGTTTTTGACAACAAAAGCAGATTTTTGGGCAAACTATAATTTATTGGACGTTTTTTCGTTATAATACCAACAAATTTTTACAGATTAATGAAGAGATTTATTCTAAATCCCAAGATATTATGGTATTCTTTAATAATTGGTTTCGCACTTGTGCTGTTTTCTTTGTTGGAAATCAACAATGTAATAAAGAAACTTAGAGATGAAGAAATAAAGCAGGTGGAAATATGGGCAAAAGCCGTGAGTCGTAAGGCTGATATGGTAAAAGAGACCAAAGAATTCTATGACAAGACACTGAAAGTAGAACAAACAAAACTGCAACGCTTTGTCGAGGCATACAAGATAATACTTTCTCAAGACGAAAATGCAGATCTGACTTCTTCCAACCTACAATTCTATACAAAGATTATAATGGACAACACCACCATTCCTGTTATTATCACAGATGAGTTCAACAATATTCAGTTTTTCCAGAATGTGGAGCCGGAACCACAGGAAAAAGTACTTGTAGGCAAACTATACCAAAGATTTTCTCACAACAAACCGCTGGAATACGAAGTCTATGGAATGAAATTCAAACTCTATTACACAGAAAGCAATGTCTTTGCCAATCTAAGGAAAGTAACCGATGAAGTAATGCTTTCTTTTCTTAGCGATGTAACCAACAACGGTGTTTCAGTTCCTGTTATTATAACCGATTCAACTATGAAAGAAGTCATCGCATACGGCAATATAGACTCCACCAACCTGAAATCAAAAGACAAACTTCAAGCTACAATAAACGATATGCTTGATGACAACGAACCAATACGCATCTCGCTGCCGGGAAAACATTTTGGCTATATTATCTTCCAAAAGAACAAAACCATTTCCTTGCTTAGGTATTTTCCTTTGCTGTATATATTCTTTTTCATCTTGTTTGGCGGACTGTTGTATCTTGTTCTTCGTGCCGTAAAAACCTCAGAACAAAATCTGGTATGGGTGGGTATGAGCAAAGAAACAGCACATCAGCTCGGCACTCCTATATCTTCTCTTACTGCATGGGTGGAGTTATTGCGGGCAAACGAGGAAAACGCATCCACGTGTGAAGAAATGGACAAGGATATTCAACGTTTGAGTATTATTTCGCAAAGATTTTCACAGATAGGTTCGCGTCCTACCTTGAAAAACCAGAATATTGTACCTATTATTAACAATATGGTGGAATATATGTCTTTGAGAAGTCCAAAGAAAGTCGTCTTTGCAAACAAAATAAGCAAAGACAGCGTCATTGTTCCGTTAAATCAGTTCCTTATAGAATGGACTTTTGAAAATCTATTCAAAAACGCTATTGACGCAATGGAAGGAAATGGCAACATAACCGTATCAATGGAAGAAAATGAAAAGAAAATCTTTATTGATGTTGCAGATACGGGAAAAGGAATGCAGAAGTCTATGTTCAAAAAGATATTTCAACCGGGTTTCACTACAAAAAAACGTGGCTGGGGTTTAGGTTTAAGTTTTGTAAAACGTATAGTTGAAGAATACCACAACGGAAAAATATATGTGAAGTCTTCTACTGTTAATGTGGGGACGACAATCAGAGTGGAACTAAACAAGTAATGCTATATGCTTTCCCTGTATATTCATATACCTTTTTGCCATCATAAGTGCATATATTGCGATTTCTACTCCATTGCCCAAAAATATGACCACAGACTTTACACTAAAGCCCTTGTCAAGGAAATAAACAATGCAGACAAATTTTATTCCTATGCCACAAATTCAAATAATACTTCTTCATTTGCCTACAAATTCCCAAAAGAAGTAAAAACCGTCTATTTCGGAGGAGGAACTCCCTCTTTGCTTGGTCTGGATTGTCTGGAAGAAATCCTTGTGAACATAAGGAAAAGCTTTATTATGTCAGAGAATATGGAAATAACCTTGGAAGCAAATCCGGAAAACATCACCACGGATTATGCTCTTGGATTGAAATCTTTGGGATTTAACAGGATAAGTCTTGGTGTGCAGAGTTTTGATGACAAAGATTTGAAACTGATAAACCGCTCCCATAACTCCTTATCTGCAAAACAGGCGATAGAAACCTTGAAACAAGCTGGTTTTGTCAATATTTCCATTGACCTTATTTCAAATCTGCCCGACACTACTCTGTCTTCGTGGCAAAAAAATCTGGAGACCATGTCTTATTATCAAATTCCCCATATTTCCTGTTACTCTCTTACAAGGGAAGAAGGAACCATGCTCGACATTCTCCTGAAAAGAGAAAAACTGCAACTACTGTCTGAGGAAGAACAACTGCAACAAATGGATCTTACCATGGATTTTCTGGAAGAAAAAGGGTATCTACATTATGAAACTTCTTCTTTTGCCTTACCGGGATTTAAATCCAGACACAACAACTCCTATTGGCAAAATCAGACATATATAGGTTTTGGAGCAGGGGCGCATTCTTTTGTAGAAAACACCCGTTTTTGGAACGAAAACGATGTAAACCAATATGTGGAAAGAATAGACAAAGGCGATTTCTCCTTAAAAGAAAGAAGGGAAACACTGTCATTACAAGACAAATACAACGAATATGTCATGCTCCGTTCAAGACTGTACGACGGATTAAACCCTGAATATGTGAAAAGCGAATTTCCTGCATTCTATTCCTACTTTTGCAAGAAAATAGACAAGCTGATCAAGGACGGATACATATCTTCTGAATACAAACTCACAAGAAAAGGCTGGCATTTGCAAGACAGTATGATTCTGGAACTCGCCCTCGTAAAATAAAACGAAGTTTTCATACTCTTAAAACCTCGTTTTGGCATCACCAAAGTAAGTTTTAAAATTTTTAAACTTCGTTTTATTGGCTTCAAAACTTGAAAAAATAAGGCAAAGACAGAGTTTGGTTCAAAATTTTGAGAGTTTTTGTACAGAAATTTATGGTTCTTTTGGACCAAGATTTAGATTTTATGCTATTTTTTTTGATAAATAGAGTAAAAAAAATGCTTTTTATATTTTTTTTAAAAAAAAGTTTTATAACTTTGCAAAATACAATATCAATTATTGAAATAACAACAAACAAATATACACGGCTATGAGTAAAGAAATTTTGGTTTGCATGGATTTTTCCAACTCATCTGTTGCAGCTTTAAGGCTTTCTGTTGATATTGCCAACAGAGTAGATGCAAATATAAAGATGGTTTGGGTGGAAACGGTGGAAAAAGACCGCACAGAAGCAGAATCTATAATGAAAGAGTTATGTGATTCATTCCCAAAAGCACTTAACGGCAAAGAAATATGCTTTGAGATAATACAAGGCAAGAGGGTTCATTCTTCGCTGGTGAAGTTTATCAACCAAGAGAAGCCTTATTTGGTACTTATCGGTGCAAATGGCAACAGTGGCTATGATGAGAGGTTTGCAGGTGCCAATACTTTCAAGACAATCAACGATTCAAATGTCCCTGTTTTGAGTATCAGAGAGAATTTTGACTTTAACAAGCCTTTGGATAACATTATTTTGCCGATAGATTCAACAGAGGAAACACGACAAAAAGTACCTTGGGTGGTGGATTTTGCAAGAATGTTCCCACAATCAACAATCCGTATTCTTGGTCTTCTTTCCTACAAGAACAACAAACCGTTAAAGGATTTGGTTTACAAATATGTGGAAAGCGTAGAAGCCTTTCTTACAAAAAGAGGCCTAAGATATACTGCAGATATCAGGGAATCCGACAATGTAACCCTTACAACCTTGGATTATGCAAAAGAAGTGAATGCAGATATGGTCGTTATTATGACAGAACAGGAAAAGACTCTTTCAAATCTGTTCTTCCTTGGACCATATGCTCAACAGATGATAAATCTTTCTCCTTATCCTGTGCTTTCAATTTCACCAAGACAGACAGGAGCTTACAGTATTTAAGAATAAAGTTGAAATCTTTTGAAACAATGAAGCGATTTGCATTCTTATGGTGCTGTATTGTGCTTGGCAATATCGCCTTTGCCCAGATAGATGTTGTGGCTGACGGCAGGCTACAGACCATTTTGGAGCAGCATATTGCGTATAACTCCATGACAAAGACTTTTCCCGGATACAGAATAAAGGTTGAAAAATTCACTGGTGAGAATGCCAGAAAACAAGCCTTTGACCTGAAGAAACAACTCTTGGAAATATTTCCGGAACAACGGGTTTATATAAACTTTGATGAACCTTTCTTCAATGTGAAGATAGGAGACTTTACATCACGTTTGGATGCATATGCTCTGTTCAGCAAGATAAAGCCGCAAATATCCACTGCTGTGATTGTACCGGACTATGTCAATGCTCCAGTCATCAGCATTGAGGACTTGCAGGCACCGGAATACTATGAAGAAGATTTGGAAAACGAAGAAGAAACTACAGATTAAAGAAACAAAGACTTTATATTAACACAAAAAACACAACAAAATGGAAATAAAAAAATACATACAGGAAAATAAGGACAGATTTTTGGAAGAGTTGTTCTCTCTTATCAGAATACCATCTATCTCTTCCCAAACAGAACACAAGGAAGACATGGTGAAATGTGCCAACCGCTGGAAAGAACTCTTGCTTGAGGCTGGAGCAGACAAAGCAGAAGTGATGCCAACAGAAGGAAATCCTGTCGTATATGGAGAAAAGTTTATAGACAAATCCTATCCTACCGTCTTGGTTTATGGACACTATGATGTAATGCCTGTAGATCCAATAGAGGAATGGAAGACCAAGCCTTTTGAACCTGTGATTAAGGACGAAATAATCTGGGCAAGAGGTGCAGATGACGACAAAGGTCAGTCTTTTATGCAAGCAAAAGCATTCGAATACATGGTTCGCAGCGGAAAACTTCAATGCAACGTCAAGTTTATGCTGGAAGGTGAGGAAGAAATAGGCTCCGGCTCGCTATATGGCTTCTGTGAGAAGAACAAAGACTTGCTCAAGGCAGATGTTATTCTTGTTTCTGACACATCAATGATAAACAAAGATACTCCGTCTATAACAGCCGGACTTAGAGGTTTAGGATATATTGAGGTGAAAGTTACAGGTCCAAAAGCAGATCTTCACTCTGGACTTTACGGAGGTGCAGTTGCCAACCCTATCAACATACTTTGCAAGATAATATCCCAGCTTCAGGACGAAGACAACCGCTGTACCGTTCCAGATTTCTACAAAGAGGTGATAGAACTCTCAAAGGAAGAAAGAGAACTTATGGCAAAGGCTCCTTTTGATGAGAAATCTTATCTTGAAGTTACAGGATCTCCTTCACTGCATGGAGAAAAAGGATACTCAACCATTGAACGTACAGGCATAAGACCTTCTTTTGACGTCTGTGGTATTTGGGGCGGATACACAGGAGAGGGAGCTAAGACCGTGATACCTTCAACTGCACACGCAAAAATCTCCTTCCGCTTGGTAGCAGATCAGGATTTCAACGTAATAACCGAGAGAGTCAAGAAACATATTGAGAACATCGCACCAAAATGTGTGAAGGTAGAGGTTACTCCTTTGCATGGCGGTTACGCCTATGTTTCTCCTTTGGACCTGCCTGCCTACAAAGCCGCAGAAAAAGCAATGGAAAAAACATACGGAAAGCAACCTATACCTACACGTTCAGGAGGCAGCATTCCTATTGTTGCAGGTTTTGAAAGAATACTTGGAACAAAATCCATATTGATGGGATTTGGCTTAGGAAGTGATGCAATACATTCACCAAATGAAAACTATCCTTTGCAACAATTCTTCAATGGCATAGAATCCATAACATATTTCTATGAAGAGTTTGCAAAACTGATGAAATAACGAACTATTGTCTTTCATAAAGTAAAGTTCTCGCAAAAAAGACTTGGTTTTTAAATAATAAAACCGGGGCTTTTTGCGTTTATAGTTCAAGTTTTTAATCCTAAAATTCAAGATTCTTTATGAAAAGATTAAGTTTTATTCTGCTTGCATTTTTTGTTGTCGCAAGCATTCAGGCACAGAACATCAAATTGCCAGAACCTCAGAAAGACGGAGGTGAGAGTGTTTTGAAATCCATTGATTTACGCCAGTCAGACAGAAGTTTCAAGGATGGAGATATATCTTTGCAGGATTTGTCTACAATACTTTGGGCAGGCTGGGGAGAATCTCATGGCAAGCGCACTGCTCCTACAGCTATAAATGCTCAAGACATTACACTTTATGTTTTTCTTGAGAAAGGCATATACAGATATGATGAAAAAAACAATGAACTTATCCTGATAAAAAGCGGAGATTACAGAAAACTTACAGACAGAGAAAACGGATTTGCAGGAAATGTAACCAACATAGCCATAGTTTCCGACTTCGCAAAGTATGAAAGGATAAAAGAACATCACACAAAATTTGTCTTCGGCTCAATGTCTGCAGCATACGTCAGCGAAAATATGTATTTAGCCTGTGCCGGCATGAAAAGAAACCTTGGTACGGTTACAAGATATGCAGCCCACAACGAAAAACAAGTAAAAGAAGTGCTTCCATTGAAGGAAGATGAACATATATTCCTCTTCCAGACCATAGGATACAAAAAGTAGTTTTACGGCGGGTTCTGTTTGATTTTGCCAGATAAAGACCGCTTGTTTTAAAAAGCAGGACTTTTTTGAAAAAGAGTTAATCTTTTTTAAAAAAGTCTTGATCTTTATATGCAAAAGAGTTGATCTTTTTTTATAAAAACCAACTCTTTTTTACTGCAGTCTTGATAATTTTACAAGTGATTGAATTTATTCTGTTTACATTTCAAAAACAGAACTTTTTTAAAATACAAATCCAAGGCTTGCTCCAAAAAATGTTCTTCCCGTATTTATAAATACGTTTTCATCACTGTTTTTTAGTGCAGAATGTCTTTGAGCAAAAACACCGAAAGACAGTTTATAGGCTCCTATGCTTACATAGGCTCCGCTTTCTGCTCTCGCTGTTATGAAAAATTGGATTTTTTTCTTGTGCAACACCGTCTTTTTCTATGTTGCCTGCAAAACAAAACGCAGGAGCGAAGCCAAGTTCTGCATAAAACGAGAATCTTGGATTGTTCAAGCAGGAAAACTCGGCTGACAGCGGTATTCCTATTGCAGTATAATCAAACTTGAATGAATAGTCTTCATTGTTCTTGACTGCATTGGCAAGTCTGTTTCCTTCAATGGTCAGGCCGCCATTGAAATAAAGATTGTTTTCAATAATCTGCCGTTTGAGTTTTACTCCCACACTTTCACAAATGTAGCGGTTTTTGTCTTCTTTTCCGAGTGAAGCGTAGTTAATACCTCCTTTTATTTCTGCCTGAAAAAACAATGTCTGTGCTTTGCCGAGGCGTATTCTGTTTTGGGAAAAGCAAGTAAGGGCTGTAAAATTTAAAATCAAAATCATTGAAATACAAGCTATTCTTTTCATATACGTTTTAGTTTTTAATAAGTTTTTTTTAATTTGTAAGGTTAAGAAAATATAAAAATATGGAAGTTTTTTTTGCCGACAAAAAGTTGTAACTGTTGATGATTTGTAAAAAATATTCAAAATTTTTGTTTTATTTTGATGACATACGATTTATTTTCTTAACTTTGCATTCGTTTTCTATAAAGGATAATAAATATAAAGACAATGGAAGTAGTAAGTAAAGGAAAGATTGTTCAGATTATCGGCGCCGTTGTAGATGTGCGTTTTGATGAGGGAGAGACTTTGCCCGAGATTTATGATGCTTTGCGAGTAAGGAAGGAAGACGGTTCTTATCTTATTCTTGAAGTTGAGCAGGATCTTGGAGAAAATACTGTACGCTGTATATCAATGGACTCTACGGACAGCCTGCAGAGAGGATTGGAGGCTGAGAACTTGGGAGAACCTATAACGATGCCTATTGGCGAAGATATAAACGGACGTCTTTTCAATGTTATAGGACAAACTATTGACGGAATACAAAATATTAAAACCGAGAAATCCTACCCTATCCATAGAGAGGCTCCTAAATTTGATGAGCTTTCCACAGAAAACCAGGTCTTGTTTACAGGAATAAAGGCAATAGATCTTATAGAACCATATTCAAAAGGAGGAAAAATCGGCTTGTTCGGTGGTGCTGGTGTAGGTAAGACAGTACTTATTATGGAGATGATTCATAATATTGCATTGAATTACTCAGGTCAATCTGTTTTCACAGGTGTAGGAGAAAGAACAAGAGAAGGTAATGATTTGCTAAGGGAAATGCTTGAAAGCGGAGTAATCAATTATGGAGAAGAGTTTCGTAAAAGCATGGAAGAAGGAGGATGGGATTTGTCAAAGGTGGATATGCAGGCATTGAAAGACAGTAAATGTACCTTGGTTTTTGGACAAATGAATGAACCTCCTGGTGCAAGAGCAAGAGTTGCTCTCTCAGGTCTTACGCTTGCAGAATACTACAGGGACGGTGATGAGAAAACAGGCGGAAGAGATATCCTTTTGTTTATAGATAACATATTCCGTTTCACACAGGCAGGCAGTGAAGTCTCTGCACTTTTAGGCCGTATGCCTTCCGCTGTTGGGTACCAGCCTACTCTTGCTTCTGAAATGGGAACAATGCAAGAGAGAATCACTTCTACAAAACGAGGCAGCATTACATCAATGCAGGCAGTGTATGTTCCTGCAGACGACATAACAGACCCTGCTCCTGCTACTACATTTACTCACCTTGATGCTCAGACTGTTCTTTCCCGTAAGATTGCTTCCTTGGGTATATACCCTGCTGTTGATCCTTTGGAATCTTCTTCACGTATATTGAAAGAAGATGTTTTAGGCAAGGAACATTATGAAACTGCCCAAAGAGTAAAACAGATACTTCAACGCTACAATGAACTACAGGATATCATAGCAATTCTTGGTATAGAAGAATTGGGAGATGAAGACAAACTGGTTGTTTCCCGTGCAAGAAAAGTACAGAGATTTCTTTCACAGCCTTTCTTTGTTGCGGAACAATTCAGCGGTATTCCTGGACAGTTTGTGGATATAAAGGATACTATCAAAGGATTCAAGATGATTCTTGACGGAGAAGTGGATAATATTCCTGAAGCAGCATTCAATATGGTTGGACCTATAGAAGATGCTATTGCAAAAGGAGAAAAAATGTTGGCTGAAGCCGATAAAAAATAGGTTGCACAGAAATGAAAATAAAAATAATAAGCCCGGAGACTACTCTATATGAAGGAGAAGTCAAGAGTGTCAAACTGGTTGGCTTGAACGGCAAGTTTGAAATTCTTAACAATCACGCTCCTATCGTATCTGCATTGACTCAAGGAGATATTATCATGATGGATATGCAGGATGTTGAACATGTAATCGGTATCAAACGAGGCTTATTGGAAATGTCTGACAACAACATTCAGATTTTAGCACAATAAAGACCGTTTCTTCTGCAAAATACCTACAATTAATTGGACCAAAAACTATATCCGTTTGAAACAACTCCTATACAGATGCTCACAACCTGAAACAAAAAAGGACAGAATGTTGTGTTGGCATGGATTGTTTTAGGGCTCTCTATGAAGATGGTAGTATTTCTTCACAAACAACAAATAAGATACAATCAATATCACACATACGATTGTAAAATAACTCCAATGCCATAGAGGAGCAACAGGTATAAGAACAAAAAACAAGGACAACAGGGTCTGCAAAGCCATGTATATCAGAGAAACTTTGGTCTGAGGTATGTGCAGTTCGTTAGCCATGATTTGATACACGTGTTTGCGATGTGCAGTTACAATATTTTCGCGAAGAATTATTCTATGAACTATGGTCAAAAGAGTATCTATGCCATAAACTATAAACAACAGCACATAAGTAAAATCTCCTGTTTGCAATATTAACCGACCAAAAATAAAAGCTACAACAAAACCCATACTGATACTGCCTACATCTCCTGCAAAACATTTTGCATTTTTCCTGAAATTGAAAAAGCAGAATATAGTGTTGGCGATAATACATACATTCAAAAGATTGTTATCCACAAAACTTAGCTCATGATTTAAATACATCAATGGAATTAATACTATAAAAGAGTATCCGCACATTATTCCATTGATACCATCCATAAAATTATAGGAATTTACAATAAATATAGACAGCATAAATATCAAAATCATTACCCAGATTGTATTGTTATAAGAATATATAGTCAAATCTGTCATCATTAGCAGGATTGCCACAACATGAGCCATCAAACGTATGCTCACAGAACGAGATTTCAAATCATCTAAAAAACTAATCAAGGATACGATGACAAGACCAATAATAAAATAAGGATAATGAAAACCATAAAACAAAAACCACATTATAATACTTATGGCAAATATTATTCCTCCTCCCCTTATAACTACTTTGCCGTGAGAGGAACGCTCTTTCGGTTTATCTGTTATTTTGAAATGAGTCGCTATCTTAAAGTAACACAATTCAATAATAAACAATATTATAGCTATAAGTAAATATTTATATAACATATCTTTATATTTTATAATGAGTTAAAACATCCATAGGTTCCCAAGAAAGTTCTCTTATTGCTTTCTGGTTACTAAGAGTCAGTGTTGTAGTCATCTTTTTTATCTTTCGTGTATTTATAGGTATTATATCTCCTAATACATCTCCAATCTTAGCAACAAATAAGACTAAACTTATTGGCAGAGATTTAGGTTTTGGCTTCCCTATTTGTTTGCAAATAGATTTTGACAACTCATGAAAAGAAGGATTATAAGAATCACATACATTATAAATGCCTCCTTTATCTGCAACCTTAGGCAACAAGAAAGCAATATCTTTAGCCATGACAACACTTTTTCTTATTTCTCTTTTTCCTATGTTAAAATAAAATCCTTTTTTTATACTGTAAAGCATAGAGTATAGATTTCCTTTAGGATTATGTCCAAAAATCAAGCCAGGGCGAAGAATAGTTAAAACAACATTGTGCTTATGACACCAATCCGTTAAAAAATCTTCTGCCAAAATTTTGCTTTTAGCGTACGGAGTTATACCTTTTCTTGGATATTTCTCTGTTATGTTTTCTCCTTGTTCTCCATAGACAGCCATGGAACTTATAAAAACAAAAGACTTAGGAATATTATTTTCCAAAGCATTACATAGATTAACAGTTCCTCTATGATTTACATCAAAGAAAGACATACTTTCTTTTTCAGAGTCATATTTCATATAAACTTTACCACAAGCATGCAAAACAATATCGTAAGACTCACTTAAAACAGGTACTTCTTTTGCAATGTCCGTTCTGATATCATTCTCAGGAGAAAGCCCAAGAGTATCTATTTCATAGTCTTCTCTTAAAATAGGAATAATATTTCTGCCTAAAAAACCGTATGCTCCTGTAAAAAGAATCGTTTTCATATCGATATTGTTTCTACTTTATCCCAATTTATCATCTTATCTGCCTCTTGTATTGTTACAAAATCAAAATCATGGATATATTTACTGATTTTTTTGAATGTACCACGTAATCCAACACGGTTTTTAATTTGTCTTAACAACGGTAGTGTTGTAATATTTGGTTGATTAATATCTATATCACTTGGATGAAAATAAGACATGACATATTGTGAATGTTTTGTCATATACTTTATTGCATTGTATGGAAAAACTCTAAAGTATCCTCCTCCAGAGAATGGAATCTTTTTGCCTGCAACTGAAAAAAGATTCATTGGAAACTCTTTTATAAATCCTTTTTCTGACTTGAATATCTTAGGTTTTGCATCACCATAGTTTTTTAAACCACCACATTCACGTTTTTTTGGAAAAACAGAACAATCATATTTAAAACCCAATTCCATTAATACTTCTATATCATAAAGATTTTCTTCAGTGAAAGAAAAAGAAGGAGCTTTATAGGACAAGACTTCTTTACCTGTCAAATCTTCCAATAGTCTTTTTGCTTTAAGAGTATCCTGCAGAAAAGCTTCTCGGGTAAATCTATATGCTAATTGATGTTGATAGGAATGACAAGCAATTTCATGACCTCGTTTATCTATCTCCTTTATTATATCAGGTTGATGTTCTGCTATCCAACCTAAACAAAAACAGGTGGCTTTGAGTTTATATTCATCCAACAAATCCAAAATTTTATAGAGAGGCTCATAAATTCTCACAGAGTATTTTTCCCAGTCAAACATTTGAGAATAATTATCGTGACAGTAATAATCCTCTATATCCAATGTCAATATATTAATATAAGTTGCAATCAAATTAAAAACAATTTCGATTTTCAAAATTACAATCTTTAGATGAAACGAATAAAGTTTTTGTTTATTTTTTACAATATAAGAGTTTTATTAATTAATAATCAAGTATTAATCAAAAGTAAATATGATTTTAATATGATAAAAAAGGACAGAATATTGTATTCCGCCCTTTGGTTTTACAATAATATTATTTACTAATCTTTATATTCAGCAATAATATCCTTTACTTGTTCTGGGGTTACTCTACCATAAACTTTATCTCCTACCAATGCAACAGGAGCAAGTCCGCATGCTCCAACGCAACGCAAACAATTGATAGAAAACTTACCATCTGGAGTTGTTTCTCCTATACCTATGCCTAACTGACGCTTAAATTCGTCTAATATTTTTTCACTTCCACGAACATAACAAGCAGTTCCTAAACATACATTTATAGGATGTTCTCCCTTTGGTTTCATTGTAAAGAATGAATAGAAAGTAACAATACCATAGATATGGGCTGCAGATACATGAATTTGTTCAGCAACAATTTCTTGTACCTCTACTGGCAAATAACCAAAAGTATTTTGTACTTCATGCAAAATAGTTATGGCTTCACCTGCTTTGTTCCCATGAGCAGCGCAAATATCTTTTATCTTCTGTATATTGTTTTCGTCTAATTTTACTTGTGCCATCTTTGTAAATGTTTTTATTGATTAAACAGAATACTACTTAACAAATTCAACTTTATCTGATTTATCAGCATAGTGAGTATGTAGCAAATGGTGTGATTTTTCTCCACAAGGTTTGCCTAAATACTCTTTATAAAGCTGTTGAATATAAGGATTCTCATGTGATTTACGCAAAGGTTTGTCCCTATCTTCTTCATAGATTGCTCTGAAACGTCTTTCAACTTTAGAGAAATCTCCATGATGATAAGGTTGTCCAGCTCCACCGACACAACCTCCTGGACAAGCCATCACTTCTATTGCGTGGAAGAACTCCTTACCCTCTCTTACTTTGTCCAAAAGCTTTCTTGCATTACCTAAACCATGAGCAATACCTATATGTATTGGAGTACCATTGAAATCAACTGTAGCTTCTCTTACTCCTTCCATTCCTCTTAATTCATTGAAATCAACTTTATCTAATGTCTTTCCAGTAAATACTTCATAAGCAGTACGGGTTGCAGCTTCAATAACACCACCTGTTGCTCCAAAAATTACGGCTGCACCAGTACTTTCTCCTAAAGGTCTGTCAAAATCTTCTTCCGGTAAAGCATTGAAGTCTATATTAAACTGCTTTATAAGTTCTGCCAACTCACGTGTTGTAAGAGAATAATCTACATCCGGGATACCATCTGTTTTAAACTCATCTCTTTGACACTCAAACTTCTTTGCAACACAAGGCATAATAGAAACAACCACCATATCCTCACGTTTGATACCCAATTTCTCAGCCCAATAGTTCTTAGCTATGGCTCCGAACATCTGCATTGGTGATTTTGCTGTAGAAGGTATATCAAGCATATCTGGATAATAAGTCTCAAAGAAATTAACCCAACCTGGGCAGCAAGAAGTCATAATAGGAAGCTTAACAGTCTTGTCGCCTTTCATATATTTATTGATACGTCCAAGCATTTCTGTTCCTTCTTCCATAATAGTAAGGTCAGCAGCAAAGTCTGTATCAAAAACATAATCAAAACCTATTCTTCTTAAAGCAGCAGCCATTTTTCCTGTTACTCTTGTTCCTGGAGTTAAGCCGAATTCTTCGCCTATTGCAACTCTGACAGCAGGAGCAGTCTGAACAACAACTGTTTTTCTTGGGTCGCATATAGCATTGATTACCTGACGAGTATTATCTACTTCTGCCAATGCTCCAACCGGGCAAGCTTGAACACATTGTCCGCACATAACACAAGGACTCTTGGACAGGTCTTGTTCAAAAGCAGTGGCAACAACAGCCATAAATCCTCTGTTTACTGCTGACAAAGCTCCAACAGTTTGAAGACTGTTACATACAGTCTCACAACGACGACACATTATACATTTGTTTACGTCTCTTATAATTGCTGGAGAAAGATCTTTTCTATATGTTGATTGTTCTCCTTTAAAAGGAATATCTCTAATACCTAATTCGTTTGCCAATGATTGTAATTCACACATTCCGCTTTTTGCGCAAGTAAGACAAGAAGCAGGGTGATCACTCAACATAAGTTCCACAACTGTTCTTCTTGCATTGACAACTCTAAGAGAATGAGTATAAACAACCATTCCTTCCATAACATCTGTAGCACAAGCAGGAGCAAGATTTCTTCTTCCTTCTATTTCTACCACACAAACTCTGCAAGCACCAGGTTTATTTTCTATTCCCTGTCCTTTAAGTTCATAATAACAAAGTGTAGGTATTTTGATGCCTATTGATGCAGCAGCTTTTAATACCGTTGTTCCTTGAGGAACCTGAACTTGTTTGTTATCTATTGTTAAATTTATCATACCTTCCATTTCAATGTTCCTCCTTATTTAATACTAATTGCACCAAATTTACATTTTTCTATACAAGTACCACACTTGATACAAGTGTCTTGATTAATTGTATGAGGTGATTTTCTTTCTCCTGTTATAGCACTGACAGGACAATTTCTTGCACAAGCTGTACAACCTACGCATTTGGTTGTATCTATTTCATATCTCATCAAAGCTTTGCAAACACCAGCACGACATTTTTTGTCTTGAACGTGTTCTACATATTCGTCCCAGAAATTGTCTATAGTTGAAAGAACCGGATTAGGAGATGTCTGACCCAAACCACAAAGAGCGGTATCTTTGATTACTTTTGAAAGATTCTTCAAATTCTCCAAATCTTCCATAGTTCCTTTACCCTTTGTTATCTTATCAAGTATTTCATACAAACGTTTATTTCCTACACGGCAAGGAGTACATTTACCGCAAGACTCTTCCACTGTAAAATCCAAATAGAATTTAGCAATAGAAACCATACAAGAAGTTTCATCCATAACAACCATACCACCAGAACCCATCATACTTCCTGCAGCAGTAAGAGAATCATAGTCAATAGCAACATCCAGGTGTTTTGAAGTAAGACATCCTCCTGAAGGACCTCCCGTCTGAACGGCTTTGAATTCTCTTCCTCCTTTTATTCCACCACCAATTTCGTAAATAATTTCTCTTAAAGTCGTTCCCATTGGGACTTCTATAAGGCCGACATTATTTATCTGTCCCGCCAAAGCAAATACTTTTGTACCTTTTGATTTTTCTGTTCCAATAGAAGAGAACCATTCACAACCTCTTTTTATAATGATAGGAATATTTGCAAGAGTTTCTACATTGTTTACATTTGTAGGTTTTTGCAGATAACCGCTTTGAGCAGGGAAAGGTGGTTTAAATGTAGGTTCTCCACGTTTTCCTTCCATAGAATGAATAAGGGCTGTCTCTTCTCCACATACGAAAGCACCTGCTCCATATCTTAGTTCTATATCAAAGTCAAATGATGAACCAAATATATTCTTACCTAAAAGACCTGTTTCTCTTGCTTGTGCAATTGCAACTTCCAAACGATGAATAGCCAAAGGATATTCAGCACGAATATAAACCAAGCCCTTTGTTGCTCCTATTGCATATCCTCCAATAGCCAATGCTTCAATAATACTGTTAGGGTCTCCTTCAAGAATACTTCTGTCCATAAAAGCTCCTGGATCGCCTTCATCTGCATTACATACGATGTATTTCTGGTCAGCAGCGTTCTTTGAAGCTATTTCCCATTTTATGCCTGTAGGGAAACCTGCTCCTCCTCTTCCTCTAAGGCCAGATTTCTTTATTACATCTATAACTTGTTCAGGAGAATACTCTGTAAGACATTTTGCCAATGCTTCATAACCGTCATTAGCTATATATTCCTCAATATTTTCAGGGTCTATAAAGCCGCAATTACGCAAAGCAATACGCATTTGTTTCTTATAGAAGTCCATGTGCTTGGAATCATCTATGTGTTCTTTGCTCTTTGGGTCTGTATAAAGCAAACGGGTTACTTTATTTCCGCCAATAATGTGTTGTTCTACGATTTCAGCAGCATCTTCAGGCTTAACTTCTGTATAGAATGTGTTGTCAGGCATAATTTTTACGATAGGGCCTTTTTCACAAAAGCCGAAACAGCCTGTCAAAACCACCTGAACATCATCACTCAAGCCTTTTTCTGCAAGAATGTTTCTCAAATTTTCTGCTATTTTGTCGCTAAGAGAAGATGTACATCCTGTACCTCCGCAAACAAGAATATGCATTTGTCGTGTACCACCCTTACCTGTGGTTGTGCTGACTGGAATACCTTCATTTCCTTGAATACGTATTTCCATTTTCTTGCGGGCAGTTTGTCTTACCGCCTGCAGATCAGCGAAAGTCTGTATTTTAGCCATATATTTTTAAGTGTTAATATTATTGTTTGTTCCTTAATTTTCAAATACTTCACCAAAATAGCAGAAATGTAGAAGACTATAGAGTATATAGTAGCGTTGAGCGTGCAAAGATAGAAAATATTTTGTACATCACAAAGACAAAACAAGTTTTTTAATCAAAATATCTTTATTTTTATCTTCAAAATCTTGATTAACAAAGCAAAATACAAAAAGTCCTAATTTTTTTCTTTGTTAAAAAACTCTTTTTGCCAAATTATAATATCTTTGCAAAAACTTATAAATCCAATTCTTATGAAACAAAGGCTGTCAAACATAGAATTACTTAGAATAATCTCAATGCTGATGATATTGGCTTTACATGTCAATTTCTTTTTATTGGGTTCTCCGTCAAAAGCAGAAATAAACTTCAATCCGCTTGGAGCTTTTTCACGTACTTTCCTTGAATTTGTTTGCATAGTGGCGGTAAATGTGTTTGTATTGATTTCCGGCTGGTTTGGAATCAATGTAAGAAAGAAAGGCCTGCTGAGTTTTCTATACCAAATCCTGTTTTTCTATCTGGGAATCTATCTTGTCTTTGTCCTTATGGGGGAAAAGCCGTTTAATCTTGACGGTATTGAGGAGGCATTCTTCCTTAAGAAGACCGGCTGGTTTATCAAGGCATACCTGTGTCTTTATTTTCTTTCACCCGTACTGAATATGTTTGTGGAAAAAGCAACAGAGCGGCAACTGAAACTTGTACTTCTGTCATTTTTCCTTTTCCAGTCCGTCTATGGCTGGCTTTATCCTGATGCAACAAAATACTTTGCAGGCGGCTACTCTGCCATTTCCTTCCTTGGATTATACCTTTTGGCAAGATATGTCAGATTATACGGCAAAAACTTCAGGATTTTCAACCTGAAATATCAGCAGGATTTAGTCATATTCTTAGTTATCTGCCTTCTGGAAACAATATTTTTCATCATATTCAGGGTAAATAACCTTGCGTTTGTTTCCATTCTTTGGATATATTCATCTCCTTTTGTAATAATCTCTGCACTGTATCTTCTGCTATGTTTCTCCAAACTAAACATAAGTTCAAAATCCATAAACAGAATAGCGAAATCCTCTTTCAGTGCTTATTTGTTTCACTCTTCGTTCTGCATTATGCCCTTTTACAAGAAGATAGCCTTTCAGATATACTACAACCACTCGTCCGTTGTCTGCCTTGTGCTGATGTTTTTGTTCATTGTTGCGGTATATCTGCTTGCGACACTGATAGACAAACTAAGAATACTTACTTGGAACAGACTAAACAAGCAGGATTAATTCAGTTTGATAATCAACCATTTAACTCTTCACTAAAAAACATTAGGATTTTAGAAAAAAAGAGCAAGACTTTAGGGGGCAAAGATTAGGATTTCAGAAAAAAAGATCAAGACTTTTTTTTAATAGACTTGATAAAAGAAATAAAAGGGCAGTAAATGAAAAATTAATTGTAAATTTGCCGAATACTATTGACTGTTATTTGTAATCAACACAAGTGCCTATGAAGAAAATACTTATTCTTTCTCAACCATTAAGGACCAATTACGGCGGACTTTTACAAGCTTTTGCGCTACAAAAGGTTTTGAAAGGCTTAGGTTTTCAAGTATATACCGACAATCCCTTCTTTCTTAGGAAACTGTCCTTTAAAAACAAGCTAAAAGACTTTCTTGCCCGACTGATTTACGGCAAACTGAAGGGAGACAAGAAATACAAGCCGCTGTTCAAGCACCATCTGAAGAGGAAAGACTATGAATATGCAGCACAGAACATACTGCCTTTCATAGAAAAACATATAAACACGACAGATTTCTTCGAAGGCAGGCAAAAACCTGAAAAAGAAAAGATTGAAAGTTTTGACTGTTTTATCTGCGGAAGCGACCAAGTATGGAGAAGGCTTTATGGTGATGTAAGAAGATATTTCTTTGATTTTCTGCAATCAACAGACAAGAAACGTTTTTCATACTCTGCTTCTTTCGGATTGGATAACATAGATGAATATTCCCTACAGGAAAAAAGAGAGTGCAAACAGTTACTCAAAGATTTTTCAGCTGTCAGCGTAAGAGAGCAGGATGCCATAGACATAGTCAAGAAGGAATTTTCCCAAGAAGCGGTTCAGACTCTGGATCCTACACTTTTGCTGGAGAAGGAAGACTATCTTGAGCTAATATACAGGAAAGAGAAAAGAGAAAACGGACAGAAAATTCTTTTTACCTATATCTTGGACAAAACAGAGGAGAAAAAAGAACTGACAGACATTGTTTCCCGCCGCTTGCAGTTGGAAGTAAAGGACATTATGCCAAAAGAGAATTGGAAGACATCAAAGAAAATAAACTCAGAATGTGTATTTGCAAGTGTGGAAAGCTGGCTGGAATGCTTTGAAAACGCAGACTTTGTACTCACGGACTCCTTTCATGGAACAGTTTTCTCCATTATCTTCAACAAACCTTTCCTTTGCATAGGCAACAGAGACAGAGGTCTGACACGGTTTACTTCTCTGCTTTCCTTGTTTGGATTGGAAGACAGACTGATATTTACAAAAAAAGACTTGACAGGTATATTGCTGCACAACTTATACAAGATTGATTTTGACAAAGTGAACAAAACCAGAACAGAACTAAAGAGGCAATCCATGGATTTCTTAAAACAAAATCTGCAAATATGAATAAATTGGTAAGTATAATTGTTCCTGTGTATAACTGTTCCAAGTTCTTGGGAAGATGTATTGATTCTCTTGTCGCACAACGTTACAAAGAGGTGGAGATTATCCTTTTTGACGACGGAAGCAAAGACGGTTCTCTTACAATATGCAGAAAGTATGCAGAAAAAGACGGGAGAATAAAAGTCTTTTCCAGAGAAAACAGGGGCGTTTCACAGACCCGCTTGGATGCTTTTCACCATTCAACGGGAGAATATGTCACCTTTGTTGATGCAGACGACTATGTAAGCGAGGATTATGTAGCCTTTATGGTGGAACATCTGGAACGGGAGAACGTGGATGTGGTTTCCTCCCAGCACTGCAACGTTATAGAAGGCAAAACAACAAAAGTCATACGCAAGGTTAATGGAAGAATGGACAGAAAAGCAATAGACGGACTCTTGTCAACAAAATATCTTTACGACGATGCAGCACAAGTAAGCGGAATTACCGTATATCTATGCACAAAACTGATAAAAAGAGAGTTTGTTGAGAAGACATTGCAGGCAGGATTGCACCTTTGGTACGGAGAAGACCAGGCGGGTGTAACCCAACTGTTGTATGATATATCCTCAATATTTGTCTCTGACGACTATACCTATTATTATATCATACATTCTTCTCAAGTTACCGGCAGTTTAAGGGAAGATTTCTGGAAAGCACAATGTATGTGCTGGCAAAGAATGAAGGATATAGACACCAGACAACTGCTATCCACTCAACTTTCCTTAAGAATGATGCTTAATATAAATGCTTTTTTGCATAAAGTCTTCAACCTGAACGGCGACTATCAGATGTTTAAGCAGGAAATCAAGGAAGTAAGAGCAGCAAAAGTTACAGAATCGCTGTTCAAAAGAAGAAGTGTTCCGTTGAAAGCGAACATAAGGCTGCTGTTTCTTTTGCTAAAATACAGACAATACAGACTTACTTACCTGTTATTCAAATCCATAAAGTTAATAAAAAGCAAATAAGATATATGGTTGAACTTTCTATCAATTTACCCGAGGATTTTCTGAAAGAAGAGGAGCGTTGCGGCTTTCTTGTCAGCAAGAAGATGAAAGAAATCTGGGCTGTGGAGCTGGATTTGCTGAGTGTGTTTCAGAAAGTGGCAGACAAACATCAGATAAAGTACATTGCCTCAGGAGGAACAATGCTTGGTGCAGCACGGCACAAAGGATTCATTCCTTGGGACGACGATGTGGATATAATGATGCTAAGAGAGGACTACAACAAGTTGCTTTCTGTTGCAGAAGAGTTTGAACATCCTTATTTTTTACAGAGTAACAGTAACGACAAAGGATTCTTCCGTTGCTTCCTGCGTTTAAGAAATTCCAACACAACAGGAATACAGCAAAACGAATTCAAATGCCATTTCAAATATAATCAAGGAATCTTTATAGATATCTTTCCTTTGGACAATGTTGTGGAAGACATGCGTCTGTTTGTCCGCCAACAATTCAGGGCAAAGCTTCTTTTGAAAAAGGCAATGTTTTATTCCTCTCTGCAATCACGTTATTATAGAGACAAAAACATAATAAAAAGACTGCAAAGAAACTTGCTTAGAAGCCTTGTTCTCCACAAAGACACAGATGAACACTATCTTTTTGAATACGAAAAAGAAGTTCAACGCTACAATGACAGAAAGACTGAGCGAATTTCTTTGCTTTCTTTTCAGTTTGGCCACAGAATACACGATATAAAACTAAGGGATATGTACGAAGTGGAGGAAATGGATTTTGAATTTCTTAAAGTTCCCGTACCAAAAGACTATGACAATCTTCTGACTTGGAAATACGGGGACTGGAAGACGCCATTGCAGTTTCCAAACTATCATGGTGATGTTTTTTTTGATGTAGATAAACCTTATACAAGCTATATATAAAATGAAAAGAATACTTATTGTAGGAGGAGCTTCAGGAATTGGATTATCCATCGCAAATATCCTGAATCAGAAAGAAGGAAAAGAGGGAACTGAACGAATTTATATTGTAGACAAGAACCCTTTGGATGAAGAATATAAAACAGGAAAGATTGAAAGTTTTGTCTTTGACCTGACAAGTGAAGACTATTCTTTCTTCAATCGGTTTTCCGATATAGATTCTTTGATAATTACTGCCGGTTTTGGAAAGTTAAGCCTGTTCAAAGACCTTTCTGAAGAACATATCATCAATTCTTTTAAGGTCAATGCCTTGTCTCCAATAAGAATAATAAGGCATTTCTATGACAAACTGATGAGTAGGCAGGATTTCTATTGCGGTGTTATGGTGAGTATTTCGGGTTTTATGTCCTCTCCTTTCTTTAGCGTCTATGCAGCCACAAAAGCTGCCTTGAAAATCTTCATAGAAAGCATAAATGTGGAACTGACAAAAGCCGGAAGCAGCAATAGGGTTTTAAATGTCTCGCCGGGAAGCATAAAAGGCACTTCTTTTGAGGGTGGAAAAACAGATATAAACCAAACCAAGGAACTTGCACAGGAAATAATACAGCATATAGAGTGCAAAGACGACCTCTTTATCCCTAAATATGAGGAAGTGTTCAAGCAGGTTTTGAACCGATACCACGAGGATTTCAGAAAAGAAGGCCTGCATAGCTATGATTATAAACTAAACTCAGGAAGAATGCAATGACAAAGCAGGAAATGACATCGGAATTACACAAAAGAGCCTTGGAACTTGGCAAATGTTTTCACAATATCTGCGTTGAGAACTCCATTCCTTATTATATGCTCGGAGGAAGTATGCTTGGTGCCGTAAGACACAAAGGCTTTATTCCTTGGGACGATGATATGGATTTTGGAGTTGAAAGAAAATATTTTGACAAGCTGACAGATGCTTTGAATACCCAGCTTCCAGAGAACTACAGACTGATAAGTAAAGACAATGTGGCTGGATTTTTCGGGGGATTTGTCAAAATGGAAGACAGGCAGACCTTGATAAAAGAAAAGTTTGCTGACTTTGAATACGGAGTAAGCATAGATATTTTCCCATTGGACAGGACCAACAACAATTTTTCTTTATTTTCGTGCAACAGGATTATAAACACCTTGTACAAGATACAAAACTACAGGTGCTATCATCTGGAAGACTATTCTTTTGTCAAGCGTTGCATCTCTCAAGTCCTGCATCTTTTGCATTTTCCTCCTGACAAACATTTTATCTACAAACTCATCAACACTCATCTTTTGAAAGACAAAGGCTCTTGTCTTGCCAACCATTACGGAGCTTGGGGAATGAAAGAAACTGTTCATAGAGATGTCATGGGCAAACCAACACTGTATGGTTTTGAAGATACAAAATTCTATGGAGCAGAAAATTATGATGAATATCTGACTGCCCTATACGGAAAAGATTATATGGTTCTTCCTCCGGAAGATAAAAGACACATACATATAACTGAAATAAAAATCATAGAAGACAGATAACAGACTAATAAAATAATTTTGTACCTTTGCAAATCATTTTTTGAATACTTTTGATATGAAACAGAACGATAAAATAATAAATGATGTAACAAACGAACAATACAAGTACGGTTTCGTTACGGATGTAGATACAGAATTTATTGCCAAGGGATTGAACGAAGATATTATCCGCAAAATCTCTTCTATAAAACAAGAACCGAAATGGCTGTTGGAGTTTCGTTTAAAAGCTTATAGAAAATGGATAACAATGAAAGAACCTAAATGGGCTCATCTAAAAATACCTACAATAGATTTTCAGGATATAATCTATTATGCCGCTCCAAAGAAACAAGAAACAAAAAAATCATTGGAAGAAGTTGATCCGCAAATTCTTGAGACTTTCAACAAATTGGGTATTCCTCTTAATGAACAAAAGCGTCTGACAGGCGTTGCCTTTGATGCTGTCATGGATTCTGTTTCTGTCAAGACAACATTTGAAGACACCTTGAAAGAAAAAGGAATTATCTTCTGTTCCATGTCAAAAGCCATAAAGGAATATCCCGACCTTGTAAGACAATATCTTGCTTCTGTTGTCCCTATAGGAGACAATTTCTTTGCAGCATTGAATTCTGCCGTATTTTCTGACGGAAGTTTCTGCTATATTCCAAAAGGCGTACGCTGTCCGATGGAACTTTCCACCTATTTTAGAATAAATGCCAAAGGAACAGGACAGTTTGAAAGAACACTTATTGTTGCTGACGAAGGAGCATATGTTTCCTATATGGAAGGCTGTACTGCCCCGATGAGAGATGAAAACCAGCTTCATGCAGCAATTGTAGAAATTATGGTAATGAAAGATGCACAGGTAAAATACTCAACAGTGCAGAACTGGTATCCGGGAGACAAAGACGGAAAAGGAGGTATATTTAACTTTGTAACCAAGCGAGGTATCTGCAAGGGCAACAATGCGAAACTTTCTTGGACGCAAGTGGAGACTGGATCTGCCCTTACATGGAAATATCCTTCCTGCATATTGAAAGGAGACAACAGTATCGGAGAGTTTTATTCTGTTGCGGTAACAAATAACTACCAAATGGCAGACACAGGCACGAAAATGATACATATCGGCAAGAACACAAAAAGCACCATTATGAGTAAGGGTATATCTGCAGGGAAAAGCGAGAACTCTTACAGAGGTTTGGTAAAGGTTGTCAAGGATGCTGAGAATGCAAAGAACTTTTCCCAGTGTGATTCCCTGCTTCTTTCCAACGAATGCGGCGCTCATACGTTCCCTTATATAAGTGTGGATAATTCTTCTGCTGTTGTTGAACACGAGGCCACAACAAGCAAGATTTCAGAAGAACAACTTATGTACTGCAGACAAAGAGGTATAAGCGAAGAAAGTGCTATAGGATTAATAGTTAATGGATATGCCAAAGATGTATTAAACCGTTTGCCTATGGAATTTGCTGTTGAGGCACAAAAACTCCTTTCCATATCTTTGGAAAACAAAGTAGGTTAAGCATCAACATACTGCAACTTCACCCAAGAAAGAAAACAGGAGGAAACAAATATACATTCATTTCCATGGACGCTGCATCTGTTTTCCTTTGTTTAGATTAAGCAATACCTGAATCAGAATTTGGACAATACATATTTAAACAACTTGTATCTTCCCTTGCGGAAGGGTTTGACTCTGTCTGATTCTTATACCCTTGAGCAAGTCTCTGTTTTTTGAGTTATAACCAATGATATGATTAACATCTTTGGGATTGACTGTTATCTCCTTGGTAGCATCGGTTATGGAGGATTGCAGTCTTTCTCTCCAAATTTCTGTAAGCACAAGTTCAAAAAACGAAATATGAAAAGGGCCTGCAAGAAAACCTTCTCCTGAAACTATATCTTTGGAAGGATGCAAACCGACCCTGAGAACTTTGACATCTGATGCAAGAAAGACTTTGTAAATATCTTTCACCCAATCTACAGCCTCCAAAAGACCGAGAGGAGAGTATCTGTTCTCCTTGTAAAGTTGTGCAAGTTTGGTATGCTCTATCACAAGCGTAGGATAAATTCTGGTAGTCTTGGCACCCAATGAGACAATCTTCTTGGCTGTGTAAATACTCTTCTCCTTAGTATCAAAAGGCAAGCCTATCATCATCTGCAAACCAAGATTGAAACCGTATGATTTAATAAGTTCAGAGGATTTGTAAACATCTTCTGCCTTGTGTCCTCGTTCTGAAAAGCCCAAAACTTCATCATCCAAAGACTGTGCTCCTAATTCTATATCCTTTACATTATATTTTTTCAGATTATCAAGAATTCTCTCATCAATATAATCAGGCCGTGTGGAAAGACGAATAGAACCTACCCTACCCTCTTGAAGATAAGGCTGCACGGCTTGAAGATATTCGTTTTGCAAGTTGATATCTATTCCTGTAAAGCTGCCTCCGAAGAAAGCTATCTCAACATCATCATCGTTGCTTAAGGTTGACAGATATGTTTCTATTGTCTGTCTAACCTCAGATATTGAAGGTGCTTTCTGTTGTCCGCTGATATGTCTTTGGTTGCAAAATATACATGCGTGAGGACAAGCTAATTGAGGAATAAATATTGGTATATTGCAATGCATAAAAACTCTTTTTATAAACAAATGGACGAAGCAAGCTCCGTCCTTAAGATTTTTTTGTTTGAACTATAGTCTATAACGTTTGCTTAGTCTATTACTGTTCTCCCCCCCCCATTGTTATCTGACTGATTTACAGAACTATGATGCCGTTTATTAGAATTATGTGAATGAGAACGCTTCAATGATCCTTCTTCATCAAAGTATCCATAACCATAAGTATCTCCGTACTTACCATAACCATATCTACCGTAACCATATCGTCCATAGCCATAACCATATCCGTATCCATAACCACCATAGCCATAACCTTTACCATATCCATACTTTTGCATAACGTTATCCAAGCCGTTAAGTATGAAATTAACTTTGACATTGCTCCGTTGTTCCATTTCTATAAGGGCTGTTGTCAAGATACTTGCAGAAGTAATGCCCAAACGGACAACATAAAGCACAACATCAACCTGTTTTGCCAAGGTTTGTGCATCGGCAATAAGGTTTACAGGAGGAGTATCAAAAATTATGTAGTCATAACGTTGTTTCAATTCTGTGATAAGGTTTTTCATTTTGTCGGAGTCTATGATTTCAGATGGATTAGGTGGAACCTGACCAACACAAACCACGTCAAAGTTGTCAAACTCTGTATGCTGAACCATATCATCTACCGTTACTTTGTCTATATAGAAAGATGTGATACCTTTATTAGGGTCCAAACCAAAGGTTTTGTGAAGTCTTGGTTTTCTAAGGTCGCACTCCATAAGCAACGTTCTGTTCTTTGTGATAGAAAATACTGAGGCAATATTAACAGAAGTAAGAGATTTGCCTTCTGTAGGCATGGAGGAAGTGACAAGAATTGTCTTACATGTTCCATTTCCTTTATTGTCATCACTTTCACCTAATACATACTTAATATTTGTTCTTAGTGTTCTATAAGCTTCTGTTATTTGTGACTTAGGACGATTGAACACCATCAGAGGATTACTTCCCTCAGGAAAACGAGGAATATATCCAAGAATAGGGTCCTGAGAAATCTTTTGCAAATCGTCTTTGCTGTCTATAGTGTCTTTGGTTATATGTTTTAAGACAATATATGCTCCCGGAATAACCAGACCCAATATGAAAGCAATCATAAAATTCATACCGGTACGAGGAGAAACTTTACGAGAAGATTTAGCCCGGTCTATAATCTTATGGTCTGGCAGAGCAGCATTCTTGGCAATCTCCGCATCAGCACGTTTTTGGTAAAGGAAAGAATATATTTCATCGTTAAACTTGAACTGACGCTCAATGTTAATCATATTTCTTTCTGTAGAAGGCAGTTTATTGATTGCTGTCTGCAACTCACGTTGCTGACGTTGCAACTCTCGCATATTTATATTTGAAGCCTCTTTTATACTCTTCAGATTTTCACCTATCTGTTTTCTTACTGTCTCTATTGTAGTCTTCAATTCTCTTGTCTTAGGGTTCTTGTCTGAACGCTTAGCCAAAGAAGTTTTGTATTCAACAATAGATTCTGCCAACTTACCAACCAATGATGTGAGAACAGGATCGCTAACTCCTACAGCAGAAGGAGAAGCTACACCCTCGTCTATTGCTGCCACCTCTATATAATTTGAAAGATAGTTGTAATATTGTTGTTTCGCATACTCCAAAGCTCTTTGTTCCTGCAGGTCATTTGTTTTTTGATACAAATATTGTCCATCATTAGTAAGATTAAGCGTATTGTTTGCTTCCTTGAATGATTCTTTTCTTGCTTCGGCCATTGATAGCGAATCAGATATTGCAAGGATTTGTTCATTGACAAAATCTATGGTAGCAACATTAAGATAATTCTTCTCTTCAAATGTCTGGTCAATAAAAACTTCACACAATGTGTTTACAAAATCAACAGCTATTTTTGGATTATTGTTTTTGTATTTTATTGTAACAATGGACGCATCCTTGTTTATCAGGTCTATCTGAGTGGCATTATAAGCAGACGCCATAGCATCCAAATTGTTAACAGAAAAAGCATAAGGTACTTTAGTGTTGTTTTTATTCCATACACTGTCTTTCAACAATACTTTGAAATGCATTCCGTCTTTGTTATACCATTCACCGAATTTCACTACAGTTTCACGCTTTGGAATGCTTGCTTTTTTATCCAAGACTTCGTCTTTTACATAATCATAAACAGTTATATTACTTTTAGGTGAATATGAAAGTTCAAACTTTGTCTTGTCCAAGATTTTTAATTCAATCATTACACCTGTCGGTTGTGGTTTCGTTACATCCAATATAACTTCAAAAGGTGAAGCTGTGTACATGTCATTGTATCTAAAATTGAGTTTCTGATAGTATGAAACATACATATTCATTGCTTTCAAAGTATGCTTGGTAACTGTATTTGACTGAATAGTACCGACAGCATTTTGAAAATCTTCATTGCCTGTACGCATAAAAGACATACCCATGTTCAGATTTGACATCATGTCATTGTTTGTCTTTATCAATAGCGACGCTGTAGCTTCATATTTTGGAGCTGAGTATCTATTGACAAAGAATGCAACAATCAAAGCCAATACTACTGAAATGGCAAACCAATACCATTTGTCCAAAATCTTAAACAATATCTCGGCATAATTAATCTGGCTTTCTTTCTCCGTGTTATTTACATTAACATCAGGTATATTTTTCGAAGTATTCTGGCTCATGACTATTTATTCATATTATGAATTGACACTATAATTGCAATAACAGAAGCTATCAATGATAGCGAAGATGTAATGGTTGTTAGAGGTGTATTGATTGTTTGAAGTGTTTTTGTGTTCTTGTTTGGTTCAACATAAACTATATCCCCAGGACGAAGATAATAATTTTTGTTTTTCATAACAGATGCTTTTCTTATATCCAAAGTATAAATAGCATCTTCTGTTTCTGATTTTCTTACAATTCTTATTTTTTGTCTGTTTCCATAATAAGTAAGATCTCCAGCTGCTAAAAGAGCATCAAAAATATTGACAGAAGGTTGGTAGAACGTATATATTCCTGGATTGTTTACTTCTCCAGCTACCTTTATCCTGAAGGAAACCATACGACAAGTAACTATAATACCTTCGCTATACTCTTCAGCTTTTTGTTTAATTATCTCCTGAGATTGTTCTATATTCATACCTAACACATTAACTTTGCCAATTGTTGGCAGATTAATGTTTCCTTCTTCATCTACTTCATAACTGTTAAGGTAAATTCCTTGGTCTCCGTATGAAGAAGTATTCGTATTTTGTGTTGATGGCTGAAATAATGATAAAGATGCATTATCTACAGATGAATATATTTGCACATATAACATATCATGTGGCTGAAGTTTATATTCAGGAGAAGAGTTTGTATAACCATTCTCATACTTATACAACATTGTATCCGGTTGATTATCTGTTTTCAAATCATCATTTTGAAAATAAATCAAATTCTTTTGAGATGTACAAGAAGCCAATAGGAATATTAGCAAAGCAACCGTACATATGTTTACAATTCTTTTCATATTACACACGTTTCTTAACTCGTTTAGACTGCAAAATTAGGCATTTTATTTGTATTGGCAAATAATAATTCCAAAATTTTTAGCAAATAGAACCAAATAAAGTGGCGGAAGTGCAATCTTCTATTTTTACATTTATATAATCCCCTTTTTTTGTATTCCCCTTATCAAAAATAACCACTTTGTTTTGAGATGTACGTCCAAAGTATTTGTTCTCATCTCTCTTGCTTGCCCCTTCAACCAATACTTCAAAGGTTTTGGAAACATCTTTCTTATTACTTTGCAACGAAAGTTCTCTTTGCAGATCTATTATCTCGTTCAACCGTCTTATTTTTTCTTCCTCTGAAATATCGTCCTCATATTTTTTGGACGCCAAAGTTCCAGGACGCTCTGAATATTTGAACATATAAGCAGAATCATATCCTACCCAAGTCATCATATCCAATGTCGCTTTATGGTCTTCCAATGTTTCAGAACAAAAACCTGCAATAACATCAGTACTTAATGCGCAGTCAGGTATCTTTTTGCGAATCATTTCTATCTTTTTCCTGTAATCTTCAGCCGTATATTTTCTATTCATTTTTTCCAACATTCTATTACTGCCAGACTGTACAGGAAGATGAATATACTTGCAAATATTATCATACTGAGCAATTGCATCTACAAGTTCTTCTGAAATGTCTTTTGGGTGAGATGTTGCAAAACGCACTCTTAGTTTTGTATTTATCTGTGCAACCATAGAAATAAGTTTTGCAAAATTTATTTCCGTTCCGTCTTTTTCCACAAATCTGTAGGAATTTACATTCTGTCCAAGCAGGGTTATATCTTTGTATCCTTGCAGGAAAAGATTTTTTGCCTGCTCCACTATACTTTCAGCAGAGCGGCTTCTTTCCCTTCCTCTTGTATAAGGAACAACACAATAGGAACAAAAGTTTTCGCAACCACGCATTATAGAAATAAAAGCAGAAATTCCATCTGTATTCAATTCTATCGGAATTATGTCCTCGTATGTCTCTTCTTTTGAAAGTTCAACATCAACACTTGAAGACAAATCCCTTTCTTTTGGTTTATCCTGCTTGATTTTCAGTTCCAAATCCGCATTTATCAAATCAGCTATTTTACGGTAGGAATCAGGACCTGCAACTATATCAACTTTGTCTTCTTTTACAAGACTTTCCTTTAGTCTCTCTGCCATGCATCCTAAAACACCTATCTGCAGATAAGGTTTTTTCTTTTTCAGCGATTGTAAATCATGAACACGGTTATGTATTCTTTTTTCAGCATTGTCCCTTACCGCACAAGTATTTATAAGTATTATGTCCGCATCTTTGTCTGATGATACAAGATTAAAATCATTTTCTTTCAAAACCTTTGCAACTATACCGCTATCAGCCTGATTCATCTGACAACCATACGTTTCTATATATACATTTTTCATCTTAATCTAAAATTTCTGCAAAATTATAAAAAAAACTACAATTATCATCTGTAAGTCTTTTTAGCCTAAAAAAAAGAGTTGGTTTTAAGAAATTAAATCTTGATGTTTATACTCAAAAGAGTTGGTTTTAAGAAATTAAAATCAACTCTTTTTCTCTCTAAATCAAACTCTATTTGAAATAATTATAAAAAAAAATAATAAAAAACTCAGAAAACTTTTTTTGTTTTAAAAGTTTTGTATAATTTTGCATTTTCAAAATATATAATACATGGATGTCAAAGAAAAAGTAATGAAGGAATTTATCCAGCAGTTTGTAAAAAAAGACTGTAAGGATATTCTCGTTGATGATATAGCCTTTAATATAGGTATGTCTAAAAGAACTATTTACGAAAACTTTCATTCTAAAAGCGAAATAATAAGACAAACTTTAAAACATTATCTAAAGCTTGAACATGAACAAATTTTGACTTTATTGTCAGAAGAAGATAATCCTCTGAAAAAAATATTGATAACTTCATTCTTTTTTATAGACTCTGCTTCTAAAATCAGTCTTAATCGTTTACATAATCTCAAGAGACAATATCCAGAAATTGCAGAAGAACTGACTAATGATCAGCATGTATTTGTAAATGATGTTGTGTTAAGATTTTATCTGCAAGCCCAAGAAGAAGGTTTTTTGTTTAAGGAAATAGAACCTGAATTCATAATAGTTTTATTGCTTGGAGGAGAAAGAGACCCAAGAGAAAAAACAGTGAATTTTTTCGGCAAGGAATTTGACTCTATAAAATTATTTGGAGCGCATTTTTTTACTATTATCAGAGGTGTTTCCACTCTAAAGGGAGTTGAAATATGTGATAAGTTTTACAAAGAGTGGCAAAATTTAATTAATATTAAAGTAATATAACAATAACAAAATAAATAGAAATAAAAATGAAAAAACAAACACGAATCATCAGTGCTTTATTTTTTTCTCTTGCTTTTGTTGGAATGTTTTCTGCTAAAGCTCAAGACAGCGGAGAGGTTTTAAACTTAAACCTTCAAACTGCTTTGAGTATAGCTCAGGATAACAACCCTACTATCAAGATTGCTGAGATGGAAATAAAACGTGTAGATTACTCAAAAAAGGAAGCTATAGGAAACCTTCTTCCTAATCTGTCTGCAACAGGTCAATACACCAACAACGTTATGAAAAGTGTAATGTTTATGCCTGCAAGCATGTCTGCTGCTTTTGGAGGGAAAAGTTACATGGAGATTGGTTACAAAAACTCCTTTACAGGGACTATTTCTGCTGGTATGCCTTTGATAAACTTTAGTCTTTGGGAACAGATTAAAAGCAAGCAAACTGAAATGGACTTGATTTTAGAACAAGCCCGAGCTTCCAAGATTGATATGGCTAAACAAGTAAAGGATGCTTATTTTAATATTTTGCTTGCAGAAGCAAGTCTGAAGGTTTTGGAGCAAAGCATAAATAACGCAAAAGAAACTTTAAAGACTGTAAAAACCTCCTATGAACAGGGTTTGGCTTCTGAATACGATTATTTGAGAGCCCAAGTACAGGTAAATAATCTCAATCCCTCTTACATATCTGCAAAGAACGGAGTAGATTTAGCTAAGCTTCAATTAAAAATGCTATTATCATTACCTATGGATCAAGAAATCAGCGTAACAGAAGTTTTGTCTGACTACGAAGACAACGTTGCCTTGCTTGACCAATACGAAAAAGACAGAGCAACGGAATACAACTCAACTCTACGTCAATTGGATTTAAACATAAAAAGCCTACAACATACACTGAAGATGACTAAATATCAGCACTTGCCTTCTCTTTCTGCATTTGGACAATACGCTTATCAAACACAAGCGGAAGATTTCAAGTTTCAAGATTACAAATGGGTTAGCAGTGCTGCTGTAGGTCTAAGCTTAAGTATTCCTATTTTTAGCGGAAACACTATAATCAACCAATCAAAACAGGTGGAACTTGCAATAAAAGAACTACAATATCAAAGAGATTATGTCTCAGAAGGACAAAATCTTCAGGTTGTTGCTGCTTTGGATAACATGCGTGCTGCAAATGAACAGCTTTTGGCAAACAAAGAAGCTATTTCCCAAGCAGAAAGAGGTTATGATATTGCAAAAGTCCGCTACAATACAGGAACAGGAACAATACTTGAATTAAACGATTCAGAATTGGCTTTGACTCAAAGTCGTCTGAATTATCAGCAAGCACTGTACAATTACATGTCTGCTTTAAGCTCATTGGAGCAAGTTTTGGGAAAAGAATAAAAAAAAGAAGAAGAATAAAAGAATAAACAATAAAACAATATAAACAATGAAAAACATAGTCAAAATACTATCAGTCGTTGCTATTTCTACACTTGTTATAGCATCTTGCTCAAGCAAAAAAGACAAAGAAAACAAACAAGAGGAAGCAGTAAACGTTCAAGTGGAACAAGTATCACTGCAAGAAATAGATCAAATATATGAATTTACTTCTACAATAGAACCAAAAGTAAAGAACTATATTTCTTCTGCAGGAGGTACTCGTATAGAGAAGATATATGTTGAAGTGGGTTCTCGTGTTGCCAAAGGACAAGTACTGGTAAAAATGGAGAACACAAACCTTGCTACTGCACAAGCACAGTTGGATAATTTAGAAATAGACCTTAATCGTTTGAAGGCTCTTTATCAAAGTGGTGGTACAAGCAAGCAGACTGTAGATCAAATGCAGACTCAATACGATGTTGCTAAGCGTAATGTACAGAACCTAAAAGAAAACATAAACCTTGTTTCTCCAATAAGCGGAGTTGTAACAATGAAGAATTTTGACAATGGCGACGTTGCTGGTTCTCAACCTATACTTCAAATCATGCAAATCTCTCCTGTCAAGTTAAAATTCTCTATCAACGAAAGTTTTTATGCAAAGGTAAAGGTTGGAATGCAAGTAACTGCCAAGGTAGAAGTGTTCGGTGAAGAAGAATTCAAGGGAAAAATATCTATGATTTCTCCGACAATAGACCCTAATTCAAGAACATTCTATGTAGAAGCTGACTTTGTAAATGCAAATCAAAAACTTCGCCCAGGAATGTTTGGAAGAGCTGAATTAAACCTTGGAAGAGCAAACACAATACTTGTTTCAGACAAAGCCGTAGTTAAACAAAATGGAACAAATGACAAATATGTCTATGTTCTACAAAACAACAACACCGTTGAATACCGTAAAATCACCATAGGAAAGAGAATGGGAGATAAATATAGTGTATTGGAAGGATTGAATGACGGGGAAAAAGTTGTTGTTTCTGATTACAATAAATTGAAGAACGGTTCTAAAGTTAAAGTAGTTAAATAAAGTATTAACCAAATAAAACTTTAAGTATAATATGAGTGTTTATGAATCATCGGTAAAGAGACCCGTTTTAGTTTCTATCGCTTTTATTGCGGTAATGATTATGGGTATCTTTTCCTATAGCAAATTAAGTATAGACCTGTTGCCAGACTTTGATATGAATACGGCAATGGTCATAGTCTCTTATCCTAATGCAAGTGCTGAAGATGTGGAAAACAACGTAACAAAGACGATAGAAACATCTATGTCCACAGTCAACGACTTAAAGAAAGTATCTTCCACATCTAAAGACAATGTTTCCATAGTTACGGTGGAATTTAATTGGGGAACAGACTTGGATGATGCTGTAAATGATATGCGAGATAAGTTGGAAATGGTCAAGATGTCTCTACCTGATGGAGCTTCTTCTCCTATGATTTTCAAATTATCTACTTCTATGCTGCCTGTTGTCATCTATTCTGTCAGTGCTAACGAAAGTATGTCCGCTCTTTACAAGATATTAGACGAAAACATGTCTAATCCTCTTCAAAGAATAGACGGAGTAGGTAGCGTTACTATCACTGGTGCTCCAAGAAGAGAGATTGTTGCCTTAGTTGATCCTAAAAAGATGGAGGCTTACAATCTTACCGTTGAAAGTATAGGTAGTAGAATAGCAGCAGAAAATCTCAATATGCCTTCTGGTAAGTTTTATATTGGCAATGAATCTTACACTCTTCGTATAGAAGGAGAATACAAAGAAAGTGATCCTTTAAAGGATATTGTTGTTGCTAATTATGGAGGACCTATTTATCTTAGAGATGTAGCTACTGTTAGAGACTCTCTACAGGAAAAAATACAAGAATCATACGTTAATGGCAAGCGAGGTGCGACTGTTGTTGTTTCAAAACAAAATGGAGCAAACTCTGTTGATGTAATGAACAAAATAAACAAAGCCCTACCAAGTATAGAGAAGAATCTACCTCCTGACGTTCATATCACAGAGGTTATGAACACAACTGACAACATTATCAACTCTATCAATTCCTTAAAAGAAACTATTATATTAGCTTTCGTCTTTGTCATAGTGGTTATTATGTACTTCCTTGGACAATGGAGAGCTGCTTTAATAGTTATTGTAACTATACCTGTTTCCCTTATTGGTGCATTTATATATCTACTCGCTGCAGGCGAAACCCTTAATATGATTTCTATGTCAGCCCTCACCATAAGTATAGGAATGGTTGTGGATGATGCTATTGTTGTTATGGAAAACGTAACAAAACATATAGAACGAGGAGCAAGACCAAGAGAAGCTGCTATTTATGGAACCAATGAAGTAGCAAACGCTGTTGTCGCTGCAACTCTTACTCTTATTGCAGTATTCTTCCCTTTCACAATGCTTGGAGGTATGGCAGGTATAATGTTTAAACAATTAGGGTGGATGATGTGTATCATTATGGTTGTTTCCATTATATGTGCATTAACTCTTACTCCTATGCTTTGCTCTCTCATCTACAAACGAAAAGTAAAACGAGCAGGTGAAGTAAAAGAAGAAAGAGTGACCATCTTTACAAAAATACGTAATGCTATTGACAAACAACTTTCTGTTTTGGATAATGGTTATGAGAAGATTTTGGCATGGTGCGTAAGACATAAGCCAAGTACAATAATTGTCTCTGCTGCCATCTTTGTTCTTTCTCTGTTCCTTATCAAGTTCATTGGTACAGACTTTATTCCTCGTTCAGATAATGCCATGATTAGTGGTGATATTGAACTGCCTGCTGGTGCAAGTGTGGAAAGAAGTAAGGTTATTGCTGAACGTTTCTATCAATTTGTAAAGAAAGAAATTCCAGAGTTACAGAATATGACCTACTCTGTTGGTACTCCTTCAGAAGATGAAGACAATTCATTTTCTCTTATGCAGACAACAGGAGACAACTACATTTCTTTCCGTATGAAGTTTGTTGATATTGCTGACAGAAAACGCGATATTTATGAAATCTCAGATGTATTAAGAAATGAAATTGCATCTTATCCTGAAGTAAGTAAATCTACGATAACTCCTGGAGGACAACAAGGAGGTATGACAGGAGGTTCTACAGTAGAAGTACAGATATTCGGTTATGATTTTGAAACAACATCAAAACTTGCAAGCCAATATAAAGCAGGCATGGAAAAAGTAGAAGGATTAAAAGATATAACTATTTCTCGTAAGGATTACGCTCCTCAATTCAATCTTGAATTTGACAGAGAAAAACTTGCAGAAAATGGCTTAAGTGTATCTACTGCTTCTACTTTTGTCCGTAACAGAATGAACGGTATGACTGCTTCACTGTTCCGTGAAGACGGAGACGAATATAATATAAAAGTACGTTATGCTGAAGATTTCCGTAAAAATATTGAAGACATAGAAAACATAACTCTTTATTCTTCAACAGGTCAGCCTATCAAACTTAGTGAAGTTGCAAAAGTTGTTGAAAAATTTGCTCCTCCTCAAATAGAGCGTCAAGACCGTGAGCGTATTATCAAAGTTACTGCAACCCTTTCTGGAACAACAATAGACAAGGCCAAAGCAGCTATTGACAATATTACTTCTTCTCTTTCAATTCCGTCAAATGTTGGTATAGAAATAGGTGGTACAATAGAAGACCAGCAGGATACTTTCAGCGATATTGGTCTATTAGGTATAATTATCATCATATTAGTTTATTCCGTTATGGCAGGACAGTTTGAAAGTTTCCGTTCTCCGTTTATCATCATGTTCTCTGTTCCTTTTGCCTTGACAGGTATGTTCGTTGGTCTGTTCTTAACAGGCGGAACTTTGAATATGATGTCCCTTATCGGTGCCATTATGCTGATAGGTATAGTTGTGAAGAACGGTATCGTGCTTGTGGATTATATCAATCTTAATAGAGAGAGAGGAATGAGCATTATCAACTCCATTGTACTTGGTGGTAAATCCCGTCTTCGTCCTGTGCTTATGACCACTGCAACAACAGTCTTAGGTATGTTGCCTATGGCTATTGGTATTGGTGAAGGATCTGAAGTTTGGCAGCCTATGGGTGTTGTTATTGTTTTCGGTCTTACAATATCCACACTTGTAACTCTTGTTTTGATTCCTACAATCTATGGCTCTTTTGCAGCAAACAAGCTAAACCGTCAAAGAAAGAATTTACACAAAAGATTAAGAAAGGAGATAGAATAATGAAAGCAGCATTTATAGCATACAATCAAGCCTTTGTGGAAGAAGTAGAACAAATACTTCGCCAATTAAATCTTAGAGGTTACACCAAATGGGATAATGTCAAAGGTAGAGGCTCAAAAACAGGAGAACCTCACATTGGTTCTCACGCTTGGCCAAGTAAAAATATGGCTACACTATGTGTAGTTGATGACTACATAGCTCCTGTCTTGAAAAAGAGAATACAAGGTTTGGACAATTCTGCACCTGAACAGGGTCTGAGAATATTTTTCTGGGACGTAATAGACGTATAATCTTTCATAATACTAAATTTATTTGTCAGGACGGGAGCAATCTCGTCCTTTTTGTTTGACAAAGAATCTGCAGGTGTATATGCTCATAAAAAAAGTCTTCGTTTTTGAGAAAAAAGTCTTGATGTTTAGGGTATAAAGAGTTGGTTTTTGAAGACAAAATCCAACTCTTTTTTTTCAGAACAAAAAAGAAAGAAAAAAGCATAGTTTTTTTTTGTTCAAATCACAGGGTCTGCCTGCATATATACCTGTTATGAAAGCGGGGTTCAAGATAAAAAGTTCCCGGCCTTATCCTTCTTACAAAAAAATATTGTACTTTTGCAGTTCTAAAAAATGGAGTTTAATTATGTGGACATTATTTAAAAAAGAAATAAACAGTTTTCTGACCTCACTGATAGGATATATAACAATTGTAGTTTTTCTTATAGTTAATGGATTGTTTCTTTGGGTTATAAGTTCGTCGTCTTGGAGTTTCAATATCTTTGACAGTACAATAGCATCCTTGGACGGTCTATTTGCTTTGTCGCCTTGGCTGTTTTTATTCCTTATCTCAGCCATAACAATGAAAATGTTTGCCGAAGAAAAAAAGAACGGTACCATAGAAATCCTTCTTACCAAACCCATAAGCGATGTTTCCATCATCACAGCCAAGTTTCTTGCAGGGCTTACCATAGTTGTTTTGTCTGTACTTCCTACAATGATATATATGATTTGCGTCTATAGACTTGGTTCTCCTGTAGGCAATATGGATATTGGAAGTGCATTGGGTTCATACATCGGCTTAATCTTCCTTGGAGGCGTGTTTGTCTCAATAGGTTTGTTCGCTTCTTCAATAACAGACAATCAGATTGTTTCTTTTATCACGTCCATTCTGCTTTGTTTTGTTTTTTATATAGGATTTACTTTTATTTCATGGATACCTTTGTTCTCAAAAATAGATCTTGGAATAAGAAATCTTGGAATAGAATATCACTATATGTCAATGAGCAGAGGCGTTGTTTCCTTGAGAGATGTGGTGTATTTTGTCAGTGTCTGCGTGTTCTTTATATTTCTTACAAGAGTTACCCTTCCATATAGCAGCAAAATATCCGTAAAGATAAGTTATATTATACAGTTGTTTGTATGTCTGGGTGTTATTCTTGTGGTCAATGTCATGGTTTATTTCTTCTTGAGAGGAGAAATAGACCTTACCAAAGAAAAACGCTACTCTCTTACCACTGCTTCCAAATCATTGTTGGGGAAAAACAAGGACAAGGCTCTTTCAATAGAAGATGCCATGACAATAAGATGCTATCTTGGAAAAGACATTCCTATTCAGTACAAGGAATTAAGAAACTCACTTATTGAGAAACTTGATGAATTCAGGAGTTATAACAGCAATATACAATACGATTTTGTTGATCCAAACGCATACGACGGAGAAAAGAAAGCAGATTTCTATCAAAAACTGTTCAAAAGAGGCTTCCAGCCATTGCTTATTCAAACCAATACTGGAGGAAAGCAGGAACAACAGTATATTTTCCCTTATATTGAAGTAACATACAAAGGGCGTACTGCTTTTCAGTCAATAATGAATACAGGAAACGGTTTTTCCGATGCGGCCCTGATTCAAAGCAGTATTCAAAATCTGGAATATATGCTCTATACTTCAATACAATCTGTCCTAAGGGATATAAAACCGTCAATAGCTTTTCTTTATGGACAAGGAGAATTGGAAGCCGGAAGATTGTTGGATATAATACAGACTTTGGATGAAAGATACTTGGTGGATTCTGTTTCAATAGGAGGGAAAATAGATGCCTTGGTGGAAAGAACATACAAAGACAATGCCATAGATTTCCGTAAGAAATACGAATGCATTATAGTTGCAAAACCACAACAGCCTTTCAATGCAAAGGATTTATACATATTGGACCAATATGTTATGAGAGGAGGAAAAATACTTTGGCTGATAGACCCGCTAAGTGCAAATATGGACTCTCTGCAAAGTCAGGCTTCCACTTTGGCTTTGAGTGTTACAACAGGAGCGGAAGAAATGTTGTTCAACTATGGAGTAAAACTGAATACAAATCTTGTAATGGATTTGCAATGTGTCAATGTGCCTATAGTAACAGGAACTTACGGAAATGGAAGACCTCAAATGACTTTCTATCCTTGGAATTTCTTTGCACAGCTTTCATCAAACTCCAACAGTGTCATTGCACAACGGATAAATCCTGTAAAAGTGGAATTTGCTTCTACAATAGACAGTGTGGAAAACAATGGAATGGTAAGCTATACTCCTATTCTTCAAACATCAAACAACACTCGTCTCTTAAATGCTCCTGTTAATGTTTCCTTGCAGATGCTTAAACAAAAACAGGAACCTCGCTTGTTCAACCAAGGAAAACATACCATTGCAATGCTAATCGAAGGAAAATTCTCTTCCATGTTCAGAAACCGCCTGCCGGAAGAAATGCTTGAAAACACAATGATAGCAAATCTTAACGCTTCTGACTCTACTGCAATGATTGTGATTGCTGACGGCGATATAATAAAGAATGACTGGAAACAAGGACAACTGGTTCCTTTGGGATATGATATCTATACAAACCAAATGTTCGGCAACAAAGATTTTCTCATAAACTGTGTTGATTATCTGTGCGGTAACAAAACCCTGATACCTTTAAGAAACAGGGAAATAGTTGTCAGACGTCTGGATATGGCTAAAGTGGAAAGAGAAAAAACAGGCTGGCAGGTATTCAATATTGTTGTTCCTTTGTTCCTGATAAGCTTGTTAGGTGTAGGAATGATGATTATAAGAAAAAGAAAATACGCTCTATAAATAAAAACAAGGCTATGAAAGTAAAAGATTTATATAATAAACTCCGACCTAAAAACAGAAAACAGAAAAACATCTTTGGTCTGGTCTCAATTGTTGTTCTCGGACTGATTGTTGTTGTTGTGTGGATAGCTAATTCAAAAACCACGACAATAAAACAGAACTACCATATAGAAAACATTGACTCTATCGTTAAAATCACGTTGAAGGACAAATTGGGAAAAAATGTTGTTCTGGAAAGAAAAGAAGATTCCCTGTGGGTTGTCAACAAGGATTATGAATGCAACAAATCCACCATACAAGGTTTTCTTGAAACTTTCGCAAATATGAGAATAAGGGAAGCTCTTCCCAAAGCAGCCGTCAACAATATTGTATCTTCTTTGGCAACCAATGGCGTAGAAGTGAAAGTCTATACAAAAGACTATTTGATTGATTTTGGTTTTGTTCACCTTTTTAAACGAGTTCATTTGAAATCCACTTATTTTGTCGGCTCTGAAACACAAGACCGTTTAGGAACATACGTTCTTAAAGAAGGAGACAGCGAACCTCGCATTGTACATATTCCGGAATTCAGGGGATATCTTTCTTCCCGTTTCAATACAGATGCAGATGCATGGAAATCTCATAATGTATTTCGCTACAAACAAAGTGAAATAGCCTCACTTTCCATAGATATACCGAATCAGAACACACAGTCTTTCTCACTTAGAAACAATGGAAAAGGCTTTGACTTCTTGGATTATCAAGGAAACCAGATAAACAATTTTGACACTGCAAAGGTTGTTGCTCTTTTATCCTCATTTGTCAATATGAATTACGAAAGTGTTGCAAGCAATATAGACAAAAAACAACGGGATACTATTTTTACTCATACACCTTTGTACATAATAACGATAAACGACAAAAAAGGAAAGAAGGAAACAATGACGATATACCTTAAACCGGGGGAAGATGAAGTGGAAATAACAGATCCTCGTCAAGGTTTCTTTGTTGCAATGTCTGATATCAACCGCTGTTATGCTCTTACTTCAAAAACAAAAGACACTCTTGTGATGCAGTATTTTACTTTGGACAATGTTCTTCAGCCTGCAAACTATTTTATTCATAAACAATAATATATAAAAAACAATAATATGAAAAAACGTTTTCTATTTGTTGTATTATTGACACTTAGTCTTGGCTTGTCTGCACAATATACAGCAAAAGTAGATCCATTTGTTGGAACCGATGAACATGGACACACTTATCCCGGTGCTGTTGCTCCTTTTGGAATGGTACAGCTTTCTCCTGATACCCGTTTGAGCGGTTGGGACGGATGCAGTGCTTATCATTACAGCGACAGTGTTATTTATGGTTTTTCCCATACTCATCTTAGCGGAACAGGCTGTGAAGATTTAGGAGATATTCTTTTTTCACCCGAATGCAAATACACAGAAGACATTTGTCATCATTCATTCTCTCATCAGAATGAAAAAGCATACGCAGGTTATTATTCAGTAAAACTGGATGATGGAATATATTGCGAACTTACTGCTACAGAATATGTAGGATATCATAGATATGTTTATCCAGAAGATTCAGAAAACTTCTTTTTGATCATAGATATGTTTCATAGAGACAAGACATTGGAATGGAATATAGAAGTTTTGAATAACAACACCGTGATAGGCTACAGAAATTCCAAAGCATGGGCAGAAGAACAAAAGATTTATTTTGCAGCCAAGTTCAACAGAAAAATCATATCTTCCTTTGTAGACAAAGAAAACGGCAAACTGTATCTCAGATTTGATGTTCCGTTCAGAATATTGGAAGCACAAGTGGCCTTGTCTTCTACAGATTATGTAGGAGCTTTAAGGAATTTAGGCAAGGAAGAAGACAAATGCTTTTCACAGGCTTTGTCGGAAAACCAGAAACTTTGGAATACTGCTCTTGGAAGCATAGAAATAGAAGGAGGAACCCAAGAACAGCAAAGAACATTCTACACATCTTTGTATCATTGTATGATTTCCCCTACCCTGTATTCAGATATTGATGGAGCCTATAGAGGAATGTACAGACAAAAGATAGAAGGAGACCGCTCGGCTAACAATATATTTTATGCAAAAGACTATAAACGCTATACTACTTTCTCTCTTTGGGATACATATCGCACGCTTAATCCTCTTTTAACCATAATCAATCCTTCCATATGTAAGGATTTTGCCCTCACATACAAGGATATGTTCCTTCAGATGAACGAACTTCCAATGTGGGAACTGCATTCATGGGAAACACATTGCATGATTGGAGCTCACGGAGTAAGTACCCTTGCAGAATGGATAATGAAAGGAATAACAGAACCTGATGAAACATTCCTGCAATCAATGATTGAAACCCTTGAAAAGGAAGAAAGAGGATTGCAATTCTTTAACAAAGAGGGCTACATTTCTTCAGAAAAAGAACATGAAAGTGTTTCCAAAACCGTGGAATATGCTTACAATATGTATTGTGTTGCTCTTGTTGCCCAGAAAATGGGAAAAACAGATATTTACAACGAATATATCCGCAAAGCACAGTACTACAAGAACCTCTTTAACCCTGAAAACACATTCATACAACCAAAAGAAAACGGAAGATTTCTTCCAAACTTTGACCCTAAACAAGTAGATATCAACTACACAGAAGGAAACGGCTGGCATTATACTTTCTATGCTCCTCAGGATGTAAATACCCTTATAGAAATGATGGGAGGCGATGAAAAATTTGCAAAAAAACTTGACCAATGTTTCTTCTCCAAGGAAAAAACTACAGGAAGACAACAGGCAGATGTTACAGGTTTGATAGGACAATACGCACATGGCAACGAACCTTCCCAACATACCGCATACCTGTACAATTACATTGGACAACCATACAAAACACAGAAACTTGTCCGTCAAATTCTTACCACTCTTTATTCAGACAAGCCAGACGGAGTTTGCGGAAATGACGACTGTGGTCAAATGGCTGCATGGTATGTTATGAGTTCCTTGGGGTTTTATCCAGTCAGCCCTGTCAGTGGCGAATATATTATAGGCTCACCTTTGTTTGACAAAGCTACAATACATCTGCAGAACGGAAAAGACTTTGTCATCACCTCAAAACAAGGAAAGAACACACCATACGTCAAGGCCTTGAAACTTAACAACCAAGACTACGCAAAAACTTTCATCACTCATAATGACATAATGCAAGGCGGAGAACTCGTTTTCACCATGACAGACAAGCCAGACAAAGACTTCGGCAAATCAAAACAAAGCCGTCCTTATCAGGCAATAAAGGAAAAGATAGAAATTCTTCCTTATCTGGAATACAAAGGAACAGGCACTTTCACGGATAAGCTGGAGGTAAGCATAAAATCAATAGACAAAGACTACAAGCCTGCTGTTCTTGAAAAGAAGACTGTCTCCGATACATGGGATATAGAAAAAACATTCAAAAAATATGATTCCAAAAACGATATAACTTTCTCTGCAAAACTGCTAAAGATACCTGCAGGCAGAAAGATAAAGCTTCTTACTCCATACTCTTCACAATATACGGGCGGAGGCAACAATGCTCTTATAGACCTTAGACAAGGAGGTACAAACTGGAAACTTGGCACGTTCCAAGGTTATTGGGGTGAAAACGTAGAAGCCATTATTGACTTGGGTTCTGAGGAAGATATATCCAAGATAGGAGGAAACTTTGCCCAAGATGAAAGAGCTTGGATATTTATGCCTACAAAGGTGGAATATTATATCTCTTCTGACGGCAAAAACTTCACTCTGTTAGAGACGGTTCAAAATCCTATTGACGAGAAAGACGAAACAATCCAGACTCATACATTCTTTACATACAAAAAGACCAGAACCCGCTATATAAAGATGAAAGCCTACAACAGGATGACCAATCCTTCTTGGCATCTTTCAGCCGGTGAGAAGTCATGGTTGTTTATTGATGAAATAATAATAGAATAAGGAATATTTGTCCAAGAGCCGAGTGTTGATTTTCAAAAGATTTTCAACCTTTATAACCATTTGATAGACAGATATAAAAAAAATCTAAAAAAAAGACTTCGTTTTTATTTTCAAAAACGAAGTTTTTATACCCTAAAAAGTAGGTTTTTGCACCCTAAAAACGAAGATTTAAAAATTAAAAACGAAGTCTTTTTTTTATCAGCATTTTTTTTGCCATATTCTTTTTTATTTGTAATTTTGTGCAACAAAAGAAGTAATAAAATATGTTAGGAAATTTCACTTATCATAACCCTACAAGGTTGCATTTCGGAGAAAATTCTCTCAACTGTCTCAAAGATGAACTGAAGAACTATGGCAAAAAGGTTTTATTAACCTATGGTGGAGGTTCCATAAAGAAGAACGGCATATACGACAGCGTCGTTGATATGCTGAAAGAAGAAGGAAAAGAAATCATTGAACTTGCCGGTGTGCCTGCTAATCCTACTGTGGAGAAACTGTATGAAGGTGCTGTTATTGCAAGGGAAAACAATGTGGATTTGATTCTTGCTGTGGGTGGCGGAAGTGTAATAGACTACTCAAAAGGCGTAAGTGTCAGTGCATATTGCAATGAAGATCCTTGGACAAAATACTATCTCCAACAGCAGGAACCTGACAAAGACCTGAAAATTATTCCTGTAGGCTGCATACTTACAATGGTTGGTACAGGAAGTGAAATGAACGGCGGTTCTGTAATAACAAATCACGCCCAGAAACTGAAAATCGGAAAAGTATTCGGCTCTGAAGTAATGCCCAAATTTACTATCCTTAACCCTACTTATACTTTTTCCGTCCCACAGTATCAAATGGTTGCAGGATTTTTTGATATCATGTCCCACATAATGGAACAATATTTTTCAGACACAGATGACAACACAACAGATTATATTGCTGAAGGTCTGATGCGTTCTTTGATAAATTCAAGTCTTGTTGCCGTAAAAAATCCTCAGGATTATGAAGCAAGAAGCAACATAATGTGGACTGCAACATGGGCTTTGAATACCCTGTTGAAAAAAGGTAAAAGCGGAGATTGGGAAGTTCACATGATAGGTCAGGCGATGGGTGCTGTAACAAATGCTACTCATGGTATGACTCTTGCAAGTGTTTCCATACCTTATTACAAACATATAATGAATGATGGATTGGATAAGTTTGTTCGCTTTGCAAAGAACGTCTGGAATGTGAAAGACGACAACAAATCCAAAGAAGATATTGCAAAAGAGGGTTTATGCTGTCTGGAAAACTGGATGAAAGAGATCGGAGTAGTGCTTCATAGTAAAGAACTTGGACTGACAATGGAGAATATTGACGATGTGGTAAAAGGAACATTCCTTTTGAACGGCGGTTACCGCACTCTTACTTCAGAAGAAGTAAAACAAATCCTTTTGGAAAGTATGTGATATAAATTTAATAAATAGTTTGGCAATGAAAAAAATAACAAAGGTAATGATGTTTGTTGGTGTTGGTGCATTGGCTTTTGCATCTTGCTCCAACAAAGAAAAACAGGAAACAAATATGAATGAAGAAAACACAAACAAAGAAAGTGTTGTATATCTTACAAGAGATATTTCAGCAGAAAATCTTATAAAAATCTATGAAGCTCTTGGAGTAAAGGCTGAAGGACAGGTAGGTGTAAAAATATCTACAGGAGAAGGCAAGGGAATACATGCTTTGTCCATGAATCTTATAGCTCCTTTGGTAAAGAAACTCAACGCTAACATAATAGAATGCAACACAGCATATGCAGGAACAAGACACAACAGCGAATTACACAGACATACTATCACAGAACACGGCTGGGATAAGATTGCAAAGGTGGATATTTTGGATGAAGAGGGCGAAATAAAACTCCCAATCAAAGATGGCAAGCATCTGAAATATGATATCGTAGGCTCACATATCAATAATTATAACTTTATTGTAAATCTTGCTCACTTCAAAGGACACCAGATGGCCGGATTTGGTGGAGTTCTTAAGAACCAGTCCATAGGTTTTGGCTCAACAAACGGAAAAGCCTACATACATTCCGCAGGTACTTGGGAGAAAATGGAGGACCTTTGGGAGAAACACGTTGCTGCACAGGACGATTTCTGCGAAAGTATGGCAGAAGCTGCAAAAGCCATTGCAGACAAATTCAAAGGCAAAATAGTTTATATTGCTGTTATGAACAATATGTCCATTGACTGTGACTGCAATGCAAATCCTGCTAAACCGTTGATAAAAGACTATGGTATTTTGGCTTCAACCGATCCTGTAGCATTGGATCAGGCTTGCGTGGATATTATATTCAATATGGAGGTTTCTGCAGACAACAACACAAAACCTTTAATCGACAGAATAAAAAAGCAACATGGAACACATACTGTTGATTATGCAGAAAAAATAGGCTTGGGTTCAAAGAAATACACTATTAAGAAGATAGACTAATCAATGTTTTTTTGAGTTACTAATAAATTTTTGTTAATAACAAATTGCGTTATATTTGCCCAATCTATAAAAAGGTTGTATTTTCGCAACTCAATTTGAAATAAAAAAAAAACAATATAGAGATGAAATTCATAATAAACGGTGCAACTCTTGCACATTCTTTAAATTCCATTATGGGATTGATAACAAAAAACAATACAATCCCTATTGTAGAGAACTTTTTGTTTGAGCTAAAAGGAAATAATCTTTCAATAACGGCTACCGATTTGGAGACTTTGGCGAATATCAAAATAGAACTTCAACAAGCTGAAGAAATGGGTAAGAATGCTGTATGCATTCCTGCAAAAGATTTCTCAAATTTGGTTAGTCAATTGACGGCTGTTCCTCTAACCATATTTGTAAATGAAGACTATTCCATAGATATTTCAACAAATGAAGGAAAATACAGTTTCAAGGGTATTGAACCAGAAGATTATCCTCAAATGGCTCAGATAGATGATGCAAATGTCTTTACTATCAAGTCATCTACCCTTGTCAAGGCTATAGGGAAAACAATCTTTGCCACTTCAAACGATGAATTCCGCCCTCAAATGGCTGGTGTTTTCCTTGAATTTTCAAATAAAGGACTGACATTTGTTGGAACAGACTCTCATAAACTGGTACGTTTTAGAAATTCAAGCTTTGCTGACCAGGAAGAAAGAGGTTTTATTCTTCCAAAGAAAGCCTTGAATATCCTGCAAAGAATACTTGGTTCAATAAATGAGGATATTGACGTAAAGGTAGAAAACAATGTTTCAAATGTTGCTTTTTATTTTGGGAACTATAATATTTCCTGTCGCCTGATAGAAGGAAAGTATCCTCAATATGAGCAAGCCATACCTACAGATAATCCAAATAAACTGATAATAAACACTTCTGCTCTTTTGAATGCTATAAAACGTGTTCAAATCTTTGCAAACCCTACTACAAATCAAATACGTTTTTCCATTTCTGAAAAACAACTTGTAATCACTGCAGAAGACAGCAACTTTGGAACAAAAGGCAAGGAAGAATTAAGCTGTTCTTATGAAGGAGAAGCAATGGACATAGGCTTGAATGCAAAATACATCCTGGAAATACTTAACAACATAGAGACAGAAGATGCTTATTTTGAACTTTCTCGTCCTGACCGTCCTTGTGTTATTACTCCTTATGCAGAAGCAGAAGAAACCGAAAACACGGACGAAAGCCTTCTTATGCTGGTTATGCCTGTTATTTTGATGGGTAACGATTATTAATAATTCAAATAAATACTTTTAAGAAAATGAAAAGAATAATTTATGTATTGGCCATTGCTTTGTTGATGTCTTCTAATGCTTTCGCACAAAAGAAAGACAAAAAGGCAAAGAAAGATAAACAAGAAGGCTACGAATTTACAGTAGTTAAGGACAATCCTGCTACAAGTGTTAAAGACCAGAACCGTTCTGGTACGTGCTGGGCTTTTTCCGGTTTAGGTTTTATTGAAAGTGAATTGTTGAAAGCTGGAAAAGGTGAATATGACTTAAGTGAAGCTTGGATTTATCGCCATGCATATCCAGAAAAAGCAGAAAGATATATCCGTTTGCATGGTTCTGCTACTTTCTCTGAAGGCGGTGCTTTCCAAGATATACCTTATATCATAAAGAAATATGGTATTGTTCCGGAAGAAGTTTATAGAGGTTTGAACTATGGAACAGACAAACCAGACTTTTCTGAAGTTTCTCCTGCATTGGAAGGATTTGTTAAACCGTTGGCAAATGCAAAGAACCTATCTACTGCTTGGAGACAAGGATTGGAAAGTTTGCTTGATGCTTACTTTGGCAAATGCCCTGAGAAATTTACTTACAAAGGCAAAGAATATACTCCTATAACTTTTGCTCAAAGTCTTGGTTTGGATTGGGATAATTATATTGAAATAGGTTCTTATACTCACCACCCATTCTATGAAACATTTATGTTGGAAGTTCCAGATAACTGGCTACATGCACAAATCTACAACGTTCCTTTGGATGAAATGATGGAGATAATAGACAATGCCATAATGAATGGTTATACTATTGGCTGGGGTGCTGATGTAAGTGAAAAAGGATTTTCTTGGAAAAATGGTGTAGCTATTGTTCCAGATGAAGAGAAAAAAGATCTTTCCGGCACTGAAAAAGAAAAATGGGAGAAACTTACTGCAAGTGAAAAAGCAGCAGCAACCTACACTTTTGACGGAACAGCCAAAGAAAAGAAAATAACTCAGGAAATGCGTCAAAAAGGTTTTGACTCTTTCCAGACAACAGATGACCACGGCATGCAAATAACAGGTATCTACAAAGACCAGAACGGAAACAAATTCTATAAAGTTAAGAATTCATGGGATGCAATAGGAAAATACGATGGTTATTTCTATGCAAGCGAAGCATTTGTAAGATACAAGACAATAGATTTCCAAATCAACAAGAATGCTCTTACTCCTGCAATGAGAAGCAAACTTGGACTATGATAAAGATTTATTTCATACAAAAGAAAAGTGGCAGCAAGAATATTTGCTGCCACTTTTTTGTTATCAGGACTTCTCCTCTATATCCATTTTACAAGATTTACATCTCCTTTAAAAGGCATAAGTTCATGCTTTGGATAGATTCTGAAAGCATAGTTATGAACACCTGAACAAAAATCATTGTATTCCAAAACATATTCTCCTTTATGGTTTGCAACTTCAGCCAAGTCAAACTCAACAATTTCTTCAGGTTTTGTTATAATGTCGTTTTCTTTATGAGCAACAACCATTTCAATTCCTATGTTTTCCGGATTGATTTCTCCTGTATAAAGAGTAATCTTTGCCTTAAACGTCTGCTCAAAAGAGAATGAGTCCGATTCTGTGTCAGGTAATTCCACTTTAAGCAGTTCTATGGAATTCCATTTTTCCTTCATCATCTTTTTCCACAAGACATATTCCAAAGCCTTCTTGTTATTATCCTTGGTTATCTGATTTACTCTTTCAAACATATTATTATAATATTTCAAAAAGTAATCGTCCAACTGACGTTTCATAGTAAAGTGAGGAGATATCCTTGCTATGGTGTTCTTTATATGGGAAATCCATTGCAAAGGTATTGATTCTGTCTGTGTATAATAAGCAGGTATTATTTCATTTTCCAATGTAGAGTATATAACTTCTGCATCAAGAATGTTTTGTGAAGCATGGTCTGCATAAGTTTGTTCTTCGCTTAAAGCCCAACCTGCTCCTTCTTTATAGCCTTCTGCCCACCAGCCATCAAGAACAGAGAAATTAACCACACCATTCATTATTGCTTTCTCACCGCTTGTTCCTGATGCTTCCAAAGGTCGTGTAGGAGTATTCAACCAAACATCCACGCCTCTTACCAAGTGTTTTGCGACATACATATCATAGTTTTCAATAAATATTATCTTACCTATGAACTGCGGCATACGGGATATATTGATGATATTCTTGATTAAATCCTGTCCGGCTTTGTCTGCAGGATGTGCTTTTCCTGCAAAGACGAAACAAACTCCTTTGTTTACTATTTCCTCCAAGCGTTTAAGGTCTGTGAATAACAGTCCTGCTCTTTTGTAAGTAGCAAACCTGCGGGCAAATCCTATTATAAGTTTATTTTCATTAAGGTCTTTGGTTGTTTTAACATAAAGACTTGGGTTTTCTCCTCTACGCTGGAATTCTGTCTGTAGTCTTTGTTTTATAAAATCTACAAGTTTTTTCTTCAAAGTCTGATGAGTCTGCCATACTTCTTTGTCCGACACATCATATATCTTTTGCCAATATTCAGCATTGCTTTCATCTGAAAACATTTCTTTGCCAAAGTATTTCAGATACAGTTCTTCCCATTCCTTGGCAACCCATGTTGGAAGATGAACTCCATTTGTAACATAGCCTATATTGACTTCCTCTGCAAAATATCCGTCAAACAGATATTGAAACATTTCTCTGCTCACCCGTCCGTGTATCTTGCTTACTCCATTTACATTTGCTGAACAATTGATAGCCAATACACTTACAGAGAATTTTTCATTGCGGTCTTCATTTGTTTTTCTTCCTAAAAGCATGAATGAATCCCAATCCAAGGTAAGACCTTCTGCATAACGGGAAAAATAAGCACGCATCAAATCTTCAGGGAATACATCATGACCTGCAGGCACTGGAGTATGGGTAGTAAAAAGCGTGGAACTTCTTACTAATTCCAATGCTTGGATATAAGGTATTTTATCTTTGTTTATATAATTGTTAAGACGTTCCAGTGAAGAAAAGGCAGAATGACCTTCGTTGTTATGGTAAAGAATAGGTTGCAGGTTCAGTTCCTCCAACATACGAATACCGCCTATTCCTAACAGTATCTCCTGTTTTAACCTCATCTCGTTGTCTCCTCCATACAACTGTCGGGTTATAAGACGGTTTTCTTCAGAGTTTTCTTCTATATCCGTATCCAACAAATACAAAGGCGTTACACCTACATTGCATAGCCAGATTTTTGCATATACCTTGCCTGAAGGAAGATTTACGGATATTTTTCTCCATTTTCCGCTTTCATCCCTTACTGCCGAAAGAGGAAGGTTTGAAAAACGCTGTGCTTTCAGTTCGCTTTGTTGCTCACCGTTGCGGTTAATCTCCTGCAAAAAGTAACCATATCTGTACAAAAGTCCTATACCGAGTATGTTTTTGTTGCTGTCTGAGGCCTGTTTCAAATAATCACCAGCCAACATACCCAAACCACCTGAGAATATTTTAAGGGTATCATGAATACCGAACTCCATGGAAAAATAAGCTATCAAAGGATTTGTCTTCTTTTCTCTTTCCTTTTTATAGTTTTGGAAATGTTCAAGCACATCGTCCATTCTTTTCAAAAAGTCTTTGTCTTGCAACAGACGGTTGAAGTCTTCCTTAGTCAAAGAGTTTAAAAGACGTATAGGGGATCTCTCCAATTCATAGAATCTTCTGCTGTCTATGCTTTCAAACAATTCAAACGCATCATAATTCCAAGACCACCAAAGATTTTGAGACAAGTTTCTAAGTCCTTGCAAGCGTTCAGGCAGTTCAGCCTTTACAAGTATTTTCTTCCATGCAGGTCTTTCGCCCCATGTTACCTGCAAATCCATGGTAGAAGAAAGAGGCTGTTTGTGTATATACTGGTTTATTCTTTTAGAACTTTTATCCAATGCCATAGAATATGCTTCATCGTAATAATTCTGAAGGTTCTGCCACTGAACTTGTGAGAATATGTATCTGCAGTCTTCTTGCAACACAGCCAATTCTTCTTTGCCCATGTCAAGGAGCCTGATAATATTCTCAGATATTTCTTTCACACATTCTGCTTCGTTGTTGTCTGTCCTGTAAACAACTTTCAATGCATCATTGTCATTCTTTATATTATCTTTTACCCAAAGTCCGAAACCAGCCAATGTTGTTGTGATGCTTGGTATTCCAAATGCCATGCTCTCCATTGGTGTATATCCCCAAGGTTCATAATATGAAGGAAATACACTAAGGTCAAAAGCAGTAAGAAAATCAAAGTATTTCATATTTATCTGTCCGTCCTTGCCATCAAGGTAAGATGGAAGAAAAACAAGATGAATATTTTCGTCCTTTGTATTGTTTATTCCACTCTGTCTTATCTGTGACAGAATAGGGTCGTTATCCGGATTATCCAGACGATGTGTAAGATATATGTTATCCTCTATCGGCTCATAATGTCCTGCAGGCACTGCTATGACAGCAACAATCTTTCTGTTCAGTCTTTCTTTTCTGTTGATATTTGCCAAAGAATCTATAAAGACATTTATACCTTTGTTCCTGTATTCATATCTTCCACTGTTCAAAACAAGAAAACTGTCATTTTCAGGCCTGTATCCTGAGGTTTTTTCTATAAAATCAAATATTTTCTCTCTTGCTGTTGCTCTTAGTTTTGCATATTCTTCCTTTTCAGGCACGAAACTGCCTTCAAAACCATTAGGAGTGATTACATCTGCTCCCTTTTTAAAGAATTGTTCGCACTCCTGATTGGTAATATCACTGACAGTTGTAAAAACATCTGAGTTTATTGCAGATATTTTTTCCAAAGAAAACTTGGCTCTTACATTAAAATCATTGGCTACTCTGTCTGCATCAAAATGTTCTATCTCGCTGTACAGAGGAAGATTATTTCCTGCAAGGCATCTTCCCAACACGGTCGCATGTGTTGTGAAGGAAGTTGCTATCTGAGGAACATTTTTCTTCAGATACAAAAGACCTGAACCTGTCATCCACTCATGGAACTGGGCTACTATCCTGTCCGTTGAAGAAAGATAGAAATTGTAGAACGACTCTATTATTCTTGCACTCGCATAGCCGAATAAAAACGGTTCAACATAGTCCCAGCCACCCGTAAGGGAATCCACCTGGTAGTTCTCCCAGAATTCTGCAAAAATTTCGTCCTTAGAAGAAAAATACTGTGTGTAAGGAACCAAGATAACTATAGGAGAGTTTTCCATCTTCCATCTTCCTACTTTGAACTCTATGCCGGAAAGCTTGGCGTACATCTTCCACGAAAGAAACATAGTAGTATCTTCCTTGAACTCCGAATCTTCAAATGTTGATTGTCCCAAATCTGGTCCCAATAATATATGGTTGTCGCCTATTTTCTTGTTTATTGTAGGTATTTTGGTGGTAACCACTGTATGTATGCCACCTACTTTATTGCATACTTCCCAACTTGTCTCAAATAAATAATCGTATGTATTCATAAGTACTTGTAAATGATATTTTCAGGTTGCAAAGGTAAGAAAAAATTATAAAACTACAAAAATATCTCATCTTTATCCTGTCCGCAGGTAAAGTTCATAAAAAAAAAGAGTTGGTTTTTAGAAAAAAAGTCTTGATGTTTACGCCCTAAAGAGTTGGTTTTTGGAAATAAAAACCAACTCTTTTTTTACCTGCATTTCATTTTTTGTTCAAAATTTTGTATTAGGTGATTATATTTTCATAACTTTGCAGAAATTAATCTGTGTTTTTGGAACATATAACAGATTCAATAAGTAACAACAATAAATTACAGATATCATGTTAAACATAAATTTGGAAAAATACGGAATAAAGGGAGTGAAAGAAAAACTTTACAACCCTACATACGAAGTACTTTACAACGAAGAGACCAAACCGGAACTTACAGGTTTTGACAAAGGTCAGGAAACAGAACTTGGAGCAATCAATGTTATGACCGGCATATACACAGGCCGTTCTCCTAAGGACAAATACATTGTTGTGGATGAAAATTCCGAGAAAAACATATGGTGGAATACCCAAGAGTATCCTAACGATAACCACAGAATAAGCCAGCAAGCATGGAAAACATGCAAAGATATAGCACTTAACCAACTAAGCAACAAACGTTTGTTCGTGGTTGATGGTTTTTGTGGAGCCAACAAGGACACAAGAATGAAAATCCGTTTTATTATGGAGGTTGCATGGCAGGCTCATTTTGTAACCAATATGTTTATCCGTCCACAAAACCAAGAAGAATTTGAACAGGAACCCGATTTCATAGTCTATACTGCTTCAAAGGCTAAGGTAGAACAATACAAGGAGCTTGGATTACGAAGTGAGACAGCTGTTATTTTCAATGTCAGCAGCAAAGAACAAGTTATCCTTAACACATGGTATGGCGGTGAGATGAAAAAAGGACTGTTCTCTATGATGAACTACTATCTTCCTTTGAAAGGTATTGCTGCTATGCACTGTTCTGCAAATACAGACCTGAAAGGAGAAAACACTGCCATCTTCTTTGGTCTTTCTGGAACAGGCAAGACAACTCTTTCCACAGATCCTAAGCGTCTTTTGATAGGAGATGATGAACATGGCTGGGACGATAACGGAGTATTCAATTTCGAAGGCGGTTGCTATGCTAAGGTTATCAACTTGGACAAAGAAGCAGAGCCTGATATTTACAATGCAATCCATAGAGATGCACTTATGGAGAACGTTACAGTGGACAAAGATGGAAAAATAGACTTTGCAGACAAGAGCGTTACAGAAAATACCCGTGTATCCTACCCTATTTACCACATAAAGAACATCGTTCGTCCTGTTTCTCATGCTCCTGCTGCAAAACAGGTGATATTCCTTTCTGCAGATGCTTTCGGTGTTCTTCCTCCTGTAAGCATTTTGGACGAAGAACAGACAAAATATTATTTCCTAAGCGGATTTACAGCAAAACTTGCAGGAACAGAGATAGGTATCAAAGAGCCTGTACCTACTTTCTCAGCATGTTTTGGGCAAGCTTTCTTGGAACTTCACCCTACAAAATATGCAGAAGAGCTTGTAAAGAGAATGAAACTAAGCGGTGCAAAGGCATATCTTGTAAACACAGGCTGGAATGGAACAGGAAAACGTATTTCCATTAAAGACACAAGAGGTATAATAGATGCTATACTTGACGGCTCTATAGACAAAGCCCCTACAAAGAAAATCCCTTACTTCAACTTTACTGTTCCTACAGAACTGAAAGGAGTGGATACCAATATCCTTGACCCAAGGGATACATATTCTGATGCCATACAATGGGAAAACAAAGCAAAAGACCTGGCAGACAGATTTATCAAGAACTTTGTAAAATACGAAAACAATCCTCAAGGCAAAGAACTTGTCAAAGCAGGACCTGTTTTGTAGTTTATATCATTTTATTTATTTCAATCGGGAATGCATAAAGTTTTTCTTTGTGCATTCTTTTTTATGTAACTTTTTTGCAGGAATAACGTATTATTGGTGTATTTGATAAATATTTATAGATTATGATAGTTTCTATTTTTAAGAAGAATTATTTTTTGCAACTTGTACTTTTGTTTGTTGTTCCTTTGTTGTTGTGGTTTCCAGCCTTTATAAACTCTCCACAAATCATGGAGAAAGGTGTTTTTGATATGCCTCTATACTCTTTGGTTTGCTATATTTTACCTTCTCAACACATAATCAATTCCATAGTTGCTTTTGTTCTGGTAATATCGCATGGATTGCTTATAAACTATATATGTACTTCCTATCAATTATCACAGAAAACTTCTTTTTTTCCTGCTTTTATCTATGTATTGCTTATGAGCAGTGATTACAGATGTATGACTTTAAGCAGTATTCTTTTGGCCAACACTTTCATTATTCTTGCCATACTGACATTCCTAAAATGCTATAACAAAAATGAAGGTCTGGACGAAGTATATCTTTCCACCATATTGTTATCTGTAGGAACATTGTTCTACAGTCCTACTATTCTGTTGCTGTTGTGGGTATGGATAGGACTGTTTAACTTCAAGATATACAAATTGCGTTCTTTTCTTGTAAGCATATTCGGATTTATTACTCCTTTTGTTGTGCTGCTTGTATATTATTATCTAAATGATGATATAGAATCCATAAGAACTTTTGCAGGCATTCATTTTGGTCTTCTTCCTTCTTTTGGATTTCTTAACCAACCTATACAAATAGTTTATATAGTTTACCTGTTTATCCTTACATTACCTGCTTTTGCTATCACTCTTAGATACAGAAACGACCAGAAACTTTCTGTAAGAAAGAGAATATCAACAATTCTATTACTGTTTGTAATATGTATAATGCCTTTCCTGTATGATTTAGGCTATCCTACAATGACTTTGATATTCGCTCCAACCCTAAGTTTTGTGCTTTCGGTGTTTTTCTTCTCCATCAAAAGGAATATCTACGCAGACGTATATATGCTCATCTTGGTTGTACTTACTGTCATAAAGATTTGCATAAACTAAACCGATGCAAAAAACGTTTTTTAGAAAGCTGCATCAAGAAAATCTTCATTTACTTTCAGCACTACTCTTTCTCCGTTTGGCAGGGTCTCAAAATTCTGCAGTTTAAGAAGTTCTGCAATAAGTTTCATTATCTCTACTTTGTTCAAAGCAGTTCCGTATGCTATTGCAAGATGTTCTGAAAGACGGAGATTATGTTTCTCTCTTTTTTCTACATTATTCAAAGCAAGGTTTTCTTCTTCTGAAACAAACTCTTCTATAATATCTATTGCCTTTTCAACCGAAAGGGAAAAAGGAAGGGCATTTATTTCAAAACTTTCAGAATCTTTTTCTTTTAAATCAAACCCCAGCTGTCTCAGTTCTGATATTTTGTCCGCTATTGCAGCAAAATCTTTTTTGGATACATTATATACGTGTGGAATAACAAGTTTCTGGGATACTATTTCCGGAGTCTGGTTTTGAGACAATCTGTTATAGATTATAATTTTGCTTGCACGGTGTTGGTCTATCAACAATATACTGTCGTGCATTTTGGTTACAATATACTTGTTCAGGAACTGAAACGGAGCAAAGGTTTCTTGGTTTGTCTTTATTTCGTTGTCAAATCCTTGATTGGAAAAAGCAAGTTGTGACTGAGAAACTTTTTCTGGTATGACTTGATTGAAGTTTTCATTGTGCAAGCCTTGTGAAAAAGGATTATAGGAAGAGTTATAGGAAATCTTCGGCGGATATAACGGAGTTTTTGGTTGTGAAGCAGGAAAGACTATTTCTTTTTTCTCAAAATCAAGTTGGGTACTAAGCGTGTTTTGACCTAAAGCTTTACGAGTTGCTGCATAAAGAATGGAATATATAAGTTTATCATCCAAAAACTTTATCTCTGTTTTTGTAGGATGTATATTTACGTCTATATTCTTTGGGTCAAGTTCCAAAGATATAAAGAAAACAGGAAAAGACTTCTCCGTCAAAAGACCGTTATAAGCTCTTTCTACAGCATTGGCCAGATAATTGTTCTTCATATAGCGTCCATTAACAAAAAAATACTCTTCATTTTTGTTTTTTCTGCTAAGCTCCAATGTGGAAATATAACCATGTATCTTTACTATGTCAACATTTTCATCAAGGTCAAGAAGTTTGCTTTTGAAACTGTTTCCAAATATATCTATAATTCTTTTCTTGTCGTTGGCTTTATCCAATTTGTACACTATTCTATCATTGTTGTAATACGTAAAAGCAACATCATTATATATCAATGCTATTTTTACAAAAGCATCATCAATATGGGAATTTTCTATATTATCGCTCTTGAGAAAGTTTCTTCTTGCTGGTGTGTTAAAGAATATATTCTTTACCTTTATGTCTGTTCCTTGTTTGCATACTGTTTCCTCTTCTCTTTTTATTTCCCCTCCTTCTATGCAGACACAAGTGCCAAGTTCCTGTTCTTCTCTTTTGCTTTTCAGTTCTACTTGTGCTATGGAAGCAATGGAAGACAATGCTTCACCTCTAAAACCCATCGTTACAAGATTTTTAAGATCGTCGCTTGTAGATATTTTACTTGTAGCATGAGGAAGAAAACACTTTCTGCAGTCCTCAGCATCCATACCACAACCATTGTCTGTCACCTCTATAAGAGACCTTCCTGCATCTTTTACAACAAGAGTAATATTTGTAGCTCCTGCATCAATGGAGTTTTCTATTAATTCCTTGACAACACTTGCAGGACGGGAGACCACTTCTCCGGCTGCAATCTGATTAGCAACCAAAGGAGGAAGAACATTTATTGCCATTTCTCAACAACCATTAGAAGTACATACAACAACACCACAACTATGCAAGCATAGAGAATAATCTTGGATACAGAAATCTTGGAACCTATCTTCTCTTCTTTCTTTTCATTCATAGCCTGACGAAAATTTATCTTGCGGTTATATGTTTCGCCAATCTCTCCATACTTTGCCTTCAATTGTTCCAGACGTTCTTTTTCTGGATTATAGAATCGTGGTTTATATTCAAATTGTCTTGGTCTTTTATGTTCAAAAAATGCCATAATAATATATATGTTTGTTTATTATAATTCATCTAATGCAGACAAAAGTCTGTCTATGCTTTCCTTTATTTCTTCCTCTGTTATGACTAAAGGAGGTTTTACACTCAGACACATTGGATTGAACAAATGGGTTCCTGTTATTACTCCATGACTAAAACAAGATATCAAAGCTTTTTGCCAATCTATGCCATCGTTCAGGGCTACGCAGTTAAACAATCCTTTTCCCCTTACTTCTTTTATATGTCTGTGTTTAAGCAGTGTTCTATATAATACTCCTTTTCTTTCCACGTCTTTCATCAAATCATTATCCACAATATAGTTAAGTGTAGCCAAGGCAGAAGAAAGACTAACAGGATTTCCGCCGTATGTTGTTGCGTGACCAATAAGAGGATGATGATTATTCAAAGCATTCATTATGTCTTTCTTTCCAACAAATGCCCCTATAGGAAGACCACCTCCCATTGCTTTTGCAATACAAAGAATATCAGGAACTATACCATAGTGTTCAAAAGCAAACATCTTGCCTGTCCGTCCAAAACCAGTCTGTATTTCATCTAAAATAAGCACAGCACCTGTTTGATTACAGCGTTCTCTCAGTTTTGCAAGATAACCGTCTTTTGGCAGTTCCACTCCTTCTCCAACTGCTATACATTCAGCAACAACACAACAAGTTTTCTCTGTTATCCTTTGCAGGTCGGCTTCATTGTTAAAATCTATGAAACCACAATCCGACAAAAGAGGAGCAAAAGGTTCTGTATATTCTTTTCCGCTAAGCATAGAAACACAGGCAAGTGTAGAACCATGATAGGAATTTCTGTAGTTTATTATTTCTTTTCTGTGGTTGTAGAGTTTTGCTGCTTTTATGGCACCTTCTATTGCTTCGCTGCCGGAATTGACATAGAATATCTGAGCCAGCTCCTGAGGAAGAAACTCTTTCAATCGCTTTATATAATCCAATTGAGGTTTCTGCATATATTCGCCATAGACCATAACATGCAGATAATCTTTCAGCTGTTCTTCTATGGCAGCAACAACTTTCGGGTTTTTGTGTCCTACATTACCCACACAAATACCAGACAACAAATCCATATATTTCTTTCCGTCAGAAGTATAGACCCATATACCTTCTGCTTTTACAGGGTCAAGAATTATAGGGTCAATCTCCCCTATTTGTGCGACATACTTACGAAATTCCTTTAAATCGGTTTTCATAACTGTTTCTTTTCTTTTAGTATTCTTCCTTTGGATACATACTATCCCACCACGAAGAGTCTTCTTTTAGCCATTTTGCGAACCATGCATATATGGTATTGTTCCATTTCAAGCGTTTATCAAAATCCACTATACCGTGATTTTCTCCTTTGACGGTGATAAACTCAACTTCTTTACCCAATATCTTCAAAGCGTTGTACATTTGAATGCTCTCCCCTATCGGAACATTGGTGTCTGAGGTTCCATGCAAAAGAAGCAAAGGAGTTTTTATCTTGTCTGCATTGAACAACGGCGAATGCTTGGTGTAAAGTTCAGGATTGTTCCATGGGTAGTTGTCTGCTGTGGCTGCACCTGAATAAGAATAGCCCCAATATCCTTCTCCCCAATAGGAAGTAATATTACTTATGCCTGCATGTGAAACAGCACAGGCGAAAATATCTGTCTTGGTCTGCAGATATTGGGTCATAAAACCGCCATAACTTGCTCCCATGCAACCGATATGCTTGCTATCTATATAAGGATAAGCTTTGCATACTCTTTTTACTCCTTCTATTATCTCATCTGCAGTATAATCACCCCAAGCATTTACGTGTCTTGCTGCAAAGTCTTGACCCCAGCCTGTTGTACCGCTTGGATTGATTACATAAACGATGTATCCCTGTTGAGTATATAGCCATGCAGAATAACGCATCTCAAAACTTCTGTCAGTAGGCGAACATCCTCCATAATAATATACAATCATCGGATATTTTTTTGAAGAATCAAAATCCAAAGGGTAATATAAACGTCCGTCTATGTTTGAATTATGCATACGGAAAGAGAATTTATCCATCTTGCCTATTGACTCAGGGTCAAAAGAGTCTGCCTTTGGGAAGAAGACTTCCTTTGTTTTCAAGGTATTATCCTTGTCAAGCCATGCCCTGAACACACGTTTTGGCTTATTATAGTTCTCTCCGTAATAAACCATCTGTGTTTCGTCGTCTGAAATATCAAAACTATGGACTATATCCACACCCAAATCCAAAAGAGTAAAAGTATTATCTTTCAGATTGTAACGGAATACAGATACAGAGTCCTTGTTTTCGCAGGTAAGATAAAGATTTTTTTCCCTGACGATGACATCTTTTACACTTGGATTGAAATCCTTGGCTACAGGCTTTACCTCCTTTGTTTCAAGATTCATCAAATAGATAGAATAGTTGAAAGCATTGGGTATCTGGTTTTTCTTCAGCGTGGAACCAATGGAGTTAAAAGCCTCATTACTTGCAAGAACAACAATATTTTCGCCGTCTTTCAAGTATTGTGCAGAATTTATAAAACCATCATTTTCTATCAGTGTGTCAAGAATGCGTTCCCCTATATTGTATTGATAAAGACTTGTAAAAGAATAAGGACGTTTGGTTATGTCGTCTTTTGTCATAGAAAACAATATCTTATATTCTTTTAAATTCAAATCGTTCAAGTAGGTGGAACGGAAAGTCTGGAACAACTTACCATGAAAATAATCGGTGTAAAGATACAATTCCGTTCTGTCTCTCCAGCCTGGTATTCTGTCATCTGGCAGATACATTCTATGCAAATCTCCTGATGTATTATCTTTCTTTTTGGTTACTGACTGAACATAATCAAGGGTTTGAGGATTTTCAAAATAATATCCGCTTTCCCTGCCTGGTCCAAAAAAGGTTATCCCGCCTTGTTGCTCCATATCTTCCTTTATGAGTTTTCGCTCTTGAGTCTCAGGATAAAAAGCATACAAATTGTTTTTGGAATCGTAGTACAGAATATCCAAATCTGGCATCCATTTGTAATTCAAGGTCTTGTCATCGGAGAAAATAACCTTGTCATCAATTGTATTCCTTACTTCTATTCGGTATGTGCTTTTTCCATTCTCGTCTGTGTTGTAGTATTTTACCAAATAAAATCTTCCTGAGGAGGAAATCTTTGTATCGTATGGATTTTCTCCGCAAAGCATATTTCTAAGACTAAGGCCAGAAAGACTTTGAGTTAAACTCTGTCCTGAATCATCATAATATATCAGTGTTTTTATTTTATAGTAATCAGCTTTACCGCTTTCCTCTATCTTGGAATACAAACACAAAGCAGCAATACCTACAATATGATTGCCTGGTTCAAGTTCTTCTTCCACAACAACTTTCGTCTCATCTGTCATTTCCGCTTCAGCCGTTGTCTTCTGTGCCACTTCCTTGCCATCTATGGAAATCTTTAACTTTGCATTAGAATATACCTCAAATTTTACTTTTTCTCTTTTTGAAGTACTCAGATAAAAGAAACGCTTGCTTATGTTTATTTCCAAAGCCATACAAGAATGAATGTCTATTGTATCTATTCCATCTTCAGAGGTGTTGGCTTTTATTTCCTTATCCAATTTGGTCAGTTTGGGAACCTTAAAATAATCTTCCACGGAAAATTTTTCTCCACGGTTGTTCAAAGAATCCAATATCAAAGGAGTGTCGTATGCTTCCCAATCATAATAATAAGAGGTTACAGGCTTTTGCGCAGACACGCTTATGGACCATACATAAAAAATAACCGCAAAAACAAAACTGATTTTCTTAGTATTTTTCATAACAAAACTACATTAAGACAAATTTTTTGCAAAGATAGTAAATTATTATCAAACCTTGTATGAAAAAGAATTGGTTTAAAAAAAATAACTCTTCGTTTTCGTGAAAAAAAACGAAGTTTTTATACCCTAAAAAGTAGGTTTTTGTACCCTAAAAACGAAGATTTAAAAATTAAAAACGAAGTCTTTTTTCACGAATATCTAAAACTCTGAAAATATGATAAATACATCCTCTACAAAAAGTCGCAAAAAGAGGATACAGTATGTATTTATTGTTTAGCATAGATATGCTGTAGCGTCCCACAAAGAGACGCTACTTTTTATTCCTTGATAACTTTCTTGGTTGCTTGACCGCTATTGGTTTGAACTTTTATTAAGTACGTTCCCACTGGATAAGAATTTAGATTTATCTGATAGTTATAGGTATTTACTTCCTTTTCTAACAAGCGTTTACCTTGCTCATCAAAGATTTGAATACTCTTTATCTTGTATCCGCAGTTGATATTCACTTCACTATTTGTAGGATTTGGAAAAACATGTGTAAATTGTGAAATATCCTTTGTCTCATTCAATCCTACACCATGCCATTCCTCCGCATTCGGATTATATTCCCCAAGTATCGGAAACAGATACAGCATAGTAACAAAATCGTTTGTCTGCCAAAGAGAGTAATACCATGCAGAAATAGGCAACCAATCTAATTGTCCTACATCTCTTTTAAGAGGAAACATCTCTGTTTCACAAAAAACTGTGGCATAGATATGTGATGAATAGTCTATAAATCTAACTACATCTCTATTTTCCACACTATCAGGAGTGTGATATACAACATAAAATTTTCCACTCATATTTATTGCAGAATCAAAAAATACTTCTGTATAATGGGGTGTTGTCCACATCTGTGGTTTATACGAAAAATCATTATTAGTATTAGTAACATCAACACTGCGAATAACTTCTGTAAGAGTAGAGTCCCATATCTCTAAATAAAACTTATCTTGTCCATAATAAGTACCAGGCCATCTCCAATTGTCTATATATCCAGATATACCTATGATGGTTATACTTGTATCTGTACTAAAAGGCTGTGCATAATCGTCATGACAATTAACATCAAATATTTCATGAAATTCGTCATCAAGCCACAGCGAATGTCTTAATTCTGCTTGGTCCGTGCCACCCGCTATTAGCAAATACCCTCTATCCCATAGCCCATAAGTATAAAAAAGAGTATCATTAGGAACAACATCTAAACTTATATCTGCACAATTATCCATTATCTCGGGTAAAAGATATTGAC
>CAZXEN010000002.1:0-122352 GCA_964639765.1 uncultured Bacteroidaceae bacterium
ACTATTTCCTATTGTAACAGATGTTAAACTAGATTTTTGATACATAAAATAAGAAGGAATAGTTTGTACAGAATCACCAATATTTACTGTTGTAATATTATCACAGCCGTCAAGCCAATGATAATCATAACTAAATCCATCCCCACTACAATTTACAGCATTATAATTTATTGTTGTTAATCCTGTGCAATTACTGAAAGCATACTTACGAATAGTCGTAACACTATTTGGGATAGTAACGTCCGTTAAACTTGTACATTCATCAAAAGCCCCCCATTCAATAGTTGTAACACTATTTGGGATTGTAACAGATGTTAAACTTGTGCAACCAGCAAAAGTTCCCCATTCAATAGTTGTAACACTATTAGGAATAGTAACAGATGTTAAACCTGTGCAACTAATGAAAGCAGCACTACCAATACTTGTAACACTATTAGGAATAGTAATAGAAGTTAAACCTGTGCAATTATAGAAAGCAGAACGACCTATACTTGTAACACTGTTAGGAATAGTAATAGAAGTTAAACCTGTGCAATCATAGAAAGCAGAACTACCTATACTTGTAACACTGTTAGGAATAGTAATAGAAGTTAAACCTGTGCAATTATCGAAAGCAGAACTACCTATACTTGTAACACTGTTAGGAATAGTAACAGATGTTAAACCTGTACAAAATCTAAAAACGGCAGTATCAATAATAGATATACTATTAGGTATATCTACACTTGTTAAGTTTATGCAACTATCCAAGGCATTTCTACCAATGCTTGTAACACTATTTGGAATAGTAATAGAAGTTAAACCGGTACATTTATAGAAAGCAGCATAACCAATACTTGTAACACTATTAGGAATAGTAACAGATGTTAAACCTGTACAAAATCTAAAAACGGCAGTATCAATAATAGATATACTATTAGGTATATCTACACTTGTTAAGTTTATGCAACTATCCAAGGCATTTCTACCAATGCTTGTAACACTATTTGGAATAGTAATAGAAGTTAAACCGGTACATTTATAGAAAGCAGCATAACCAATACTTGTAACACTGTTAGGGATTGTGACAGAAGTTAATCCTAAGCAGTATCCAAATGCCCATTTAGAAATGCTTGTAACACTATTTCCTATTGTAACAGAGGTTAAACCTATAGAGTTATAGAAAGCAAAATAACCAATACTTGTAACACTATAAGTAGTGCCATTGTAGGTTACTGTTGATGGAATGGTAACACTACCGGAATAAGAATTTAAATTTGTACTCTGATATGTTACACTTACTGTTGTACCATCGGAATTTATATTGTAATAAATTCCATCTACAACAAAATCGTATGCAAATACATTTGCACTTAACACTGTTGCAAAAACCATTGCAACTAACAACTTTAATAGTTTATTCATTTGTTTTGTATGCAGTTATATACCATTGCACCCTTCGGTTTTTAGATTTATAATAATATTAACTGATAAACATAAAAAAGAATTATCGTGAACTTTTCTTATTTGTTCGTTGATGGTCTGGACTCCTAAATCTCCAAATAAGTAAGCTCACGATTTGGCACCGTGAGCATTACAACTTACTTATTCTTAGAGATTATGTTGAAATTGTCCAGACTTCAACGAATAAAAATAAATAGCGTAATGCTTTTCTATGTTATAGAATAATTCTACAATTATTCATTTGCAAAGATATAAAACTTTTCTCTTCTGCAAGAAAAAAGAAAACAAAATTTGATAAAAAAAAAGGAACATACCTTTTTTAAGATATGTTCCTTGATGATTTTTATTTGGAAATCTTATCTCTTGATTAGTTTTTCTGTACGAACAGAGTTAGCAGTCTGTATCCTTATATAATATACTCCAGAGGCAAGTGCTGAACTTGAAATCTCAAGACTTTCTTGTCCTGCTGCAAGTTTTGCGGTTGAAATCACTCTGCCAGCCTGGTCGGTAACTACTATTGCGGCTTCTTCATTCAAGCCCTTGACAATCAATGTTGCATTGTCTGATGCAGGATTTGGATATACAGATGCGGAATATTCGTTTTCCACCTCTGCAATGCCGCTGTTATGGACAAGAGTCAGAACATATTCCTGAGGACAGCCGTTTTCATCTTCTTCTGTTATGGTGTATGTTCCATATTCTGAATATTCTTCGCCGTGATATGTATATGGAAGTTCTGCATTGCCAAGAGTTACTTGTTCATTTATTGGAGTGTTTTCAGCAAGAACAACAAGTGTGACGGTATAAACAGTATCACAGTCACCTTCCTGACCTGCTACCGTTATTGTGTTTGTTCCCTCTGCAATAGCTTGTCCGTTGAATACTGCACTTTCTCCATAACATACAGTGATTGTTTCCTCTGCTGTGTTTAGTGGAAGAACTGTAAGGTTGAGAGTTGCTGTGGAATCACAACCTGCTGCATTGGTTAATGTTGTTGTGTATGTTCCTGTTTCTGAGTAAGTGTTTCCGTTGAATTCGTATGATTCTCCTGCACAGATTGTTTCTGTTGTTGTGGAAGAAGTAGGAGTGCATGGAATTTCTTCACCAGCTGTATAAACAAAGTTGTCAACACAGAAATAAGAAGGAATAAGCATACCATAACTGTTTGCATAGTTGGATTCCAAACAGAATACTATCTTGGCAACTTCTCCAAATGAAGATAAATCAAGCCATTTCCAGTCTTTGTAGGCTGTTCCGTTTTGAGTGATATAAACAGACACAGAACCGGCTGTTGTTCCGTCAGTGCGATAGCCTGTAGCTACTACCTTATGATAGCCTGGCTGGTTGTCGTTTGTAGAACCTGTGTAGGTATAGGAAGCCATAGAGTGGGAAACATATACTCCCTGTGGAATGAAACTGGAATTATTATTGCTTGAACTTACAACATTATGAGTAACACCAGCCCATGCTCCTGCATCATATCCTTGCATATAAGTATATCCAGGACCTTCTACTCCGGCAAGAGCAGAAGAAACATAATAGTCTGGAGAAACTCCATTGCCGGAAGCTGTTGTGCTTGTACCGTTTGAAGCACCAAAGCCCATAGCCATAAACCATCCCATCATATCATAGCCTATTCCTTCAAAATTCAATCCTGCTGAAACATGATCCTTGTAATAGTATGTAAGTTCCATATCTTCGTCTTCTTCTGTACGTGTATAGTTTGTTGTACTTACTATTTCGTATGTGTTGGCAGCAGAAAGGAATGTTGCATCTTCAAAATCTGCTATAAGATATTGTTCTCCTCCGTTGTAGATACCAATGCCGGCAAGACAATATCCGCCAATGTTGTCATCAACAAGACGAACCAAGCGTATATTGTTTTTATCCAGATTGTCGTTATCAGACAAATCACTTAAATCATAAGCAACGCCAAATCCAGTTGCAAGAACAGGAGTCTTATCTGCAAAACGGAAGAAATTAACTCCATTGGAAGAAACTTCAACAAAAGCTTGTCCGTCATCTTCATTGTTATTGTTGGCAAAGACAACAAAATCCGCACCATCACCATTAACGACAGGTCTGTCAAAAGTAGCAGTGGCTGTTCCACCAAGAATAGCTACATACTCAGTAGTTGTTGCCTGACCGATAGCATCATAATAGTTGCCTGTAGTTACAGTACTTGAGCGTTTTACTTCCATACCTTTTGCCCATGCAACAATGTTTTCGTCTGTCATTTGAGGAGCGTCAGGAGTAGAGGTTTTTGTTGTGAATGTAATTACAGCAGATGCTTCTGAAAGATTTGTCTCGGAACATTTTGCAACAATATAGCATTCGTAGGTTGTTCCTTCCTGAAGATTTTCAAGAGTAGTAAACAAATTTCCATTTACTTCATGGGAAGCATATTCAACAGATCCTTGAACACGATAATAAACTATAAACTGAGTTGCTGTTTCACTTTCCCAGAATAGTGTTGCCTGAGTATCTTCTATCCATGTTTCTTGAGAGCGGAACTGTGCAGGTGTTTCACAAACAGGTTCTACAGCACTCTGGCTAAGTTCTACGTCATCAATATAGTATCTGCTTGCATTACACATAAAAGCTATGTATCTTGCACTTCCTGTATAGGAAGAAAGATCAACAGTATATTCAGCCCAAGCATTGGAAGAAGGACTTACTGCAAACAATGTGTCAAAAGTAGTTGCATCATCTTTGTCAGACATCACTCCTACGGTTATTCTGTTTCCTGCTGAACCACGTTTTCCCCAGAATTTCAGAGAAAGAGTATTCAATGCTATATTGTCTGCTATTTCCGGCATAACGGCAACAACCTGCGTGTTTGGAGCAGCTTGTAAATATAATCCGCCATTACCTGAATGTTTCGTAGTATTTACATTGGGAATATTGCCTGTTGTTATTTTTGTCCAGCAGGTAGGATAAGGATAAACACCGCCTCCTGTTATTCCGTAAGATTCAAAATCTTCTGTATAAGGGAATGAACTTATTGTACATTCATCTCCTTGTGAGGCAAGAGTAGTAAAAGTAAGATGCTGGCTTTCTGCAGAAAGGCTTCCTTCTCCGCAATCTTTTACAATATAGCACTCATAATTGGTTCCGGAAGCAAGATTTTCCATAGTATATGTTACTTCACTTGCAATACTGTAAGATGTATAAGAACTTTCTCCTTCTGCTTTAAGATAAAGAGTGTAGTTTGCAGGCAAAGTGCCAAGATATATTATAGCAGAGTTTTCTGTAATAAAATCTATGTGAAGATTGCTTGGAAGTAAACAAGGCAATGGCTCATCGTTAGGAGCAGTAATGGCAGTATATGTTCCACTCTGAGCAAAACAATCATCCCAATCGCTCAAGTCTATTGCTTTCAGCTCTATACTTATCCAACGGTTTCCAGAAATAATAAAAGATGACATTCCGACAGGAGTATCTGTACAATCTTCTTTAAGACAAAGATAATCATAACCATTCATGTAAGCCGAGTATTCAAAGATACCGTCCTCATCATAGTCAAAACCAAAGTCATTAAGCATAGAACCGGATACATCCATATCAAAACGGGAATCAGTATATGCGATTCCCGTCAAAGCATCTTCCAAAGTGATGTTGTTTCCGTTCCAACGGTATCCGATAACAAAGTTATCATATGGTTCATCTGAGTTGTAGGACAGAACTATCGCTATTTCATTGCTTCCGTTTCCTATCCAATACTCAATATCTTCGGCAGTGAACACCCCATTTGGAGCTGTGGATGTCAGAGTTTGTGCCTGCAGGGTAAATCCCAGCGTTGTTATTAAAGCAAACAACAAGCTTACAATACGTTTTTTCATCTTTTTTTAACGTTTTTTTTGTTTTGTTAATTAATATTTAAAAACATATCGTAAAATTCTCCTGTAAAAGAATGGAAAAGAAAAACTAACAAGTATCAGCCATAATACATCTTAGAATTGCTTTCTTATCGTCTCTTTAATACCCGAAAGTTACGATTTTTGTTTGTCAAATTCAAGGCAGGTCTTCTGACTCGTTCCTATTGTTGAAGTCTTCTCATCTCTTTTTCAAGAAACAATGACCGGTGTCTCAACAATATTTCTTTGCAGAGGAACTTACAGCTACGGGTATAGTCCAGGCTTTGCACCTGATTCCCTATTAATCTGACAAGAACCCCGAATTTGAGACTGCAAAACTAATACTTTTTTCACACATGGAAAGAATAGAAGAACGAATAAAATGTTTTTTCTCCTGAAAATACTCAAAGCAGGGTATGGTATTTATATTTTCAGTTCTGTTTTCCCTCATTTCAATTTTCTTTTGTATATTTGCACAATCTTAATATAGTATATCATGGAACAGTTTTTTTATACTTCGGAAAAGAATATTCTTTTATTGATTGCATTACTGAAGAAATACAATATAAGAAAAGTAGTTGCTTCTCCAGGTGCAACAAATGTAACCTTTGTAAGCAGTATTCAACGAGATAATTTTTTTGAAATATACTCATGTGTTGATGAACGAAGTGCAGGATATATGGCTGTGGGACTAAGTGAAGAAAGCGGAGAACCCGTTCTTCTTTCCTGTACCGGAGCTACTGCTTCTCGTAACTATCTGCCTGCATTGACAGAAGCATATTACAGAAAACTACCTATTATTGCTTGTACTTCTGCACAGAATTTCCATAATATAGGTCATCTTATCGCACAGGTTATCAACAGAAACAATCCTCCAAGTGATGTAATCCTTAAGTCAGTGAATATTTCTTCTATAAATAATGAATCAGACAGATGGTTTGCAGAAATAAAACTAAATGATGTTCTTGAAGAACTTTTCCATAGAGGAGGAGGACCTATACATATTAATTTAGAAACAAAATACTCTTTGGATTATTCTGTTAAAGAACTTCCTAAAGTAAGAAAAATAAGTAGGATAACAAATTTAACTAAAGATTTACCACAACTTCCGCAGGGAAAGATAGGAGTCTTTGTGGGTTCTCATAAAAAATGGACAAGCGAAGAGAGTTTGGCATTAGAGAATTTTGCTATATCCAATAATGCTATAGTCTTTGTTGATCATACAAGTAATTATCATGGAAAGAATGCTTTAAACTATTCCATTAAAGGTTCGCAAGAGGTTCATCATAACGAACCAAGTTTTGATGTAATCATACACATAGGGGAGGTGAGCGGTGATTATTACACCATGCGTCTGATGAAAAGAACAAAAGAAGTGTGGAGAGTTAATCCCGACGGAGAGTTGAGAGACACTTTCAAAAAACTTTCTTATGTATTTGAAATGTCTGAACAAGAGTTCTTTGAGAAATACACATCAAATAAAGATTTATCTAATCAAGACCTTTCAAATAACACCTTCTATCAAGAATGTTTGGCTGAAAAAAACAGGTTGATTTCTCTTATACCTGATTTGCCTTTTTCTAATATCTATATAGCACAACAGCTGGCAGACAAACTGCCTGAAAATTCCGTTCTGCATCTTGGAATACTTAACTCTTTGCGAGCGTGGAATTTATTTGATATTCCGAACAGCGTGAATGCTTTCTCCAATGTAGGAGGTTTTGGTATAGACGGCTGTTTGTCTTCCTTGATAGGGGCTTCTCTTGCGGACAAGGAAAGACTTTTCTTTGGCATCTTTGGGGATTTGGCTACCTTTTATGATATGAATATCTTGGCTAACAGACATTTAGGAAATAATCTTAGAATAATGCTTGTCAATAATGGATTGGGGCAGGAGTTTAAGAACTTCAATCACCCGGGTTCAAGATTTGGCGAACATACTGATGATTTTATTGCAGCCAAAGGTCATAACGGAAGACAGTCTCCTTGTCTTATAAAGCATTTTACAGAGGATTTGGGGTTTGAATACTTGTCTGCAAAGAGCAAAGCGGAATTTCTGGAAGTCTATCCTATGTTTTTGGACAGCAGAGTGGGAGAGAAGCCGATGTTTTTTGAGGTCTTTACTGATTCAGACGAAGAAAACCAAGCCTTGCATTCAATAAAATATATAGAGAAGCCTTCACAAACGGAGAAAATCACCACTGCTGTAAAACAGACAGTAAAAACCACTGTCGGCAAAGCGGCATTTGATAAATTAAAGAATTCCCTGCTGAAAAAATAAATCAGGATTTCATGAAAAAACATCAAGATTTCAGATAAAAAAACCAACTCTTTTTACCTTAAACATCAAGATTTTTTTCCAAAAAACCAACTCTTTTTTCAGAAACTAAAAAAGTGTAGGTTCTTCAAGCAGGTTGAATGTTTTGCGATGCAAGGGAGTTATGCCGAAATCCTTGATGGCTTGTCTGTGCTGCTTGGTCGGATAACCCTTGTTTTGTTTCCAATGGTATTGAGGATAGGTTTTGTCCAATTCAATCATGGCATCGTCCCTGTAAGTCTTGGCAAGTATGGATGCAGCAGCAACAGACATATACGTGGCATCTCCTTTTACTATCGTTTTATAAGGAATACCCGATTCAGTACTGAACCTGTTGCCGTCAATAAGCAAAAAATCAGGTCTTGTTTTCAAGGATTTGACAGCCCTATTCATGGCTTCTATGCTTGCAGCGAGGATATTTGTGTCGTCAATTTCCGTGTTTGTTACCTCACAGACAGCAAAGGCTATGGCTTTTTCCTGTATAATGTCCCTGAGAATACGTCTTTGTTTGTCGGAAAGTTGTTTTGAGTCGTTGAGAAGATCGTTTTTGAAATCCTTTGGCAGAATTACTGCAGCAGCAAAGACACTTCCAGCCAGACAACCTCGTCCTGCTTCATCACAACCGCACTCCAGATTGTATTTGTCGTCGTAATATGGCTTTAACATCCTTTTCTTTTATAAAGCAAGTTAAGGCTGATTAAAGATTTTTCAAAATCCAACCAACCTTAACATTGTCAACAAATTTATTAATTAAAAAAAACTATTTAAGAAAGTTTTTTATGATGCTGTCAAACAAAATCTTTCCGTCCGTATTCCCAAGTTCTTTGTCGGAACATCTTTCAGGGTGAGGCATCATTCCAAATATATTTTTTGTCTTGTTTGTTATGCCTGCTATGTTTTCAACACTTCCGTTAGGATTACACTCTTCTTTTATTTCGCCTTTTTCATTGCAGTAGCGGAAAAGAACCTGCTCGTTGTCATTCATACGTTGCAGTACGTCTTCATAGGCAAAGTATCTTCCTTCTCCGTGAGCTATTGGAATATTCAGAGGAGATCCTATCTTGGCTTCTTTAGTAAATATCGTACTATTTGTTTGTGGAGTGATATATTGGTTCTTGCAGATAAATTTCTGGTTATTGTTGTGCAGAAGAGTGCCTTCCAACAGTCTGCTTTCACAAAGAATCTGAAAGCCGTTGCAGACTCCTAACAGATAACCGCCTTTGTTTGCGAATTTTATTATCTCTGACATTATCGGAGACAAAGATGCAATTGCGCCACTGCGTAAATAATCCCCATAAGAGAAGCCTCCTGGCAAAACAATCATATCACAGTCTTGCAAGTCGTGTTCTTTGTGCCATAAAGGTACGACTTCCTGTCCTTCAACGTTCCTTAGAACATAAATCATATCGTGGTCGCAGTTAGACCCTGGAAAAACAACTACTCCGAATTTCATATCTATATTAGTTTTGTTGATTTGTCTTTAAAATGTTTTTGCAAAATTACGAAAATTCTTAAAAACGCTGTCAAATATCTTATTCTTTTTTCTTTAAACCCAATTTTTTTGCCTCAATATCCAAGAGTTTCAGTGCCTCTTCCTTGTTGTTGGCAATCATTCCGTCCAAAATGGCGTCCTTGACAGCGTCCTTGAGTATTCCAACTCTCTTGCACGGCTCAAGATTGTACATTTCCATTATTTCTTCTCCGCTTATTGGAACCTTGAAGTTCCTTATTCTGTCTTTTTCTTCAATTTCCTGCATCTTTTTCTTAACAATGCGGAGATTGTTAAGATATTTCTGTTTCTTGAAAGTATTCTTGCTTGTAATATCACTTTGACATAGTATCAAAAGATCATCTATGTCATCACCGGCTTCAAACAAACATCTTCTCACTGCACTGTCTGTAACCTCATCTTCAACCAAAGCGATAGGCCTTAAATGTAAAAATACGAGTTTCTGAACATATTTCATATTTTCATTAAGAGGCAGGTGCATACGTCTGAATATTTTTTCAACCATACGGGAACCTTTTACCTCATGTCCGTGAAAAGAATAACCGGTTTTTGCATCATAGCGTTTGCAGAGAGGTTTTGCTATGTCATGCATTACTGCCGCCCAACGCAAAAAAAGTTTGTCGCTCTTTATTGCAACATTATCCAAAACCTGAAGAGTATGCAGGAAGTTGTCTTTGTGAGATTTTTCCCCGACACTTTCAACTCCTTTCAGAGCAACAAATTCTGGGAAAATGATTCTTAGCAATCCAGAACGGTCTAAAAGCTGGAGTGCCACAGAAGGTCGTTTTGCCAAAAGCATTTTATTCATTTCTTCCGTGACTCTTTCTTGTGAGATGATTTTTATTCGTTCGCAGTTGCGTTGTATTGCTTCAAACGTCTCAGGAAGAATAGAAAAATCCAGCTGTGTTGCAAATCTTATGCAGCGAAGCATTCTTAGAGGGTCATCAGAAAAAGTTATGTCAGGATTCAAAGGAGTTCGGATAATATGCCTTTGAATATCAAACAGACCGTCAAAAGGGTCAAGCAGTTCTCCAAAGTTTTTTTCGTTCAAGGCAACAGCCATGGCATTGATAGTAAAATCACGGCGATTCTGGTCATCTTGCAGAGTGCCGTCTTCAACGATTGGTTTTCGGCTGTCTCTTCTATAGCTTTCTTTTCTTGCTCCCACAAATTCAACTTGCCACTCTTTTCCCTCAAGAGTATAATGTATCATTGCAGTTCCAAAGGATTTGAATATGGAAACCTTTTTTCTTTGCGGCAGGGTTTCTGCAACATGCTTGGCAAGTTCTATTCCGCTGCCAATACACACAATGTCTATATCAGTACTTGGACGTTTGAGAATAATATCCCTTACATATCCTCCAACAACGTAAGCATCAACGCCCAAATCATCGGCTACGTTGCCTATAAGATGAAAAATATCGTTGTCTATCTGCTCTTTTAAGTTCATTTGTCTGTCAAAATTACAAAACAAGGCTTTTTGCCTCTTAAAGTTCTGCAAAATTACTAAATAAATTTGACAAACCACTCATTGAAGCCCAAATCTGTTCAAGCAAACCTAATTTTCAGCTTAAGAATTGCGGACTATTTTTTTCTTATACGCCAAAGGGGAATAGCCAGTCTGCTGTTTAAAGAACTTACCGAAGAAAGATATGTCGGAAAAGTTCATGTCATAAGCAATTTCCTGCATATTCTTTTCGGTGTATTTCATCTGGTATATAATTGATTTGACAGTCTGGTTGTGAATCCATTCCTGTGCATTTCTCCCGCTTAGTTGTTTAACCACGGTGGAAAGATATTTGGCTGATATGTTCAGTTCATCAGCATAATCTTTTACAAAACGTTTCTTGCCTTCATATTTATTTATCAAAATAAAAAAATCTTTCATTATAGTACTTCCTCTCAGCGACTTCTTATCTGCCTTTGTGTTGTCAAGAAACTCTTCTTCCACCATGCTGAAGATATTATAGAAGATACATTTTAGGAGTAATTTAAAATTTTCTTTGTCATAAATGTTTTTACTCTTTTCCTGAATGGAAAAAAACAGTAGTTTCAAATAGCATGAAAAGGATTTGGCACTTTTTGAATACAGGTTTATCACAGGATTGTTGCTGAGGTACTGCAAAATGCCGAAGATGTTGTCTCCAAGCAAAAAATCTGTAGGCGAAAGACACCTCAAAGAGAAAGCAATAATGCTTAATCCTCCTTCCATGTTTTCTTTTCCCACATCCACAACGGTATTAGGGGAAAGTATAAGAAGGGAATTCTCTTTAAGAGCATAATTTTCGCTGTTTATTCTTATATTTGAGCCTTTGCCTGTGTAAAAAGCAATCGTAACCATGTCTTTGAAACAGATAGAGTCCTGACTTACGGCTATGTTTTTCAGGTTTGAGCAGATAAGAATATTCCCATCGAAGAAAATATTCTGAAAAGAGTTCTGCAAATCATTTAAATATATATCTATCATTGGAGTTTTTTGTTATTGATTTTGCAAAAATACAAAAAGAAAGAACACAATAAATCTCAAAAGAAAGAAAATAGGAAAATAAACCAAGTTTTGAGGGTCTTTAGGCAATATTTCAATGTCAAAGGACGAGCAAAATAAACAATAGGGTCAAAAGAATATTTTTGATGTTCAAAAGATAAGGCTTCAAAGTTTGTATTTGTATAATTTTGCACAAAAATAAACAATACTATGACTTGGAAAAACATTTGTATTTTAGCATTTTTTGTTTTGTTGTTCAGCTCCTGTGATGAAGGTTTTGAGTATTCTGTATACAGTGAGCATGTTGATGACAACAAAAAGAATACAACCGAAAAAAACATAAAGGAACTGAAAAAGAAAAACTCGGATACGTTTTCTGACTTCTCTATTTACTTTCTATCCGACACACACATCTATTACAAAGAGTTGAGAAAAGCAGTGAAAAAGATAAACAGTCTGAAAAACAACGCTGATTTTGTTGTGCATTGCGGAGATATTTCCAACGAAGGATTGTTCAAAGAGTATGAATTTACGTGGAACCTGATGAATGATTTGCATTTGCCATATCTAACCGTGATTGGCAACCACGACCTTGTGGCAAACGGAAGGGCTGTCTATAAGTCTATGTTCGGAAAAGAGAACTATACCTTCACATACAAGAATTGCAAATTTGTTTTTTTTGACGACAACGTCTGGGAAAATACAGTTATGGAGCCGGATTTTCAATGGCTGAAACAGGAGCTTTGTGATGACACTCAAGAATATACTCATGTGTTCCTTATTGCGCATGTTCCTTACTGGGATGATATGTTTTATAATTCTTTTAAAATAGTGTTCAAGTCAATATTGGAAGAAAGCAAGGTGAATCTTTGTATTCACGGTCATGCTCATCGTCCTACAACAAGAACGGAAACACTTGACAATGGCAAAGATGTAAGATTTCTGGTTACAGGAAGCATCAGAGAACGAATGGTTCGCCGCATAGATATAAAACAAGACACGGTTATTATCAATGATGTAAAATTTTAAATACAATGAAAGCCAAAATATTAATTCTATCCTGTTTGTCTTTGTTCGGCTCTGTTGTCTTTTCACAGAACAGCACAGAAAACAGAAAGTGGTACATTCCTTCATATATAAATGTGCAGTATGCAGGAAACTTGGGGATGTTTTCCACCAGTGCCGGCTATTTTTTGTATAAAGACAAGCTATTTCTGGACATAGGTTACGGTTACACTCCTTCAAGCAAAGCCGGTATAGATATACACAATGCTTTAATCCGCTTTGGTTACAAACCTTGGAAGACAGAACTGAAATTTTTCAACAAAGAGTTCTTTTTCCGTCCATTTTATTTTGATTTGGATATAACCAAACAGCTTAATTCCAGATATACATGGTCTGAACTGCCTAACTACTATCCCAAGAAATATTATCATCAGAACGCTGTGAGAATGCATTTTGACATGGGGTTAAGTCTTCAGCACAATTTTTCCAGATATAAATTGGAACTGTATTATTTGGTAACAACCAATGATGTGTATCTTACTTATTTCAATTATTATTACCACAATCATTGGCTGCATTTTGACAAAATTTTCACACAGGGCTTGGGTTTTAACTTCGCTTTTTGATTTTATCATAAAATCTGAACTGTTTTACAGATGCTTTTCTTTATTCTTTATCTATTGATAATGAATGTGTTGGATTTCTTTTGATATTTGTAAAAAAAAGAGTTGGATTTTATTTCAAAAGTCTTGATGTTTACACCCAAAAGATCAAGACTTTTTTTCTGAAATTCAACTCTTTTTTTCAAGGGATTTGAACAATGGGAAAACAAGCTTGGATTGAAGATATATTTCTCTGATTTTAAATATAAAACAATAATAATCTCAGAAAAAGAAAAAAAACATTGCTTTTTCAGATAAAAATTGTAACTTTGCACTCCGAAATTAAGGAGGGAAAAATAAGAAATGTTTGAAAACTTATCCGAAAAACTTGACAGGGCCTTTAAGATAATAAAAGGTAAAGGTAGAATTACTGAGATAAACGTCTCAGAAAGCATGAAGGAAATCCGCAAGGCCCTGATAGAAGCTGACGTCAGTTATTCCATAGCAAAGGAATTTTGTGATAAAGTAAAGCGTAAAGCACTTGGTCAGAACGTATTGACAAGCGTAGAGCCAGGCCAGATGATGGTAAAGATGGTTCATGACGAGTTAGTTACGCTTATGGGTGAGACAACAGAGGAAATCAACCTTAAAGGACAACCAAGCATAATACTTATAGCAGGTCTGCAGGGTAGCGGTAAAACTACTTTTTCAGCCAAATTAGCTTCCTATCTTAAAACAAAAAAGAACAAGAAAGTACTTCTTGTTGCCGGAGACGTATATAGGCCTGCTGCTATCAACCAGCTTCAAGTTCTTTGCGGGCAGATAGATGTTCCTGTCTTTACAGAGGAAGGTAACAACAATCCTGTTGATTTGTCCTTGAAAGGTATAAGCAAGGCAAAACAGGATAATGTAAATGTTGTAATAATAGATACTGCTGGCCGTTTGGCTGTTGATGAACAGATGATGGATGAAATATCCAATATCAAACAGGCTGTCAATCCTACAGAAACTCTGTTTGTTGTGGATTCCATGACAGGTCAGGATGCAGTGAATACAGCAAAGGCTTTCCATGAACGATTGGATTACGACGGAGTTGTTCTTACCAAGCTTGACGGTGATACTCGTGGCGGAGCAGCTCTGACAATAAGACACGTGGTAACAAAACCTATCAAATTTATTTCAATAGGTGAGAAACTGGATGCTTTGGATGTTTTCCATCCTGATAGAATGGCTAACCGTATATTAGGAATGGGTGATATAGTTTCTTTGGTTGAGAAAGCACAGGAGCAGTATGACGAGCAGGAAGCCAGAAAACTTTCCAAGAAAATACACAGCAATACATTTGATTTCAATGATTTTATTTCCCAAATCCAGCAGATAAAGAAAATGGGCAACCTGAAAGATTTGGTAGGTATGATTCCTGGAGTGGGAAAGATGATGAAAGACATAGATATCAAAGACGATGCATTCAAAAGCATAGAAGCCATTATTGGAAGTATGACTCCGCAGGAGAGAGAACACCCTAATATCATAGATGTCTCACGTAAGCAGAGAATAGCCAAAGGCAGTGGCACAAAACTGGAGGAAGTCAATCGTCTGTTGAAGCAGTTTGAACAGACAAAGAAAATGATGCAAAGCGTTTCTTCAGGGAAAATGAACAAAATGTCAGCTATGCGTAACCTTAGAAACAGAAGATAATTCAATACAATATAACTTTTAATAATCTTAATCAGTTATGCAAGAACAAAAAACAGAACCTATATTAATAAATGGAAAAGAAATAGCAGCAACAATTAAAGAAGAGATAAAAAAAGAAGTTGCCGATATATTGGATCACGGACAAAGACCGCCGCATCTTGTAGCTGTTCTGGTAGGAGAAGACGGTGCAAGTCTGTCTTATGTAAAAAGCAAGGAAAAACAAAGCCAGGAGGTTGGTTTTACATCTTCCGTATATCGTTTTCCAGCAACCATAACAGAGCAAGAGCTTTTGCAGACAATAGATTTTCTTAACAATGACGAAGAAGTTGACGGCTATATTGTACAAATGCCTTTGCCTAAACATATAGATGAAAAAAAGGTAATAGCTCATATAGATCCTAAAAAAGATGTTGATGGTTTTCATCCGATAAATGCTGGCAGGATGTTGCTTTCTCTTCCTAGTTACCTGCCTGCTACTCCTTGTGGAATAGTAACTCTTCTGGAACGTTCAAAAATAGAAACAGCAGGAAAAAACTGTGTTGTTCTTGGAAGAAGTGATATTGTCGGCACTCCAATGGCTGTTCTTATGTCGCGAAAAGGAATGGATGCCACGGTTACTCTTTGTCATTCCAAAACAAAAGACCTTAAACAGATATGTGCTCAAGCAGATATTCTCATAGCAGCAATAGGCAAGCCTGCTTTTGTAACAGCAGATATGGTGAAACCAGGAGCCGTTGTTATAGATGTTGGTATTCACAGAATAAAAGATGACAGCGAGAAAGGATATTATGTTACAGGAGACGTGGATTTTGAAAACGTGAAGAAAAAATGCTCTTATATAACTCCTGTTCCTGGAGGCGTAGGACCAATGACAATTGTTTCTTTGCTGACAAATACACTTAAATCATACAAAAAAGAAATTTACAACTAAAAACTTACACATAAACGAAAAAGGTGGGCAAGTCTTTTTATGCTTGTTCACCTTTTTTATATAATGTCTTGCTTTTATTGTCAGATATCCTTCAAAACCTTGTCATAGAATTCTTCGCAGGCATTCTCCAGCAAGTCTATCGCAAAGACAAAATCTTCTTCTTTCCCATAATAGGGGTCCGGTATCTCACTTTGTTGGTCATATTTTGTGATATAATGGCCTAAAGGTATGATTTTGTCCTTTTCTTCCTTGGTTTGTGCCTTGTTGTACAGCAAAACCATTATTTCGTCGTCCATTCCCAAGATATAGTCAAAAGAAACAAAGTCTTCGCTTTTTATTTGTCTGGCAATATGGGTGAAATCATAGCCTCTTTTCTTTCCTAAGGCTTTCATTCGTTTATCAGGACTATGTCCTACATGCCAAGCTCCAATTCCGCAGGAATCAATAACAAAATCTTCTATCCGATTATGAGAAATCAGAACCTGTTTCATTATTTCTTCTGCTGCGGGAGAACGACAGATATTCCCCAAACAAACAAACAGAATACTTGCTTTGTTTATTTCTCGTTCAGACATTGCTTTTTGAGTTGAAAGAGCAGGTTATTCTATTGTAGCTTTAACAAACTCTATAAACAAAGGAGCAGGATTTTCAACCGTTGAAGCATATTCCGGATGAAATTGAGTTCCCACAAAATAAGGATGGTCTTTTATTTCTACCACTTCAACAAGATTTGTATCAGGATTAACTCCTGTTGCAATCATTCCTGCTTTTTCAAAATCATAAAGATATTTATTGTTGAATTCATATCTATGTCTGTGTCGTTCTTTAATAACTTTTTGTTTGTAAGCAGAGAATATGTGTGAATCTTCTTTTAATTCGCAAGGATAGTTTCCTAAACGCATCGTGTGTCCAAGATTGCTTATCTTTTTTTGCTCTTCCATTATATCAATAACAGGATATGGTGTGGAATTCATCATTTCCACGCTATTGGCATTTTTCCATCCTAACACATTACGGGCAAATTCCACAACGGCTAACTGCATTCCTAAGCAGATACCAAAGAACGGTATGGAATTTTCTCGTGCATACTGACAAGCAAGTATCTTTCCAAGAATACCTCTTGAACCAAATCCCGGAGCAACAAGTATTCCGTCCAAGTTCTCTAATTTTTCGTTAAGGACTTCTTCTCCTTTTTCCAGTTCTTCTGAATGAATCCAGCGGATATTTACTTTCGTCTGCAGATATGCTCCAGCATGAATCAAGGCTTCACTTATTGATTTGTAGGCATCGTGTAATTCAACATACTTTCCTACTATTCCTATAGTGGTTTCTTTTAACGGGTTCTCAAGTTTATAAAGAAATTTCTTCCAAAAAGACAAATCTGGCTCGGAATTTAGTGGTGTGCCTGTTTTCTTTAATACCTGTGTATCCAGACCTTCTGTCTGCATATTCAAAGGAACCTGATAGATAGTGGAAGCATCTATACTTTCTATAACACATTCTTTATCCACATTGCAGAAAAGAGATATTTTGGCACGAACGCTTTCTGTCAGATGTTTTTCACAACGGCAGACAATAATATCTGGCTGCACACCAATGGAAAGCATATTTTTTACAGAGTTTTGAGTAGGTTTTGTTTTTAATTCTCCTGCTGCGGCAAGATAAGGAACATATGTAAGATGTATTACAAGAGCCTGTTTGCCGAACTCTCTTTTCAGCTGACGGACAGCTTCTACAAACGGCAAACTTTCAATATCTCCGACAACGCCGCCTATTTCTGTTATAACAAAGTCATATTTGCCTGTGTTGCCAAGAAGTTTTATTCTGTTTTTTATTTCATCTGTTATATGAGGAATAACTTGCACCGTAGAACCAAGATATTCTCCTTTGCGTTCTTTTTCTATTACGCTTTGATATATTCTTCCTGTTGTTACGTTGTTTGCCTGTGAAGTACGCACATTGGTAAAACGTTCATAGTGTCCAAGATCCAAGTCTGTCTCAGCACCATCTTCCGTAACATAGCATTCTCCGTGTTCGTAAGGATTAAGAGTTCCCGGATCCACATTAATATATGGGTCAAGTTTTTGAATGGTTACCGAATATCCTCTTGATTTCAAAAGAAGAGCAAGTGAAGATGATATAATACCTTTTCCCAATGAAGATGTAACACCTCCTGTAACAAAAATATATCTTGTGGTAAACATACGCAAATAAGTTTTGTTCGTTAATCAAGTTGCAAAGGTAAGATATTTTTTTTGTTTAAGAAAAGTAAAACCGGAAAATTTGCGGCAATGATTTTTTTTGTAGGTGGTTTTTTTTTTATACTTTTGTAAAAATTTTCAAGAAAAGGCATAAAAAATCTATGTTATACAACACAATAAAGTTCAAAGGAAAAACCATCAACTACAGAATGGAGGGTGGAGGAGAGCAGACCTTGGTGCTTCTGCACGGATATATGAACAATCTGGAGGTCTGGGACAAGTTTTTCCAAGCATACAAGGACAAAGATTTGACATTGCTGGCAATAGACTTGATAGGTCATGGAGAAAGTGAAGTGGTGGAAAGTGCTTCTACAATGGAGTTGCAGGCAGAGATGATAAAAGAAGTGTTGGATGCAAACAATATCAGGCAATGTGTAATGACAGGACATAGCATGGGAGGAATGGTGACGGTATGTTTTGCAGATTTGTATGCGGATCATCTGAAAGGTTTTTGTTTTCTTAACTCCCAGGCAGGAGAAGACAATCCACGTGGAAGGGAAAACAGAAAGCGTGCCTGCCAGATAATAAATGCAAACAAATTAAGGCATATTGTTGATTTTATTCCAAATCTTTTTGCAGAAAGCAATGTAGAAAAGTTCTCGGAAGAAATAGAACGCCTGAAAGAAATAGCAGTATCCACAAAAAAAGAGGGGATTATCGCTGCACAAATGGGTATGATTACAAGAAAAGACAGACAAGATGTGCTGGAATCTACCAATCTGCCTGTGTTGTTCATCACAGGAAGACAGGATATCAGGGCTGATTTGCTTACAGTCTTGGCTCAAGCCTCATTACCCAAAAACAGCGAGGTGATGATTTTGGACTGTGGCCACATGTCTTTCATAGAGGAGGAAAAAATCATAAAAGACCGACTCCTTGCCTTTCTTAGAAGATGTTATTTATAGTGTTTAATATCAATAAGTTAATTATGGTAAAAAAAAGAGTAGGATTTCAGCTCTAAAAAGCAACTCTTTTTATGTAAAAGATCAAGACTTTTTTTGCGAAAATCAACTCTTTTTTTAGGAAAGCAAAACAATGGATTTAACAAAAGGAAACATACCAAAAAGTATCTTCTTTTTTTCGATACCAATCGTACTCGGCAACTTGTTTCAGCAGATGTATTCGTTGGTGAACAGTATTTTTGTGGGAAATTTCTGCTCCATTGACGAACTTGCTGCAGTCGGCAGTGTCTATCCTGTTGTTTTCCTTATAACAAGCATGGTATTGGGCATAGGCAATGGAGGAAGTGTGCTTGTATCCTATTATTATGGAGCAAGGGATTTTGCAAAACTGCCAAAGATTATCAGTTCTTTTTATCTGTTCTTTGTGGCTTTGGGAATCATTGTCTGCGGTCTGTCCATAATCTTTGCAGATGAAATCTTTTCTTTCTTCAACATGACAGAGCAAGTGAGGTATTATGCCAAGAGTTACTTCCAGATTTATATGTTCGGTATGTTCTTCAGCACCATATTCTTTTCTGTCATATCCATACTCAGAGGTTTGGGTGACAGCAAGAGCGGTTTGTATTTCCTTATTCCGGCAAATATACTCAATGCTTTTCTTTCCTATCTGTTCATAGTTGAATTTCATTGGGGAGTTGTAGGCAGTGCATGGGCAAGTTTTGTTTCCCAGTTTCTGTCTTTTGCTTCCATCGCATTCTATTACAGAAAGAGTATAAGGAATTTTAAAGGCATTGACCTGAAAGAAAGTTTTAGCATCTTCAAGGAAATAATCCATCTTGGAGTTCCTACAGGTATTCAGCAGAGTATAGTAGCCCTTACCCAAGTACTGCTATTGTTCTTGGTAACTACATTTTCCACAGATGCCATAGCAGGCTATTCTGCGGCAGTAAGAATAGAGAGTTTTGCATTGATTCTTGTCTTGAACATAACTCAAAGTCTTACTTTCTTTGTAGGAACAAACTATGGAGCAAATCAATACGACAGATGCAGAGAAGGACTAAAGGCAAGCATAAGGATAATATTCGTTGTGGGTTTTGTTGTCCTACTTGTCTTCTTGTGCTTTCCTCGTGAACTGATGTCACTGTTTACGGGCGAAAGTTCTGTTATTGAAATAGGAAGACAATATATTATGATAGACGGGGCTTTTTGGGTTTTATTTGGAGTAATGATGTGTTTCACAGCTTACTTTAGAGGTCTGGAATATGCAAACATTACCATGATAATCAGTCTTGTTACTCTTGTACTTGTCCGTTTTCCGCTGGCATTTTATCTTTCCAGAACTTCATTGCAGCTTATTGGTATATGGATTTCAGCTCCTGTCACATGGCTTCTTACTATTGTGATATATATTTGCATATATAAGAGATTTACACAAAAAATTTTGTCAGAAGAGAAAAAAATATAGAAAAAAGTACCAGCCAATAAGAAAAAAAGTATTATTTTTGCAGTCAATATGCAAGGGGTTAGAAACATATTATTAAATAAAACGGACAGAAATTCAGTTTTACCAAGGTGATGAGGAAAGTTTCCTTTAATCACCTTGTTTTTTTTGAATAAATGTTAATAAAAGACAAAATAAAATAATAATTATGGTTAATCTTAAGAACAAAAATCTGATATCCATTACGGATTATACAAGAGAAGACTACTTGGCCGTATTGGATTTGGCTGAAAAGTTTGAGAAAAATCCAAATCAGCCTGTTTTATCTGATAAAGTCGTTGGTTCGTTGTTTTTTGAACCTTCAACAAGAACTCGTCTTAGTTTCGAAACAGCTGCAAACCGTTTGGGAGCAAGAGTTATCGGCTTCTCAAATCCAACAGCTACCTCCCTGCAAAAAGGAGAAAGTCTTCACGATACAATTATGATGGTATCATCTTATGTAGATATTATCGTAATGCGTCATCCTCGTGACGGAGCTTCCCGTTGGGCAAGTGAAGTAAGTCCTGTTCCTGTCATAAATGCCGGAGACGGCGCAAACCAACACCCGACTCAGTGTATGTTGGATTTGTATTCTATCAGAAAAACACAAGGAACATTGGAGAATTTGCAGATTGCAATGGTAGGAGACTTGAAATATGGTCGTACAGTCCATTCGTTGGTTCAGGCAATGAGCAACTTCAAGGCAGAATTCCACTTTGTTTCTCCGGAATCCTTGGCTATGCCGGACAATGTGAAGGTGTATGCAACAAATGCTGGACTTAAATATCATGAATACAGAAAATTGGAAGACGTAATTCCTTTTGCTGACATAATATATATGACCCGTATCCAAAAAGAGCGTTTTCCTGATGTCTTGGAGTATGAAAAGGTAAAAAATTCCTATATTCTTGACGCAGCAGTTTTGGAAGGCTGCAAAGACAATATGAAAGTTCTGCACCCGCTTCCAAGAGTCAATGAAATAGCAATGGATGTTGACAAGACAAAATATGCCTATTATTTCCAACAGGCAAAGAACGGCATGTATGTTCGTCAAGCTCTTATAGCATCTATTCTTGGTTATGCAGACAAAATTGTTTAGTTTTAAGCAAAACAAACATTCAAACGTATAACAATTAAAAAAGATAAACAAAATGACAACAAATAATAAAGAACTTATAGTAAAAAAGATAGAAAACGGAACAGTGATAGACCATATTCCTGCTGACAAGGTGTTTTCTGTTGTAAGAATATTGGGATTAGATGCAATGAGTGATGAAATTCTCATAGGTACTAATCTCGAAAGCAAGAAATACGGAAGAAAAGGTATAATAAAGGCAACGAATAAATGTTTTGCTCCGGAAGAATTGGACAAATTGGCGATAATAGCTCCGACTGCTACCTTGATAACCATAAAAGATTATGCAGTAGTAGAGAAAAGAAAACTTGAAATTCCAAAGGAGATACACAAAATCGTCAAATGCATAAATCCAAACTGCATTACCAATGTGGAAGAAATGGATACTATGTTCAGTGTTGTTGATAATGAGCCTTTGACTATTCAATGTCATTATTGTGAAAAAACAATGACAAACATAGAAATCAAGGAATAGTTTCCAATCATGAGAGACAAGTATATAAAAGAGAATAAACTATACGACGTTATCTGCTCTGATTACAGATTGTTGCAGGTAATCTCGCGTTTTTCGCTGCCTCTGGGTTTTGGCGACAAGACCATAGAGGAGGTATGCAGGGAAAACAACGTGGATTGCGAGACTTTCTTGGCGGTTATCAACTTCAGGAAAGAGGATATTTTAAATGCTTCCCTGCCATACAAGATTTCCATAAAAACGCTCAGCAACTATCTTCTGAAAGCCCACTCTTATTATATAGACTTTCTCTTGCCTTTTATCAGAAGGAAACTTATAGAGGCGTTGGGTTTCTCTTCCAATAATGATATTTCGTTTCTGATAATAAAATTCTACGACGAGTATGTAGAAGAGTTGCGTCGGCACATGGAAAGGGAGAATCAGGACGTATTTCCCTACGTTGATGGATTGCTGATGGGCAAAAAAAACAAACAGATTATGCTTGAAATGTCTGTTCTCCATCATTCTCCATTGGAACTCAAACTTAATGAACTGAAAAACATCATTATCAAATACTCAGACTCCAACAATGCCAACAATATGATGAATTCCGTGTTGTATGACATCTTTCTTTTTGAGGAAGACTTGGCTACCCACTGTGAATTGGAGAGAAAGATATTTGTTCCCGAGATAAAGAAACTTGAAGATAAGATGTCCAAAAGTTTAAGTATGGTTCAGGAAGAGAATGAAGAAGATTTCTCCGACTCATTGACCGAAAGAGAAAAAGAAATCATTATCTGCGTGGTAAAAGGTTTGACAAACAAGGAAATTGCCGACAAGTTGTTTATCTCAGTCAATACAGTTACAACCCATAGGCGAAACATTGCGAAAAAACTTGACATTCATTCGCCAAGCGGTCTGACCATTTACGCTATAGTCAATAATCTGGTGGATATAAAGGACATAAAACTGTAAAAATAGCAAGAAAAAAAACGAAGGACGCTTGAAATCAAGCGTCCTTTTCTCTGTATGATAAATAATGTTTCAGTCAATGTATGTTGTTCTCAAAGAAAATGAATCAAAAAGGGTCATAATTTTTTCAGAAAACAGGATATTAAAAACGGCAAGATAAAACTGTATGATGAAACACTGCATATTTTTTTTTTATAATGTAAGACAGATGACAAGTGTTGTTTAATGTTTTTTTTATTTGTCTTGTATTTCTGTAGTGTTTAAGGTCTTGATGTCTCCTATTTTTTCTTCTCCGTCATCAAATTCGTCGTAACTGTAATAGACGGGTTCCCTATCTTCTCTTCTCACTCTGTAAAAAGTATCGCCTATTTGCTATATCTCCCAAAACTCAGCATCTTCCGATTCATAAATCAGTTTTTCAAACTCACTTTTTTTATCTGAGTATTCATTGGTTTCCTTGTTTTTTCGTGGATCTATGTTGCATATATTCCCTATGCGTACTCCCTGTTTAACAGATTCTTTTTTTTTATAATGATGCCAGTAATATTATAGCCAGAAACAGAATAGATGGCACAATATAAGTCCAACCTACATCATATTTTTTCTTTTTCATAATTTTTCTTCCGATTCCCTAATCTTTTATTTTCTTTTCCAGCATTTCAAGGTCTTTTTTGAATGATTTGTCAACATCCATTGTGTTGGATACAACCTTGCAGGCATGCAAAACAGTAGCATGGTCCTTCTTTCCACATTTCTGTCCTATGGAAACCAAAGGTTCTTTTGTCAGTTTGCGGGAAAGATACATGGAAATGTGTCTTGCTGTTACAACATTCACCTTTCTGCTCTTGGAAAGCATGGTATCCACAGAAATATTATAGTATCCGCATACAACTTTCTGAATATATTCCACGGTTATTTCCCTTGTGTTGCTCTTTACGAACCTGTCCACTATCTGACGTGCGAGATCTATTGTAATCTCCTGCTTTGAAAGAGAAGATTGCGCAACAAGTGAAATCAAAGCCCCTTCCAGTTCCCTGATAGACGTATTTACACTGTAAGCCAAGTACTCTATTACGTCCTCAGGCATGGTTATACCGCCTTCGTTGAAGAGTTTTTTCTTTATAATCTTTATTCTTGTATCCAAATCAGGCACCTGCAACTCTGCATTCAAGCCCCATTTTAAACGGGACAGGACTCTTTGCTCCAAACCTATGATTTCCGAAGGTGCTTTGTCAGATGTTACAATTATCTGTTTGCCTGCCTGATGCAGACCGTTGAATATCTGGAAAAATATATTTTGAACGCTCTCTCTTTTCATAAACTGTATGTCATCTATGATAAGAACGTCTATAGCCATCTGATAAAACTGAAGGAAATTATTGACTGTTCCGTGTTTTACTGCATCTGCAAATTGTTGGAAAAACTGATCTGCGCTAACATATAGGACTGTTTTTTCCGGATGCAGACGTTTTGTTTCCAGACCTATTGCATGTGCAAGATGGGTTTTTCCCAAACCTACATTGGAATAAATAAAGAAAGGATTGAAAGCAGTTCTGCCAGGATTTTGTGCAACAGCATAGCCGGCACTTCTTGCCAATTGGTTGCAGGCTCCTTCCACAAAACTATCAAAGCTGTAGTTTTCGTTAAGTTGAGAATCTATATTAAGCGGTTGTATTCCTGGTATGACAAAAGGATTGATACTTTCTTTGAAATTGTCCCCTTCTATAACGACAGGAACTCGTTTAGGAGTATTGACAGCAATATCTTTGTTGTTTGAAGGAAAAGTAGGTTCGTTGTTTTGGTCTAATTGGGCACTATATAGAAGTTTTGCGTTAGGGCCTATCACCTTACGGATGGCAGCTCTAAGTATCTTGATGAAGTTTGCTTCAATCCATTCATAGAAAAAGACGCTTGGCACTCTTATTGTCAAAGTCTCTTCCTTTAAGGATATAGCCTGTAGAGGCTTAAACCAAGTGTTGAACGCTTCTTCACCAATATTATCCTTTATTATATCCAAGCATTTAGCCCAAACTTTCTGACAATCATTTTCCTTCATAGTGTTATCGTTATGTTTTTATAAAACAGGAGTATCCCCCTTTTTGCGATTACAAAGATATAATGAAAAAAATATAAAAAAAATTCTTATTTTTTTTGGAGGTTTCAGATTTTTTTATAAAGACAGTCCTGCAATATGTTTTTTGTCATATAGTACAGAGCAAGAAAAAAGAAATTGTCTTTGTTGATTTTCTTGCTTTTATGATTTTTCACATTTTTTGGTTGATAAATATTTTGCCTATACAACATTTTTTTTAGAAAAAAAAGAAAAAACACATTTTTTTTACTTTTTTTAATTTTGGCGTTCCAATGGTATAATTACTTGTTTTGTAGAGATTTTTTTTGTATGAATTGTATTTTTTTTACAAATTACCTAAAATTTTTTATCAACACTAAAAAGTTAATAATTTTCAAAAAAAGTTTTCTTCCATATAAAAACACCAAATTTTTGTTCTTCAAAAAAAAAGTTGGTTTTTGTAAAAAAAGATCAAGAGTTTAGGGTAAAAAGAGTTGGTTTTTGCAAAAAAACATCAAGACTTTTTTTCTGAAATCCTGATGTTTTTTCAGCATTGTTTTCTTTGCAGACAAAAACTCTTAAAAAAGATGCAGAATCTTATTGATTCATAAGGTGTTTGTATCTCATGCCTTCTGCTATTTGGTCTGCCGTTGCTTTATCTGTCAGTTGTTCTAAAAGATTGTATGCATACGGAAATGCAGCTGCAGGACCTTCAGCAGTAGTAACATTCTTATCCACGGTAAGCAAATCTCCTGTGTATTCAGTTTTTGAAAACATCTGTTCAAAACCAGGATAACAGGTGGCACGGCGAGAATCAAGTATCCCCAGCTGAGCCAAAACCACTGCAGGAGCAGCACATATGGCTGAAATCTTTTTGCCTTTTTTATTTTGTCTAAGCAATGCGTCGCACAATCCTTTGTGTGCATACAGATTGCTTGCACCCGGCATACCTCCTGGCAACATAAGCAGTTCAGCCTCTTCGGTGTCTATCTCACTGAACAGACAGTCGGCTTTGATATCCACTCCATGAGCAGAAGTTACCATATAATTGTTTCCGATGCTTACGGTTTTCACATCAATACCGCCTCTGCGCAATACGTCCAGAGGAATAAGGGCTTCTATATCTTCAAAGCCTTCCGCTAAAAACATAAATACTTTCTTCATAATATGCAAAATTACTATTTTTTTTTGAATGCAGACGAATTTTATAAGGAAAAGAACAGCGTCCTGATGCATGATGCACAAAAATAACACTTGTATGCAGATGAAATACACATTATTGAAAAAGAGAATGTTACATATTCCTAAAAACTCCCCAGCCAATAAACACAGCAATATAGATAATGATGAAATTTTATTGCAGTTTTTGTTTTCCTATACTATTTAATATATATAAAGAGGATATGGTTGTCAATGTCAATGCGGTCATATATGGTTGAATGTCGGTTATAGGACATATAGACCTTCACTATGTCTATGTCATTAAATATGTGCTCGATATTGTTTTTGGTTTGTTTTTCTTATTGCACATAGAAATAATTTGTAATTTTGCAACCGAAAATAAAAGAATATCAAATCATAACAATCTGTCTGATTAATGGGATTATATCTGTTTTAACAGGCTGGGTAAAAAAAAGAAAACTTATATTATGGCTTGTCTTGGAGTCTGCTTAAAGAATAGAAATATATTGAGATTCAGTCTCTTCATTGTACTATGTATGGCATTGTTGCCGACAACTTCGTATGCACAGCAGGTAAGTGGTCAAACCTTGGATGCAGACGACGGTCAGCCTTTGGCATTTGTTGAAATGTATTGGTCGGGTACTAATATTGGTGTGATATCTGATACAAACGGCGTTTTCTCTCTTCCTTTGCATAAGACATCACATGCATTGATTGTCAAGTGTCTTGGTTATTTCAACGACACTTTGATACTGCATACCAAGACAGACACTGTTATTGAAATCAAGCTTCGCAAATCAGTGCAGACATTAAATCAGGTCTTGGTGAGAGGCCGCCAAAAAGCCTCGTTTTCAAAAATGACAAGCATAGAACAGACAGAGGTTGTTACTATTGAGGGACTTAGAGGACTGGCTTGTTGCAATTTGGGCGAAAGTTTCGAGAATTCTGCTACTGTGGATGTAGGCTATAGCGACGCTGTTTCGGGTAGCAAGCAGATACAGTTGTTGGGACTTACTGGAGTCTATTCCCAGATGTTGCTGGAGAACACTCCGTTTCTTAGCGGCTTGTCAGCTCCGTTTGGTTTAGGCTATGTACCGGGACAATGGCTGGAAAGTATCTCAATAAGCAAAGGTGTGGCAACGGTAAAGAATGGTTATGAGGCTATTACCGGTACAATAAATCTTGAATATGAGAAGCCTAAGAATGGAGACCGTTTTTCGCTCAACTTATATGAAAACAGTGATTTGAAATCTGAAATAACGGCTAAAATCAATCACCGTTTCAACGAACATCTCTCTACGGGCTTGCTCTTATACGGCACCTACAGCGCTGAACGTACCGATCATATAGGAAATGACGGTTTTTCCGACTATCCGTTGCAGCAGCAGTTTAACGTAGCCAACCGTTGGCATTACGAAAACGGTAAAGGTTTTGTGTCGCAGTCTCTTGTCAATTATATATATGAAAACCGTTTGGGCGGAGATATGCGTTTTGACAAGTTCATGCGTGGTAATGACAGTATATATGGCTTCGGCGGAAATACAAATAGACTACATTTCTTCACCAAGAATGGTTTTCGTGTCTCCAATACAGCTTCGGTTGGTTCACAAGTAGTCGGCACTTTGTTTAAACAGGATGCTTACTATGGAATGTCAGACTATAAGGGAGAGGAGAGGAGTTTATATGTCAATTTATTGGTTAATGACGAGGTAAGAGGCGGACATATTATGGATTATGGTGTTTCGTTCCGCTATCGTGATGTCAAAGAACAACTTAAATACTTTCCATACATAGGCGCAGTTACTCAGAACTTCTTCAAAGACGGAGACAATTTCTCTTATCGGGAAATAATGCCGGGAGTTTTTGCCCAGTTTACTTTTTTATATGGAGACCGTTTCAATGCAACACTAGGCTTGCGTTACGACTATAGTTTTTCGCCTTCAGAATCTATTCCTGAGGCATCAGCCTATTATGCCGGTGATGATTTTCAAAACCATGCCATTACACCACGTCTTCATTTCAGATGGAATGTATGGCATGACTGGATATTGCGAGGATCTGTTGGGCGAGGTTTTAGAACTCCAAGCCTTATTGCAGAAAATTTCGGTATCCTTGCCTCAGGAAGAAGAATAGTGCTTAATGAATGGATAGAGCGTGAAGAGGCTTGGAATGGAGGACTTAATCTTGCCAAGCATTTTAAGATAGGTGATGAGAGAGAAATCAGCCTTACGGTGGATTTCTACCACACTCGTTTTGTCAATCAGGCGGTTGTTGATCTTGATGTTGCAGCAGACGAGGTGCATATCTACAATCTTAATGGCCGTAGTTATTCCAATGTCCTGCAGATGGATTTCAGTATAGAGCCTTTTGAAGGATTTTCGGCTTCATTGTCAGGAAAAATCAACGATGTCTGGTGTTCTTACCATGGAATTATGAAGCGTAAGCCATACACATCCTTCTGGAAAGGGCTGCTTGTCTTGAGTTATCATACCCGTTTTGACAAGTGGCGTTTTGATTTTACCACTCAACTCAACGGACCGCAACGCCTGCCACTCAACAAAGGGACTGTGCAAGGAGAAACCAAAACTTATCTGTATATGCTTTGTCAGGTTACGCGCCGATTCAAACGTTTTGAACTATATGGAGGAGTGGAAAATATTACAGACTACGTTCAGCCGCATCCTGTAATTGGCTATGATGCTCCTTTTTCGCAGGCTTTTGACGCTTCCATTATCTATGCACCGCTGATGGGCAGACTTTTTTATGCAGGTATGAGACTGAGTGTGATGTAATTCTTTTCGTAAGAAATCATAGATTATAATTTTTTTATTTTATTGACGTTATTAATAAAAACTTTTTAAACAATGAAAAAGATATGTGTTATAATTCTTTTTGTGATTTTCTGTGGCACGACTATGTTTGCCCAAAACAAGAAAAACACAAAAACCGTTGAGATTTCTATTCCCGGATATTGTTGTAAAGGCTTGAATGCTACTATTGAAAAGACACTTGCATACGAGCGAGGTGTAGTTGAATGGACTCTACATCAGGAAAATAAATCTGTTACGGTTGTATACCGCGACAGTAAAACCAATCCGCAGAAAATAGAAAAGGCATTGGCTGAGAATGGTGTTCGTACTGAAAATTTCAAGCCTAATCCCCGTGCCATAGAAAAACTTCCAAAATGCTGCCAGCCAGCAGCACGAGGTGAAAATTCCTGTGATAAAATGTGAGTAGCCGACGTTCTGCTTTACTGATATAGCTTTCATATCAGCAGACAGGACTGACTTAGTCCTGTCCTGTATTGTTTTATATCACACTCAGAAAAACAAAGCAGGCATGCAATAACCCCGCCGAGAGATTTAGTTTTAGATTCTGTAAAATAAAAATGTAAAACTTTCGTTCTATGTACGAGTGTTTATAGTTGTAATATGAGCAATATTGATAGTGAACAAATAAGATCAGACTTAAGTCTTGATATTGCACAAGACCAAATACTTACTCCAAAACAACAACAAGAGGCAATGATACGCTTCTTGGGAGAAGAGCATTGCAAGATACAAGACATTTTGAGTTATCGTGTATTTACTTACACGACTGCCAAGAAGAAATATATACTTTTGCATCGTGCTGTATCGTATTTGGGTAATCCACACCCTATTTTTAAAAAGCGTGTCCAGTTGCCACATTGGTATAAGGAGTTTTGCAAAGACATAAAGAAAAACAAACTACCATATGATGTTCGTTTTATCGGTGTGTACCATTACAAGGGAGTAATTGTCTTCGTTGATTTTCTCAAAGACACCTATCTCAAAAAGATTGTACATAACTCTTCAGCACATATATACATCAACGACCTGTTCCAAGCACTAACCAATGGCGTGTTCCATAAAGAGGACATGTTCGGCAACCATATCTATGCCATTCGTGGCAACAAGTTCGCGAGTTATCTTTGTGGCAAAGAAACGGGCCAAAGTATATTGTTTTCTTTGTTTGAACAGTTTAATCAAGGTTTCACTTTCGGCCAATGGCTTAAAGTATTACCTACTGTCAAAGAAATGGAAAAGGCAGATTGGTCGGAATGGAGGCAAACCGAATGGCCAGGCTGGTATCTTGAATACAAGTTTAATCAGTTTACCATTGACAATAATACAGCACCTCATATCATTTACACAGGCCAGTCACATAAAGGGAAACAAGCAGGTGTTTTCGATTTCGATATTTGGTTTAAGAAAGCACAATTCTATGGCGACTTGAAAGCAAGTGATATTACGGCAACGATGGCACCAGGTAACGACCAAACGACATTTATTGAGTGTATCAATATGTTCGGAAAGTTTTGGTATGTTATCTATGAACATGAGACTAAGAAAGACTCAGAAGCAACCGACTATAAAGAGGTTCGCTCTTACAATAGATACATGAAGAAAGACGAGTTGTCTTATGCAAAACGTCTTAAAACGGGTGTCAAGTTTATGAAGATGACCATTCTTGAACTCAATCGAATCAATTTTCGTGGGGCTCTATCTGAATTTAACCAAGGGCATCAACCTGATGGTTCCGCTCGTAATCCCAAATTCATGATAAAGAAAAAAGATATTGACAGTTTTGTTGTTTTCCGCTATAACTACCAACACTAAATGAAGAAATTTAAATTCATAGATCTTTTCTGTGGCATTGGAGGTTTCCATCAAGCCATGTCGCAACTTGGAGGGCAATGCGTATATGCTTGCGATATTGACGAAGACTGCCGAAAGACATATGAGGTCAACTACGGATTACGCCCCGACAGAGATATTACTAAAGTTGATGCAACCAAAATTCCAGAGTATGATGTTTTGTGTGCTGGTTTCCCGTGTCAAGCCTTTTCTAAAGCAGGTAAACGATTAGGATTTCAAGATGAAACCAAAGGAACACTCTTTTTTGATGTGGAACGCATTATGCAGCAAACCCGACCCAAATACGCCTTATTGGAAAATGTGCGTAATCTTGCTTCTCACGACGACGGCAACACTTGGCGGGTGATACACCAACATCTTGTTGCTATTGGCTACAATGTACTGTGTGAACCTGTCATCTTTAGCCCACATTACATAGGCATTCCACAACATCGAGAGCGAGTTTACATTATGTGTATCCGCAAGGACATTGGAGAGTTGCCCGAATTCCTTTTCGATACAGAAAAACTGCCCAGGTGCCGTATTGGCGACATTATGCAAGACGATAACGAGATTGTAGATATAGACCGTTACCGTCTCTCCAAAGACAAGATAGAATTGCTGAATCTGTGGGATGAGTTTGTGCATAATATTAAAGGAGATAAATTGCCTGGTTTTCCCGTTTGGAGCGAATATCTTAAACCTCTTGACCCAACGGAGGATATGACAGACTATCCAAAATGGAAAATCAATTTTATCCTGAAAAACAATCAACTTTATCTCGAAAACAAAGCATTCCTCGACGAATGGCTGCCACGAGCAAAGAAACATCCATTATTTTTTGGTGCAAAAGCAAAATTGGAATGGCAAGCGGGACAATACAAGAACCCCAGTTTGTGGGACAATATCCTACAGTTTCGTCCATCAGGCATTCGTGTAAAGCCGGGAACCTACTTTCCTGCATTGGTAGCTATCACACAAACAAGTATTGTCGGCAGTCGCAAACGCTTTCTTACGCTCCGTGAGTGTGCAAGGCTTCAAAGTTTCCCTGACACGTTCCAGCCTGATGTGATAGAAGCGCAAGCCTATAAACAGTTCGGCAATTCGGTGAATGTAGAAACGGTAAAGATATTTGCCAAATACATGTTTGGCGATAAAACAATATTAAAGAAATATTCCGTACAAAGCAGCATTGTACCAATCAACTTCTTGGAGATTGCCAAGGAGTTTCCAGAAGAGATTATAGAGAACAAAGAGATAATCAATGCAGAAGGTCTTGATATAACAAAAAATCTGCTCGTTTCACTGGTTAAAAATGACACAATAGAATTACTGCTTGACGGCTCAATAAATATCTACTACACCGGCAAGAAATTCCCTTCAACCATTGAACTCAATCACCTCTATTACTTTATGCCTTACCGAAAGAGTAAAGGCATCCGTGACCTCTATTATATCAAGGTTGCTCGTGTAGGTTCAAAACATGAAGTACATCCCGAAGCAGACCCAAACGATTTACGACTGGTATTTGAGATTGAGTTTGTCAAACAATTATTCCCCGACTATAAACCTATCAGGTTGGCTATATGGGAAACATTTACAGATACCAAATTGGAAAAAATCCTTCAAATGAAATAAATATGAGAATAATAATAAACTGCTTTATGATATTTACTATTTATAGTTGTTAATAAAAGTCTATAGTTATTTTTTTTGTATTATGGCGATTTGTATTGCTTCGTCAATAGGAATTTGTACTGACTTTTTAAAATAAATTTATACTCAATTCGTTTTATTGAATCAGTACATTTTGGGAGGAGTAGGCAGGGAGGTGTTGTTGGAACTGATTCTGAATGTGTTGATTTAAGCAGTCAGTGAAGTAGGGGAGAGGGACGTCTGTTATTAATATATAAAAACATAAGACGATGAAAAAAATAAACTATTTGATGCTGGCTATCGTGTTTATACTTCAGTTGGCAGCCTGTTCCGGACAGGATAGAGTGGTAACGGTTAATGATTTGCCTCAGACAGCACAGAAACTTATCAGTACTCATTTTGTCGGCAAACAAGTGTCGTTGGTAAAGAAAGATGTTGAACTGACACATGTTAGTTATGATGTTGTGCTGAAGACAGAACTAAGTTGGAATTCAACAGCAAAGGAGAGTGGAAGGAAATAGACTGCAAAACTTACGCCGTTCCACAGGCACTTGTTCCGTCTGCCATAACCGAATATGTAAAGAATAATCATTACGGAATGTAAGTTGTAAAGATTGATCGCAAGGGTTCCGCCTATGAGATAGAGTTGTCAAACGGACTTGAGATTAAATTCAACAGACATTTTAAGGTTCTGGAGATAGATGACTGAGAGAGCAGCCCAAACCGTTGTTAGTGTGATACAACAGATACGATGTCCCAAAAAGCCGATATAAGTCTGTGACTGCCTACGGTTATTGCTGAAAAAAGCCACAAAAAACCAAGTTATTTTACCAAAAAGTCTAAACTTTCTGAGCTGAAAAACAGGATTTTCCATAAAAAAAAGAAGATGTATCCCCGATACATCTTCTTTTGCTTTTATGGGTTTGTATTTTGAGGTTTATTTTATAAATCCCTGTTGTCTTAGGAATGCTTCATTAGTTGGTTCCTTGCCACGGAATGCTTTGTAAAGTTCCATAGGTTTCTTGCTGCCGCCTTTTGACAATACGTTCTTGCGGAATGAACCAGACACTTCAGGATTGAAGATACCTTTTTCCTTGAAAGCGGCCCATGCGTCTGCAGCTATGACTTCACTCCATTTATATCCATAGTACCCTGCAGCATAACCGCCTCCAAAGATATGTGAAAACTGTGTACTCATACAGCAGCCATCAATCATTGGAAACAACTCAGCCTTTCTTGATGCTATCTTTTCTACTTCTACCACATCACTGTTGCAGGTCTGTTCTATAGAATGCCAAGCCATATCCAGTTCTCCAAAGAATAACTGACGGATAGACAACCAGCCTGCATTATATTTCTGTGCAGCACGTATTTTGTTTATATACTCTTGAGGAATTTTTTCTCCTGTTTTGTAATGTACTGCAAACAAATCCAGGAATTCTTTTTCGTAGGCATAGTTTTCCATAAACTGGCTCATACCTTCAACAAAATCATGAGCCACACTTGTTCCAGACAAAGACTGATAAGTACATTCAGTGAGAATACCATGCAAGCAATGTCCAAACTCGTGCAAGAAAGTGGTTACTTCATCAAAGGTTAGAAGGGAAGGAGTCTTTTTTGTAGGTTTGGTAAAGTTGCATACCAATTGTATCAATGGTCTTATTTCGTTGTTGTTCACTTTGCTTTCTTCCCTGAAAGAAGTCATCCAAGCACCGTCTCTTTTGCTTTCTCTTGGATAGAAATCCATATAAAGAACAGCCATAAAACGGTTGTTTTTCTTTTCCCATACTTCATAAACCTTTACATCGGGGTGGTATTTTTGGATTTCATTGTTTTCCCTGAATTCCAATCCGTATAACTTACCAGCTAAAGTAAAGATACCGTTCTTTACGTAATCCAGATTGAAGTAAGGTTTCAATAACTCAGGAGAAATATTGTATTTTTCTTTTTGAAGCTTCTCTGACCAATAAGAAAAATCCCATCTGTTCAACTTATCTGTGAAGCCATGTTGATTTGCATATTCCTGAACAGCCTGTAGATCCTTTTTTGCAAAAGGCATGGAAGTGTTTAGCAAGTCTTCAAGGAATTTATTCACGTTTGCAGGATTTTCCGCCATTTTATCTTCCAATTGATATTCGGCAAAAGACTTATAACCTAAAAGATTAGCTATCTTTAGTCTAAGATTGGCAATATCTTTCAGAACCTGTTTGTTGTCATTGGTATCATTGTGGTTGGAAACAGAGTTGGAAGCTTTCCACATCTTTTCTCTTAGTTCTCTGTTTGGACAATAGGTAATGAAAGCAGAATAAGAAGGATAATCCAAAGTAAATACCCAGCCTTTCATCTTGCGGTTTTGTGCTTCTTGTTTGGCTGCATCTATTGCATACTGAGGCATTCCCTCCAAATCTTTTTTATTGGTAACGTTTAAGATGAAAGAGTTGTTGTCGTTTAAAGCATTTTGATTGAATTTCAATGTAAGAATGCTTAGTTCTTCTGTTGCTTTGCGATATTCTTCACGGTCTTTGCCTGTAAGTAAAGCTCCGCTTTGAATAAATCCTTTATAGACTTTATCCAATAATGTCCTGTCTTCTGTTGTAAGTTTTAAATCATCTCTTTGATCATAAACTATCTTTACTTTTGCAAACAGTTGAGGATTCATGGAGACATCATTGGCATATTGGGTAAGAACAGGGCTGAGTTCTTGACAGACTTGTTGCATCTGTTCGTCAGTACATGCCTCATTAAGATTGAATAATACACCAGAAACTTTGTCCAACAATCTACCACTCTGCTCGTATGCAACAATTGTGTTCTCAAATGTTGGCGGTTTGGTGTTGTTTACTATAGCATTTATGTCTTGCTTTGCTTTTTCTATCGCATATAGCATGGCAGGTTTGTAGTGTTCTGTTTTTATCAGGTTGAACGGTGGTGTTTCGTAAGGTGTAAGCCACTGCATCACCAAAGGATTTGTTGTTCTTATGTTATCCATTTCTTCTTTTGTCATTTGTGCCGACAACAAGCTTGTTATCATCAGCATAGTTGTTATTAAAAAAAATCTTTTCATACTCATAAATTATTAACGGTCTTTCTTTATTAACGAAAAACTCCCGTCTATTCAGTTATCTAAATAAACGGAAGTAGAATTAAGCAATCCAATATTTATTTAAAGAAATATCCAATCAAAGGTACAAGAGCAAATCCCAAAGGAATGAATATTGCATATAGCAAAGCAAGATAATCTATAGCCTTTGTATATTTCTTTACATTAAGTCCGAATGTCTGGAAGATGGAAGCAACTCCATGATAAAGATGTATAGCAAGAACAATGAAAGCAAAAAGATATATCAAGACGTAAAGTTTGCTTTTGAATTTATCCTTAGCCATATTGTAGAAATCTGGTTCATATTCCTTGAAATCTTCACCACAATATTTCACCAAATCCTTAGATGTAAGATTGATAAAATACTTTCTGTCTTTGGCTACTTTATCTTGAGGAATTGATTGTACTGCTATATACTGTTCCTGCAATTTATTGGCTTGGGCTTCTGAAAGTTCTCCTTGCTGATATTTCAAAACTTTCTCTTGAAATGCTTCTTCTACTTTTTCAGTCTTTACCACGTATTTACCTTCTACTAAACCTACCTTAGCAAAGTAGAAATCCACAAAGTGAATAACAAGAAAAACAAGTAGAATACCTCCTGTTACAGCCATATATTTACTTCCTGCACCTGTTTTTGATTTATTTGGAACAGCGTAACGAACAGGACGAGACATATAGTTTTCTATGCTCATTATAATAGTAATAATTATGTGTAACAATACACAAGCCAAAAGTATAACTTCAAATACTTTAACTATATAGTTTGTACCCATGAAATGACATACATTTCTGTACCATTCACCTCCGTCATCTCTAAGAATACAAAGATTCATTCCCATGTGAAAAGGTAAAAATATGAGCAAGAAAGCTCCCAATGCTCCTACGCAAAGCTTCTTGGTAATTGAAGCTAAATTAATCAATTTCATTATCTTTTACGATTTTGTTAGTTAATTATTTGTTATTTCTTCTATATCTGAATTACAGAGTGCAAAAGTAATCATTTTTTTCTTTATACGACGTTTTTTTTATATAAAAATTACACTTTTAAAAAAAATATACTTTAATTATTATGTCTATTTTTATTTTTTTTATAACTTTGCAGTCTTAAAAACGTAATAGTATCTTGTATTAAATTGTACAGAATATATGAATATAAGATTATTTTATATTGTATTAATGATGATTGTTGTATTTTCTTCGTGTAAGCATACTCCTACAAAAGAAGATGAACTAATGAAAGGAATGCCTTCTTCGGGTGGAAAAACTTTGGAAATGCTTCTTGTAATACCAGATTCTTTATATAATAAGCAGATGAGGGATTTTGTAGGCAATATTTTTGAAAAAGCACAAAAAGGATTACCACAAAAAGAACCTTATTTTGATGTAGTACAGTTGAATCCTGCACAATATTACAATTCCGAAATGTTTAAGAAACACAGAAATATTCTTATAATAGAAAAAAAAGCAGGCAATAATAACACTATAAAACAAGCTATAAATAAAGGAGTATATCCTCAGGCTATTTTTGAAATCAAGACTGATAATGTTGATAGTATATATTCTATACTTGATGTCTATGCAGAAACTATAAAATATCAGTACAGAAAAAATGAACATATAAGAATAGATAATGCTTTCAAAAGAGATGAAAATATCAAACTGACAGAAATAATCAGTAATATGTTTGGTTTTTCTCTTACATTTTCTTCTGATTACTATCTTGCAAAACAAACATCCAACTTCCTTTGGATAAGAAAAGAAACTCAAAAAGAAAGTTTCAACATTATGATGTGTAAAAAGAAATATACATCAGATGATTTGTTGTTGGAAAAGAAAGTGATTGAACTTAGAGACTCTTTAGGCAAAGCATTTATTCCTGCAAGTATGCCTAATTCATATATGGGTACAGAAGTAAGAGGGAATATTTCCAAACTATATAGAGATACCGTTGGAATAGGGGACTATGTTATGATAGAAACAAGAGGTTTATGGCGTTCTTTTGGAGATTTTATGGGAGGTGCGTTTGTAAACTATTGTTTTAAAAACGAAGTTACCAATGAATTGGTAATGATTGACTGTTTTATATACAATCCTAACAAAAACAAGAGAGACTTTTTGATGCAATTGGAAAGTATTGTCTATGGAATAAAGAAAACAGATAAGAAACAAAAATAGTTTTATTAAAATTTAAATACATATATTATTATGACACCAAAAAAAATTGAACATATTGGTATAGCAGTTTCCAATTTGGATGAAGCTATCAAATATTGGGAAAATGTAATGGAATTAAAATGCTATAACATTGAAGAGGTAGCAGACCAAAAAGTAAGAACTGCTTTCTTTAAAGTAGGAGAAATAAAGATAGAACTTTTGGAACCTACATGTGAAGAAAGTACAATTGCAAAATTTATTGCAAACAAAGGACAGGGAGTTCATCATATTGCTTTTAAGATGGAAGATACAAATCATGCTCTTAAAGATGCAGAAGAAAAAGGCGTCCGTCTTATAGACAAACAAGCAAGAAAAGGAGCAGAAAATCTAAATATAGGTTTCTTGCATCCAAAATCAACTTTAGGAGTTTTAACAGAGTTTTGTTGTGAATAAATAATTGGTTATTTAGGACTGAAAAGTTCTAAATAACTTTTTTATAATACATTTATATAATATGGCTTTTGAAGAAAAAATTAAACAATTGTTAGACCTTAGAGCCGAAGCAAGACTTGGTGGAGGACAAAAAGGTATTGATAAGCAACATTCTAAAGGTAAGCTTACTGCAAGAGAACGTATAGACTTGCTTTTGGATGAAGGTAGTTTTGAAGAGTTTGATATGTTTGTAACACACCGCTGTACAAACTTTGGTATGGAAAAGAAAGAAATTCTTACCGATGGTGTTGTTACAGGTTATGGAACAATTGACGGGCGTTTGGTTTATGTGTTCTCACAAGACTTTACTGCTTACGGAGGTTCTCTTAGTGAAACTTTTGCAAAAAAGATATGCAAAGTAATGGATCAAGCTATGAAAGTGGGCGCTCCTGTCATTGGATTAAACGATTCAGGTGGTGCAAGAATACAAGAAGGAGTAAATTCCCTGGCTGGTTATGCAGAAATATTTGAAAGAAATATTCTTGCCTCAGGAGTTGTTCCTCAGATTTCTGCAGTATTTGGTCCTTGTGCAGGAGGTGCTGTTTATTCTCCAGCTCTAACAGACTTTATTCTTATGAGTAAAGAGAACTCATATATGTTTGTTACAGGTCCAAAGGTAGTAAAGACAGTTACAGGCGAAGATGTTACTGAAGCAAATCTTGGTGGTGCTATGGTTCATGCAACAAAGAGCGGTGTAGCTCATTTTGTTTCAGAAACAGAGCAAGAAGGTATTCAAATGATAAGAAAACTTATTTCTTATATTCCTTCAAACAACTTGGAGGAAGCTCCTTTTACCAATTGCACAGACCCAATAGACCGATTGGAAGATAGTCTTAATTCCATAATGCCTGACAATCCTAACAAGCCTTATGATGTCAAAGAAGTCATATCTGCTATTGTTGATGATGGAGATTTCTTTGAAGTTCATGAAAAATACGCTCCTAATATCGTCGTAGGTTTTGCCCGTTTCAATGGTGTAAGTGTTGGTATTGTGGCAAATCAACCTAAGTTTATGGCAGGAGTTTTGGACATAAATTCTTCAAGAAAAGGCGCAAGATTTGTTCGTTTCTGTGATGCATTCAATATTCCTATTGTTACACTTGTTGATGTGCCAGGTTTCCTTTGCGGAACAGGACAAGAATACAATGGTATTATAACAAACGGAGCAAAACTGCTGTTTGCATACGGAGAGGCAACAGTTCCAAAAGTAACAGTTACTCTTAGAAAATCATACGGTGGAGCCCATGATGTTATGTCTTCCAAACAACTTAGAGGAGATATCAACTATGCTTGGCCTACTGCACAAGTAGCAGTTATGGGAGCAAGTGGAGCTGCTGCTATTCTTTATGGAAAAGAACTTAAAGAAATGGAAGATGCTGAACAAAAGGCAAAATTCTTGGCAGAAAAAGAACAAGAGTATAATGATAAGTTTGCTAATCCTTATAATGCTGCAAAATATGGTTATATAGATGATGTCATAGAACCAAGAAATACACGTTTTCGTGTTATCAGGGCATTACAGGCTTTGGCTACAAAGAAGGATAGCAATCCTATGAAAAAACATGATAATATTCCATTGTAAAAACACTATACGCCAATGAAAAAAAGTATATTTAAATTATTCATTGCATGCGGTTTGGTGTTGATGAGTCTTAGTGTTTTCTCTCAAGAGCAGAAGGATAAAGCTTGTTGTACCAATAATACACTTGCTAATGCTTTTGAAGATCCATTGATACCGCAAACTTTTGCAGTGGATAGTAAATCGCAGACTATGGTGGTGATAGATACTCCCGAAAATACCATAGCTATTCTCTCACGTACCGAAAAAGGATATGAACTTAGCGACACTTTTCTTGTAGATGTTATAAAAGGAAGACACGACGTTCAGTTTATCTACAAGCCAAAAAGTATAGCACTTTATGACAACAACATAATATTCCTTGCTTCAAACCGAGATTCTTCTTATATAGGAGTAGTGGATTTGAAAGGCAATGTTGTCAAGATAACCAATAAATTTGTCGGTGCTGCTAATGCTTTTTCATACGATAAAATAAATAAACGTTTATATGTAGCAGGACTAAATCCTTCCGGATTCAATGTATTTGACATAGATGTTTCAAAAGGTTTTGAAAACATAAATATTGACACTGTTTCTACAACAGAAGCTGCGTATAAGATATATAAAATACCTCGTAAAGCAGAAGAAATCAAGAAACATGACCCTTATGGTTTAGGTTTGACAATGATAGCAATGGGTACTGTTTTTTCTGCATTGGTGATTATTTCTATCATACTTATGGGATTTGCAAAGACATTGGTTAAACTTCAGGAGAAGAAGAAAAAGAAAACTGTTGTTGCGACAACTGTCAATGAAACTGCATCTCAAAAAGAAGACAAGAAATATATAAGCGGAGATGAGTTTGCGGCTATTGCTGCTGCCATATACATATATGATAAAGAACTGCATGATGAAGAAAATGCTGTCCTTACTATTACAGAAGTGAACAGAAGATATTCTCCTTGGAGCAGCAAAATGCATAATATGAACGTTTATAGAAGACGATAATTAAATTTAAAACACAGAAAAGATGAAAAATTATAAATTTAAAATACACGGTACAAATTATTCTGTTGATATAAAAAGTGTTGAAGGACAGACTATAGAGTTGGAACTTAACGGTACTCCTTATACAGTGGAAGTAGATAAAGAGATAAAGCAGACTCCTAAAAAAGTCTTGTTGACAAATCGTCAAGCATCTCCTTCTCCTAAAGCTATAGAGACTGTTGCTGCTGTTACTCCAAAAAGCAGCAGTGGTGCAAACAGTATAAAATCACCTTTGCCAGGAACAATATTAGACGTCTTTGTAAATGTCGGAGATACTGTAAAGACTGGTCAGAAGCTTATGCTCCTTGAAGCAATGAAGATGGAAAATCAGATAGATGCAGACAGAGACGGAGTTGTTAAATCTGTAGGAGTAAGAAAAGGTGATGTTATTATGGAAGGTGATGTCTTGGTAACAATAGAATAGAGTAGAGGAGGATACGGTTATGTTATCATTATTAATCAGTTTGACAGCACAGGGAGATAAGATGGGCTTTTTGGATTTTGTATCTGCCCAGCTTGTACAATTCTTCCACTATACATCGTTTGCTAATTTTGAGATAGGACACCTTATAATGATACTTGTTGGTTGTTTCTTCATCACTTTAGCAATAACCAAAGAATATGAACCAATGCTTTTGATACCTATAGGCTTTGGTATGTTGATAGGAAACATTCCTTTCTTTCCTGGCTTAAAGATAGGCATCTATGAAACTGGTTCTGTTTTGAATATTCTTTATCATGGAGTACAAAATGGCTGGTATCCACCTTTGATATTTCTTGGTATAGGAGCTATGACAGATTTTTCTGCCTTGTTAAGCAATCCTAAACTGATGTTGTTAGGTGCTGCAGCGCAGTTTGGTATTTTTGGAGCATATATGGCTGCTTTGGCTTTAGGTTTTCTTCCTAATGAGGCGGGAGCAATAGGTATAATCGGAGGAGCAGATGGTCCTACCGCCATATTTATTTCTTCCCAGCTTGCACCTGAACTTATGGGGGCCATAGCTGTAAGTGCTTATTCATATATGGCTTTGGTTCCTGTTATTCAGCCGCCTATTATGAGAGCCTTGACAACTAAGAAGGAAAGACTTATAAGAATGAAACCTCCACGTCAAGTCTCCAAAACAGAGAAGGTTGTATTTCCTATAATAGGACTGCTTCTTACTTGTACAATAGTTCCAAGCGGTATTCCATTGTTAGGTATGTTGTTCTTTGGCAACCTGTTGAAAGAAAGCGGTGTTACAAAACGTTTGGCAGTTACTGCTTCCAATGCAATCATAGATATTTGTACTATACTTATTGGACTGACTGTTGGATGTTCTACTCAAGCAACAACATTCCTTACAGGAAAATCAGTAGGAATCTTTGCTTTAGGTGCATTCTCATTTATCATTGCAACAACGGTAGGTGTTTTGTTTGCCAAATTAATGAATGTATTTCTGAAGGAAGGTAACAAAATCAATCCGCTTATTGGTAATTCTGGTGTCAGTGCTGTTCCAGATGCAGCCAGAGTTAGTAACAATGTAGGATTGGAATATGATAATAAGAATTACTTATTGATGCACGCAATGGGACCAAATGTAGCCGGCGTTATCGGTAGTGCTGTTGCTGCAGGTATTTTATTGGCATTCTTGAAATAAGATGTTCTTGAATCAATAGTTTGATCTATAAATTCGAGTTGAGCGTTATATAAAATATAACGCTTTTTTTATTTCATTTCTATAGGAGAGAAACAGGCAGAAAGAATATATTAGTTTACATAATTTTAATTATGTGGCAAAATTAGTACTTTTTTTTTACCTACCAAATTTTTTTTGATTTTTTTTGTTTTTTTTTCAAAATGAGTGGGTTTAGCAAGTAAACTCTTAATTCAATGCGCAACGTGTATATAAGTATAACTACTATGTGTCAGTTGCTCATATAATATCAAGTTGTTAGGAGAGCGGGAAGTTTCCCGCTCCCTCTCAAAATAGGAATTTCCGACCTATTTTGAACACAAGAGAAAGCAGGCTAACAAAAATTTGTTAATTTGTTACCCTGCAATCCAATTAAAATAAATAACAATAAGTTTAAAAATAAAAATAACTATAATGAAATAAATAAAATATCTCAAAGCTTTAAATAGCTTGTCTTTCTCTGTTTTATCTTTAGCACCCATAATTGTTTAATATAAAAATTAGAGTGCAAAATTAACAAATTTTTTTATTTCAAACCTTTTAGTCCAGCAAATTCTTCGGCAAACATCAACAAATCAACAGCACGACCTAACAAAAATTTGTTACCCTGTAATAAATTTTAAAGTTAAACCAATGATTTGCAATGACTTGCCAACTATCCAAATATACACTAATATTCGTAAGGCATAACATAATTTGGCAATTTGTTTATCTTTAGCATCCATAATGTTTAATATAAAATTAGAATGCAAAGATAAATAATTTTTTTTACTTAGCAAGCAAAAGTCCAACTTGTACTAAATAAGAAACATTATATTGAAATTTTTCAGTAGTTTTGGAATGCGGTTCTTTTGTTCAAGAATCTGATATTTGTTAGAATTAACGAAGTTAAAATCATTGAAAAAAAACATTTGATTTTTAGCAAAAAAGTCTTGATCTTTTTTTGCAAAGTCTTGATCTTTGAGGTATAAAGTCTTGATCTTTTTTTTCGTAAGGTCTTGATTTTTTTTTCAATGAAAAAACGTTGAAAAATACCAATAAAAAAAATAAAAACACTATTCAATAAAATAAATATTCTCACTAAACGTTAAAGACTTATAAACAAAAAAAATAGAAATAACTTGAAAAAACTTGTCGTAATACTATTGGCATTTTTGTGTTTCTACAACGCTAATGCACAATTTTTCAAAGGTTTTGCATCTCTTGGGTTCAATATCTCCCAGATAGATGGTGACGAAGTATATGGATTCAAAAAATTAGGATACAATGTCGGCATCGGTGCCATGTTACCGCTAAATAGAAACAACACAAATGCTGGTTTTCAGGTTTCTATGGAAATCAACTTATCTCAAAGAGGAGCAAAAGAAACCACAGAAAACGATCCTTTTGTATATAAAGCAAATCTGGATTATGTGGATATACCTCTTATGCTGCATTATATAGATGCCAAAGGCGGAATTACTTTAGGTGCCGGAATACAGTACAGTCGTCTGTATCATTCCAAAGAATCTTGGAAATTACCTGATACACTTATATTTGGAATGGACAGACCTACTACAACAAATGCTAAATTCCTGAAAAACGACCTTGCGATTATCGGAGATTTGAGATTTACTGTATGGAGAAACTTTAAACTGGATATAAGATACCAGTATTCTCTGTTGCCTATAAGGAAACAATTTGAATTCAATAATTCATATCAGAGCATAGATGCCAACAATTATAGAACATGGAAAAGAGATTATAAGAATAATTGGTTAAGTGTCAAGCTTATATATATGATAAATGAAGAACAGGAACAAGTATATACAAAACCTAACCGAAAAAGATAAATGAAAAAAGCATTGTTTGTAGGTACTTTTGACCCTATCACTATAGGTCATAAAAATATTATTATGAAGGCTTTACCTCTGTTTGATAAAGTTGTTGTTGCGATAGGAATAAATACAGAGAAAAAGACAATGTTCCCTCTTGAGAAAAGATTGAGTTGGATAAAAAAAACATTTGATACACAAGAAAATATAGAAGTAGATAGTTTTTCTGGATTAACTGTTGATTATTGCAGAAAGAATGGTATAAAATATATCATAAGAGGCCTTAGAAATGGGCAGGATTTTGCATACGAGAACAATATAGAAAAGATTAACAGAGAATTAGCTCCAGAGGTTACTACCATATATCTCTTTAGCGACAAAGACGATGACTTTGTTTCATCTACATTTGTAAAAGAGATGATTATTCACAACAGAAACGTTTCCAAGTACTTGCCTAAGGAAATAAATTTGGAATAAATAGTTCTTGAATCGTGATGTGTGAGATAAATTTCACAAAAGAAAAAAAATGGGTATTAAAATCATAATGTTTTAATACCCACTTGTTTAATATATCATTTGAATTATTTTCTCTTTATCACGGATTTTGTTTTTTCTATTATATTTTTAGCGTCCAATCCGTATTTTTCCATCAACTGCATAGGCTTTCCGCTCTCACCGAAGCAGTCATCAACTCCGATATACTCCATAGGTGCAGGATGATTTCTGCATAGTAGCTGGGCTACGCTGTCAGACAAACCTCCATTGTAAAGATGTTCCTCACAAGAAACAACACAACCAGTTTTCTTTACAGAGTTGAGTATGGAATCATTATCCAATGGTTTAATAGTGTGAATATTTATAACTTCAGCACTTATACCTTCTTTTTCCAATGCCTGTGCTGCCAGAATAGCTTGCCAAACCAAGTGTCCTGTTGCAACTATTGTTACATCTTTTCCTTCATTCAGAATAAGAGCTTTCCCAATTTCAAAAGGAGTATCATCTGTAAGGAACACAGGTACTTTAGGTCGTCCATAACGAATATAAACAGGTCCCTCATAACGAGCAGCTGCCAATGTAGCTTGCTTTGCCTGAGTATAGTCACAAGGATTGACAACCACCATATTTGGCATCATCTTCATAAGGCCAATATCCTCCAATATTTGGTGAGTAGCTCCGTCTTCACCTAAAGTAAGTCCTGCATGAGAACCGGCAATCTTTACATTTGTATCAGAATATGCAACACTTTGACGTATTTGGTCGTAAGTTCTTCCTGTAGAAAAAGCAGCAAAAGAACCTACAAAAGGAATTTTTCCACTTAATGCCATACCGGAAGCAATACTTACCATATTACTTTCTGCTATTCCTACTTCTATAAAACGCTCCGGAAATTCTTTTTGAAATAAATCCATTCTGACGCTTGGACTTAGGTCTGCACATAAAGCTACAACATTGGGATTTTCTCTTCCTGCCTGAAGCAATCCTTCTCCAAAGCCTGAACGTGTATCTTTTTCAGCTAAAATTTTGTATTCTTTCATATTATTATTCGTTTTTTATCTTCTTATTTTATAAGTACTTTCGTTATTTTATTGGATTCTATCTTTAACTCTTGTGTGTAACTATTGGAAGTGTTGGACTTATCCTTTGCTATTATGACATACTCGCCTGGAAGCAACTCTATTGTTTCTTTTATCTTTTCTTCTTCCAGATTTTTCACCCACGTCATTTTACCATTCTTTCTTACGAACAAAGCACCTGTGATATTTGTCTTGGCTTTGTCTAAACTAAGTATGCCGGATAATGGTATTTCTATAGTAGTCAAAGAACTCTGGGAAATCTCAACAGCATCTATATTTAAACGAGGAAGAGACAATACCTCCAAATCATATTTTCCTACGAGGTATTTCTCTTTTTTGTTGATACTGTGCAGATTGATAACGTCCTTCTCCCCTACTCTTTTAACCAGAACTTGGCATGGCTTGATGTTTATATCGTTTTTGTCAGAAGAATATTTGACAAACAGGCTTCCTTGCGGCGTTTTTATAGGAATAACCGTGTGAGAACCAGCCTCAACGCTGATATTTTCACGCTTGACGCAAGGAATCGTATGTACTATTATGTCATAATTGGACAAAGGGTCTATAAGCATCGTATCAGAGATACCGTTGCTGTTAAAAGAGTGTATAAAGCTATAACGAGTCTGCTTGCTTTTTGAGTCCAAGAAAGTTATAGGCACAAAAGTCTCTGTAGTCTGCATATAAGAGTCTAAAAGATTTATTTGTACGGAAGTATTATGAAGAGATTGTTTAACTATATTATTCATAATTTTGGAAAACTCCACTTCATTGTTTGCTTCATAGTATAAACCTGCATCTTGATAGAAATCTTTCATTCCTTTGTTTATACCTATAATAAAAGGTTTTAGACATACACCTTGTTTCTGCAGCTTGGAAGAAACATCCTTGATGTCGCCTCCACATCGGTCTATGTTGTTTAGAATCATGATTACAACATTTCTACAACTTTTGTCATTAGGAAAATCTTCTTTTACCTTTTCCAATGAATTGGTTACAGCTGAAGTACCTTTGGGAACCATTCCTTTTAATCTTGCTTTCAAAGCATCTGTATTCATTCTGTAGAAAGGAACCAGTAATTTGGTGTCTTCACAATCCTGAGTCGGATAATCTTTTTCACTTCCAAAAACTCTTAAAGCACATTCCACGTCTTCTTGTGCAGACAGACTGTCTATAATGTTTGATACGAGGGATTGAGCAATTTTTATCTTACTTTCACTCTGCCATTTCTCATACATATTATATGAACAGTCTACAACAAAAAGAATACGGGTCTTCTCTACATTTTGTGCATAAAGAGAAATATGCAGCATACACAGAACAAACAGAATAAAGCATAGAACCTTTATTTTGTTATTTTTTTTATATGTATTTTGTTTAATAGTCACCTAAAGTTTCTTTTAATTGAGCCAATGCTTTCTGAGTCTGCTCATCATTAGGAGCTTTTCCGTGCCAACCATTGTCATCTAACATGAAATCAACTCCAAATCCCATTTTAGTATTCATAAGAAGCATTATCGGTTTGCCTTTATGACAAACTTGCTTGCATTCAAGCAGTGTTTTTACAAGTTCCTGCATATCGTTGCCGTTGCATTCTTTCACATCCCATTTAAATGCTTCAAATTTTTCTTTCAATGATGAGGAATCACAAACCTGCTCTGTTCTTCCGTCTATCTGTGCATGGTTTACATCTATGATAGATATAAGATTATCAACCTTGTTAGCGCCTGCAAACATAGCAGCTTCCCATATTTGACCTTCTTCTATCTCTCCATCGCCATGAAGAGTAAAAACAATCTTGTTGTCTTTATCCATCTTCTTAGCTAAAGCAGCACCAACTCCAACACTCAATCCTTGTCCAAGAGAACCGCTGGCTACTCTCACACCTTCCAATTTAGCATGATAGGAAGGATGTCCTTGCAAGCGAGATCCCATTTGTCTGAGCGTTGCTAATTCTTTTACAGGAAAATATCCTCTACGAGCCAAAGCGGAATACCACACTGGTGCAATATGTCCTATACTTAGGAAAAACATATCTTCTCCCCTGCCTCCACGTGTGAAATTCTTCGGGTCAATATCCATAACTTCAAAATATAGAGCTGTAAACAGGTCTGCACAATCCAGACTTCCTCCCGGATGTCCTGATGATGCAGAATTTATCATTCGTAAAACATCTCTGCGTATCTGAGTTGAAATGTCTTGTAATTCGTTGATACTTTTCATTACTGATTTAGTTTTTTTTTGTGTAATTATTTCTGCGTTAAAACTAAGTGCAAATTTATAAAGTTTTTCTGTTATTCTGACTATTTTTCTTTATTTTTATAAAATAAATTCAAGTTTTTATGTCATAAAGTGTTGGTTTTTGAAAATAAAAACCAAGATTTTGAAACTGAAATCTTCGTTTTTTTGAAGATTTATCTGTTAATAATAAACCAAAAACAGATGAAACGACAAATATTTGAAATTTATTTTGGTGAATTAATGTTAATTTAAAAACTTTGTATAATTTTGCATCCTCGAAGCTAAGCAATTGAATTTGGTTTCGAAAAAATGTTTATAATAATAAAAGTAAAAAGGATACAATTAAAATGGTAGAACTTATCAACAAAGGAGTTTATCTTCTTGATGGAGAAAAGATAGTGGATTCAGCTAATATGAGTGCTGATGAAGCTAGAGAGAATACAATTACCTATGGAATACTTCGTTCTCACGATGTAGACAAAAGTAAAGGAAAGAAAATGCGTATCAAATTTGATGCATTGATTTCTCACGATATTACTTACGTAGGTATTATTCAAACTGCAAGAGCAAGCGGTTTGACTAAATTCCCAATTCCTTATGGAATGACAAACTGTCACAATTCTCTTTGTGCTGTAGGTGGAACAATTAATGAAGACGATCATGTTTTTGGTCTTTCTGCTGCAAAGAAGTATGGTGGTATATTTGTTCCGACTAACCAAGCTGTTATTCACCAGTACGCAAGAGAAGCTATGGCTAAATGTGGAAATATGATTCTTGGATCAGATTCTCATACCCGTTATGGTTCTCTTGGTAACATGGGTGTAGGTGAAGGTGGTGGAGAATTGGTAAAGCAATTGTTGGAAAACACTTGGGATATCAATGCACCAGAAGTTGTTCTTGTATGGTTGGAAGGTTCTCCAAGAAAAGGTATAGGCCCTCACGATGTTGCTATTTCATTAGTTAAGGCTACATTTGAAAATGGATTTGTAAAGAATAAAGTTCTTGAGTTTGCAGGTCCTGGCGTAAAGAACCTGCCTATTGATTTCAGAAACGGAATAGAAGTAATGACAACAGAAACAACTTGTTTGTCTTCTATTTGGATTACAGATGAAGAAGTACATAACTATTATAAGATGCACAATCGTCCTGAAGACTATAAAGAACTTCGTCCAGGTAAGGTTGCTTACTATGATAGCATGATAAAGATAGATCTTTCTAAGCAAGAATCCATGATAGCTCTTCCTTATCACCCTTCAAATGCATACACAATCCACGAATTGCAAGCTAATCCTGAAAAAATACTTAGAGAAGTGGAAGCAGATTCCAAGAAACGTTTTGGAGACAAGATAGAAATAGACCTTGTCAGCAAGATAAAAGATGGAAAAGTATGGGCAGATCAAGGTATCATAGCTGGTTGTGCAGGTGGTACATACGACAACTTAGCTGCAGCTGCTGCTATCCTTAAGGATAAATCTACAGGCAATGGATATTTCACTGCAAGTGCTTATCCTCAGAGCGTTCCTGTTTATTTGGCAGCTACACGTTCTCACATTGCAGAAGATCTTCTTGAAGCTGGAGTAGCTATTAAGCCTGCTTTCTGCGGACCTTGCTTTGGTGCTGGAGATGTTCCTTCAAACAATGGATTCTCTATTCGTCATACAACACGTAATTTCCCTAACCGTGAAGGAAGTAAGCCAGGACAAGGACAGATTTCACTTGTTGCATTAATGGATGCCCGTTCTATTGCTGCCACTGCTGCTAATGGTGGTGTTATTACCGCTGCAACAGACATAGACTACACTATAAATTACGAAGGATACAAATATGATCCTAAAGTTTATGAAAAACGCGTTTATCAAGGTTTCGGAAAAGCAGATGCTTCTCAGGAATTGCGTTATGGTCCAAACATAAAGGATTGGCCAAAGATGTATCCTATGCAAGATAATATGTTAGTTGAGCTTGCAGCTGTTATTCACGATCCTGTAACTACAACAGACGAGTTGATACCATCAGGAGAAACTTCATCTTATCGTTCCAATCCGTTGAAACTTTCTGAATTTGCACTTTCAAGACGTGTTCCTGAATACGTTGGTACAAGCAAGAGAATTCAAAGTGAAGATTTGGAAAGAAGAGCAGGAAAAACTCCTCAACATATATTAGATGCACTTAACAAAGTTGGAGCAAAAGCAGAAAATACTTCATTTGGTTCTTGTGTATTTGCAAACAAACCTGGAGACGGTTCAGCAAGAGAGCAAGCAGCTTCTTGCCAAAAGGTTCTTGGAGGTGATGCTAACATCTGTTATGAATATGCAACTAAACGTTATCGCTCAAATTGTATCAACTGGGGTATAGTTCCTTTCACTATTGCAAAAGAAACTGCTTTTGATTACAATGTTGGAGATTTTGTTTATGTTGAAGGTATAAGAGAAGCTATTCTTAGTGGAAAAGAAGAAATAGATGCAAAAGTTATCACAAAAGATGGAGTCAAGGATATTCATCTATTCTTCCAAAATCTTACAAACGACGAAAGGGAAATCTTGGCAGACGGTTGTTTGATGAATTATTATGCTTCACATAAGAAATAATCTGAATCAAATAACAAATAAAACAAAGGACGATGCAAACAACATCGTCCTTTTATTTTTATTATGTTAATGTTTATCATCTTATATTCCTTCTATTTAAGGCAGAATGATATTTCTTTGCATTGATATTATGCTCAGCAACTGTAGATGCGAAATTGTGATAGCCTGAAAAATCCTCTTTTGCACAAAAATAAAGATAACTATGCTTTTCATGGTTTAGCACAGCTTCTATTGTGGAAACATCCGGCAAGCATATAGGTGCAGGGGGCAGACCTTTATATTTATATGTATTGAAAGGGGAATCTGTTCTTAAATGTTCCAACCTTATTCTTTTTAGAGTAAAATCACCATATGCAAATTTCACTGTCGGATCTGCCTGTAAGAGCATATCGTTTTTCAGTCTGTTGATATACACTCCAGCTATTCTTGATTTCTCATCTTGCTTTGTTGTCTCCTCCTGTACAATTGAAGACAATACTATTATATCTTCTCTGGAATAGCCTGAAGTTTTTATTGCATTTTCTTTTTTCTGCCACCATTTTTCAGAAAAATCGAAGAGTTTTCTCAACAAATCCTTAGGTTTTGTTGTCCAATAAAACTCATATGTATCGGGAATGATGCTATAAAACAACTCATTAGGATAGATATATTGCAAAGAATCTATGGTTTTCTGCATATCTTGTTTGGAAAAAAGAAATTTTTTGGCAACTTTCTCTGCAAAGATATCTGCAGTTCTCATATTGTTTATGGAAATCTTGACTGCAGTCTGTTCCCCGTTTCTTATCTTTCTCACCAACTTATATATTGGAGTATTTTTCTCTACAATATAGTATCCTGCCTTGAAACTCTTGTCGAAGGAAAACAGCTTAGACAACAAAACAAAGCTCAGGTTATCAGTTTTTACTATATTTTTTTTCTCCAGATTGGAACACAAGCAGGCATAGTCTGTATTTGGATAGATAAATATCTCTTTGTCTGTCTGATTATTTGTTGTACTTGTAAAAATATCAGCCAAGGCAAGAATAAAAACCATAGTTAAAGTCAAAAATGAAAATATAACAACACTCAGTGTCTTATGTTTACTGATAAATTCTTTAATCCTTTCCATGCTATAAAATCTTTTGGAACACAAAAACATCTTCAAAACCATCCTTTCTTCTAATCCAATGAGGAAGAACAGCTACTTTGTTATAATCTGATTTATAAAACACATTCTGGCAAGCTTTATTTTCCTCTCCTATAAGAGCATACAACTGATGAAGCAGAAGAGTGTTCTTTGCATATTCTTCCAACAGGACCAATGTTTGTTTTGCATATCTTTTTCCTCTGTGTTTTTTGTCAATATAGAAACCTATGGCTGCCCGTTGATGCTTGCTGTCTATGTCAAACAAATCCACACAACCTATACTTGTCTTTTCTTTTCCAGAATCCAGATATATGATATTACGGGTCTGCTCTGTTTTAAAAATATCCTCGTTTTGACAGGACAGGACATAGTTTTCCAAGTCAAATCTGGATATATAACGGTTGTTTGAGCCTATATTCCATTGTTCTGTGTCGTTTTCCCATTCATACAATTTGTCAATATCTGACAGTTCCACGGCTCTCAGTGATATTTTGCTATATTCTTTCATTCAAAATCAAGTTTTATGATGCAAATTTACAACTTTTTATAAAAATATTTCAAGTTTTTATTCGTTATAACAAAGAATTATGACAAAAACTCTTCATATTATTGTTGGTGCAACAGCGAGCGGTAAGACAAGTTTCGCTATCAGACTTGCCAGATATCTTGGCTGTGAGATAGTTTCGGCAGATTCCCGTCAGATATTCCAAGAAATGAACATTGGAGTTGCACGTCCTACAACCGAAGAGCTGAATTCTGTAAAACATCATTTGATAGCTTGCTGGAGTATAACAGAAGATTACAGTGTTGCCCGCTACGAAAAAGAAGCATTGTCAAAGATTTCTTCCCTCTTTGATTTGTATAATGATGCTGTACTTGTTGGAGGCAGCGGACTGTATGTTAATGCTGTTGTCAATGGTATTGATGAAATGCCTGACATATCAAGAGAAACACGTCTGTATGTGCAGAGACTTTATGAAGAAAAGGGGCTGAACTATCTACAGGATTTGTTGAAAGAAAAAGATGTGGAGTATTACAATATTGTAGACAAACAAAACCACAGGCGTATCCAAAGAGCTTTGGAAATATGTCTGCAGACAGGAAAGACATTCTCTTCGTTTCGCACTGCCAATCCTTCAAAAAGAGATTTCAACATCAATATTATCGGCATAAAGAGAGAGAGACAAGAACTCATAGACAGAATAAACCAAAGGACAGACTTAATGGTGAAGGATGGTTTGATAGAGGAAGCAAGACAATTGTATGAATACAGAAATCTTCCTGCTCTTAATACGGTAGGATATAAAGAACTGTTTGACTGTTTTGACAACAAAACAAGCCAAGAAGAAGCCATAGAACAAATAAAAATACACACTCGCCAATATGCAAAGCGGCAAATGACATGGTTTAACAAGGTTCCCGACATAAATTGGACGGATTACGCACAAGAAATCAAATTATGATATATCATGAAAACAAAACTTTTATTTATAATACTGCTTCTACCCTACTCTTTCGTGTATTGCAACATACAGGATAAGGATTCCAACCTTATATACAATTATTCCTTTGAGGAACACATAGCTTGTCCAAAGAGAATAGACCCTTATGGATATATGAACGAGCCTTTGGGGTGGTGGCAACCGACATCCGGCTCTGCCGACTATTACAATAATTGTGGAGGAAAGCAATGTCATGTCCCCAAAAACAAACTTGGTATCCAAATGCCAAGAACAGGAGAAAGCATGGTTGGTATTTATTGTTCATTAACCGACTATAGGGAGTACATAGAGACAGAGTTGAAAGAAAAACTTAAACAGGGAGAGACTTATCATCTTAGTTTCTGGGTCAGTTTAAGCGAATATTCTCCGGAAGCAGTTGCAACAATAGGCGGATTGTTTACAGAAAGAATGATCAGCGACACAACTCGGCAGATGCTTACCAACAACAGCACGAAAATAATCAACAATGTGAAGCAGAATATCTCCTCTTTTTACAAACCACAGGTGGTGAATCCTTTCATAAGAGTGCTTTCTGACACAACAAACTGGATGAAAATAGAAGGAGACTTTGTTGCTCAGGGCGGAGAAAAGTTTCTTACCATAGGCAATTTTTATCCTGCAGAACAAAGTAATGTGAATTATCCTTTGGGTCTTAGAAAAATACTTCCCGGAGCATATTATTATGTTGATGATGTAGAACTGTACTGTGTAACTTGCGGTCAGACAAACAAAGAAGGCAATGTCCTTATCACAAAGACACAAGACACGGTAACTTATTCTGTAGGTGAGGTAATTATTTTAGAGAATATATTCTTTGAATTTGACAAGAGCGTGCTTTTGCCTCAAAGTTATGTGGAACTTCATAATCTTATCAACCTGCTGGACAGAAATCCGAATATGAAGATAGAGATTTCTGGACACACTGACAACAAAGGAAAGGACAGATACAACATGGAACTTTCATTAAACAGAGCCAAGGCTGTATATGAATATCTTCTGATGGCTGGAATAGAGAAAAAACGCCTGAAATACAAAGGCTATGGAGCAACAAAGCCTATAGCTGACAACAAAACTGACGAAGGAAGGGCAAAAAACAGGCGAGTGGAATTCAAAATTCTAAACCTGTAGGTCTATTCTTTTCATACAGGAATATAACTACTGCAATTACCAATAGCGAAGGTATGATATAAAGCACGTTGTCAAAGGTGCTTTCTTGTGCAAGTTCAATATTTTTGTTGGCCTGCAACATTAAAGCAATAAAAACAACAAGATTGTTTGAAAAGTGTATAAAAATATTCACCCAGAGACTCTTTGAATAACAGAACATCAAGCCCAGAAGAAAGCCTATTATGAATCTTGGTATAAAGTTGGCAAATTCAAAGTGCATTAATGAAAATACCGCTGCTGTAATCACGATTGCCACATAATCGTTCTTCACAATTCTGGAGATGTTTCTTTGCATGATGCCTCTAAAAAACCATTCTTCAAAAACAGACGGAAGAATTGCCACACCAATCACAAGTGCTGCTATTCTTAGAGGAGATGCACCCACACAGAGTCTTAATATTGTCTGGTCTGTCTCTGGTTTTGAAAAATATTCCACAAGAGGTATGGAAGCAAGAAACAGCAATATTGCCACAAAAAACCATTTCCAGCTTTCGGGTTTCTGGAAAAGATTTCTATCTACAAACGTTTGGTCAAATATCTTATGGTAGGCCAGTACACTGCCTCCAAAACTGATTAAGGTACTTAGTATTAAAACAAGGGCAAGGTCTTTTGTGGCCAACAAAACCAAGGCTCCTATGAAAGAAGCAGCCAACAATGAAACTATATACAGACCTGTTAATACAAGGAGCTGCGTTTTGGGATTATTTATATTCACTCAGCAAAAAAAAACAACAAGGACTTCAAGCTTAACACTCAAACACCTTTGACAAATCAACTGTTAGTACTCTTCATCATTAAAGAAGAAGTCCTCTTTTGTAGGATAATCCGGCCAAATATCCTCTATTGAGTCATAAATATCTCCTTCGTCCTCTATTTCTCTAAGATTTTCCACAACTTCTGCAGGAGAACCTGTTCTAAGAGCATAATCTATAAGCTCTTCTTTCGTTGCAGGCCAAGGAGCATCTTCCAAATGAGACGCAAGTTCTAAACTCCAATACATATTCTTTCTTTTTTGTTATTACTTTATTTTCTATGCTTCCCAGAATCTCTCTGTCCTGTGTTTGTCTTGCATGACTTTTCGTGCAAGGACAAAGAAATAGTCTGACAAACGGTTAAGATATTTCAAAACATTGGAATCCAATCCATGTTTGTCACTTACTTCCACGCATAGTCTTTCACACTTTCTGCACATAGTTCTCGCTAAATGCAACAGACATGCCGTTTGGGAAGAAGAAGGTATGACAAATGCCTCCAGTTTTGGAAGTTCCTCTTCCATGGCATCTATCTTTCTTTCCAGAAACATAATGTCACTGTCCATGATAGCACCCATTTTGTCAAGCATGTCTTCTTTTTCACAGGCAACTATGCTTTCACATATAAACAACTTCTTCTGTATTACAACAAAAGCATTCTTGTAGTCGTCCGTCTTCAGCAAAGTGTCGATATATCCCATAAGACTGACAAGGGAATCTATCTCTCCGTATGCCTGTACTCTAATGTCATACTTCTTTACCCGTGTTCCACCTACCAAAGAGGTGGTTCCTGTATCACCTGTCTTCGTATATGTAGCCATTTTTGGCGATTGTTTTTTATATTGTTAACAAATTACTTTCTACAGAGGTTTGATATTCTCCACAGAAACTATCTCAGGTATTGCATCTTTTATTGCAAGTTCCACGTTTTGCTTCAATGTCATCATAGCATACGGACAAGAGCCGCAATGTCCTTGCAGTTCCACATTGACAATCTTTTCATCTGTCAAAGAGACAAAGGCTATGTCGCCACCGTCTTCCTGCAGGTAAGGGCGTATCTGCTCTATGGCATTCTTTACCTTTGCTTCCAGTATATTTCTTTCTTCTGCTGTCATAATCACTAACTTTTTTATTTTAATCTTTATCCAATTTTTCTACTATCTTATCTGCCACGGCTTTGAAAGCTTTGCTTTCTGCATTGTCTTTCAGAGCTATAGGCATACCATTATCGTTTGCCTGAGAAACCGAGCAGGAAACAGGTATCTGACCCAAGAAATCTATGCCAAGTTCTTCACTTAGTTTTCTACCTCCTTCCTTTCCAAAGATATAATACTTGTTTTCTGGTAATTCTTCCGGTGTAAAATAAGCCATATTCTCAACCAATCCAAGCACAGGAACGCTTATCTGGTCATTGTTGAACATATTTATGGCTCTGCGTACATCACTTACAGCCAACTGTTGAGGAGTGCAGACAAACAATGCTCCGCTTGGGTGGAAAGTCTGGACAAGTGTCAGCTGAATATCCCCTGTTCCAGGAGGCATATCCAAGACCAGATAATCCAATTCACCCCAACAGGTTTCACTAAGCAACTGTGTAAGAGCATTTGAAGCCATTGGACCACGCCACATCAAAGGTGCAGAATAATCAACCATAAAACCGATGCTCATAAGCTTTATTCCATATCTCTCTATAGGCACCATCAGTTCTCTCTCACCTTGTTTTGTGGCAAGAATTTCTGCTTTGTCTATATTGAACAGAGTCGGTAGAGACGGACCATAGACATCTGCATCTGCCAAACCTACTCTGTATCCTTCCCTTGCCAAGCAAACAGCAAGATTGACAGCAATCGTGCTTTTACCTACTCCACCTTTACCACTACCTACAGCAATAATGTGTTTGATGCTTGACATTGCTTGATTTACAGCTTCCTGTTGTTTCTTTCTTTCCTCAAAAGGATTCATATCAGTTATAGTTTTATCTTGTTTTAGTCGGATTGCACTTCACAAATATGTGAAATGGCCTGCAAAAGTACAAAATAAAAAATCAATAATTGCATATTTATCCGACAAAATTTATTATCTTTCTATAAATATCTGATTAACAAAGTTATCTGTCTAATTTTATTTATTATTTATAACCTTTTACAGGACTTAGGACAATGTGTTGAGAAAACAGTTCTTCCTGCATAAAAAACAGTTTTTGTTTCTTAAAAAAAAGAGTTGGATTTTTTTTCTGAAATCTTGATGTTTGAACATAAAAGTCTTGATCTTTTTTTCTAAAATCCAACTCTTTTTTCAGGACTTGTAAGTTACTGTTTTTGAGGACTAAATTTCCCTGTCAAAAAAAACAGGTTTATCCAATCCTTCGGGACAATAAGAACAGATAATTCAACGTTACAAACAAAAAAACAGGATTTTTTTCACTATTTAAAGAATTTATTGTACTTTTGTAAATTCTAATTTAAGACACTATGATAACAAATAAAGTTGATATTCTTCTCGGATTGCAATGGGGAGACGAGGGAAAAGGAAAGGTTGTTGATTTTTTGTCAAAAGACTATGACATTATTGCTCGGTTCAATGGTGGGCCAAACGCTGGACATACTCTGGAATTCAACGGAATGAAACATGCTCTGCACATAATTCCTTCTGGTATCTGCCATAAAGACAAACAAAACGTGATAGGCAACGGAGTACTTGTTGAACCTTGCATATTTTTGGAGGAGATAGCATCTTTGGAAAGTAAGGGCTTTACTCCAAAAGACAACCTTATAATTTCAAACAAGGCTCATTTGATTCTTCCAACACACAGACTGATGGACGCAGCCAATGAAAAGTCTAAAGGAGACAAAAAGATAGGTTCCACCCTTAAAGGCATAGGCCCTGCATACACAGACAAAATTGCAAGGACAGGAGTAAGGGTCGGAGATGTTTTTGAGAAGGATTTTTCTAAAAAATACAACACTGCTAAGCAACTTCATATAAATCAGATAAGAGCTTTGGGTTTTTCTGTGGAAGAATTTAAAATAGCAGACAAGACCTTGGAAGATTATGAAAAGGAATGGTTCAAATCTTTGGAGGAACTGAAGAAATTCAATATTCAAAACACAGAATACTATATCAACAACGCAATAAACAACGGCGAGAAGATACTTGCAGAAGGAGCTCAGGCAACAATGCTTGACATAGATTTCGGTTCTTATCCTTTTGTTACTTCTTCTTCCACCATAAGTGCCGGAGTTTGTTCCGGTTTGGGCATTGCTCCTACATACATAGGAAGGATTTTTGGCACGACAAAGGCTTACTGCACAAGAGTCGGCAGCGGTCCTTTCCCTACAGAGCTGTTTGACGAGACAGGAAACAGACTTTGCGAACAAGGACACGAATATGGCGTAACCACAGGCAGAAGAAGAAGAACAGGTTGGCTGGATTTGGTAGCCTTGAAGTATGCCTGCATGATAAATGGCGTGACAGATTTGATGCTGATGAAGATTGACGTAATGGATAATTTTGAAACCGTAAAACTATGTGAAAAGTATTCCATAGACGGCACGCAAATTGATTACGTTCCTTATAATATGGCTTCTTCTGACATAACTCCTATATATACAGAGTTTGACGGCTGGCAGACAAACGTAAGCAAGGTGAGAAATTATGAAGACCTGCCTGTGAAAATGAAGACTTATATAAAAGCAATAGAAGATAAGACAGGAATAAGGGTTAGCCTGATTTCTGTCTCACCGGACAGAGAAGACACAATATTTAGAAACAATAAATAATACATTGGATATGAAACGTTTAGTTTTAACTGCAATATTGATAGGTGCAACATTGAGTTCATTTGCTCAACAGAAACTTCGCAAAAGTGAAGTTCCGCAGGAAGTCCGTATGGGTTTGGAGAACACCTACACAGATTACAAACTTGAAGGCTGGTATTTTGAGACCGGACAGTATGTTGCCAACATCAATATAGACAATAACACCGGCAGAGTGTTCTTTACCCCAACAGGTAATTGGCAATATACCATCTTTGATATTAAACCTCAGGAACTGCCGACTCTTGTTGACAATTATTTCATAAATAATTATCCGGGATACCGTATCAAACAGTCACAGTATGTTGAAGATATGAGCGGAGACAACTACTATCGTCTCATAATAGCAATGAAAGGTATTGCACAGACAGAATATGAGATGATTTTTGATACAAGGGGTAAGCTGACTAAAACAAATGCTCCAGATCCTGACTATGTCAAGAAAGACTATATTGCCCGTCTGAATCCTGAAGCAATAGAATATCGCCAAAAGAAAATGGCTGAGAGAGAAGGAATTGAAGGAGAAGGAATATCCATAGACTACGAAAAAGACCAGGCAGACATCAAGAAAAGCAAGAAAGTAGATGTTTCCACACCAGATGCTGTGGATACTCCAAAAATTCCAGATGAAGTAACTTCTGCTTTTAAAAAGAAATTTCCTCGTGCAGAAGTGAAAGAATGGAAGCAAGACGGAGAGAACTATCGTGCTGTCTATGACAGAAGAGGAACAGATGCCGAGATACTTCTTATGAAAGACGGTTCAATTATTTCCACTACAACAAATATGGATAAGGCACGCTATCCGCGTTTGATAACAAAAGATCTTGCTCTTCGCTATCCTAAGGCCAAGATAGAAAAATTCCAGAAGATAGACTATGATTCAAAATACAAAAGGATTGTTACTGACAAAAAATTGGAGACATATTATTACATAGAGCTTACAGAGAAGATAAAAGGCAAAAACGACAAGAAACGAATAAAGGTTACCTACGACAAATCTTTTAAATTCCAAGGCTTGGCAGGCTCTGATGATGAATATGCAGAAGATGAAGATTAAAAAGAAATAAAACTTTGCGTAATAACGTGACAGGATTTTCCAAAAGAATAAGACAATATGATACAAAAAATTGTAGGTTTGTTTTGAGCCTGCAATTTTTATTGTTATTTATCTGTGTTTTTGCTGTCAATATGAATGTGTCAGCACAAAAACAGATAGACTACAGTTCAAAAGTCGGCTATATCCGTCCGGAAAATCCCGATGACATGACGCTTATCCACGATGTAGTGTTTGTTCATGACAGTATGACGATGTATTGCGACTCTGCTATCTACAATAAGAAGGAAAACTATTTCTTTGCCTTTAATAATATAGTAATGATTCAAAAAGATACTCGCTTGACTGGTGATGAATTGCATTATTATGGCAATGAACGTGTGGGACATCTTAGTGGCAAGACGGTTATTCTTAAAGACAAAGAGGTAACAATGCAGACTGATTACCTGCTTTTGGACAGAAACGACAACACAGTCCGCTATATCACTGGTGCAGACATCTGGGACAATGAAAATACTTTGAAAAGTCAGGAAGGAATCTATTTTATTGATGACAAATTCTTCAATTTCTATTATTCTGTTGTGGTTACTTCACCTGATGCCACCATTTATACAGACTCTCTTTACTATGACAGCAAGGAAGATGAAGCTATTTTTCTTGGACCTACGCAGATAGACATGGAAGACAGCATAAAGGTTCTTACAACTCAAGGAACCTACAACACAGAAACAGAAGAAGTCTATTCAGAAGAACGTCCTGAGATTTATACAAAAGAACAATATATCACAGGAGATACAGTCTATTACCACAGAAAAGAAAAACGGGGTTTTGCTTTTGGAAATCTTTTTATGCAAGACACCACAAATGATATGATAACCACGTGCGACAGTGCTGTATTGAACACTATAGACACAGTTTCTGTGGCTGTTTTGACAGGAAACGTACTCTGCAGACAGATAGACAAGGAAGACACTCTATATTTTCACTCCGACACGCTAAGAATAGAAATGGACACAAACTATAAGGTCTATGATTTGTATGGTTTTCCTCATTGCAAGTTTTTCAGGGAAGATTTTCAGGGTGCAAGCGAATGGTGTCATTACGTAGTTGAGGATTCCATTCTCACAATGCTGGTTTCTCCTATGCTTTGGACAGAAAATTCCCAGATTTCTTCTGATACCATAGTCATGGAAACAACAGAAAAAGGAATAAAAAAGCTGTATATGTTTCCAAATCCTTTGATTGTGCAGAACTCCGACACACTGACTGAACAATATTTCAACCAAGTCATAGGCAAAAACCTTACAGGCTGGTTTGAAAAGAACAAAATCAAGTATGCGGAAGTTGTAGGCAACAGCGAAATAGTCTATTATCTTTGGGAGGAGAAGAAAAAACAGAGCCAGGATTCAACACTAAGTACACAAAACGACAGTGTTTCGGCTCAGAAAACAATAAAAGAAAAAGAACTCTCAGGAGTCAATATCGGAAAAGCCCGTCAGTTAAATCTTTATTTCAACAAAGGCGAGATAAATAAAATGACTGCCATAGACAATCCTGATTTCTATATGGACGATGATGAGAAAGTGCCGTTGGAAGTCAAGCGTTTGAAAGGATTTATCTGGAAAATAGAAGACAAGCCTTTGCAGCCAATGGATGTTTTCAAGAAAAGAGAACTGAAAAATTGATGACATTTTGTCATATTATAATAATAAAGGTATAAATTTTGAAAACGTTATGTTTAAACTAAAAAAACGTAAAAACAAAATGGAAACACAAGAAAAAAATATAAACGAACAGGAAGTGAACAAGGCAGAAAATACTCAGAAAGAAGAGACCACAAACACTGAAGAACAAGCAAAACAAGAAGAAAGTCAGGATAATACACAGAACGAAGAAGAATCTGAAGAAAAAACAAAAGAAGAGACGACCGAAAGTCTTGGAAATAAACTTCTGGAAATAAATGACAAATATCTAAGACTTTATTCTGAGTTTGAAAACTTCAGAAAACGTACAAACAAAGAGCGTTTGGACCTTATAGAAAATGCTTCTGAGAGTCTGATTAAAGACATTCTTCCTATAATAGATGATTTTGAGAGAGCTTTGCAGACATTGGAAAAAGAAGAAGATGAGAAAGCCCAAAATACAAAAGAAGGTATGACTCTTATCTATAAAAAACTTCTCTCAACTCTGGAACACAAGGGGCTGAAACCTATAAATGCCAAGGGAGAAGTTTTTGATGAAAACCTGCATGAGGCAGTTTCCCAGCTTCCAGCTCAAAACGAGGAAGACAAAGGCAAAGTTTTTGATGAAGTTCAAAAAGGATATTATCTTAACAATAAAGTAATAAGATATTCAAAGGTTGTTGTTTCAATATAAATTTAAGGAGTTTGTTTTATGGCAAAGAGAGATTTTTATGAAGTCCTTGGTGTTGCGAAAAATGCCAGTGAAGATGAGATAAAAAAAGCTTACAGGAAGCTTGCTTTGAAATATCATCCTGACAGAAATCCAGGAGACAAGGAAGCAGAAGAAAAATTTAAGGAAGCAGCAGAAGCTTACAGCGTATTATCTGATAAAGACAAGCGTGCAAGATATGATCAGTTTGGAGAAGCAGGACTTGGAGACGGTGGCGGATTTGGTGCTGGAGGAATAAACATAGAAGATATCTTCTCCATGTTTGGAGATGTTTTCGGCGGCAGAGGATTTGGCGGCGGTTTCTCTGGATTCGGAGGAGGCTTTTCTGGATTTGGCGGACAAAGAGGCGGAAGCGGAAGAAGAGTAAACAAAGGTTCTTCGCTTAGAGTCAAGATGAAACTGACCTTGGAGGAAATTGACAAAGGAGTAAAGAAGAAAATAAAAGTAAACAAGTATATCCCTTGTTCTACTTGTGGCGGTTCCGGTGCAAAAGCAGGAAGCGGTATGGAAACATGTTCTCATTGTCATGGCAGCGGTGTTGTTATCCAGACTCAAAGAACAATACTTGGACAAATGCAGACACAAAGTGTGTGTCCAAACTGCGGAGGAGAAGGGAAGATAATCAAAGATAAATGCCCTGTTTGTCACGGAGACGGCATAGTAAAAGGAGAAGATGTCATAGAAATAGATATTCCTGCAGGCGTAGCAGATGGAATGCAGTTGTCATTCTCTGGTAAAGGCAACGCAGGAGCAAGAAATGGCATCGCAGGAGACTTGATTGTATCCATAGAAGAAGAGAAACACGAGAATTTTGAGCGAGATGGCTCCAACCTTTGCCTGCAAACTTACATCACTTTTGCTCAAGCTGTGATGGGAACAACAATAGAAGTGCCTACGTTAAGCGGAAAAGTAAAGTTCAAGATTGAACAAGGAATGCAAAGCGGCAAGATTTACAGACTAAGGGGTAAAGGTCTGCCAGAATTTGGCAATCCTTACAGCAGAGGAGATTTGCTTGTAAGGGTAGATGTTTGGGTTCCTAAGTCTGTAACCAAGGAACAGAGAGAGTTATTGGAAAAAATGGATTCCATAGACAACTTTAAGCCAAAGCCAAATGCAAAAGAACGAAGTTTCTTTGACAAGATGAAAGATATGTTTTCCTGATATTTAACCCAAAGGGCTTGAATGTTGCTGTTTATTTCAAAAATAGAGAATCTGTTTGAAAAGTTTGGAAGAGACAATAGCCTGTCCAACAGAGAAAATATATCCGTCTTGGCACAGAAATTTTTGATTGACAACCTGAAAAAGCAGAACATTATCACAGATTATACCATTTGCAGGACGGAAAAAGGCAAACCGTATTTCGCAAACGAAGATGGTTTGTTTTTTTCTGTCTCCCACACAAACGGTTACATAGCCGTCTGTGTGGATAAACAGGAGATAGGTCTGGATATTGAAAGCCTTAGGACAGATAAAATCAATATCGCACAAAGATTCTTTCATCAAAAGGAAAAAAAATACCTTGATTCGCTTGCTGACGAGGAAAAAGATGCTGCTTTTACTCAGCTCTGGACCATAAAAGAAGCCTACGTAAAAATGACAGGAAGAGGTATCGCAGACAATTTTGACACCGTGGATTTGTCTCCGGAAGAATATCTCTGCACTCAGAATTATGTCAAGCAGGATGCTGAGATTTTGTCTCAATATTCAGAAGAATATCGCTTGTTTGTTTCAATAGTAAGACGCAAATAGGCTTTTTCCAAAGACAACAATAAGATATAAAACCAAAAAGAATATTGTTTCACAACAATATTCCCAAAATATACTAAAACAAAAATGATTATGAAAAAATTTATTACGATTTCATATCTCTATGCGGAAAATATAGGATTCGAACCTATGGTACAGTTGCCCGTACACTTGATTTCGAGTCAAGCCCAATCAACCACTCTGGCAATTTTCCTTTTTCTCTACTCTCCAAACATTCACCTTCTTCCCCACTCTCCCGCTTTTTCTGTCCAAAGAACCAAACTCTTGTCCTACTATCCTATATCCCAACAAACAAGTAGCGCATAAGGGATTCGAACCCTTGATTTTGAGAATGAGAATCTCACGTCCTAGGCCAACTAGACGAATGCGCCATTCCTTAAATCAGAGTGCAAAATTATACAAAAAAAGGTAATTAACAAAGTTTTTCTCAGTTTTTTTTCTTTACTTTGCAGAAATTTTTCAAAAACGAAATGACTGACATTATAAACTATTATTCCGAAGAAGAGATAAAAGCATTGACCTCTTGTGAGTTGTGTCCTCATAAGTGCAGAGTCAACAGGCTTGAAGGAGAGAGAGGATATTGCAATGCAGATGCTGATATAAATATCGCTTTGATATGTAATCACAAAGGGGAAGAACCTGTTTTAAGCGGCAAAAAAGGTATCTGCAACGTGTTTTTTTCTCATTGCAGCTGCCAGTGTATCTTTTGTCAGAACAAAAGCATATCCGACAACTCAAAACCGTGCAAAAACAACTATCAAAGTCTGAATGAGGTGATAGAAAAGATTGCCGAGGTATTAAAAGACAGCGAAAACATAGTCGGTTTTGTTTCTCCAACACCTCATATTCCAGCAATGAGTGTTATCATCCGAGAACTTCACAAAAGAAATCTTTATCCTCGCTTTGTGTATAACAGCTCTGGATACGAGAATGTCAATATTCTAAGGACTCTGGAGGAAGAAATAGATGTATATCTCCCTGATTTCAAGTATGCAAGCAACGATATTGCAAGACGATATTCAAAAATCAACGACTACCCTCTTCATTGTCTCAACGCAATAAAAGAGATGTACAGACAAAAGGGTTCCACTCTTATCACAGATGAGAACGAAATAGCGGAAAACGGTTTAATTATCCGCCATCTTATCTTGCCCGAACATGTGGAAGAGAGCAAAAAAGTATTGGAAACCATATCTATGGAAATATCTTTTTCGCTTACCGTTTCACTTATGGGACAATATTTTCCACCTTTCAAGATAGATAAATACGAAAATCTGAACAGAGTGTTAGGCAAAGAAGAATATGACAGCGTTGCCGAGCATCTCTATTCTTTGGGCTTATATAAAGGCTGGCTACAAGAACTTTCTTCAGTGGATAGCTGTATCCCCGATTTTGATAACGGCAGATTTCTCAATCAATAATCACATATACGGAAAAAAGACTTCGTTTGCGTTCTCAGAAACGAAGTCTTTTTCTCTTAAAACCAAGTTTTGGAAAATTAAAAGCTTGTTTTATTCAGAAAATCCATAGTATCCACATTGTCGGCATAGTCATCTATATTCGGAGACTGAGCCTTGCCAAAAGGAACGGTTGGAATTCCGTCGTTGAACTTGAAACTGCCTGCCACAACACACTGCAATTCCTCCTTGTTTTCTTCAACAAAGGATTCTATTTCCTTTTTATCCTTGTAGAAACAGTAATTCACAACACTTATAGGACAATGTAACTGTCTGTTTTCCTGCAGTAGATAGAAACCTACATCAATAACATTGACATTATTCATTTGAAAAACAGCCCGATAATAATCATAATTATTTTTGTATTTATGAAAATCTGCTAAAAAAGAATATTTTTTAAACCTGTTTTTCAACCTTTCCATATCAAAACCTAATGGCAGGAACAGCAAAGAAACATTTCTGCAGCCTAAACCCAGATACATAAACACATCATCTTCCAAACCTGAAATATTATCTTCATGTGTAACGACTGCAATGGAAGAACGGCTCTTACGGATAATATGCGGACAGTTCCTGAAATAAGATTCAAAATACAGGGAACTGCTATTGCTGCCCGTGGCAATCACAAAATCAAAATCCTTTATCTTGTCTGTATATGAAATGGGTAGAAGTTCTTGTTTATTTATTCTGTTTAACAGAAAAGGTATCAAGACTTTGTCGTTTGAAGAAAGTTTTATCTGTACTTCACTGCCTGACAAAAGTCCGCAAAGAATATCATGGAAACTTACAGCAGGAATATTCCCTGCACAAACTATGGCAAGTCTCTTTCTTTTCTGCTGACAAGGATACCTGTTTGCAAAGTTTTCCAGAATATCTTTCTGTAGCCAAGGAAGGAACTGCTGCAAAGCATACTTTGTATTATCTTCCAGAAACCATGGATTTTCACTTCTCACTTTCCTGTACATGGACAAATAAGGCTCTTTGTCCATATTCTCCTCTATATCCTTGCCCAACATAACCAAGGCGTTGATAATCTCTTCCCGTTTATCTGTATTCATACCCATATAGTTTCTTTACTAACGAATTTTCTGTTTCTTTATTGCAGAGGATTATTCCTGCAGAAACAAAGTAAAAATTCCCTGAACAGCAAAGACTCACAATTCTGTGAGCCATGTGCCTTCTTGTGAAAAAACATCAAGACTTTTTTTTCTAAAATCAAGAGTTTACATAAAAAACATCAAGACTTTTTTTCTAAAATCCTGATGTTTTTTCTTCAACAAGAATAGTGCTTTATTCTTGTATGATATTTTTTTATGATTTCCTATACTACCAAAGGTTCAATCTTTCTTTTGGAGCAATATACATCTTGTCTGATGATTTAACATTGAAAGCTTTGTACCACATGTCTATATGAGGCAACGCACCATTCACTCTCCAACGTCCCAAGGAATGAGGATCGGATTTTGTCTGCTGACGTATAGCCTGTTCTGTTATATTGCTTGCCCAAACACCTGCGTATGCAAGGAAGAATCTCTGGTCTGCCGTAAATCCGTCTATGACTGGAAGTTCCTTTCCTTTGGTTGCATTCTTGTAAGCATACCATGCAACCTGCAAACCGCCATGGTCAGCAAGGTTTTCTCCAAGGGTAAGTTGTCCGTTGGCATTAAGGTCTGGCAATACTTTTATCTTGGAGAAGAACTCAGCATATTGTTTGCCTTTTTCCTTGAAGTTCTCAACATCAGAAGCAACCCACCAGTCTGTCATGTTGCCCTCTTTGTCGTAATGTGAGCCTTGGTCGTCAAATCCGTGAGTCATTTCGTGTCCTATGACAACGCCAATGGCACCATAGTTGAATGCATCGTCTGCTGTAGGGTCAAAGAAAGGATATTGCAAAATACCTGCAGGGAAACAAATCTCATTGGTTGTAGGATTGTAGTATGCATTTACTGTCTGTGGGAACATCTGCCACTCATCTATATCCACCGGTTTGCCGGCTTTCTTGTCAAGATTGTCTTTTGTCCAAAAACGGTTGCATTCCATAATGTTTTCATAATAAGACTTGCCCGCATCTATTTTCAAAGCAGACATATCTGTCCAAGTATCAGGATAACCTATCTTGACATAGAAAGTAAGGAGTTTTTCCAAAGCAGCTATTTTTGTTTCAGGTGCCATCCAATCCTGTGCTTTTATTCTCTCTGCAAGAGCAATCTGAAGATTTTTTACAAGTTTTGCCATTCTGTCTTTGGAAGACTGAGGAAAGTATTTTTCTGCATACATTTTACCAAGAGCCTCTCCCATTTGTCTTTCAACCTGAGAAGTACAACGACGCCAACGAGGCTGCATTTCCTTTGAACCTGAAAGAGTCTTGCCAAAGAAATCAAAGTTAGCCTCTGCTATCTCATCACTAAGATAAGAAGCTGCAGATGTGATAACGTCCCATTCAAGATATGCTTTGTATTCTTCCGGTTTGATTTTAGCAAGTATATCATTCATTCCTTTAACAAAAGAAGGCTGTCCGACTATCATCTGCTGGAAGTATTCATCTTTTACTCCCATTGCATTCATTGTTTTACGCAATGGAACGTTTGGATACCGTGTTTCAAAATCCTTAAGACTCATCTTGTTGTAGTTGGCTTCCACGTCCCTAAGTTCTGTGCGTGAAAGAGAAACTTTTGCTATGGCTGTCTCAAGGTTAAGAATGTATTGCATTTTCTTTTTAGCTTCTTTTTCTTTGAAACCAAAGAGTTTAAACATTCTTACTATGTGGTTTTTGTATGCTTCACGTATTTCTGTTGTGTTAGGGTCGTTGTCCAGATAATATTCTTTCTGGCCAAGAGTAAGACCACTTTGGTAAATGTTCAGAATATTGTTCTTTGAGTCTTTTTCATCTGCATTGAATCCCATATACATAAATTCCTGAACTCCCATAGGTGCATATTTAAGTTGCCAAGCCAAAAGGTCTTTGTTTGTCTTGCAGGCTTCCAATTCTTTTATTGTAGGCATGACAGGCTGTATTCCTTCGCTGTTTCTCTTTGTTGAGTCCATAGCCATTTTATACAAGTCTGCAAGTTTTCGCTCTGTAGTTCCATGTTTATAGCTTTTCTTCATCAAATCGTTGAGAATGGAGTTAATTCTCTCGCTGTTGTCTTTAGCCAATTGGTCAAAAGAACCAAAACGGGAATAAGCAGCAGGCAAAGGATTGTTTTTTATCCAGCCACCACAAGCAAATTCATAGAAATCTTCAGCAGGACTTACTGAAGTGTTAAGGTTTTCAGGTTTTATTCCTGATTTCAATTCTCCTTGTCCCATCGCAACTACACTGCTGCAAGCAAACATCATCATGGGAATAAGTTTTGTCATTTTCATTATTTTATCTACTTTTTATTAGTTTTGATTTTGAATGTGCAAAGATATAATCTTTTTACGAAACTGCAAAAATTAAAACACAAAAGACAAGCACATCCTGAAGAAAATACTTGTCTTAGGCTGATTCTTGGAATTATTCTGTTTATAGAAAAAATACAATGGATAAGTAAATATTTACTTATTCTGTGATTTTATATCTGTTTTTCTATTTCTTCTACAATTTTTTCTGGAGTTGCTTTTTCTATAATCACTTCACCAACTTTGGCGTATGGAGGTTTAGCATTGTCTTCTTTGCAACCAAGACACGAAGAAGAAAGCACTGTTATTTTGTCGTGCAGGTTTTGAGGAATATAATTCTTCCATTGAGCCAGTTGACTACCTCCCATAAGATAGCAATATGTCCCTACACAAATTCGTACTGTTACCATGAGTCTGTTATTATTTTTAATTGTTCCTTATATTATATAACGTAATTTTTTGTCCAATATTCTAAATAAACTCCAAATTTATTGTTTTTAGCAGTTTATTTTCTATCAAACGTTTTATTCTTTTCATCACATTACGTCTTATTTCCAGCTCAACAGGTAAGGAAGGATCTTGGTGTGCTACGTTTATTTTAGTTCCTACGAGAATATCTATAATATCGGCATCCATAACATATTTCAAGATATTCCATGCCGGGTCGTTCTGTGGCAAGTCATTGAATTTATCCTCTTCCAGCAGTTTGCTTAATGCTCCAAGAGTGATAATTCCTTCAGTGACCAAGTCTATACCCTCAATGTGTGACTCAGGAGGCAGACCTGAGGCTATTTTGTCCAAATCCATATCCACTTCTATCTCCCGGTTCAACTCTCTTGCTATGATTTGTGAGGTTGTCCCTCCACAGACTATTTTCTTGCCATCATAGGAAGAGATAACCTCTGCCAGATATTTGTCCTTTTCTTCACTGAAAGGAGGTCCTGAACAGATAAGAAGCTTTCTTGGTTCACGTACATAAATACTTACACAAGATATATCATCTTTGGATTTGAAACCATCATTCATTTCAGCCTTTCTTACAATTCTTCTGGCCAACTCTCTTGCAGATATATTACTGTTTTGTCTCAACAGGTTTTCTATAAAGCCTTCCACTCCATCATCCCAGCCAAATGGCATATCCATTTTTCCCATTCCACTCTGAGAAACACCATCTGAATAAACCACAAGCCTATCACCTTTTTTCAGTGAAAGTTCTGTAAGTTTAAGTATTCTTTCGTATGTGTTTATCTCTGCATTCTCATTAATCTTATATGTCTTGGGATTAAGATGCTCTACCTTTCCGTTTCTGATAAGAAGCAATGGCGGAGTATCAAACTCTGCTATCTTTGTTTCTCCGTTTTGATCTATGTCTATAATAGTAAAAGTAGCGTATGAAATATTTCTTTTGCTGTCAACAGGAAGAGTGTCCATGATAGTACGAGCAGTACGCATTATAGGTTCTCTCTTGATAGAAAAATTCATAGCCATGGAGGCCGTCATAGTACTAAGTACATTGGCTTTTATTCCGCTGCCTAATCCATCGGACAATACAGCTATACAACGTTCCTGATTAGCTACCTTGTGTAAAAGGACAGTATCTCCACAAGCAAAGTTACCATTCTTGTTTATCTGAAAACAGCCAGCCTCTACAAATATATTTTCTGCCATAGGAAGATAGTTTTTATTACATAGTTATTGCATCCTCTGGATTGACTTTATTGCCCGAGTCTTGACTGTGGGATTCTATGATGGAATTCAACATACTCTCCGTATAAGAAGCATTTTCTCCAAGCAAGAAGGCTATCTGCTGAACAATCTTCATATTCTGCTTGATAACTTCCTGTGTTCTTGTAAGAACAATATCTTTTCTGACCTCCGGAGCATGCATATTCTCTATTATGCCACAAACCTGCTGATGATCCTGTACGGAAAAAATGCTCAAACGATAATAATTGTCATCCTCTCTTATATCCTGTTCAACCAAATCCTTGCAAGTGTCCAGCACATTTGAGAAATAGTTGTAGAAAGACAATGCTTTTGTAATATCAACGCCAGATAAACCAGGTTTCAAATCATATAATTCTTCCAAATCTCCTCCAAGTGTGGTTGCGAATTTTTTATTAGCCTGCACTATTCTTAGATTTGCATCAACTATGACAACTCCCTGAGGCATCTTTTTTAGAAGTATGTTGGTTTTGTCACGTGCTACTCTACGCATATAAGACACGCACATATCATTCTCTGCCAAACCGTCCAAAAGTGCAGTGGCGAATGATTTACAGTTATCATAGCCACAACCACCACAATTCAAATAGTCGCTGTCACTTATCTTGTTTACACGTTTAAGAATTTCCACTATGTCTTTCTGGGTATAGTCTCTTCGCTCAAAAGTATCTATATTGGAAAAGTCTGTTGTTATATCTGTCTGGAAAAGATCTTTGTATGCATCACTTTCTTCACATGCAGTGGTATTATCAAATATCTGTGTACGTTTTACCAAAGAAGATGTCTTCTTTATAGTTGCAGGTCCCATGACACAACCACCAGAACAACCTAAAACCTCCACAAAATATTTCTTTGAATTGTCAAACTTCTCCACATCATCCAAGACACTCATTACATTCTTAACACCGGAAACTGTAAGAAGTTCGCAATCCTTTGAAGTCAATTTACAATGGTTTGCAACGTTTCCCAATTCTTTATCCATCATACAGGAAAGCATTCCGCCATCGGTAGGATAAAGATTGCCTATACCGGCTTTCATAGGAATAAACTTGTCTTCAGCATTTGGTTTTTGAAACTCCAAATCAACTCCCAAGACCTCAAAAACTTCATTTATTTCCCTAAAAGTCAAAACAAAATCCAGTTTGTTGTCTTTCAGTTGCAATTCTGTTTTCTTTGCAATGCACGGTCCCACAAAACATATCTTGCAGTCAGGATAATGTTTCTTAAGGAAGGTAGCATGGGCTTCTACAGGTGAAGCAATTGGGGACACTTTATTTGAGTGCTGAGGATAATATTTTCGTATGAGCTGCACTGTGGCAGGACAACAAGAGGAGAAATAAACACCATTTGGTTGCTTGTCAATCCATTCTCTTGCTTTAAGAGCAACAAGTTCCGCACCAAGAGCTGTCTCACTGACTCCCATAAAACCTGCTTCCTTAAAGGCTGCTATCAGACTGCTGTTGTCTATGTCACAGAACTCACTCAGATAACTTGGAGCCAAGGAAACTACGATTTTTTCATTGCTTCTTAAAGCACGGATGATAGATTCCACATCATTTCTGACCTTCTTTGCATTTGATGGACATACTTCTACACATTTGCCGCACCATATACATTTTTCAGGTACTATACTTGCTGAATTATCTTCAAATTTTATAGCCTTTACTTCACAGACTTTGACGCATTTGTAACAATCCTGACAATTGTTTTTCTCTGTATAAATAGGATAGCTTTTAGTATTCATGATATAGAGGTCAATGTTTGAAAGTTTTATCTAAAATCTCTTCTAATTTTATCTTATCCACTCCTTTATGGACTTCGCTGTTTATGGTTACGATAGGACCTTCGCCACAAAGACCGCTGCAAAGCTGTCCTTTGAAATCCACGTCTGCTTTAAGGTTATTGTCTTTAAGGTACGCTTGTATAAATCTGAGATTCATATTATTGCCATGAGCAAAACATGAACTGCCCAAGCATATACTGATATTTGTTTTTTCTGCCATATAAATAATTGTTCTTAAATAAAGTATTGAGATCTTTATTATCTTATAAGGTTAAGTATTTCATCCAACTGAAGGTCTTTGCCTAATATGTTTCCATCATTATCCACAAGGATATTGCTTGGAAGAGATTTTATATTATAAAGCTTTACAACAGCAGAGTTCCAACGTTTCAAGTCAGACACATTTTCCCATTTGCCTATTCCGTCTGTTTTTATCGCTTCCTGCCATGCATATCTGTTGTCGTCCAAAGAAACAGAAAGAATATTAAGGTTTTTATTCGCTTTGTAAATTCTTAGGTAATCAATGTTTTTTCTTCTTGAATTATTGTCCCAAGAAGCCCAGAAAGATATCAGGGTATAGTTTTTGTTCTTTATATAGGAATACAGGGAAACAATATTTCCTTTGTCATTCTCCAAAGAAAAATCCCTTATCTTGTCTTTTTGATATTCGCTTACGCTGTTGTTTGTTTCAGACAGTTGTTCTTTTAGAAGGGAGTATTGGAACATTGTTGTTGCCTCACCTCTAAGAGAATTAACTGCTTTCTGCATATCCTTGTCAGACATGTAAGGATAGAGATAACTGCTTAGGATAAATGGTGAATATATGCTTGTAGGGTTATCCAAGACATAGTTTGAAAGACATTGCATAGGGTTCTTTTCCTTGTTGCATGAGTTGGCAATGCGAGAAAAGGCATCTTGTGATGGAGAACCTTCTACGCTTATGTTGTCCATATCTTTTCTTTTGCCGCTTATTTTGATATTGTTGTTACCCATAAAGAATGATATACTGCCATCTTTTACAGGAAAATCTATCATAGCCATACATATTCTGTCAACCTTTCCACTGAAAGAAAAGTTGCCATTGTTTATTCTGCTTTCTATCACTTCTTTTTCCCCGCCTTCTTTTAGCAATGTAAGTTTTATTATTCCTTCTTTTATACCTTCTACATTACCGCTTATATTATAGCTCTCATTGTCCAAAAGCTCAAACAGTTTGTCAGAAAGAGCCTCCTTGTGGATATTTCTTGCAACTATCTTGCCCGTATTATCCACAAGAACATTGTCCGGCAAGGATTTTATCATATAGTCTTTGACTGGCTTGGATTCCCACATCTGAAAATCGCACACATTAGTCCAAGGTATGTTGTTATCCTTTATTATGTTTTTCCAAAGGGTCTTGTTGTTGTCCAAACTTACAGCATAGATGTCAAAACCTTTGTTTTTGTATCTTTCATAGATAACCTTTTCGTCGTGCAGCTGCTCCATATAATCTTTTGACCAAGAAGCCCAAAAGTCAATCAAGACATAGTTTTTCGCTCTTATGAAAGATGCAAGATTTACTTTCTTGTTGTTGATATCATTCAAGGAAATATCGGGAGCTTTCTTGCCTTCTGCTATCTTCTCCAAGGATTTATCCCTGTTTCTGAGTTGTTTGTAGTAATATCCGGAAGTCGCTTTCCCTTTTAAAGTATTCAAATGTCTGTCCATTTCATCAAAGGTCCAATAATAAGAAAGATAACTTGCAATGATATCACAAGTGAATATATCTTCAGGATTGTTTACCACCCAGTTTTCCAGACGTGCGAGATAGACATCATAGTCTTCTGTTCCTTGTGGCTCTACAATGGAATACCATCGAAGGGTTTCCTTGGCATTCTTGAATTTAGGCTTGTCTGTTTTTTTATCTATCTCCATAGTCATTTGTAATGATGGTTCAAGATAAAGTCTGTATTGTTTCTTGCCGTTAATAGTAAGAAGGGCAGGCATTGTTTCTGTTGCGTTTCCCCTGAAAACAAACTGACCTTTCTTATCCAGCAAAGTAGAATCCAATCTTTCGTTACCATCTGGCAGATATACTCTAAGAGTAGCATAGCCAGAACCTTTCTTTATCTGTCCATCAATGGTATAACCTCTGCTTGTCATAACATATTGCTGAGAATATCCTACAAATGCAAGCAAAGTAAATATTAATGTAAAAACTATTCTTTTCATAAGTATAATGTTATCTAAAAATTTCTCGTTTTATTTCTCTGTTTGTATCTCTTTCCTTTATGGATTCCCGCTTGTCGTATGAGTGTTTTCCTTTTGCAAGAGCTATTTTCAACTTACACCACCCTCTTTCATCTATGTATAGCAGTGTAGGCACTATAGTATAGCCTTTTTCCTTGCTTTTGGCTTCAAGTTTTCTGAGTTCTTTTTTGTTTAGCAGGAGTTTTCTGTCACGTTTAGCCTCAAACTTGCCAAAAGAAGAAAACCTATATTCTGCTATATGCATCTGCATTACCCACAACTCACCATTTATAAAAGTACAGTAAGCATCATTCAGATTGGCCTTTCCTGCCCGTATGCTTTTTATTTCACTGCCACAAAGAACCATTCCAGCATTGTATTCCTGCATAAGGAAATATAGAAAAGAAGCTTTCTTGTTTTTTATATCCACAATATGTTTTTCTACCATCTGGCTCATTGGTGAGTGTTTATCAAAAATATTGTCTATTTGTAGCCCCTGGGGGAATCGAACCCTCATTTAAAGTTTAGGAAACTTCCGTTCTATCCGTTGAACTAAGAGGCCAGCCGTAGTGTTTTGTTATTTCAATGTTCGTTTTATTTCTATCTCATCATATCCTTCAACAATATCTCCTACCTTTATATCATTGAAGTTCTCTATATTCAAACCACAATCTTGTCCCATAACAACTTCCTTGACTTCATCTTTGAAACGTTTCAAGGAAGCCAATGCGCCTGTATAAACAACAATGCCGTCTCTAATCAAACGAACCTTGGTGTTCTTGTTTATCTTGCCTTCTGTACAGAAACAACCAGCAATAGTTCCGACCTTGGAAATCTTGAATGTCTCCCTTACTTCAAGGTTGCAGACTATCTTTTCTTTTATTTCTGGTGAAAGCATACCCTCAATAGCATCTTTCAACTCATTGATGGCATCATAGATAATAGAATAAAGACGTATGTCTATCTGTTCTTGCTCTGCAAGTTTTCTTGCTCCTTGTGATGGACGTACTTGGAAACCAATAATAATGGCATTTGAAGCTGTTGCAAGCAGTACGTCGGATTCTGTTATCTGACCTACTGATTTATGAATAACATTTACTTGAACCTCAGGAGTGGAAAGTTTCAAAAGAGAATCTGCCAAAGCTTCCACAGAACCATCAACATCGGCTTTAAGAATAATATTCAATTCCTTGAAATCTCCTATGGCTATTCTTCTGCCTATTTCATCAAGAGTAATATGCTTTTGAGTACGTAGTCCTTGTTCTCTTTGCAGTTGCATACGTTTAGATGCCAAATCCTTGGCTTCTTTTTCGGTTTGGACAACATTGAAAGTATCTCCTGCCTGAGGAGCTCCATTCAATCCCAACAGAAGAACAGGAACAGAAGGACCAGCAGAAGTTACAAGTTGATTTCTTTCATTGTACATAGCTTTTACCCTTCCATAACAAGAGCCGGCAAGAACTATGTCTGTTTGATGAATTGTGCCGTCTTGTACCAATATCTTGGCTATATATCCTCTACCTTTATCCAAAGAAGATTCTATCACTGTACCTTTTGCACGTTTATGAGGGTTACCTTTCAGGTCAAGCATATCGGATTCCAGAAGAACTTTCTCCAACAGCTGTTCTACGTTAGTACCTTTCTTGGCAGATATTTCCTGAGACTGTATCTTACCACCCCAATCTTCTACCAACAGGTTCATATTTGCCAATTCGCCTTTTATTCTTTCCGGATCTGCACCGGGTTTATCTATCTTGTTAAGAGCAAAAACGATAGGCACACCTGCTGCTTGAGCATGGTTGATAGCTTCTATTGTTTGAGGCATTATCTTGTCATCACATGCTACAACAATAATTGCTATGTCTGTCATTTTTGCTCCTCTTGCACGCATTGCTGTAAATGCTTCGTGACCCGGAGTATCAAGGAATGTTATCTTTCTTCCTGTATGTGGCAAAACAACTTCATACGCTCCAATATGCTGTGTTATACCTCCAGCTTCACCAGCAATAACATTGGTCTTTCTGATGTAGTCCAACAAAGATGTTTTACCATGATCAACGTGTCCCATGACAGTAACAATAGGAGAACGTGGCTCAAGGTCTTCTTCTCTGTCTGCTTCTTCCTCGCTGTTTAGTGTTTCAACAACCTCTGCTCCGACAAATTCCACTTGGAATCCAAATTCATCTGCTATTAATTGCAATGCTTCTGCGTCCAAGCGTTGATTAATGGAAACAAACATTCCTAATTGCATACAAGATGCGATAATCTTGGTTACAGGCACGTTCATCATTGTTGCCAATTCATTAGCCGTAACAAACTCTGTAACCTTCAGTATCTTTCTTTCTTCTTCTATCTGCTGAAGTTCTTCCTGATGATGTTGTGAAATAAGTTGTCTTTTCTCCCTACGGTGTTTGGAAGTCTTACTCTTACCCATTGGGGACAATCTTGCAAGGGTTTCCTTTATCTGCTTTTCTATCTCCTCTGTATTTATCTCCTTAACTTTCTTTTTATCCTTCTTGTTTTTCTTCTTGTCTTTCTTTGCCTTTATCTCTTGCTCAACACTCTTGGCGTCTTTATTGATAGGATTAGCAGCATTGGTCTTTATACGCTTACGCTTTTTCTTGGCATCCAAGTCTTTGTCCTTGTCTTTCTTCTTGTCTTTTTTGGCATCTGAATGTTGGAACTGACTCAAATCCACTTTTTCTCCCGTAAGTATAGGACCAGAAAGTTTAACATATTTGGTTTCTATGAAGTTTTCTTTTTTCTCTTCTGTCTTTTCTTTATGAGGAGTCTCCGCTGTTTTTTCTTCCTCATTGGTTTCAGCAGCTTGTTGTGTTATAGCCTTTTCTATATCTACTTTTTCCTTATCTTTCTTTTTTCTCTTTTTCTTGTCAGATGCATCGGCAGATTCTTTATTGTCAGTCTCAGCAGCTTTCTTTTGTTTTTGTTTCTCTTTTTCTTCTTTCTTCCTTTCAGCAACAGTCTTTTTATCCGGTTTTATTTTTGTATTTAGAGAAGACAAGTCTATAGTTCCTAAAATATTTATCTTCTTGCCGTCTTTGGAAACTATAACCTCTTTATCCTGCTCATTGATTTCTGGAGTAGGAGCATCTTTATTAATGACAGCCTCTACAGAAATCTGGTTCTCGTCTTCCTTGTTTGAATCTTTCTTATCCTGCTTTGTTGAATCTTTCTTTTTACTCTTATCGGCAGAAAAGTCTATGGTAGTGGATTTCACAATAATATCACCCGCATTGGTTGAGTCGGCTTGTTTTTGTGTGGCTTCCTCATGTAGGTTGTCTTCAGCTACGATTTCTTTTTCGGCTTTTTTATTGATGCTTATTTGTAAGCTATCGGCTTTTTCTTTCTTGGCTTTCTCGCCTTGAAAAGCACTGACAAGCAATTCGTATGCCTCAGAGTCTATCTTTGTTGTAGGTCTGTTTTCTATTGTCTTGCCTTTCTTTGCAAGAAATTCCACTATGGTATCTGTGCCAACATTAAATTCCGTGGCTGCTTGTTTTAATCTTATAGACTTGTATTCTGCTGACATATCTGCTGTATTTTTATTAAATCTTTTTTAATTATCCAAATCAAGTTCTTCTACTTTCGACACAAAGAATAAAGACTCTTTAATCCTTATTTTCTTTGTCGTCTTCTTGTCGGTCGTCAGTAGAAGGTTCTTCTTCAAATTCTGCTTTCAAAATATCATATACATTATCCACAGTTTCCATTTCCAAGTCTGCTCTTTCAGCAACATCTTCTTTTGCAAGAGCAAGAACATCTTTTGCTGTGTCACAACCTATAGACTTCAAGGCTTCTATAATCCATAGTTCTATTTCATCAGAAAATTCCTGTAGATCCACATCATCTTCATAATCCATATCACTGTCTCTGTATACGTCTATTTCATAACCTGTAAGTTTGCTTGCAAGTCTTATATTGTAACCTCCTTTTCCTATAGCTAAAGACACTTGGTCTGGCTTCATAAACACGTCTGCTTTTTTTGTGTCTTCGTGTATTGTTACAGAAAGGACCTGTGCAGGAGACAAAGCACGTGCAACATACAGTTCAGCATTGGTAGTAAAATTGATGACATCTATGTTTTCGTTTCTCAATTCCCTTACTATACCATGTATTCTTGAACCTTTCATTCCTACACATGCACCTACAGGGTCTATTCTTTCATCATAACTTTCAACAGCTATTTTTGCTCTTTCGCCTGGCTGACGTACTGCATTCTTGATAGTAATAAGACCATCAAAAATCTCAGGCACTTCATTCTCAAACAATCTTTCCAGAAATATAGGAGAGACTCTTGAAAGTATAATGTTAGGAATGCCGTTTTTCATTTCAACTTTCAGTACTATACCTTTTACGGTATCACCTTTTCTAAAGAAATCTCCTGGTATCTGTTCTTGTTTTGGCAGTGTAAGTTCTATACCGTCCTCGTCCAAAACCATTATTTCTTTCTTCCATACCTGATATACTTCACAAACTATAATAGTACCTACTTTTTCTTTATATTTGTTATAGATTCTTGCACGGTCATATTCCTGCACCTTGCCAATAAGGTTCTGGCGTATGCTAAGAATATCTCTTCTTCCAAAATCAGCAAAACGTATCTCTTCACTTAATTCTTCACCCACTTCAAAGTCCGGCTCAATCTTTATTGCTGAGGAATAAGGCACCTGAGTACTTGGGTCTTTCACCTTGTCATCTTCCACGATAACACGGTTTCTCCATATTTCCAAATCTCCTTTATCAACATTGACGATGATGTCTATATTCTTGTCAGTACCGTATTTTTTTGCCAACAGACCTCTAAGCACATCTTCCAAGATACGCATCAATGTCTCTGTGTCTATACCTTTGTACTCTTTAAATTCAGCAAATGAATCTATTAAACTAAGTTTTTCCATCTATAATTTGTGTTTTATTTATTTCTTTTTACTAAAATTAATTACAACTCTGGCTTTGTCTATATTGTCAAAAGCTATCTGTTTTCCTTCTTTGTCTTTTTTTGTAGTAAGGGTTACAAACTCATCATTTACTTCGGACAATACTCCATTAAGTTTCTCCCCGTCAGTATTTATCAACTCTATATCCTGACCTATGTTCTTATGAAACTGTCTTGGCATGTTGAAGTATTCTTCCAAACCAAAAGACATAACAGTAAGCTCAAAATCTTCTTTGTCCCTATCCAAACGATGTTCAACAAAACGTGATACATCAATACAGTCTTCCACTTTCACGCCTTGGTCTCCATCCAAGATAATTTCCACAACATTTGCCTTGCTAACCTTGACATCCACAAGAAACAGAGTCTCTTTTCCCAAGGTTTGCAGAGCTTCGTTGGTTAAGTCTTTTATCAAGTTGTTGTCTAACATATCTTATTTTATAATAAAAAAGCCCTTAAAGTCTAAAAGACCTTAAAGACCAATTAAAGCCTTTATAAGTTTTCTGCAAAATTACAATAAAATTTGCAATTAGCAACAAAAAGTAGAAAAAAATTATATATTTTTGCAAAAAAAATAAAACTTAGCAGATATGATAGATATAATTTTAAACAGATGCAGTGTCAGAAGATACACTGAAAAAGAAATAGTAGCCGAGGATTTAAACAAGATAATACGGGCCGGCTTTGCTGCTCCATGTTCCCACGATACAAGGTGCTGGCATTTTGTCGTATTGGATGACAGAGAAATAATGAAAAGCATAGGTGAGAATATGAATTATGCACACATGATACAGTATGCAGACAAAGCTATTGTGGTATGTGCAGACAAAGAGAAATCTCCATACGGCTGGATGTTGGATTGTGCTGCCGCTACAGAAAATATTCTACTTGCAGCAGAAAGTCTTGGCATAGGTTCTTGCTGGACTGCTGTCTATCCTTACAAAGACAGGGAAGAGACTGCCAGAAAATATCTCTCAAGCATACCTGAAGACATAGAAATATTCTGCATCATACCTTTGGGTTATCCAGCCAAGGAAAAGAATGTGAAGAATAAATACGACGAAACAAAAATACACTACAACAAGTGGTAGGTTCTGTTCTATGCAACAAAGAACAAAAATACACCATTAAGCATTCCTTTATTGGTGTATTATTTTTTCTATCCTTATTTCATAGATAAGAGTGGCGGAGGCTTTCACTTTTTCACCGTTTTCATCCAAATAAAAAGCCAAATTATCTGGTACTATGACACGGGCAACAGAATTAAGGCTCAGATTCCTTACAGCATACAATAAACCATAGACAACTTTGGTATCTCCTCCGACATTAAAAGTCAGAGTATTGGTTTTTTTTGTCTGTTTATTGTTTTTGAAAGTCCTGTTATCTGTATTTAAAGGTTCTGTCTGATGAAAATCTTCTGCATCATCACCATTGATATAGCAGGACTTATAAGTCAAAGTTACAATATCCTTATCCGTTATTCTGAGACCTGTTCCTTTTTTCACCTCCTGCAGATATATGCCGGATATTTCCTGCATATCCCATCCTCTTCTTTGAATAAAGGACTGTATTCTCTGTTTTTCCTTGTCTGATATTATCTTATTGGCAGAAGTAATACTGTTGTCAATCTTTTTATTATACTCATCTGCCACATTTTGCATAGGATTTCTGCCTACTGCATAATCTTCATTGCCGGTATTTTTACTGCAAGAGTAAAACAATAGGACCATTACAATGGACAACAAATACAACAATCTCCCAATCATAGTTTTCCAATCTGTTTTTTTGTAATAAAATCCATATTATATATCTGTCTGATAAGAGTTTTCACCACCTTGTCAAGCGGTTCATAACTTTTGCCGCCTGCAGCCATGACATGACCTCCTCCATTCCAATACTTGCGGGCAAATACATCAACATCAAGTGAATCATCCTTACTTCTGAAAGACATTCTTATCTTGTCTTCTCTCTCTGTAAGCAAAGCACAAAAATCCACTTCCTCCAATTTTAGACAATAGTTGACCACTCCTTCCAAATCACCAGGTTGGTAATTAAAATCCTTCAATTCCTTTTTGGACAAGTATATAAATGCTGCCCTTTGCTTAAAGAACACTCTCATTTTTTTGGATATGGCATAGCCCAAAAGTTTCATTCTGTCATAGGAATAGGTATTAAAAATCTTCTGGTGAAGCTTGGAAGCCTGAATACCGCTTTTAAGCAGATGGTAAAGAACAGAATATACTTCTGGATCATCACTTGAATAAGCAACAGAACCTGTATCGGTAATAACTCCCAGATACAACGCTGTGGATATTTCCTTTGAGAATACTTTTTGTTGAGTCAGTCTCACCAAAAGATTATAAACCACCTCACAAGAAGAAGAACTGACAGGATAAGAAAAACTTATATCAAACTCATCCGGCTTTACGTGGTGGTCTATCAAAACCTTTCTGCATGCAAGAGTATTCAGTACATTCTCCAATGCTGTTCCGCTGCGTGAATTGTTGTTCATATCCAGCACAAGCAACAGTTGTGTATCCAAAAGTATCTTTTTAGCTTCCTTGAAATTATGTTCCGCTTCAATATAATCCACATTTTCAAGAACAAAACCAATGCTTTTCGGTATGGGATTAGGTATGATAAACATTACATTCTTACCTATGCTTTTTAGATAGTGATACATGGCAGAACCGCTTCCTACAGCATCTCCGTCAGGATTATAATGAGTAACAATAGTAATATTTTCAACCTCATTTATCAGGTCTTTGAGTTTTTGAATATCTTGTTTTTTGAATCGCATAAACCAAGTATTATTTTTTTTGCAAAAATATATAATTTTTTACACTTTTTATGCACTTGTAAATAAAATATACTAACTTCGCACCTCAAATCATAACAATCAAACATAAATGAAAAGAGTTCTAATAAGCATTTTTTTACTTGCATTGTCGCTTAACATTATGGCTCAACAGGCTATAATAAGCAAACAGAAAGGCAGAACAAAATATGTCAGACACCAGGTTGAAAATATGACCCTGAAAGAAATGGTCGGTCAAATGATCATGATAGATTCATATGCTTTGGCAGACAGCAACTACTACAAAAATGTCTTGTATCAGATAGACAGCAACAATGTAGGCGGCGTATGTTTCTTCAAAGGCACACAAAAAGACCTGCTGAAACTGAACAGACTCTATGATGAACATGCAAAGATACCTCTTTTTGTTGCTATTGACGGAGAATGGGGTCTGAATATGAGACTGACAGACATAGAGACGTTTCCTGTGGCTCTTTCTTTGGGAGCCCTGCCAAAAAACAAATATCATCTGGTAAGGGATATGGCCGAGGTGATAGCAGAACAATGCAATTCACTTGGCATACACATCAACTTTGCTCCTGTAGTGGATATCAATGTCAGAGCGGACAATGCCGTAATAAACATGCGTTCGTTCGGTCAGGACAAATACAAAATAAGCCTGTTGGCAAGAGAATACGTCAAAGGTCTGCAGGAAAACGGAGTAATGGCTGTTGTAAAACATTTCCCGGGACATGGAGACACAGAGGTTGATTCCCATAAAGCAACACCTCAGATAACACACTCCAAAACCTTTATAGACAGTATAGACACCTATCCTTTCAGATACAATATTGACAAAGGAGCCTGGGGTGTCATGGCAGGGCATCTTCAGGTTAATGCCCTAAGTCCTGATTCCCTAAAACCAGCTTCAATAAACAAGGATATCATAGACAGTTACTTGGTAAAGAAGCTTAACTTCAACGGACTGGTTTTCACTGATGCCATGAACATGAAAGGACTTACAAACCTGTATGGTGAAGGTGAAGCGGAAGTATTGGCAGTATTGGCGGGAGTAGATATCATCCTTATGCCGGAAAACACAGACAAAGCCATACAAGCTATATTGAAGGCAGTGGAAGACGGCCGTATTTCAAAGGAACTGATAAAGAAAAAATGTGAAAAGATACTTGAATGGAAGTATGATATGGGTCTTTACAAAAAACGCGGCAAGTATTCCATGCCGGATGCCCATACTGTTGCCAAAACAAAAAGAATAAATACCCAGATAGCAGAAAACGTACTTACATTTATAGGCAAAAAACAAGAAAAACTTATACCTGAGAACATTACTTCAAAGGACAGCATTACTATGATTGTCATCGGTGGTGCAAACTATGATTCCCTTATAGACAACCTTAAACCATATAACGTAAAACCTGTATACATATCCTCAAAAATGAAACATAAGGATATAGACAGCATAGTTTCCGGCATAGACTCCAACATAAGTGTCCTTACTGCTTTCGGCGGAGCAAGATTTTCCTCTTCTAAAGCTCATTACGGCATAGCAGACAACACCATATACAGCCTCAAGACAATAGAAAAACGCTTCAAGGACAACAATCTTGTGCTTATGTTTGCAAATCCCTACGTCTTCAAGATGATAGACTCTTCATACGCATGCAGAGGCTTCGTCGTAGCATACGAGAACAATGCATACACACAGCGTGCCATGGCCCGTCTTCTGAAAGGAGAGATAAACGCCAATGGAAGTCTGCCTGTAAGTGTCAAAAGAGGCTCCATGAGTGATATGGAAGAAGATGAAATATCCGACGAAGACAAATTCTACATGGATAACAATATAAGCATCTCTGTTGTTCATCAAATTGATTCCATAGCCTTGAAGGGCATAAAGGAAAAAGCCTATCCGGGTTGTCAGATACTAATAGCAAAGGACGGAAAGATAGTGTATAACAAAAATTTCGGCTACTACACCTATGACAACAAAAAGGAAGTATCCTACAACACCATGTATGACATTGCATCGCTTACCAAAGTGATGGCTACTACGCTTGCTGTGATGAAACTGTATGAACAAAACATGATAAACCTTGATGCTGCAGTATCCACTTATATTCCGGAGCTGAAAAAACTTGAGGCCGGCGAATTGACTATAAGAGAACTGCTTTCACACTACACTACCCTGCCAGCCACATATCCGTTCCAGCGCAAGAAAATAAAGCCCAACAATGTGCATGCAGGCATACTAAAAGAATTCAAGAATGTACCTGTCAAGCCTAAAAAATATGTTTATTCGGACCTTAACTTCCTGTTGCTGCAATATGCTGTGGAGAACATAGTAAAAGAAGATCTGGACAAATATCTTCAAAGGGAATTCTACACACCGCTGAAACTTCAGAACACTACATTCAATCCTCTGTTGAACGGTGTATCCACTGACAACATTGCTCCAACTGAAAATGACACTGTTTACAGACATGAACTGATATGTGGAACAGTTCATGACCCGTTAGCTTATCTCAACAACGGAGTATGTGGCAATGCAGGTTTGTTCAGTACAGCGACAGACTTGTTTGCCATCACTCAGATGTTGCTTAACAAGGGTACTTACGATGGACACAAATACCTAAAAAGCTCTACCGTGGATGCCTTTAACCGCAGATACTATTCTGACAAAGGAATACGCAGAGCCTTGGGATTTGACAAACCGCTCATCAACAGCAAATCTGAACACTGTTCCAGATATGCTTCCCAGAGCAGTTATGGTCATAGCGGATTTACAGGCACTTATCTTTGGATAGACCCTCAAAACAACACCATAGTTATTTTTCTTTCAAACCGCGTTTATCCAACTGCCACTCCAAACAAGCTGGCTCAGATGAATATTCGTACGGATATAAACGACCTTGTCTATAAAATGTTTGTAAAATAAAAAGTATTTTTGCTTTCAAGAGTTTATTTTCAGGATAAAAAAAAGCTATAACCAACTAAAAACAATGATATTAAGTATTTAACCGTAAAATTTTATCAAAAAAAAATAAAAAAAAAGCAACATTATAAATAAAAATATCGTAATTTTGCAGAGTAATATTAACATAAAAAATTAAACTAAGATGAAAAAAGTACTTATGATGGTAGTTATTGCTACAGCAATGATGTTCGCTGCAAACAATGCAAATGCACAAATCAGCGTTCGCGCAGGATTTTTGAACGACATGTATGGTGGAGACTTGGATGCAACTGAAGCAGGTTTCTATCTTGGCGCAAGTTACAACATGCAGGCTTTCGGAGACTTCAACGTTGCTCCTGGAGCTTATTTCGCTTACAGCAAAGACAGAATGGATTTAAGAGTTCCTGTACTTTTGAACTTCGGACTTAACCTTACCAACGATTTAGGTTTGGTTTTGTTTGCTGGTCCTCAAGTAAATATAGGTCTTGCTGGTGATATTTATGACAACTACAAACGTTTCGGTCTTGGTATTACTTTTGGAGCAGGATTAACTTATCAGAAAGTAAGCTTTGAAGCAGGTTATTCATTAGGTTTGCTTAACCAATGGGACGGGGCAGGAGACTTTAGTGCTAAATTCAACCAGTTAACTATTGGTTTAGGTTACAAACTATAATACTAAAGACGATTTTGTTTTATTCATTTTTGAGGGTGGATTCTTTCTGCCCTCTTTTGTTTTTCCGATATCTTGATTTCCGTACGCAGAAGATCAAGACTTTTATTCTAAAGATCAAGACTTTTATTCTAAAAAACCAAGATTTCAAGTATAAAAACCAGCATTTTTCAAAAATAAAAAACTACTCAAAAAAAGGCGAACGAACGAATGTTTCCCCTAAAGGGGAAAAGCATTCGTTCGTTCGCCTTTCGTTTCTGTTTTTTTTTGATTGTTTTTCCACACGGATACGACAAGGTAAAAAAAATGTTAAATTTATTAGTTTAATTCAAAAAAAAGTATTAATTTTGCAATCTATATGAAACAGAAGACGATAAAAAATACAGTTACCATTGAAGGCAAGGGGCTGCACAGTGGCTTGTTGGCAAAGGTTGTTTTGAAACCTGCCAAAGAAGACAGCGGCATATACTTCAATGTCGTAAAAGACGGTCAGGAGCATATAATACCTGCCGATGCCAAGTATGTTGGCCAGACAGCAAGAAACACTACCATAGAAAAAAACGGAGTAAAAGTATCCACCATAGAACACCTTATGGCTACCCTTAGGGCTTTCGAAGTGGATAACATAGAAATAGAACTGAACTGCGAGGAGATACCTATTCTGGACGGCAGTGCAAGATATTGGGTTGAACTGCTTGAAAAAGCACAGACTATAGAGCAGGAAAAAGATAAAAAAATATACAAGATTACTGAACCGTTGCACTACATATCAGAGGACGGTATGAGCGAATACTTCGCCTTGCCAAGTGATGAGTTCAGAGTGGATTGTGCCATAGACTTTCCTTCCGATGTCATAGGTTACCAAGTGGCAGAAATGAGGTCTTTGAAAGATTTCAACAAAGAGTTTTCTGTATGCAGGACATTTGTATTCCTTAACGAGATAATGCCGTTGGTGGAAAACAACCTTATAAAAGGCGGTGATTTGAGTAACGCCATTATATTCGTGGACAAGATACTGGAACGTCCTTTGCAAGAAAAGATAGCCAAGTTTTTTAATAAGAATATAGACGAAATAAAGGTTGAAAGAGGCGTTTTGAATAACACTAAACTCAATTTCTCCAACGAACCTGTAAGACATAAACTGATGGATTTCATTGGTGACATATCTCTTGTAGGCAATGTTGTGGGACATTTTATAATCAAACGCCCGGGACATACAAATAATAAGATTTTTGCACAAAAACTAATGAAGAAAATGGAAAACAATATACCTGTATATGATCCAAACAAAGAACCTGTCTTTGACATTATGGATATAAGAAAGCATCTGCCTCATAGATTTCCTATGCTGTTGGTGGATAAGATAATAGAAAAGGGAGAAGACTATGTTGTGGGTCTGAAGAATGTCACCGGCAATGAAGATTTCTTTAACGGACATTTCCCGGATGAACCTGTCATGCCAGGAGTTCTTATCGTTGAAGCTTTAGGTCAGACCGGTGGCCTGTTTGTCCTTAAAGACGCTAAGGAAGATGAACGCTGGAACACCTATTTCATGAAATTTGAAGAAGTAAAGTTCCGCAACAAGGTAGTGCCAGGGGATACTTTGCTGATGAAAATATCCCTTATGGAACCTATAAGAAGGGGTATTGTGAAAATGAAAGGCGAAGCATACGTAGGCAACAAACTGTGTGTGGAGGCAATATTAATGGCAATGGTAACAAAAGCTTAATATACTATGAATTACATCAGTGAGAAAGCCAAAATAGGCAAAAACGTCCAGATAGAGCCTTTTGCAGTTATCTACGACGATGTAGAAATAGGAGATAACTGTTATATAGGAGCAAATGTGGTTATATTTCCAGGAAGCAGAATTGGAAATAACTGTAGAATATTTCCAGGTGCAAGTATAGGAGCTATACCTCAAGACCTTAAATTTGACAACGAATATACTACTTGTGAAATAGGCAACAATAATACAATCAGGGAGTTTGTTACTATCAACCGTGGCACGGCAGCAAGCGGCAAAACCATTGTAGAAGACAACAATCTTATTATGGCTTACGTCCATATAGCTCATGATTGTGTTGTCGGCAACAATTGTGTTTTGGCCAACAATACCACTCTTGCTGGTCATATAACAATAGAAGACTATGTCATAACAGGAGGCATGAGTGCCATACACCAGTTTGTACATATAGGCCAGCATGCCATTCTTGCTGGAGGTTCATTGGTAGACAAAGACATTCCACCTTATGTGAAAGTAGGCAAGTTTCCTGTTTCCTATTGCGGTATAAACTCTGTTGGTCTTCATCGCAGAGGCTTTACTCAGGAAGATATAAACGAAATACAGGCTATATACAAGATAGTATTTCAAAGTGGCTTGATGTACAGTCAGGCTTTGGAAGAAGTGAAGGCTATGAAACAAACCAAATATACAAATATCATAGCTACATTCATAGAAAAAGCTGACAGAGGCTTGATAAAAGGACACAGTTAATAGTTATAACAATAAAAATATATAAAAATGAAGAGATTAGAAGGAAAAGTAGCCGTTATAACAGGCGGTACAAGCGGTATTGGCAAAGCAACTGCCATATGTTTTGCTCAAGAAGGTGCAGATGTAATAGTATGGGCAAGAAATCCTCAAAAAGGTGAAGCTTTTGTAGAAGAAGCAAAGAAGATGGGTTACACTCTTACTTTTATGCCTGTGGATGTAAGTAATTTTGCCAACGTTGAACAAGCTGCAAACAAAGTAAAAGAACTTAAAGGCGGTTGTGATATACTTATCAATGACGCTGGTATTACCAACGACTCTACCTTAAAGAAGATGACTCCTGAAATATGGCAGAGCGTTATAGACATCAACCTTACAGGTACTTTCAACTGCGTTAAATGTATCTCTCCTATGATGTTGAAAAAAGGCTGGGGAAGAATAGTTAATGTATCTTCTGTTGTAGGTCTTTATGGTAATTTTGGTCAGACTAACTACGTAGCAACAAAAGCCGGCATAATAGGTATGACTAAAACATTAGGAAGAGAACTTGGAAGAAAAGGTGTTACAGTAAATGCTGTAGCTCCTGGATTTATTGCTACTGATATGGTTGCTAAAATGCCTCAGGAAGTATTGGACGGAATGATTGCTAAAGTTCCTGTAGGTCGTTTAGGTACTCCTGAAGACATTGCAGCAATGTTTGTATTCTTGGCAAGTGAAGAAAGTGCTTATGTAAATGGTGCTACATTCTCTGTTGATGGAGGTATGACAGTTTAAAAAAAACTTTTTACTATTTCAAGCCTATGGTTGCAAGACCATGGGCTTTTTTCTTTTTTGTCAGCAATCTATTTGTTTTTACGTCTTTCTGTACGTTCCAAAGACTGATTGTAACGCCATTCTTCTATTCTTGCCTCATGACCAGAAAGAAGCACATCAGGAACTTTCCAGCCTTTGTATTCAGCAGGACGTGTATATACCGGCGGAGCAATCAAACCATCTTGAAAAGAATCAGTCAACGCACTCTGTTCATCGTTCAATACTCCGGGGATAAGCCTTACCACACTGTCTGCTATAACTCCTGCGGCCAGTTCACCTCCACTTAACACATATTCTCCTATACTGATTTCACGAGTTACCAAATGTTGTCTGACACGTTCATCAACTCCTTTGTAATGACCACAAAGAATACATATATTTTCTTTCAGGGACAGTTCGTTTGCCAAATCCTGTGTAAGCATTTCTCCATCTGGTGCAGTATATATTATTTCATCAAAATGAGTAGTCTTCTGAAGTTCTGAAAGACAGTTGTCCACAGGTTCAACCTGTATAACCATGCCGGCTCCTCCTCCAAAAGCATAATCATCCACTCTCTTGTGCTTATCTTTTGAGTAATCCCTAAGATTATGAAGATTAAGACGTAACAAGCCTTTATTAATGGCTCGCTTTATTATAGATTCATCAAAGAATCCGCTGAGCATATTGGGAAATAAAGTAATAATATCTATCTGCATAAAAACTTCATACGTTTTTTTTCAAAAAAAGTTACCTAATATAAAGCATAATGTCCAAAAATATTGTATTTTTGCAGTCAATAAAAAATACGTATTTTATGAACCGTAACAGAATAAAAGCATATATCCTTATATTGGTCTCTTGTATGCTACTTAGTGTCAATGCACAAGTGAAAGACTATAAGAATCTTCCTGATTTTGACAATCAAGACTATCAGCAGCATCTTAATTTTATGATAACGCCAGGTGCAATGGTTGGTCAGACTCTTTATCTTCAGGAAGTGGAAGATGAATTGATTAATTATTTTTATGTAGGTGCTGTCGGCGTACATGAAAAAGGAGACAAATCCGGTGTTACCTTCTATAAACTAACACGCATGAGTAAAGACAAAATGCAAAGTCTTAAAGGTAAGTGGTTTATTGTTGTGGATTATGTAGCAGATCAGTTTGCCTATAATCGTATATATGATGCGGTGAAAGAGAAAAGAGATTTCTCCAAGATGCGTCGTCCTTTTATGAAGTTGCTTATTGGAAATACCAAAGATACAATCTTTTATGAGTATCAGAATTTCTACAATCAATATCATTTTCCTTTCACTCCAATGTCATACTACAACCATGCCAAGAATGAATATCCGCATGAAACATACGCTTTTGAAGACCTGAATCTTATAACATACGATACCAATGCAAATTATGCTATAGTACCAAACCAACTTATAGGCCAAAAGCTTACACTTCCGGAAGTTACAGATGCAACCCTTGAGCGATTGTACAATGGTATGCGTCTGCATAACTATCCTGACGACAGCAGAAAGTATTCTTTTACGGAATATCCTATAGCAAAAGGTAAGATGCTCAAAAATAAAACTTTCATAGTAAAGGATATAGCCTTTGATGCAGAAAGTCTTACAAACGTATATCTTAAATTGGTACAGCCAAATTCAAGAGACACTATCTACTACAAATATCCTACAAAACACGAAAGACATCTGTTTTCTTTCGTTATAGACAGCTATCTAAAGAAATTACGTCAGACTTACAAGGACAGGGAATTTACTGTCAGAGGTGACAAGTATGCTTTAACCGTTACAGACATAAAAAGAAAGAATAAACTCACTCTTCATCAAGGAGAAGTTTTCCATTGTCTTGATGTAGTGGTAAAGGATGGTAAGTTTCAAATGCTTATGCGTACCGAAAAAGGCAGAAAGTTTTATATGCCAGAGGATTATGAATTAGGAGATATGCTTTCTTTCAACAAATACCTGTCAACTGAAAAGATAGAGAAATATAGGGATACCTATCCTACCTACTATAAAGCCATACTTCAAAAAGAACTTATAAAAGGTATGACCATGGACATGGTAGAACAAAGCTGGGGAAAACCAGAACGCAGCGTAAAGACCAATTTCGACGGTAGCGACCAGCAATGGTTCTATATGGGAAACATATACATCATATTCAAAAACAATATCCTACATCGTGTAGCCATGATTCCAAAAGAGATGAGATAAGACCTGCTTTGATGCTGAAAAAACTATGGACGAACAAGAAAAAGAGATATTAGACTTAGTAAAACGCTATGAAAATATGGTCAATAACCAGAAATCTTCATGGTTTGATTCCATGGAACTGGTGGATATTATAGACTATTATGACGAAAAAGAGGAAGACGACAAATTGGAGGAAGTTACCCTTAGAGCATATAAACTGTTCCCAAATGAAGAGGACGTGGTAGTAAGAATGGTTAATCTTTTTCTTAGCAAAGAAGATTACAGAAAAGCGGAAAAACTTATAAAAGAATATACAAAAAAACATCATTCAGAAGAACTTCAAGGACTTCTCGCAGCTGTGTATGTAGAGTCAAACACTCATTTGAAAAAAGCTGAAGAAATACTAAAGGAACTACTTATAAGTGATAGTGATTTAGATTCTTACTATCGTTATCTTTTAGCTCGCATTTATATTGGCAAAAACAAATTCGTTGATGCTGAAAAACTGCTTAGAAATGTTGTAAAGGAACATTATGATGACTGGTATTTGCTGATGAACTACGTAAAATGTGCTACTGACAAACAGATGACTGCGACAGTTTTCAAAGTAATACGAGGCATTCTTAACAAACATCCTTTTGAGGACAGGGTATGGGTTGCCTTGTCTATTGCATATTATGAGACCTACTATATAGATAAAGCTCTGGATGCCATCAATTATGCCATTGCCATAGACTCAGAAGAAGAAACTCGTCACGCTCTAAAAGCCAACATAGTAATAGCTCTTGGCAGAGAAGACGAATATATATCTGAATCTCTCATTGCTGCAGAGTATTCACCGGAAAAATATACTTATTACGAAGGTATTGCAAAGGCTTATCTGAACAAAAGAGAAATAAACAACGCAATAAAATACTACAATAAAGCATTGGAATACGAGCAGTTAGGAATTTCTCTTCCGGAATCAGATCTTGGACTGGTGGAATGCTATCTGCTTATGAACAACACAGCTTTAGCATCCAAACAACTTGACAGAGCCTTGGCCAAAGATTATAACTTAGCTTATTATCTTGGTTTTGCAGATAGGATTAACAGTCTTGGATTTGTAAATCTTAGTGAAGAAATATTTTCTGAATTATCGCTGAGCGACAATGAGTTTATATCTGTTATGTCCACTGTTTCTTTAGCTTATTTACGGGCAGATAAAGACAATCTGTTCTATGCTATAAAGACGCTGGAAGATGCTATAAAAAACACCAATGGATATGACACTTTGTACTACGCTCTTTTAGACCTTTCATGCAGAGACAGCAAATACATAGCCTATACAAAAAAGGCTATGCAACATATTATAAATCAGAAAGGTTTTAAAAAAGAAATAAAGGAAAACTTTCCTTCTTTGCTAAAGAACAGTAATTATCTCAGATGTTTAAAAGAATTAGTAAATGAATAAGGCAGCAATCTTTTTTCTATGTCTTTTCTCTGCTTTGGTATCTCTTGACTTACAGGCAGCAGAAACACTTCCAGCAAGCGAAAATTCACAACAAGTAAGCACAATCGGAAAAGTTATCTCATGGTATAACGACAATCTCAACTATGGTTCCATTACTCTTTTGATGGCGATAGAAAGTTCTTTCATACCTTTTCCTTCAGAGGTAATCATACCCCCTGCAGCCTACAAATCATTGGAAGAAAACAGCGGATTGAATATTTTTCTTGTAGTGCTTTTCGGTACTGTCGGTGCATTGATAGGAGCACTTATAAACTACCTGCTTGCAATGTGGCTCGGCAGACCTATAATATATAAGTTTGCAGACTCTAAAATAGGACATTTATGTTTATTAAGTAAAGAAAAAGTTGAGCATGCTGAAGCATATTTTGTCAAGCATGGCAAGGCTTCTACATTTGTCGGAAGATTGGTTCCTGCTGTGCGTCAGTTGATATCCATTCCTGCTGGCATAGCCAAAATGAAACTGCACATATTCCTGCTTTACACTTTCTTTGGTGCAGGTATGTGGAACATTGTTCTGGCTTTCTTGGGTTATATTGCAAAAGGACAGGAAGATTTGATTTCAAAATACAGCAGCGAGCTTTCGTATGTTCTGCTCGGAGTTGGAGTTTTGTTTGTTGCATACTTGATTTACAACGGTCTGAAGAAGAACAAAAACACAGCAAAGAAATAATGCTTCAACAAAATCTTTTTGGTCTTATCGGCTATCCTCTTTCTCATTCTTTTTCTGAGAGATATTTCACCCAAAAGTTTGACTCTCTTGGATTGAAAGACTGTTCATACAAACTTTTTGAACTGAACAGCGAAAGCGAGATACTGAACCTTATACAGCAAAATCCAAATCTTTGCGGCTTGAATATTACCTCTCCATACAAACAAAGCATAATTCCGTATCTGGACAGCATAGATGCTGTTGCAAAAGAAATAAATTCCGTCAATACCATAAAAATCCAAGAACACAGACTCATAGGTTACAACACTGATTATCTTGGTTTCAGATACTCGCTGGAACAAAACACCGATGTTTCCAAGATAAAACAGGCTGTGGTTCTCGGTTCAGGAGGTGCAGGTCAGAGCGTTGCATACGTTTTCAAATCACTCAACATCCCCTGCCTCATGGTTTCACGCACAAGACAGAACAACGAAAAAGACAGACACCTTATCAACTACGAAACCCTTAACTCCATGGAATTCAAGCCTGATACCATATTTGTAAATGCAACTCCTTGTGGCACGCACGGCAAAAATGAAAACACCATTCCAGATATAGACACAAAAAAAATCAACAAGGGGCATATTGTCTTCGACCTTATTTACAACCCCTCTCCTACTCTTCTGCTGGGTATTGCTGGAAAAAGCGGAGCAAAGACCATTAACGGTTTGCAGATGCTGTATTCCCAGGCAGAATATTCGTGGCAAATATGGAACAAATAAACAATAATTATGGGAGTAGATATTTTCAGGAAATACATTTGGTTCGTTTCTGTCATAAATCGCTATAACGGTATCACATTAAAAGAATTAAACGATTTATACAAAGAAAACGGCTCCATTTCAAACGGGGAAAACTTCAACGAACGCACCTTTCACCGCTGGAGAGAGAAGATTTACGAAATATTCGGTATAGATATTGTCTGTGACAAGAACAGATACTACATAGACAACAAGGACGACCTGAAGGGAAACAACACAAGGCTGTGGCTAATGGAGACTATTGCCACACATAACCTGATTGCCGAGAACTATAGCCTCAAAGACAGGATAATATTGGAAAGTCAGCCGTCTTCAGAAAACCTCAGAATGATACTCAACTCAATGAAAAACAGCACAAAGATAGATATTCACTACAAAAAATTCAGCGACGAGAAAGAAAAATCCTTAAGGTTGCAGCCCTACTGTGTAAAATCTTTTCACAGACGCTGGTATATGCTGGCAAAGAGAGAGAGCGGAGAACTCAAGACCTACGCCCTGGACAGGATAACCGACATAAAAAACACGGATATCAAGTTTGAGATAGACAAGGATTTCTATGCAAAGGACTATTTTTATGGATCTTTCGGAATATATGCAGACAAAAACATCAAGGCTCAAAACATTGAGATAAAGGTTTTTGGAGAAGAGGTGAAATATTTTCGCACCCTTCCTCTTCATCACAGCCAGAAGGAAACAGAAACCAAGGAAGACTATTCCGTTTTCTCCTATTACCTTTCGCCGAGCTATGATTTTGTCATGGAACTCCTGTCCTACAACAACACAATAGAGGTTCTGTCGCCTGAAAGCCTGAGACAGGAAATCAAGAACAGATTAGAAACAAGCTTAAATCGTTATAAATCACAAAATTAAAAGTATTTGAAACAAAACATTAAGGCCTCTTGAAAGAAGAGTTGATCTTTTTCAAAAAAGTCTTGATGTTTATACCAAAAAGAGTTGATCTTTTTTTCTAAAAACCAACTCTTTTTTTTGTAGAATAAAAAGCTCTATAAAGAACCTTATTCTTTCAGAGAAAGAAAATACTCATCTATAAGCTTTTGTGCTATTATATAAGCAGAAACTTTATTGTCAAGTATGTCGTCCTTTGCTATCTCAAGTTTTTGTTTTGCAACCTCGCTCTCATAAAACCTATCCAGCAGAGTCTGTGAAATACTTTCAGAAAGAATCCTAAGATTCTGGGTATTACGGTTTTTATAGAAGAAACCTGTCTTTTTTGTCATTTCCACATAGTCAAGAACGTTCTGCCAGATGTCATCTATACCCATTTTGGAATAAGCAGAACAAGTAAAAACCTTTGGTTGCCAGCCACTCTCCTGAGGCGGAAACAGATGAAGCGCATTCCTGTAATTCACGGCGGCAAGTTCCGAACGTTCCTTTTCCTTGCCTTCTGCCTTATTGATAGCTATTGCATCTGCCATTTCCATAATACCTCGTTTGATGCCTTGCAGTTCATCACCAGCATTGGCCAATTGAAGCAAAAGAAAGAAATCCACCATGGAATGAGCCAGGACTTCACTCTGTCCGACACCAACAGTCTCCACAATGACCACATCAAAGCCGGCAGCTTCGCAAAGAATTATTATCTCTCTTGTCTTTCTTGCGACACCGCCCAAGCTTCCTGCTGAAGGAGAAGGACGAATAAAAGCATTGGGATCGGAAGACAACAGCTCCATACGTGTTTTGTCTCCAAGAATACTTCCTCCGCTTCTTTCACTGCTTGGGTCTATTGCCAAAACAGCAACCTTGTGTCCTTGGGAAGTAAGTTTCTTGCCCAACACCTCAATAACAGAACTTTTTCCTACTCCTGGCACTCCTGTAATACCTAATCTTATGCTGTTGCCTGAATGTTTCAGACAGCGTTCTATTACCTGCTGTGCCAAAAGCTGATGTTTATACAGGCTGCTTTCCACCAAAGTTATCGCCCTTGCCAAGATTGTACGGTTACCGCTCAGGATACCTTCCACATAATCATCGGCAGACAACTGCTTTACCTTCTTTACTGTTTTGAGAAAGTCCTTGTTTACACCCTGTCTCTGGTCTGTACCTTGGGTAACCTTGAGTGCAGAGTTAGGATTGTTCTTGTCTATTACTTGGTCGTACATATAATAAATTATTTTCTAAAGAATAATCCTGTGTTTGCCTGAGCCGTAGGCATGATAACCAAGTCATTTATATTAACATGTTCAGCAAGCAACACACAATAGGTTATGGCATCGGCCACATCTTCGCCTGTAAGTGGAGTAAAGCCCTTGTAGGTGGCATCATTCTTTTCCTTGTCACCTTTGAATCTTACCATGGAGAATTCAGTCTCAACTGCACCAGGGCATATATTTGTTACCTTTATGTTATAAGGAAGACAGTCTATACGCATACCTTTGCTTATCGCATCAACAGCATGTTTCACGGCACAATATACACTTCCTCCTGCATATACTTCTTTTCCTGCTATGGAACATATATTTATCACGTGTCCTTTCATTCGCTTGCACATCCAAGGAAGAACTATCCTCGATACATACAGAAGTCCTTTGACATCGGTGTCTATCATTTGTTCCCAATCACTTAGAAGAGAACTTTGGATAGGGTCTTTTCCTGCTGCAAGTCCTGCATTGTTTACAAGAATGTCTATATCTCTCCATTCAGGTTCAAGACCGTTAAGGTGTTTTTTCACCTGTTCATTGTCCCTGATATCAAAATTCAAAGTCTTGACCTTGACATTATACTTGTCTTCCAATTCTTTTGCAAGGGAAACAAGTCTTTCGTTTCTTCTGCCTGTGATAATAAGGTCCATATTGTTCTGGGCAAACTTCACTGCTGTTGCTTTTCCTATGCCAGCTGTTGCTCCTGTGATAAGTGCTATTCTTTTCATATTCTATATACTTGTTATTTGTCGTTTGCAATCTGTTGCAAAGATAGTATTTTTTTATCTTATGGTACAAAATTTAAATCAGAATAATTCTCCTGTTGCATAATAGGGATCAATACGGTTGGATACGCTCAGACCTATCAGCCTAATCGGTTTGGTCTTATAATCCACTTCCTTCATAAGCTGTTTTGCAACTTCCAAGATATTTTCTTTTTTTACAAAAGCTTTTCTTTGGGTGAAGGAACGTGTATTCACAGAAAAGTCAAAGAACTTTATCTTCAAATTAAGCGTGGCTCCTCTGAATTTAGACTCCTTTATACGGTCCACAAGCTCCAATACAACATTGTACAGCTCTATTGTCACGCTGGAAGTCTTGGATATATCTTTCTCAAAAGTACGCTCGCAGCCTACGGACTTGCGTATATAGTCTGTTATTACGTCCCTGTTGTCTATACCTCTTGCAAAATCATAAAACATTGCTCCTGTCTTGCCAAAGTTTCTTCTAAGCGAGGACAAAGGCATTTGTTTCAGGTCCTTGCCTTTGAATATTCCCAGCTCGTGCATTGTCTTCAGTGTCTTCTCTCCTACTCCCCAGAACTCTTTTACATCCAGTTCGTCAATAAACTTCTGGGCTTTGCTTGGGTGTATCACAAACAATCCGTCCGGTTTCCTGTAATCCGAAGCTATCTTTGCAAGCATTTTGTTATAGGATACTCCTGCAGAAGCCGTCAAAAGCAGGTTTCTTTTTACTTTATCCTTGATTTCCTTGGCTATATCCTGTGCAAGCTTCATTCCTCTTTTGTTGTCGGTTACATCCAAGTAGGCTTCGTCCAAAGCAAGAGGCTCTATCAGGTCGGTATATTCCGAGAATATTTTTCTTATCTCCAAAGATACCTCATGATATACATCCATGCGTGGATATACTATTACAAGTTCTTTGCAGAGTTTTTTAGCCTTGACTATGGACATTGCAGAATGGATACCGTATCTTCGTGCCTCATAGGAAGCTGTAGATACCACGCCTCTGTCTGAATCTCCTCCTACAACAACAGGCAAACCTCTAAACTCACGGTTATCACGCTGCTCAACAGAAGCATAGAAAGCATCCATATCTATATGTATAATCTTGCGGTATTTCATATATTGAAAATGCAAAGATAGAATAAAAACTTGATAAAAAAAGATTGTTGCATTGAATATTTTTATTACTTTTGCACAAATAAAACCAACAGACATAATGTTATATACTACATTAAGCAAAGAACAAAAAAAAGAGTTCTACTCCAACCTGTGCGAATTTATCACTCCACAAAGGAAAGCCCTTTTGGAGAAAAACATAACAAACAGGACCAATTGGTTCGTTCCGGTTATAGAGAATATACACAAAGAACAAAACGCCTCTGCTGTTTTGAGGACATGCGATTGCTTAGGTCTGCAGGACGTAATGATAGTTGAGAACAACAACACTTTTTCTGTTACAGATGATATTTCCCTTGGTGCCAACAAATGGCTGAACATCACCAAATACAACTCTTTTAAGAACAATACCAAGCAGTGTTTTGATGATTTGAGGGAAAAAGGCTACAAGATTATAGCCACCATGCCGTATAAAAACGACATCAACTTGCAGGATGTGGATATAAACCAGAAGACCGCCATAGTTTTTGGCAGTGAAGTGGATGGAATAAGCAAAGAAGCCATAGACAATGCTGACTGTTTTATGAAAATACCGATGTATGGCTTCACAGAAAGTTTCAATATCAGTGTCTCTGCGGCCATAACCTTGCATTATCTCACAGACAAACTGAGAAATTCTTCAATAGACTGGCATCTTTCTGAGCAAAACCAGCTTGATATGCTTGTACATTGGACCCTGGAAAGCATAAAAACAAGAGACAGAATAGAGAAAGAAGTTCTTAAACGCATGAATATCATACAATAGGCTTTATTAAAAAAAACAAAATAACATTATTTCAGATATGACAACAGAAAAAAGAAATTCCATAATACCAATGATTAGCGTTACGGTATTGTTTTTTATGTGGGGATTCATCACTTCCTTGAACGATATCCTTATCCCCTTTTTGAAGAACGTGTATTCCCTTTCTCATTTTGAAGCGAACATAGTTCAGTTTGCATTTTTTGGTGCTTACTTTGTGGGAGCTTTTGTCTTTTTCCTTTTTTCCCTGAAAGGCAAAGACCCTATCACCAGACTGGGTTACAAGAATACCCTTATAATAGGTCTGATTATTGCGGCCATAGCCTGTTTTCTGTTTGCTCTCACTGCCAAAAACCATCTGTCTTTCTCAACTTTTTTGCTAACCTTGTTTCTTTTGGGCATAGGACTGACGTTTCTGCAGATAGCAGCCAATCCTTTTGTTTCCATCATAGGAGACAGAGAGACCGCTTCTTCCCGTTTAAATCTTACACAGGCGTTTAACTCCCTGGGAACTACATTAGGACCGGCTCTTGGAGGTTATTTTGTATTCAATTACTTCGCAAAGACTTCCACAGGCACAGATGCTGTGTTCGTTCCTTATCTTTTCCTTGCCTGTCTGTTGGTCGCTGTAACCATTTTCATCTATACTTCAAAAATAACATACGAAGAACAGGAAGATATACAAGAGAGTTCTGGCACAAGTATATTCAAGAAGCCTTATGTCGTTCTTGGTGCCATAGGTATATTCTTTTATGTAGGTGCAGAAGTAAGTATCGGCAGCAATTTTGTCTCCTATATGAAAGAAATGCTTGGAAAACCTGAGGTGGTGGCTTCTTCTTTTCTCAGCTATTATTGGGGCGGTGCCATGATAGGCCGTTTTCTGGGTGCTGTTTCCCTGTCAAACAACAAAAAGTCAAGCAAACTTCTGTTTATGATTTTGCTCGCTGTTGCCTCATTCATCATTATCTATCTTGTAAACTACTCGTTGCACGGATTAGTCTTCCATCAGGTATGGTTTTTCATAGTCTTCATAGTGCTTAACTTTATATTTTTCTATCTTGGACAAGGAAAACCTGCTTTGAGTCTCAGCATCTTTGCCATGGTTAATTTAGGTTTGATAATATCTTCTTTCATTGCAGCTCCACAAGTAGCCGTTTGGTGCATATTGGCTATAGGTCTGTTCAATTCTATTATGTGGGGTAATGTATTTACTTTGGCTATAGACGGATTAGGCAAACAAACAGCAAGTGCTTCCTCTATTCTTGTGATGATGATTGTAGGCGGTGCATTGCTTCCTCCTTTGCAGGGACTTTTGGCTGACAATATAGGGCTGAAATATTCTTTTGTTGTTCCAATGGTTTCCTATTGTTATCTCTGCTTCTATGGTTTGAAGGGATATAAGATAGGGAAGCTAAACTAAAAGCAAAAGAACAACAATGAGCAACCTTACTATTTATTCTGCATCTGCCGGAAGCGGCAAGACCTTCAACCTTGTGGTGGAGTATGTTTCTTTGCTGATGAAATACATAGAAAAAGGCAAAGAGTTGGGCTTTAAAAGCATACTTGCAGTCACTTTTACCAACGCTTCCACAAAAGAAATGAAGGACAGAATAATAGATGTCCTGCTGGCTTTGTCGCTTAACAAAGAAAATCCTTATCTTTCTGAAATCAAGAAGAAGACCTCCCTTAATCAGGAACAGATAACAGAACATTCCAACAAGATTTTGATGGAGATAATACATAATTACTCCTTCTTCAATATTTCAACCATAGACTCTTTCTTTCAGCTTGTCCTAAGGAATATGGCGAAAGAACTCGGTGTTGCCAACAGTTTCTCCATCATTTTGGACGACAACGAATACAATATCAGGGCTGTAAAGAACCTTATACAGCAAAGTAAAGAAAATACTCAGGAAGGCAGAAAACTTTCCCAATGGCTATACAAATATTTTCTGAAACGACAGGAGGACAACCAAAGTTGGAATTTTAGTTCTGAATTGGAGAAGACTCTGGATTCTTTGTCTGACACCGTGGTTTTAAGTCTTTTGGACGATGAACGGTGTAGCATTGACAATCTTGTAGCAAATGAAAAGAAAGTACAGGCAAAAATAAAAAAGATACGAAAACAAGCACAAGATTATCTTAATCTTTTCATTGAAACATGCAATATACACAATCTTACAGAAAGTGATTTCAAAGGAGGAAAAACCGGGGTATATTACAAAATAACACATCATCTTACAAAATTGGAAAAACACGACCTGCTTATCAAGCCAGTAAATGATTTTAGCAATGGAAAAGAGTATTTAAAGGAAAAAATGACTCCGTCAGACTTAGCAGAACTTATAGAAAACATAGACAAGTTTCTGCAAACAGGCATAAAAGAATACAATTCATGTTATCTTTTCTTCAACAACATCTATCCTTTGGGAGTGATAAAACAACTATATAACGAAAAGACTTCTCTTTTGAAAGAAGATGATGCTTTTGTGCTTGGAAACACCAAACAAGTTTTGCGAGGGTTATCTCTGCAGGAAGACAACTATTCCGACAAAATATCTTTTATCTATGAAAAGATAGGCAACTATTTGGAAAGTATAATGATAGATGAGTTTCAGGATACATCTTCCATTGACTGGTACAATCTGTATGCACTAATACGTGAATGTCTTTCCACAGAGGACGGAAAAGCTTTTATCTTTGGAGATATAAAACAAAGTATCTATCGCTGGAATGACGGTGATTGGAGAATACTTTACTCTCTTACACAAGACAAGAGCAACAATGTAATAGACCTGAAAAAAAATTTCAGAACCTTTGGCAATATTGTAGATTTCAACAACAGCTTTTTCTCATATCTTCTTGACAACTATTCCAATCAGAAAGTAAAGACGGAATATAAAGACAAAGGCAGTGTAAGGATAGAGTTTCTTTCCAAAGATGATGATATGCTTGAAAGAACAATAAATGAGATAGACTACTATATAGACAAAGGTTACAAGGTAGGAGATATAGCCGTACTGTGCAGGAACAAAAAAGATATAACCACAATAGCAGAACGTCTGAAAACATTGGATATAGAGAACGAAAAAACTTATAAGTACAACCCTATAAGTGATGATGCTTTTGTTTTGTCTTCTTCTGGTGCGATAAAGCTTCTTGTTTCTGCCATGAGGTTTCTTGCTGACAAAAAAAGAAAAGTATCTGAGGAACTTATCACAAAAGAAAACCCTGACGCAACAAAAAGAATAGATGCACTGAGAGAAAGAATATATTCCAGAACATCTCTTTTGGATATAGTTTCTGAGCTTGCAGACATACTAAACATTGATGACACTGTCTTCTTGCCTGCTTTTTATGACAACATAAAAAACTATATCATAAATTTTTCTGGAACCTTGAACGATTTTTTGGATTATTGGGACAGCGAACTAAAAGACCAGAAAATAGAATTGTCTGCCTTTGACAATTCCCTAAGACTTTGCACCATACACAAAAGCAAGGGTTTGGAATATGATGTTGTCATCATACCATATCTTTCATGGTCTGTCTTCAACGGCACAAACACCGTATGGGTTTTCAACGAAAAAGAGGAGATGACCAATATTCCTATGCTCAGATGCAGTGTTTCCGAGCTGGAAAACACCTGTTTCCACAATAAATACGAAGAAGAGAAGGCTATGCAACGTATAGACAACAACAATTTGCTTTACGTTGCCTTCACCCGTGCAAAGAAGCATATGTCAATTATTGGTGTCAAGAACAAAAAACATAAAGAAAAAGGTCTGGAAAGCAATGTTGGAGAAATACTTTACAACTACCTGGAAAGCAATTCCTCAGAATTCATGCAAAAAGACAGCCTGTATCTATACAAAAACAAAGAGGTTGTATATTACAAACAGGAAGACAACGCCAAGAAAGAAGAAAGCTCAACCATAGTCCAAGTCTTGGACGACAAACAACGCTCCATGCAGCTAAACAAAAATGCTTTGCTCTTCTCCACTCCATCTGATGCAGAGAGATATTTTGTAAATCCTTCATCGGAACACAGCAAAACAAAGAGAGAATTTGGTATTGTCATGCATGGATTCATATCCGGCATAATAACAGAAAAAGACCTTGCAAGCAAAGACAACTATTATTCTTTACAATACCAGCAGCAGTGGCAAACCATAAAAGATGTATGCCGTACCATGCTTGACTATTCACGGGAAAAGCATTGGTTTGACGGTTCTTTCAAGGTTATAAATGAAAGAAATATACTTTCGTTCAACCAAGACGGCATTTTGGAACAGAAAAGACCTGACAGAATAATGATAAAAGACGGTTTGATGGAGATAGTGGATTACAAATTTGCCAAATACTCTGAACAAAACCACAAAAAATATTCTCAACAGGTAAAAGAATATGAATTTCTACTAAGCGAAATGGGATACAAGAACATAAAGACTTATCTTTGGTATGTGGATATTGACGATATGGAAGACGGGTTAAAGGTAAATCAGGAAATCATATTGGTAAAATAGAAGGAAAAGATGGATAACAACAGATTTTTATATAGGATTGCAAAACATATTTTTGGCAAGGAAGAAACAAGTTTTGAAAACACTTTGGTAGTTCTTCCAAACAAAAGAGCCATACGTTTTCTTTATGAATACATACCAAATGAAGACAAACAGACGTGCTTTGTTCCTGACATTTTTTCCATAGATGAGATAATAAAAAAGAATGTTGTAGAATTTTCTCTTGCGGACAAACTGCCACTACTCTACACTTTACACAAGAGTTACTGCAAGATTTATTACAAATACAACCCCACAGACAAGCAAGAAAAGCAGGAAAGTTTTGCTGATTTCTACTTTTGGGGCGGAGTGTTGTTAAATGATTTCGATGAGTTAGACAAGAATCTTGTAAATGTAAAGTCATTCTACAGAAACATAGAGGAATACAAAAAACTTGAGGCTTCTGCAGATGAAATCCTTACGGAAGAACAGAAAGAACTGCTCTCCAAATTCTTCAACATCAACTTTGCCAACGACAACGGCGTAATAGAGAACTTTGTCAAGATATGGAATTGTCTTTACGAGATATATGAGGACTTCAATCTTAGTCTTAGACAACAAAAAATGGCTTATTCTGGTATGATATACAGGGAATTTGTCGCAAAACTCAAAAACCAGGAAATCATTTTACCATATAAATATATCCATATAGCAGGTTTCAGCGTCCTGAATCAATGTGAAAAGATGATATTCTCTCTTTTGAAAGAACAATACTCTGTAGAATTCTACTGGGATTTTGATTTCTACTACAAGAACAACAAGATGAATGAAGCAGGCATCTTCATGAGAGAAAATTTCTCGCTGTTTCCTATGTCAGAATCCTTTTCCGAGAACAACTTCAATCAGATAGAACAACATACCGGGCAGGAAATCAATATAGTAAAAGCGTCTTATTCCTCCTATTCTCTGACCTATATAAAACAATGGCTGGAAGAGATAGACTACAAACAACAAAATCCATCAGACATCGCCATAATTCTTTTGGACGAAAGCCTTGCCCCTCTTGTTCTTAAGTCTTTGCCAAAAGATATACAGGTAAATATCACCATGGGGTATCCTTTCAAACAGACTCTTCTTTATAATGACATCATATCCCTGCTGTCCAAATGGGTGAAACAAGGTCTTGACAAACAAACCATAGACAACGACATAAGAACTCTTGCACAAGAGATTTTGGATAGCGGAGAAAAGGACCGGTTCTGGCAGTTGGATATATTGAAATCCATTAATGAGAGTATGCTCTCTTTCGTTGACAGTCTGGATTTCTTTGACAGAAAGGATTTAACAGAAGACGTATTGACTGATGTGCTGAAAAAATATCTCAACAGAGAAAACATAGACTTAGTTTCCGATGCTATCAACGGCATACAAGTAATGGGTCTGTTGGAATCCCGTGCCTTGGATTTCGAATATGTTCTCATGCTTTCCTGTTCAGATGAGAATCTGCCAAAAGTTTCTTCGGATTCTTCTTTTATTCCTTTTTCTTTTAAGGAAGCCTACAACATGATGTCCATAAAAAGAAAGGTCGGCTTGTTTGCCTACTACTTCTACCGTCTGTTCCACACACCTATGCGTATGGACTTTGTATATACTACTGCTTCAAGCGAGAAAATGCAGGAAATGAGCAGATTTCTTAGACAGATAAAGATAGAGATGGCTAAGTTCAAGCAGATAAAAGAGATTACTCTTCAGACCTCCGTACCTTATATACTGGAAAGCAAGGAATATATTTTTGACATAAACGACTTGGGATTTATGGATAACGGAACAAAAGCCCTGTCTGCTTCTGCACTTAACAAGTTGATAGATTGCGAAAAGAAGTTTTACCTGTCTGTTATCAGAGGCCTATACGAAGAAATCAAGGACGAGGACTACATAAGGATTGCTTTTGGAAATGTATTTCACTCTATTGCCAACGAATACTATGAACTAAGAAACGCAGACAAGAATGCTTCCAAGGAAGATTTGATTGCCAAGGTTATGCAACAATCACGCATAAACCAATACGATGAGACAACTCAGAAAAGACAGTACGATGACAAACAAAAGAATCTCAACTGCTTGGAAGACCTGCACTTTCTTATGTTGGAGAAATATCTCAGGGACGTAATAGAAATGGACGAAAAACAACAGAACGTCTATCTGTACGGGGAATTGCCTTTGGAACACTGCATAGAAATAGACGGACATAGGATACACTTCAAGAGCCGTTTGGACCGCTTGGACAGAGACAAATACGGCAATTATCGTATTGTGGATTATAAAACGGGAAAGAAAAACAAGGAAGGCATTGGTGATCTCGTGGATGTTTTCAACAAAGACTATGACAACAGAAAACTAAGAACAGGAAGAGCAGACTATGTCTTTGAGATTTTGTTTTATTGCTGGCTTGTCTACAATCAACCTAAAAAACAGTCTGTCTTGCTACACAATATTGGCGGCAAAACTCTTCAACCTGTTCTCCTGTATCTTTCCAATGTGGAAGACAACGCAATACTTATAGGCAAAAGAGACGACAAAACCACTATGATATACGATGAAGAGATGAACAAAAACTTTGAGAATGAACTCAAGATACTTGTATCCTCCCTTATAAACAAAAGAAACGGAGAAAAATATCAAAAGACACCAGACACCAACGCTTGTAAAAACTGCGACTTCGCCCTCCTCTGCAACAGGTAATAGTTTATCGCCAGCCTGCACTTACATATTTACAAAATTTAACATAGAACTTAACAGCTTATTTTTCTTCCATTAAGTCTGTTTCTTTTTGTTTTCTTACCCGTTTTGTTATTAAGATGCAGACTTCATAGAGAAGATACATCGGCAGGGAAACTAAAACCAAAGTAAATAAATCTGGTGGAGTGATAATGGCAGAGACAAGCAGGATAACTATGAAAGCATGCTTGCGATAATGCTTTAAAAACTCAGCATTCAATACTTTCATCTTTGCAAGCACGAAAGAAACTACAGGCAACTGAAAAACCAATCCCATAACAAAAGTAAGCGTGGAAAAAGTCTTTATATACGAAGCTAAAGTGATAGTGCTTTCGATGGAAGAATCTACTTGATAGGTGCTTAGAAAACGGAAAGAAACAGGGAATATCAAAAAATAGTTCATCAATACCCCGAGACTAAACAGAAAATACATTGAAACAGCCACTGCAACCGAACTTTTTCTTTCTTTTTCGCTTAAAGCAGGGATAGTGAATTTGAATAATTCATACAATATATAAGGAGACGCAATCAAAAGTCCAAGATATATTGATGTACTTATATGAGTCATAAACTGAGCTGACAAGTCTGTGCTTATCATTTTTATGTGATAAGGTATAAAATGAAAATCCCAACCCAAAGACTGCAGAATATATTCAATACTTCTGTAAGTAATAAAATCCCATTTTCTCGGAGCAAGCAAGAGGGTAAAAGTCTCTTGCTTGAAATAGAAAATAGCGACAGAGAGCAATAAGGTAACAAAAATAACCCTGAAGAGCATCTTTCTGAAAACTTCAAGATGCCCTCCAAAGGTTAGAAGTTCATTGTTTTTGTTCTTCTGTTTCATTGTTGATAGAACTGTTTTGTTCGTTTGTTTCATCGGTTTGGGAACTTTCTTCTTGAGGTTGGTCCTTGGAATTTTCTTCTCCGTTTAGACCTTGTTTGTATTCTTTTACACCTCTACCCAAAGAACGCATAAGTTCCGGTATCTTTTTACCTCCAAAAAGTAAAAGTACAGCTCCACCTATAACAATTAACTCAGTGGTTCCTATCATTAATACTGGTAAATGTAACATAATCTTTTATTTGTTTAAAAATATTTCACAAGTCTCAAAATCTATTTCCCAGTTACCATTCTCAGAACTTTCCCAATTGTATTTCGCAGACATATCATTCCACCACTGTTGAAACTTTCCTTGAGTTTCTCCCATATCTTTTATAAGTTTCTCATATAGATCCTGATTGTCTGCTGTCAATACTTTTGACAGTTCCTGCAAGCCGTTTCTTCTCTCAAAGAGTTCTTGTATTTGATTCTTTTCTTCCAAGGTTACTTGACCTACTTTTTTCTTTTCCATTATTTTATTATTTATTGTTTTTTGAATGTTTTTTAATCAGATTATAAGAACAGAAAATTTGCTACCATTGTTCTCTTACATCAAAAGGATCCAAATAATCTATTTCCTTTATTTCGTTGTCAAAAAGCTGCGTTTTTATTTGCAAATCTCTTGAAGTATTTCTTTCAAGATGACTTATTACACATTGTTCATGCGAAGGAGTATTGACTTCAAAAGTCGTTTTCCTGTTTAGCCAGACACAGCGTCTGCAATGATAGCAATCACATATTCTGCACAAAGGAGAATAATCTAACTGATAGAGTTGTGCATTCTTTATATCCAAGCCGCATTCAGCAGAACCAATGTATTCTTTTTCATTTTCATAATAGAAGGCAGGACAGATATAAAATTTGCCATTGGATGCAAGTGTTATATTCTCCACTCCTGCATTGCAGTTATTCATATCCTTAAGCATCATCCTATCGGTAAGGATATTTACTTGGGAAAATACGCCTTTTCCTATTTGCTTTTCTATTTCAGAAGCAAAGTTCTGCAAAACATCTTTGTATTTCTCCAAGTCTTTGTCAGAAAAACTGTCTATATCTGTAAAGACAATATTTGTTCGTTTGCATTTATAGAAGTTTTCTTTCAGTGATTGAATATTAGCAAAGAAGTCCTGCTTGTTTGTTCTTAGGACATATACTTGCTCATTGTTTAATTTCGCATTGCAGAATTCTGTAACAGAATTGCAAACCAAGACATCAGCATCAGCAGAACCAACAGACTTGATAGTGCTGTGGTCTATGGTGTTTATGATTTCTTTGTACTCTTCAGGCAAGTCATAGTCAGGATACACAAACTGAATGTTCAGATTCTCTTTCATTGCAAAAAGAATGCCTGCTTTCAGGTCTTCTTTTGATATGAGTTTATTTTCTTTCTTTGTGTTTTGATAATGACAAAAAGAAATGCTTTTCTCGTCCAATAATATTATAAGATACTTTAACATGGCTAACAAATTTTATTGTTCAATTCTTTTTTGTTCTTTTCAAACTCTTCTCTTTCGCCTTCAAGCTCCAGTTTTCTGAAGAGTTTGTTCCAATAATAGTTATTGGCTCTTACTCTTGCTTTGTGCATCTTGCAAATAGCAGTACTTCTCTCATAGATTGTATTGGTTTGAGCTGCATCATAATTCTCTCCTTGACACCAAGCACAACCTTCTGCAACTTCACAGTCAATACATTCCTGTTTGCTTTGAGTACAACGGTCTAAACAAAGAAACGGTCGCAAAAGATTTTTGTTTATGCCCTCTTTTACATTTCCTATTATCAGAGCCTTTTTGTCTCTTAATGAATACTGAGCAAAACGAGTGCAAGGATAGAAATTTCCTTGAGCATCAATAGCAAGCATAGTCCCAGTCCCGCACCAATTCTGATTCATAAGTTTTTTGTCTAATGGCTTTCCTAATGATTCAGAGAAGAAAGAGCAAGCATAATCTTTGTAATATCCTTTGTCTATTATCTCATCGGCAAGCAACATCAACTGTTCTTCAAAACGCTTGTCATCACCTTCGTTCCAAACATCTTCAAAGACAACATTGATATTCACCTGTTTTATTCCCAAAGAATATAAGTGCAACACACTCTCTTTTATATAAGGAATATCATTGGATGAAATTGTTACCTTTGTTCCAGAAAAAGGAAACTGTTCTAACCAAAGAGGAATGTTCCTTACAACATCTTTATAAGAACCTTTGCCGCTATTTTTATAAACACGGTTAAGGTCATGTTTTAATTCTGTTCCATCTATGGTTATTCCTATACTAAGGTGAGTGATATTCTTTTTAATATAATCTTGCACAGGTTTTGAATCATAGTTTATACCGTTCGTGGAAAAACTGAAGCGATAGGAATTAAACCAATGATGATTTAACTCAAACATTCTCTTTTTTAGATAATCACAGATTTTGTCTATCAGTTCTATTTCCAAAAACGGCTCTCCACCTATGAAATCCCAAACAATAGATTCTTCTTTAAATTCTTCTCTCTCCAAGATATAGTCAATAGCCTGTTTTGCTACCTCAAAGGACATACGCTCTTTTTCGTTTTTGCCAACGAGATAGCAATATTTACAAGCTAATTGACAATCTTTCGTAACAATAAAGGTAATGGACTTAGCAATACCATCTTGCCACACTTTTTCTTCTTCTTTAATGAATTTCATACTAATCGCACTGTTTTAATTATATACTTCTCCTTTCCCATAACACATTGAACATCGTCCTCCTCCATGGCAACCCGAACACTCTGCTCTATATCCATAACCATTATAATCTTGATAAATATGCTCACCGCGACCTGCACACATGGTACATTTACCAGAACCATAACACAATGGGCATCTATTGTTATTCTGTTCTTGGCTATGACTTGAAGACCTACTCTGTCGCGAATTATTTACAAACCAATCAGATACTTTTTTTGTGCATTGTCCTTTCCCTTCACATAAAGAACAATTACTACCAAAAGTTGCTTGATACATAACATCATCCGAATATGCTCCAGAACTTTGACCTGTTCCTCTGCAAGCAGGACATACAACCATTGTTTCTTCTGTGTCTGATGCATCTGGTGGATATGGAGAAGGAGTAGGATTCGGAGAATCACAACTATACAAACAATAAGCACTTAAACCAATTAAGACTTTTACAATTAAATTCTTTTTACTTGTCATAAGATTTCTTTTTATTAATTACTTTTCATTCTAATTTACCCTCTGATAAAGAACATCACAATATCCGGATATGCCCAATCTTAAGTCCCCAACTCTAGTTCCTTTTTTCACCTCCAATATATATGTTTTGTCTTGGGAAACATATAGGTATCCGATAATATTTGGCATTGGAAATAGATCACCCGGTTTCGTTGGATTTCCATCATAGACAAACCAACCATCCTCTGTTTTTCCTACATATTTATAGACGCTAACGTTAACTCCTTTTTTGTAGCCATCAACATCGGACTCGTACAACATATTATCTCTAAATGTATAGTATCTAGTCTCTCCTCTGTTTTTAATTTTAGGTACAACAGGGATAGCATCTTTATCGTAGTACTCAACAGGTTTATATAGATAAGTTTGTGCATTTACTCCGATTATGCTTATTAATGCAAATATGCAAATTGATAATATTTTCTTTGTCATGATTAAATTTCTTTTAAATGAGTATGTGCAATATAGCACATACTCAAAATTTACATACTTATCTTACACGGCCTTGACATGAACCTGTACAGCTTTTACATCCATTTTGACATAAACCTCTGCAATCTCCAGTGCAAGATCCATAGCAACTTGTGCATACATTGGTACAGGTTTCTTTACACCAATTACATCCCATTGCATTTTTATTAATTTCCTTTGCCTGTGAAAGTAGAGGCATGTTCATTAATGCAATAGCCCCAAGTACAGGAAGAACTCCTTTGGCTGCTTTTTTGAAGAATTCTCGTCTTGATTGTAATTCTTCATTCTGAATTTTCTTTTCTTCTTTCATTTTTTTAAGAATTTAAGTTTAACAAATAAATTAATTACCCTTAACAATGAAAGTCTTTGTATTATTTTTTTAAAGAAAGGACGTAAAAAAGATACGTGAACTTTTTTCTTACCAATTGCTTCCAGAGGTATCGCCAAACACCCACACGATAATAATAAGCTAAAGCCCACGTGTAATACACTTCCGCTTTTTGCTTATTGTTTTGATTATCGTGTTAGAAAATTGGCGATTTTCTGGTTTTACAATTCAAAAACAATAACAAACGCTTCGTTGTTAATGTAAAGATGCTACATCCTTACGAATTGCAAAGGTAAGAAAAATTTGAAAATTACAAATAAAATCCCAAAAAAAATGCAAAAATCAATATGAGACTTTAACGCTTTTTTATATTTTTTACTATCTTTGCAAAAAAATAGAACAAAATATAAACAAGATAAAATGGAAAACAACACTACAAAAAGAAACAGAATACTATATACGCTTTCTTCCACGGCAATAGTTCTATCCCTTACAGCCATTGTTATACAGCTATTCGTATTCTCAACAAAGAAAACAAACGAAGAAGACCTGTATCGTCAGAATGTAAAAGAAAACATACATAATTTTTCTGCTCCATTACCATCTTCATTAACTTTTTGTGGAGAAGAGGTTCCTTTGGACAACGTATTTGTAAGAGAAGCTTTGGACAGAGAACTTACGACTCTTATGTATCAACATTCCACCACTTTTCTTGTATTGAAGAGAGCATGGAGATTTTTTCCTGAAATAGAACAGTATCTTAAAGAAAATTCTGCTCCTGAAGATTTAAAATATCTGTGTGTTGCAGAGAGTTCTCTTTCAAATGTTGTCTCACCGGCAAAAGCTGAAGGTTTCTGGCAGTTTATCTCCACAACGGCTAAGCAATATAATCTGGTGGTAAGAGAAGACTATGACGAAAGATACAATCTGAAGAAAGCAACTGCTGCAGCCATGAAGTATTTAAAAGGCTCTTATGCACGATTGGGGAACTGGGCTTTGGCATGTGCTGCATATAATTGCGGAGAAGGAGGTTTGAGAAACAGAATGACAGAACAAGAAACAAAATCTTATTGGAACTTAGCCTTGAATACAGAGACAGGAAGATATGTTTACCGTATTTTAGCATACAAAATTCTTATGCAGAATCCGCAACAATATGGTTATTACCTGAGAAAACAAGATGCTTATCAGCCATTGGAATATAGAACCATAAAAGTAGATTCCACTATCAATGACTTGCCTGCTTTTGCCAAACAGAACAATGTTTCCTACAAATACTTCAAGCTAAGCAACCCCGAACTCAGAAGCAAAAAACTGATAAACAAGGAGAAGAAAACCTACATTTTCAGAATACCTACACAAGATTCCTATTCATGGAAGAAACTCACGGACAAAATATCTTCATCCAACGATTTTATTGACAAGCTTTGATAAACAAAGCAATAGAGTTTCTGCGTCAAAACAATGAGATGAGTTTTGTAACGGTGGAAGAAAACAAGCCGAGAATAAGAGTTTTTCAGATAATGAAAATAGAAAACACTGACTTTTTCTTTGCTACTTCTACCAAGAAAGCTGTCTATAAACAACTGCAGACTAATCCTTTTATAGAAATAATGTCTTATAAAGACAATCTGTCGGTAAAATGTAGCGGAAAAGCTTTTTTTTGATGTAAAAGAAGAAACAAAACGCAGGATATTTGAACACAATCCTGTCTTGCCAAGACTATACGAAGACTACAAAGGAATAGATTATTTCCGCATGCAGGTTGAATATATAGACTATTATAACCTCTCTCCCACTCCACCTTTTTTCGAACATATAGACCTTGCAACAAAAGAAATAAAAGATGGTTTTGTCGGTGACAGATAGTCCAAATAAAAAGCATGGAAAATAGGGACAAAACAGAGAAACTCAACGAGTTCTTCAACGAATGCAATGCTGTGGTCGTTGGAACCGTCAGTGGTTTGTCCATTTCGGCAGGATTCTTGTATGCATGTGAGAAGTTTCAGAACCTGTTCAGTGATTTTATCCATAAATATCAATTTTCCGACCTTTTTTCTGCAAGTTTTTTCAACTTCAAGGACGAAAACGAGAAATAGGCTTTCTGGAGCAGATTCATATATCACTATCGCTTTGCCAAAGCCGAAAAGCCTATGTACAGTAATCTGTATAAAATCATAAAAAAACAAAGACTACTTTGTTATAACCACCAATGTTGATCATCTGTTTCAGTGTAATGGGTTTGACAAACAAAGACTTTTCTGCACACAAGGCGACTATGGCTTGTTGCAATGCTCTGTTCCGTGCCATCAAAAGACTTATGACAACAAAGATATGGTCTTGCAGATGGTTGAAAAGCAAAAAAAAACATGCTTGTACCCGATAATCTTATCCCACATTGTCTCGTTTGCGGAGAGAAAATGGAAGTAAATCTGAGAAAAGACGAACCTTTTGTGCAAGACAAAGGCTGATATGAAACCTCATTTTGTTATAAACACCTATATCTTTAATTTCTTCTATACCGTTCTTTTCTCCCTTTGCAACAATAAAAACCTTGGAATTCCTAATATCAGGTAATATAGTATATGATGCAGTTGTCTTGCCTGCACCCATTACATCCACCAACGATATATAATTGCTTTTCCATAGATTTTTTATTTTCAGATGTAAAGGTATAATTTTTTTTCAAATAATTGGGATTTTCCAACTTAAATTTTGAAAAACAGTTGTATTTTTGTCAGATAAATCTGTTATATGTCTTATGGAGCGATTGGATTATTTGATAGACTGTCTTTTAAAAGAAGATATCCGATACAAAAACACCAAGATACCTGAAAGTCTGTACGGGAAACGCAGACTTTTTTGTGCCTTGTGCAATATAAAAATGCCATCATCTTATGCAATAGGAAGTATATGACGAACCCACAGGAAAAGTCAAGATTACAAAGGCTTACAATCTGCCATGCAGACACGTTATCCATACCGTAGGACCTATAATCTACACCGAAAAACCTTGCTTGGAAGAAGAAAAGTTTCTAAAAGACTGTTGGAGATATAAGTCTTTGTTCAATGGTGTTTGTTCAGCGTGTAACCTTTGATTTTTATCTGAGATTTATGGGAAAGTATTTTTTGTCGGATATTGTCCTTTATTTCACTGTCGTTGGCTTTGAAAACTGAATTGTCTGTTTTCAGATACAACGATTTGTTTATTGCAAGCTTTGAAAAATATATATTACTGCCCTTATGCTGATTTATTTGCAGAGAATCAAAGACGCAGTCGGAAATACAAGAAAATGACAAAGAGGAACTATCGTCTGCATTTATGAAAAAAGAACTTGTAGACAGAGGTCTCTGTGTTACGATGACAACATTGCTGTTTTTCCCTACGTCAATACCTTTCGGCATCGTATTAAGACAGACATTTGTTATAGGAGGATTGTTTTTATCCTTGCAAGACGAATTCAAAAGAACAAGGGTATCATCAACAACGGTGGCTACCTGATGAAAGTTTTCCGCATTAAGGAGTTTTATGGCGTTCTCTTTGGATTCAGTGTCTATATATACAAACAGAACATCTACATTCTCATTGGTCTTTATATAGTTGATCTCTTTTGCTATAGACTGATAGAACACCTGCTGTTGGGAATAAAGTTCTGATACCAATAGCAACAATATTATATTAATTATCTGTTTCATACATAATCATTTTATTGGTTGGGACAAGGTCATCCTGCTTTTGCTCTTTGGTATATAGTATTTCTATCTGCAGACAATAGTTTTTTTCTTGCTGGGAGAAATATCTGTCTTCGGGTTCTTCAACATCTTTTACCAGATATAACGTGTCAAAGACAATTTCTTTTCTCTCGGCTGAAGGCTTCATAGTATTAGACTCAGAGCCTATGTTTCCCATATCCGAAGGTTCTTTTTTTGCCTTTGTTACAGGAGTTTTTGCCTTAGAAGTCCTACAAGCAGTCTTTGTTTCTTCTGTATTTGTGTCCTGTCTGAGCAACATATATACACCAGAAGCAAGCAAAAACACTATCACAACGCAAGCAACTCTGAGCAAAACTGGAAAAACGCTCTTCTTTTGCAGCAAATTTTCTTTATAAGGGAAAACATCCTGCGGAAAATCCTTTAAACAAAAATCCGAATCATGGTCTTCTCTTTCTGGTATCAAGTCCGTGTTCTCCTGAAAAAAAACATCAAGTTCCTGTTTTTCAGACGCACTGAGATTGTTTTCTTGTTCATCAAGCAAAAAAGCCTCGTAATTTTCTCTATTTATCTTCATTATATAATATTCTCCTTCCTTTTTATCATTTCCTTCATTTTCTTTCTTGCACGATATATGGTTATTTTCACATTTTCAACAGAACAATCCATAACCAAGGCAATATCCTGATAAGAAAAACCTTGCATATCACGAAGGACAAGCATGTCTTTGTAACTCTTGGGCAACTTTTCCAGATACATATTTATGGCGTCTGTGCTTCCGTCGTAAGAGTTTTTGCTTATTTTCTCTTCCATTTCTTCCATATATCTGCTTTCTGCAGAAGTCTTTCTGCGATAAGAGACAATAATATGATAAGCAGTGCTGACAAGATAGCTTTTAGCCTTTTCGTATTCAACGTTATCATGATTTTTCCAAAGAGACAGAAAACAATCCTGAACAATATCCTGCGACAGAGGACGGTTCTTTACCATCATAATGCAATAACGGTAAAGAACGTCCGAAAAATCTTTTACTGTGCTGTTGTATTGTATCCTGTTCACAAGATATTGATATACTTTGTCAAAACAGTTTGAATTGGATTGGAATTACAAAATGCTGACGCACTTTTTTTCCTTTGTCCTCTGCAGGTTTCCATCGTGGCATTGCTTTTATTATCCTCAAGGTTTCTCTATTACAGTATTCATCAAGTCCTCTTAGAATTTCAACATTGGATATAGAGCCGTCGGTTTCAACAATAAATTTCACTACTACTTTTCCTTCCACTCCGTTTTCCTTGGATTGTTGCGGATATTCAAGAGTGGAAGAGACAAAGCTGTTCATTGCATCGAATCCGCCTGGAAATTCTGCACTCTTTTCGCAAACATCAGGCACAACATCGTTTGTGTACTTGGTATTTTGTCTTCCTTCTTGCTGAGCCTGCGAATACCCTGCAAATAAAAACGCAAGTGCTATGGCTGCCGATTTTAAAATCACTGTTTTCATCGCTTGAAATATTTTAGGTTTATAATTTGCCTTTATAACTGTTTCTGTATATATAGTCGTTTTTGAGTCAAAAAAGTTACAGTTGCAGGAAGATTTTTCTCTTTTTTTTGACCTTTATTACATATAAACAAATAAAACAGAATAATATTGTAATTCTGCAGGACAGCAGGGTAAATAATGCAAAAAGAAAGAAAAGGAATATGGGAGAATGCGAATTTTTGTGGTCGCTGACATTCTTGTTTATAGTGCTTTTGTTTATATGCTCTGCTGGGAATATAAAATCCGACACAAACTCTTACTCATCTATTTTTCAACAATTTAACACCCTGCCAAAAAAGAGTTGGTTTTTAAAGACAAAATCCAACTCTTTTACCCATAAACATCAACTCTTTTTTTCCAAAAATCAAAAGAATAATAACAAACTGTTTTTCTTCTCAAAAAGACTGTTGTTTTTCTTCTTTGTAGGAAAACTATGGGATTTTCAAGTTTTTTGATATTTTTCTTGTTGTTTTACAAAAAGTTTGTACTTTTGCAGGTAATAATCATAGGATTATAGTTAGACATAAAAAAGCGTTAGATTTACGTTCAGATGGTTCTCTCTATTTAATTGCTACATATATAAGGAAACCACACTAAAGAACAACTAAGTTCATAACGCTCACGTGTCAAATCGTGAGCTTTGTTGTTAGGTGTGGAGGTAGTAGCAAGCCAGAGAGAACCGACAAAAAGTTTCACGATGATTTTTTATGTCTGCTAAAAGAACTAACAATAATTATAAATTAAAACAAAAAAAGATGAAAAAGACAACGTTTTCAGTAATGGTTCTGGCACTTGCAGGAGTTGTGATGTTTTCTTCTTGCAAGAGCAACAAGAAAGTAGTGGAAAAACAACAGCAAAAGACTTTCGGAACAGAAATAGTTTTGCCTTGCATAGAAGAGTCTATGGATGACGATGACTACTTCAAGGCATTAGGTACTGCCAGCAACATCAACGCACAAAATGCAAGAACGGGTGCTTGGGATGCAGCCAAAAGTATGTTGCTTAGAAGACTTGGCGGTTTGGTAGAAGGTATCTCAGAAGACTATTCCCGCAGTGTTTCCGGTCAGGCAAAACAAGACAAGATACAACGTATAGTGGAAAGCGATATGAACACTATTGTTGTTAAACTTGTCAATGATGCACAGAAGACTTGCGAAAAAATCTATCAGGATGAAGCAGGAAACTACAATTCTTTCATAGCCATAAGAGTGTCAAAGAAAGAAATGCTTAAACAAGTAGAGAACTCTCTTTCCAATGAAGAAGAACTTGACATAGAGTTCAACAGAGAGAAGTTCCGCAAGCATGCTGAAAAGAAGATGAACGAAATCAGAGAAAGCCAACAAAAGGAACAATAATCTTATTTAGAAACAAATCTGTTGTGGCAAATTGTTTTTTTGATTTGCCACAACAATATTTCATTTCCTCACGATGAAAAGAACGTTTATATATCTTAGTTTATTAGTGCTTGGCGTTGTCTGTTTAGCACAAGAACCTAATTGGGTTAATCATCTGCCCAAGACAGATAACAATACTTTCATGTATGTGCGTGAGTTTGCCGTTGGATATACCGAAAACGACGCCCGTAATCAGGCACTTCAACGAGTTTTTCAATCCACTGCAATGCGTATAGGTCTGCCTTTTGACTCAGAGCAAGTATTCAAGGAATTGCAAGCAGGCAAAGGCGTTGAGTTTATCTCTTCCACATACAATATTCCTATCAACAAAGTCTGTGAATATTCGCTGAAGATGAAAAACAACCAATACAAAGTCTATGTGCTTTGTCAGGTGGCTAAGGCCGGCAATATTGTCGTAAGGTTTGAAGATTTTAACCAATGCGATACAAGAAAACAATACAACAATAGCCTGGCATTGCTGTCTTCTGTCTTTATCCCTGGTCTTGGACAGATAAACAAAAGACATTATACAGAGGGAGTGCTTACCCTTTCTTCTGAAATCTTGCTTGCAGGTGCAGGAACCTATCTTTATTTTCAGGCACAAGACAGATTAGATATTATGCGTAAAGGCAATGTAAGTTACAAAAATTTCTCTAATGCAAAGACAGACTATGACAATTTCAGAAAGGCGTCCTATGTTGTTTGGTCTGCTTTTGGGGTTTTATACCTTTTCAACCTGTATCGTGCTTTTACTCTTCACCCGAAATACAAAGAGAGTTTAGCATTTACTCCTGTCGTATTACCCGATTACAATAATGATCTGTGTCTTGGTTTCAACCTCAGTCTAAAATTCTAAAAATTATGAAAAACTTTTTATTATTTCTTTTGAGTGTAAGTATATTTGTTTTCTCTTCTTGTATAAAAGATTTGGAACAGGAAGATATTTTTTCTCAGACAACAATAACAGGCTATATAATAGAACAAGGAACAAATAAACCCATAAATAGAATAAGCATAAGACTAACTGATGGAGAAAACTTTCCTAAAAGTACTTTCACTAATGACAAAGGTTATTTCTCTTTAACGATAACCGGCAAGCAAATTTCTCAAGGTTTCTATCTGCTTGTCTCTGCCGACTCCATATATACAAGCAAAAAGATAGAACTTACGGAAATGAGTCTCGGAAAGAAAACTTATGATGTAGGAACAATATATATTGAGGGAGCAACTCTGCCAAGTGTAGAAATAAGAGAGATAAGAAATATTACAGCATCCTCAGTACAAATTGTTGGCAAAGTGAACAATGAAGGCAAGTCTTCTGTAGTATCACGGGGAGTATGTATTTCTCAAGAACAATATCCTACAACGAACAACACTCATACTACAGACGGAAGTGGATTAGGTGAGTTTCTCAGCAATATAGAAAACCTTTCTCCAAACAAAACATATTATCTTCGTGCATACGCTACCAATGGAGTAGGTACGGCATATTCAGAACAAATATCTTTTACAACTCTTGACGGATTGGCTGTGATAAGCATTGCAGAACCTTACAATATCACTGCCACAAGTATTGTATGTTCAGCCAATGTTACAAGTGACGGAGGATTTCACGTTACAGAAAAAGGATTCTGCTGGGCAACTAACAACAATCCTACCATAACTAACAACCATACTACTAACGGAAGTTCTCTTGGTGTTTTCTCTGCCAATATTTCAGGACTTAACCCTAATACAACTTATTATATACGTGCTTTTGCCAAAAACTCTGCAGGTGTTGGCTATTCAGAGCAAAGAACTTTTACTACTCTTAATGGTCTGCCTACAGTAACAACCAAGAATGTAAGCAATATCACATCTTCTTCTGCACAATGCGGAGGAAATATTTCTTCCGACGGCGGTTTTAATATAACAAAAAGAGGAGTATGTTATTCCACTTCTCCAAATCCTACAAGAAACAATACTCATACTTCTGACGGAACGGGGACAGGTTCTTTTATCTCCTATCTTAGCAATCTGCAATCACATACCACTTATTATATTCGTGCATACGCAACCAATGCCATCGGCACAACCTATGGTGAAGAAATAAGTTTTATAACAGAATAAAAGATTATGAAAAAACTTTTTTTTAAGATTATTTAAAAGAAAAGCAATAATGGAAAAAAGAATTAAATCAATTAAAGAGTATTTAGACTGGATAGAATCGGTAGGAAAAGGAGAATGTATTACTAAAAGTTTAACGTCCAATTTTTTCTATAGAGGACAGGCTAACAAACAATGGGGAATAATACCTAATATTTTTAGAGGAAATAATATTCATAACGAACAGCGACTACTATTCTCTGCTAATAATTATCTCAGCAATAATTTATCTGATTGTAAAGATGAATTAGAAAAAATGATATTACTACAGCATTATGGATTAAAAACAAGACTATTAGATGTTACAAAAAATCCTTTAGTAGCTTTATACTTCGCATGCCAGAATAATGAAATAGACGGAACTGTTTATTGCGGATTTCTTAGTTATGATTATAATTTTCAAAAAGTAGCAAGATTAATTGCTAAATTAGTTTTTGACAGAGGATATCCTGATGATTTTAACGATTATGCATTATCACATTTTTCTAAATCATGTGATTATACTTCTGATGTGAAAAACATAAAACAAGATTTAACCAATCCTTGTTTTTTTATTCCACAATATAATAATAAAAGAATTTTAGCACAGCAGGGGGCTTTTATAATGACTCCATTCTATCAATATAATGATGGATACTTTTATAGACTGGCTAATATTGATTACAGAGATAAAAAATATAATATATTTACTTCTTCTATCAATATACAAGCCGATAAAAAAGATTCTATACTTAATGAATTAGATGAATTAGGAATTAATCAAGCATCCATATTCCCTGAGATTGAACATATTGTAGAGTATATTAACAATTTCAAAACACAATCTAATTTTAAGATTATAACTAATAAATGAATTATTATGAAAAGAATATTTCTATTAACAATTGTTATCTTGTGGAGTTATAGTGCAAAATCATATGATTTTTCCTCAATTTGTAATACAGGGCAACTCTTGTATTACAATATCAATAGTAATAATAGAGTCACAGTAACTTATCCTCAGTCTTTTAGTTCTAATTATTATCAGGGATATTCAAAAACCTACAGGTCATTTAGTAATACCTGATTCCGTTTTTCATAATGGTATTTGGTATAAAGTTACAAGTATTGGAGGTTCTGCTTTCAATAGTTGTACAGGTTTAGCATCTGTTACTATTCCTAATAGTGTTACAAGTATTAATTATGCTGCTTTCAGTGGTTGCTCAGGCTTAACATCTGTTACTATTCCTAATAGTGTTACAAGTATTGGCGATTATGCTTTTCGTGTTTGCTCAAGTTTAACATCTGTAACTATTCCAAGTAGTGTTACAAGTATTGGATATGAAGCTTTCTCGGGGTGTAATAATATAACAACAGTAAATTATAATGCAAGAAATTGCACAACGTATAATTCTGCTTTTTCAAATAAAACGAGTCTAACAACAGTAACTATAGGCGATAGTGTAGAAACTATTCCATATAATTTTGTTTCTGGTTGCACAGGTTTAACGTCTGTTACTATACCAAATAGTGTTACAAGTATTGGTAGATCTGCTTTTTATAATTGTATAGGTTTAACATCTGTTACTATTCCTAATAGTGTTACAAGTATTGGCAATGATGCTTTTCGTGGTTGCTCAAGTTTAACATCTGTTACTATTGGCAATAGTGTTACAAGTATTGG
>CAZXEN010000003.1:0-113304 GCA_964639765.1 uncultured Bacteroidaceae bacterium
ATTAATACAATGATCAATAAGTTTCCCTAAACTGGAAAAATCTATACTTTCGTGTTTGTCAAAAGGTGTTACAAGTGCAACTCCTGTACCTTTTATATCAAAACTTTTCACTTTTGTTTGGATTTTTTTAGTTCTACATCCCGATACTGAAAAGACAAAATTAATAATTTTTTTTTATCTACCAAAGGAAAATTATATTTTTTTGATTTGTGCATAATAAAGGTTTCAAAATTTCGTTTCTTTTTTTGTACGGAAAAACTATAGAATTTGAAAAAGAAACTGCTTTATATTTGTACCTTGCTTATATGTTTTTTATTTGTCTCTTGCTCCACACATAAAGACAAGTGGATAAATAGAAACTATCATGCAGTTGTCGGATACTACAATGCCCTTTGGAACGGCAAGGAAGCCTTGAAAGAAGGTCAAAGGACAATAAAACAAAACTGGAAAGACGACTACACCAGAATACTCCCTATATACATAAATGGCACCAATGAACAAGCCGCTGCAATAAAAGGAAACACAGACAGGGCTATTGAGAAAGGCGGAAAGGTTGTCAAAGTCCATTCAATGAGATTTTCTGGCGTGGAAAAAAACATTGTGATTGATGATGCTTATCTTCTGATTGGACAGGCTTGTTTTTATGCCCATGACTATAAAGGTGCTGAAGCCTCTTTTCAATATATTATAGGAAACTGGAAAAATAGAAAAGAGATTTATGAACCTATGCTTTGGCTTGCCTTGACCTATAGCAAGGAAAAGAAATATGCCGAAGCAGAGATTATGCTTAAACAGGTTCAAAAAGCGATTGAAGAAAAGAAAGCCCCAAAGAAACTGAAGAAGATGATGCATCTTGTCTGGGCAGAGAACGACATTGCACAAGGAAAAACGATTTCTGCCTTACAGAACCTGCAGCTAAGAAAGAAAAACTTTTTTGAGAAAGAACTCAACACAAGAACACGTTTCATAGAGGGACAGATTTATATGAACAATAAACAGTATTCACAAGCAACCAAATGTTTCAAATATACACATAGGCATGCTTCGGATTATACCATGCAGTTTGTGTCCCAGTTGAATATTGCCTTGTGCTTTGACCCTGCCAAAAAGAACAGCATATCTATTATTGAAGATTTGGAAGATATGCTTGATGACAAAAAGAATGAAAACTATCTTGACCAGATATATTACGCTATAGGAGAAATTTATTTCCGCAACCGCAGTAATGAAATTGCCTGCAAAAAATGGGAAGAGAGCGTAAAATACTCTACAAACAACAAAATACAAAAAATGGCTTCTGCACTAAGAGCAGCAAATGTTTATTATGATACTCTTCAAAACTACATAAAAGCTCAAATGTACTATGATACTGCATTAAATCTTATGGATAAAGACTATCCAAGCAGAAGCGTTATTCTTTCAAGACAAAGAGTTCTTACTTCTCTGGTGGAGAACCTTAATAAAATAACCCGTTGGGATAGTCTGCTGGCACTTAGTGAGCTAAGCGAATCTGAATTAAATGCAAAAATAGAGAAATGGATTGCTGATTACAAAGCAGAACAAAAACGGAAGGAAGAAGAAGCAAAGATACAGCAGGCTATATTAGCCCGCAATGCTTCCATGAATAATTTCAATCAACTAAACAGAAACACCAACAATTTTTATTTTAGCAATCCTACAACAGTTCAAAGCGGCAAACTGGAGTTTCAAAGAAAATGGGGAGAAAGAGCATTGGACGACAACTGGAGATTAAGCAGCAAGAAAGAAATAGGATTTGAAGATGAAGAATTGGCAGAAAACGGAGAAGAAAACGACAGTGTAAGCAACAAAACAAACACAGATAATTCTCCGGCTTATACTCCAGACAAAAGGGAATACTATACAAAGGACATACCTTTTACACAAGGAGCCAAAGATTCTGCTCATGCTGAAATAGCAGATGCATTGCTTGAAGCAGGATATATTTATTTTCAAGGTATAAACAATATCCCGAAAGCAATAGAAACATTTATTGATTTACAAACCCGTTATCCAGACCACATAAATGTTCTGCCGTCTTCTTATCATCTTTATAAACTGTATGATCAAAAAGGAGATTATCCTAATTCCAATTTCTACAAAAACAAAATTCTTTCCGAGTATCCTGAAAGTGAATATGCCATGATGATAAAAAATCCCGATTACCTGAATGACATAAAAAACAACAACACTCTTGCAGAACGATTATACAAAGATGCATATAAAAGTTATGCCAACAATGAATTTCGTGCTACAATAGAGAAATCCAAGACAGCAATAGACTCTATAAAGATAGGACCTTATATTCCTCGTCTGAAGTTCTTGTCTGCTCTTTCAAAAGGCAAGTTATATGGAGTTGATTCCTTGGCAGACAATCTTAACATGATAATCTTCAATCATCCGAACAGTGAAGTTACTCCTATAATAGAAAGACAGTTACAATACTTGTCAGATAACTATAACATAAAAGATTTTGATATAAAATACGATTCTACACGTTACAACAGGACACTTGAAAAAGATTCCACAAGCGTAGATGACATTATTCCAAAAGATTCCATCGAGAATGCCATGGCTGTAAACAGAGATGATATTCTTGACGCTGAATCCTTGATATATAGAAACAAGGATATGCAACACTATTATCTTATATTCTTTGATGACAGCAAGATAGATATTTCTTACATACAAAAAATCATATGTGAATACAACGACAAAAACTACCCAGAACTCAATCTGCAATCCACTTCCCAGCTGTTCACTCTTTCAGACCAAATGATAAATGTACGTAAATTCAAAAACAAACAAGAAGCCTTGGAATACTTTGACAACATACAACAGGACGAAGAATTTAAAAAACTCTCGCCTTCTTATTACAGACACTGCGTTATATCTATTCAGAACTATTCCACTCTATACAACAAAAGAAACATTGATGCCTATATAAAATACTTCAGGCTAATGTATCTGAAAGACAGAGAACAATAAAAAAAAACTTTATATACATTATGAAAAAACATCCTTTAGTATCATATCTTATGAAAATAACAACATTATCACTTGTATTGTGTTTTGTTGTCTTGTTTTCCCTGTTGCTAATACCAAAAGATTTTTTCTCTGCAAACATACCTTATTATATAATTATGTTTTTTGCAGTAACATTTGCTTCTTATTCCTTTATGTATTACGCTCCTACAAAGACAAATCTGAAGTTTGAACAGGCATTTTTGCTGACACGGCTGATAAAAATGTTAATTTATATTGCAGTTTTAGTCGTTGTTCTTTTGGCACATATTGAAAAAAATATTAAATTTGCAGTCGCTTATATGCTACTCTTTGTGGTGTATCAGGTATTCGACGTTATAACAATAAAAACGCTTGTAAATAAGAATAAAAAACAATGAATATGAAAACATTACGTATATTTAAGATACTTTGTTTAGGACTTGTAAGTATATTGGCTGTTTCCTGTGAGAAAGACTTAGGAGAAGATGTTGATATACTTGCTGGCAAATGGAGAAACCAAAGCACTTTGGAAAATGAAACTTTGTTGCAGGAACAACCATGGAAGGCTTTGGATTATATAGAGTATGCTCCCTACAACAGTGTCAGGGCAAAACGTACCGTAACCGAATATACTTACTCCAGCGATACAGAATACAGTATAGACAAGAGCGGTACCTATACAATAAAAGGCGATACTCTTATAAGAATAGACAATTCCGGTTCTGAACGTTTCTTCAAAATAGTAACTATCAACAAGAATCAATTTATATACATCAATTCTATGGGTGAAACAACGACATATTTGAGATACAAAAAATAATCTGGATAACAAAACAAAAAAAATATAAAAATCATGGATAAAAATCAAATAAAAGAAACCATAGCTAAAAGAGCTGCATTGGAATTGAAAGACGGTTATGTTGTTAATCTTGGTATAGGAATACCAGGAATGATTCCCAATTATTTGAAACCGGGAGTAAATGTTTTGATTCAGGCAGAAAACGGTATGGTCGGCATGGGTCCAAACGCCAAAGAAGGACAAGAAGACAAAGAATGGGTAAATGCAGGCGGTGCTTATATCACTGCAATCAAAGGTGCTGCAACATTTGACAGTGCAACTTCATTTGGTATCATCAGAGGCGGACACGTAGATGCTTCTATTCTTGGTGCTTTGCAAGTTTCTGAAAATGGAGACTTGGCTAACTGGATGATACCTGGAAAGAAAGTTCCTGGAATGGGCGGTGCCATGGATTTATTGGAAGGTGCCAAGAAGATAATACTTACTATGGAACACACAGCCAAAGGAAATCCAAAGATACTTAAAAAATGTACTCTTCCTCTTACTGCAAAAGGCAAAGTAAATATGATTATAACTGAAATGGGGGTTATGGAAATCACTCCGGAAGGCATAGTCCTTACTGAAATAAATCCAGAATTCACCGTTGAACAAGTACAACAGGCAACGGAAGCAACTCTTATCATATCAAAAGACTTAAAGCCAATGTTGCAATAAGATTATTGTTTACAAAAGAGGGATGATTAGGAATATTCTTAATCATCTCTTTTTGTTTTTGCAGCAAAGTCTTGTCTATTTCCTTATTATATCTTTCATGGTCTTTTCTATCTTCTGTTTTTCCAAAGTTTGTTTTCTGCTTCTTGAAGTTGTAACGATATAAACTCCAGAGAAAATCAACAAAGCTGCTATGACTTTGTAAACAGTAAGCACATCCATAAGAAGGATAATGGAAATTATTGTAGTCATTACAGGCTGAACATAATTATACATGGAAAGAGTTGTAGGACGTAATCTTGCCTGAGCCATAGGAATAAAAATATAATTGAGAAAAGTAGCAAAACAAACAACATAGCACAGTTCCAAACAAGTCCTGGTTGTCAATATGGAATAATCAAAAATCCTTACGTATGGAAAAGTTATAGGCAAAACTACAATGGAAGAAGCCAGAAACATCCATTTCATTACGTTTATCGGGTGATTTCTCTTTATAAGTTTACTGAACAGTGTAAGATAAAGGGCGTATGACACTCCGCTTATGAGACAGAAGGCTATTCCCAAAACATTGTTTGTTGCACCTGCTATATTGAAACTTTGTTTTGTAAATATAAGTATCAATGCTCCCGTAAGACCACATACAACTCCCAATGCTTTCTTGAAAGTCAGCGGTTCTTTCAGAAAGACTGCAGCCATTATCATCGTGAAAATAGGGGTCATACTTACGATAATGGAAGCATTAGTCGGTGTTGTATTGCTAAGACCGAGGATAAACAGAAACAGATTGAACACTATTCCGAACAAAGAAGCCAGACACAGCAGAAACACATCTTTTCTATCCACTTTAGGCACCCTGAACACAAAAGAAGCTATCCAGAACAACAACGCACAACCAACAAATCTGAACGTGGAAAGGATATATGGTCCCACAACGTTCAAGGCATCTTTGGCAAAAGGCGTATTTATGCCAAAAATTATGTTTGTCAGCAATATCAATATGTGCCCTTTTGTTGTTTCTTTCATCTTATTATCTTGTAGGTCTCGGTTCTCGTGTTGTTGTTCTTGTCCATAACCACAACTTTCAAGGTATTTTCGCCTGTTTTCAGGCTTTCATCTATAAAATAGGTAAGCATGGCGTTTTTACCGTCATATTCCATAAGCACCCACTTGCCGTTTATATATCCTTTATAGGAAAACACTCCCGTCAGGTTGTCCGTTATTTTTACTTTCAAGGTTTTCTGGTTGGAAGACAGTTTTTTATTCGGCTTGAAATTTACAGGTTTTATATTTGGAGCTGTTGTATCAATCCAGACAGCAAAGACTCCAAAGTCTCCTGTCTTTGCTTCTACAAAACCATCTTTGTATCTGCCTCCTACAGAAGAAAATCCTCCTTTTGAATTAATCTTTACTATAGTGTATTTGTCCTTTAAGGCGTTATCAACTTTATATGGTTTTATCTTAATGGTAATTTTTTTCTTCACAGGTTCAAAGACATTGTGCAGAGTATGAACATTTGAATAGGTGCCTTTTCTTTCGTAATATTCCAAGTCAATACTTTCGTACAGGCAATTCTTTGGAAACATAAAAATACTTCCGTCCGATGCCTTGTAAGTACTGCTTTCGTCATAATTGATATGCATTACGCGTGGTTTCAGTGTGTTATTTCTTACAGCGTAGTCTGTTTCATAGCCCCGTACATAGAAAACATAGTTTGTTTTGTTGTTTTTTATATCTATAAAACGCCATTCTATCCTATAAACAGAATCTTTTTTCACCTCAAGAATACCTTTGTTCGCATAGGTATCGTATGGCAGTTTGCCGTTCTCAAGAAGTCGGGAACTCAGATAGCGTTTTCCTGTCTTGATATACAAAGGATAGTTTATCACAGCATCAACATAGCCGTAATTGACAAAAGAAAACTCGTTTATCTTATGGGAAAAAATCCTGTTGTTGTTGACATATAACTCAGAATGCAACACTCCGTTGCGCATGGACGAATTCTTGGAAGGGTCATAAGCCAGAACAGAAAAATAGATATTGCCTGAACAATCTATGGTGTCAAACATTGGCATGTTGTCTTTGTCCTTTCTGTCCGAAGCCTTCCATGTGAATGTATTGGCAGAGCTATTCACGCTTGCATTCTTCAATGGTGTAATGGCAAGAGACTCTATGTAGGGAGGAATGGTATCTTCTATATCCAGAAAACGCAAAGGATTAAGAGGGTTTTCTGTCTTGGAGTTCCTGACTTCAAAATGAAGATGAGGACCGGCAGCAGAACCGCTTTCTCCAGAAACTGCTATGGTATCACCTTTCTTTACATGGATAACAGGTGTTGTGAAAGTGAAATCAAATTCATAAGACTGATTGGAATATTGATGTTTCTTCACCCATTTTTCTATCTCTCCACAATATCTTTCCAAGTGCATATAGACAGTAGTATAGCCATTCGGGTGGGTAATGTAGAGATTTTTGCCTCCGCCGTAAGCCTGCACTTTTATTCTTGAAACATATCCGTCTGCAGGAGCATAGACATTATAGCCTGTCTTGCCGTTTGTCCTTATATCCAAGCCGGAATGGAAATGGGAACCTCTAAGCTCGGCAAAGCTTCCTGTTGAATACAAAGGTATTTTCAAAGGTAAAGCAAACACTCCTTTATACTCCTGTGCAGAGACTACAGAGAAGATAAACGACAGATAACCAATGACAAAAAAAACGAAGATTTTAACATCAAAAGAGTTGGTTTTCATACTCAAAAACTTGATTTTTACTTTCAAAAACTTGATTATTTTTATTGATATTCAAAAAAAATAAGGCCTTTAAAAATCTTTAACAAAAAGAAATTTCAAAGACCTTAATAATATTCAGTTTATTGTATTAGTTTCCTATGTTCAGAGATATGTTCTGAGTCTGGGTGTTCTGTGCCTGCATCTGTGCCATGTAGGAACTGAAAGTCGGTGAAGAAGAAATTCTTTGTACAACATCTCTCAATCCATAGTTCTTTGCATAAGAGTAGATATACTGAGTTATTTCCATTATACTTTTTTTCATATCAGCAAGATCTACTACCCCACCCTCTTTTTCCAATACATCAAGTATTTCATTGAAAGACTTGGAAGCTTCCTCTTTGTTGCCACCATCTCTTAGTGCTGTGGCAGAGGAGTTGAACTTGGTAATCAGGTTGTTTAATTTATCAGAGAAAGATATTGATGCCAGCATTGTTTTCACCTCAAGAATATCCTCTATCTCTTTCTGCAGATCCTTGATTCCTCTATTTCTTAAATCAGAATTATATATCTGTGCAAGAATTATGGTGATAAGATTTTTGTCTCCTTCCACACTTCTTGCTTTCTTTCCAGAGAATTTGGAATAATATGCAAGGTATGATTTATAATAGTCTATTATTGATTTATAAACCTGCTTTCCTTTTTCAAGAGCTCCTGCATCACAATAAGCATTTGCAAGCATTATGTCTGCCCTATCAAAAGCTATCTTTGAACATGGAAATTCTTTTACGCATTTATCCAAGATATTTATTGCCTTTTGTTTCTCTCCTTTGCCAATAAGACTGTTGGCAAGTGCAACATAGTTCTGACGCATTACCTTTGAGTTGGATATTGTTACAGCGCTCTCCAAATATACACCTTCCTTGTTGACATTTCCCCAAGAAAACTTATCCATGAACATGGAATAGGATTTGGATGTATATTGACCGTTGGTCTTATAAGGAACTATTCTGTAAACAATACCTTCTGGAATACAATAATCCATAATATCCGGAACAACTTCTCTGAGCAAATAAGGATTCATCACATATATAGGACGTTCAAAATGATTGCTTGCAAGAATATCCAAAAGCATAAGCTGCTGACGATACAGTTGTGCAAACATATTGTTCAAACCAGGCTCAGCAGGTATGGAAAAAACAAACTCTCCTTTCTCACCGTCAACAAGTTCTTTCGGATAGTTGCCAGCCTTGGCTGCCTTTGCTTTGTCAAAAGTAATCCTAAAGTTGTTTGTAGGCAAAACTGCTATGTATTTATAATCTTTAAGCATCTCTATCTGACTGAAAGGCTGCTGTCCTGAATTAGCTTTTATGACTTGTTTTAGTGTAGACTGCAGCTCCATGGTATCAGAACTTGCCTGTGCAAAGTTAAGATCCTGACCCAATGAGTAATAATCTTTATCCAAAGTAAAAGGAAGTTTGTCACTTTCATAGATTTTGTTGTAAAGCTGTTCCACATACCAACCCATACCGGAAAGAGTGTAGTTCAATACTCTCACATCTGTACGTATTCCTTCCACTTCCTGAGCATACCAAAGAGGGAATGTGTCATTATCGCCAAAAGTGATAAGTATAGCATTCTTATCACAAGAATTCAAATAATTGGCTGCAAAATCTCTTGCCATATATCTGTCACTTCTGTCATGATCATCCCATTCTTGAGAAGCCATTAATACAGGCACAGCAAACAAACATACAACACTTATTGCAATGTTTCTGATATTTTCAGGTATTTTTACATTCTTCAGCCAATCACAAAGAGCATAGACGCCCAATCCTATCCATATAGCAAAAGCATAGAAAGAACCTGCGTATGCATAATCTCTTTCTCTTGGCTGGTTTGGCGGTTGGTTAAGATAAAGAACAATAGCCAAGCCTGTCATAAAGAATAACAAGAAAACCACGAAAGCATTTTTCTTGTCTTTCCTGATATGATAGACAAGTCCCGCCAATCCCAACAACAAAGGTAAGAAGAATAAAGTGTTTCTTCCTTTATTGTTCTGCAAATCTGCTGGCAAATCTGTCTGAGGTCCTAAACGCATGTTGTCAATAAACTTGATTCCACTGATCCAATTACCATGAATCAAGTCTTTTGTTCCGTTTGAAGCATCAGCAGGCGAGTTTTCATAGTTCAAACCATAGCTTTGTATGTCATTTTGTCTTCCAACAAAGTTCCACATAAAGTAACGCCAATACATATGATGTACTTGATAACGGAAAAAGTAAGTAAGGTTTTGTCCAAATGTTGGTTTATTAACTGCATTTTCGCTCATTCCAGCCCACATTCTGTAGAACAAAGGATGTCTTCTGCCGTTATCTGAAGAATACATACGAGGAAATACAGTACAAACATTATCATTGAATTTTGGACTTCCTGAACGTACTACAGCATCATATCTTTTTGTTTCTTTATTTTTTACATATTTTGTTGTAGTTGGAGATTCCTTTATATCATATGCTGTTGCGGTGAAATACTGTCCGTATAACAAAGGTGTATCTCCATACTGTTCTCTATTCAGATAAGTAAGAAGAGATGTGGCATCTTTTGGAGCGTTTTCATTAATAGGAGTATTTGCATTGGCACGTATGATAAGCGTTGCAAAAGTAGAATATCCTATAATAAGGAACAAGAATGAAAGCAAGGCTGTATTCACTATTGGTTTCATTTTCTTCTTTGACCACATCAAACCCCAAACAACCAATCCGAACAATAAAACAAAATATATTATTGTTCCGCTGTTAAACGGCATACCAATACTGTTTACAAAGAAGATTTCAAAGTAAGCAGCCAGATTAACTATCTCCGGTATCACAAAATACATGACAACCGCCACCAAAACAATGGATAACAAACCAGCAAGAATAAATCCCTCGGGTGTTGTCTTCTTATATTTTTTGAAATATATAATATATGTGATAGCAGGAATTGTCAATATATTCAAAAGGTGAATACCTATTGCCACACCTATTAGGAATGCTATCAAAATTATCCAGCGTAAATTGTTGGAATATTCTGATTGTTCGTCCCATTTCAGAATAGCCCAGAACACTATGGCAGTAAAACAAGAAGACATCGCATAAACTTCTCCTTCCACTGCTGAAAACCAAAACGTATCTGAAAAAGTATAAGCCAAAGAACCTACAACACCGCTGCCAAAAATAGCAATCAGTTGTCCTGTTGTCATATTTTCTTTGTCTTTTACCAACTTTTTAGCCAAAATAGTGATGGACCAGAACAAGAACAATATAGTAAAACCGCTGCATAATGCACTCATGGAATTAACCATGTAGGCAATCTTGCTTGTATTTCCTCCTGCAAGGAAAGAAAACAAACGTCCTATAAGTTGAAAAGTAGGAGCTCCAGGAGGGTGTCCAACTTGCAGTTTGGCTGTTGTTGCAATATATTCTCCACAATCCCACCACGAAGCAGTAGGTTCTGCTGTGAGGATATAAACTATGCTTGCTACAGCAAAAACTATCCACCCTAAGCAGTTGTTGATAAGTTTATAGTTTTTCATTTATTTGATTATTTAAAAGTTTATCAGGTTATATTCTCTACCAATTTACAGTTTCTCTTACAATAGGCATTGTCATACATCTTGCACCACCACATCCTCTTGGAAGTTCTGATGCTTCCACGGTAACAACAAACTTTTCATGTTTATTCAATTGTTCTTTTCCACAAACAACATCTTCTGCCTTTATAACATCAAAACCGTTTTTGTTCAGTTCTTCTATTGTATGGGTGTTTCTTGCATAACCAATGATTTTTCCTTCACCCATGCAGAAGAAGTTAGCACCTGAATGCCATTGTTCTCTTCTTTGCATCCATTCATCACTACCTCCACAAGCAATAGGTTTCAAGTCAAAGCCCAATGCTTTTGTTCCTTCTATAAAAGACTTGTGTTCCTTGTAGGATATCTTACCGTTGTCTATTTCTATAAGAGTTGTATTGAAACCTGTATTTTCTTTACAAATCAAAGGACTGAAAGCTATGCATTCATTAGTATTCAAAAAATTAAATACCATATCCAAATGTATATAGGAATCCAAAGTCTGCGGCAATTCCTGAACAAGTATTTTCTGTTTAGGCTTTCTTGTAGCGTAATAATTGCATAGGAATTCTATGCCTTTTTTATTCGTTCTCAATCCATTTCCAATAAACAATATATCATCTTTTGCTATCAGAACATCTCCTCCTTCTGTGGAAGCATCATCAGAAATAAGCTTCGGATTTATTGTTTCTGTTTCAAAAACATATCTGAATATGCTTTCCATTATAAAACTTTCTCTGTCCCTGACGTCTGTACGCATTGCGTTTATCAGAACTTTGTTGTAGACAGAAGAAGAAGCGTCCCTTGTAAAGAAAAGATTGTACAAAGGTTCCAGAACATAACGCATAGGAGCGTACTCTTTTGGATGCACACCTTCCTTATATGGATAGCCCTCTATAAGACAGTCGGCCAAAACTTCACTGCTCAAATCTATCATTTCCAGATACAGAAATTCTTTTTTCTCTCTTTGCAGAATAGTTTTCACTAATTCTATCCTTGCACTGGAAATATCCAAAACCTGTTTCAAAAGGTCTTTTACTTGGAAGGTTTCACACCAAGAAGACAGCACTTTGCTAAAGAAAGAATACTCCTTTTGTGCTATATTCAAATTAAGAAGGTCACTATATAAAGCATGATGAGTTGTTTCCGGTGTCATTTGTTCTATTTCCTTGCCAGGAGTATGTAGAATAACACCTTTCAATCTTCCTATTTCAGAATTAACAATTATACTGTTCATAAAACTTCTTTTCAATAACGAACTGCAAAGTTAGTTATAATTTTTTAATTACTATGTTTTTTGAATTAAAAATTTGAGACCCTGCTGAAAAACCAATATCTCTATTTTAACAAGTGGAAACAACAATATTAATTTCAAACTTCCGTTATTAGAGAGAGAAAAAAAAACAATATTTCTGATGAAAAAGATATATACCCTAATCCTGTCTGCTGTATTCTTCTCATCTCTTGCAGCGCAAAACAAGTATGAGATAGATTTTTTCATACATGACATTGACGATACAATATTATATATAGGAAACTATGTCGGAGCTTCAAGGCAAATCATAGATTCCCTTAGAATAAAGAAAGACGGTTCTTTTCATTGGAGCAGCAATCCACTGCCCAAGGGAATGTATATGGTAAAAGACCAAAAGCAAAAAGACATGTTTTCTTTCATGTTGGATAACAGCAGAACATTTTCCATAGAAATATACAACACAAGCGAGGCTGTGGTTACAAACTGCCCTGAAAACGATGCCTATATGCTGTATCAGAAAGAAAACAACATATATCAGCGTGCAATGTATTACTATCGTCTGGAAGCACAGGCACATCCCGAAAACCAAGACTCGCTATACAAGGCACTAAGACCGGTTATGGATAATTTCAACAAGTTCCAGGAATCTTTCTTCAAGACCTATCCGAACAACTTCATAACTGTCACTTCCGAAAGTATGATTCAAAACGTCCCTACCAGATTTCTTGAGGACGGAAAGATAAAGCAGGGAATGGAAAAAGAATATTACTATTACTACAGGAAACATTATTGGGACAGTTTCCGTTTTGACGACAACAGGCTTTTGTACTCTCCTTATTTTATCAACAAGTTCAATGCCTATATCTCTGAAGCGACACCTCAGGTGGCTGATTCTGTATGCAGTTCCTTGGATAATTTTGTTGCCGTCGCTCTGCAAAGAAAAGGAGTGGAATATGCTGATTATGTCCTTATGTGGTATCTCAACAGACTTCCGCAAATGCCTTTTTCTTTCAATGAATTGATATACCAGCATATCGTAAACAAATACGAAAACTATCTCAAAGGCTTAGTAACGCAGGAAGATATGGATTATCACAAGGATTATCTGGGTAAAATCTCAAAGTTCTTCCCCGGAAATATCATGCCTAACATCATAGCCGAAGACATAGACGGCAAACCTCAAAGCCTTTATTCCATCAAGAAACCTTTTACGGTTCTGTACTTCTTTTCTTCCACCTGTGAAAGCTGTCTGAAGAATATAGATGTTTTGAAAGAGCTTTACAGAATGAACAAAGACTACTACAACTTTGAGATTTTCTCCATTGATATAGAAGATGATGTGGAAATAGCGAAAGCAAGACAAAGAATGGATACCTATCCTTGGATTGTTACCTACAAAGATGTTTCATCATTAAGGGATTATGGCTTTATTTTGGACCATACTCCGGAATTATACATCCTAGACAAAGACAAAAGGATTATAAACAAGACTCCTATGTATGAACATGTGGAGAAAACTATGGATACTTTCTTAAAAAACAGTTCCAATTAAAAAAGAACATTGGGTCTTTTTGTCTGGAATGACGGTTTTTGAGAAAAAAATCCTGATGTCTTTTATTCAAGGTTTTGATATTTCAGAAAGAAAAGAAAAAAAAACGAAGGGCTTCCCGACAAACATGGGAAGTCCTTTGATATTTATTTTGTATCAGATTACTTTTTCTTTACAGGTGCTATTATCATCAGCATTTTCTTGCCTTCAAGCTTCGGCATCATTTCAGGTTTGCCGTATTCCAGAAGAGCTTCTGCAAATTTCAACAGCTTTTGCTCACCTTGTTCTTTATAAACTATTGTCCTTCCTTTAAAAAAGACATCAACCTTTACCTTGTTGCCCTCAGAAAGAAAACGCATTGCGTGTTTTAACTTGAAATCAAAATCATGATCATCTGTCTGTGGTCCAAGTCTTATTTCTTTTACCAGCATTTTTGCAGACTTTGACTTGCGTTCTTTGTCTTTCTTCTTCTGTTCGTAAAGAAACTTCTGATAATCCATAACCTTGCAGACAGGCGGATTGGCATTTGGGGAAATTTTTACTAAGTCAAATCCCTCATCGTATGCTAATTTCAATGCTTCTTTAATAGAACATATCTTAGGTTCAAAACCTTCTCCCACAACCCTTACTACCGGGTCTTTGATATTTTCGTTGATTTGATGAGCTGCCTCTTGTTTTCTGGGCATTCTTCTATCGTTTAAATTACGATTTTGTTGTTGTGTTTCTATTGCTATATCCTCCATTTTTTGGTTGAGGACCTGTGAAAAGTCCTCAACACTTTTTTAAACATTTTATTCTAATTCTTTCTTTATTTCTTCATTTACCAACGTTGCGAAGTCTTCTATCTTCATAGCACCTTTGTCTCCGATATATTTTTCGCGGACAGAGACCGTGTTTTCGTTCTGTTCTTTCTCGCCAACAATCAGCATATACTTAATCTTTCTGATTTCAGCATCCCTGACTTTCTTTCCTGTCTTCTCGTTTCTGTTGTCTATCTCGCCTCTCAGACCAACTTGCTCCAACTGTTGTTTTACCTTGTTGGCATAGTCTTCATATTTCTCACTTATCGGCAGGATTATAAACTGATCTGAAGTCAGCCACAATGGAAAGTCGCCTGCTGTATGCTCCAACAAAACTGCCACGAACCGTTCCATGCTTCCGAAAGGTGCTCTGTGGATCATTACGGGGCGATGTTTAAGATTATCTGAACCGGTATATTCCAAATCAAATCGTTCCGGAAGATTGTAATCCACCTGTATTGTTCCCAGCTGCCATTTTCTTCCTAATGCGTCCTTAACCATAAAATCCAGTTTCGGACCATAAAAAGCTGCCTCGCCGACTTCTGTTATTGTTTTCAAACCTTTTTCTTCTGAAGCCTCAATTATTGCTCTTTCTGCTTTTTCCCATACTTCGTCCGAACCGATATACTTTTCTTTGTTATCAGGATCTCGCAAAGAAACCTGTGCAATATAGTCTTCAAACTTCAAAGTCTTGAAAATATACAGTATAATGTCTATTACCTTGCAAAATTCCTCTTTCAACTGCTCCGGAGTGCAGAATATGTGTGCATCATCTTGAGTAAATGAACGCACACGTGTAAGTCCGTGCAACTCACCACTCATTTCATATCTGTAAACAGTACCGAACTCTGCCAATCTGCAAGGAAGGTCCTTATAGGATTTAGGACTCAGACGATAAATCTCGCAATGGTGAGGACAGTTCATTGGTTTAAGCATATATTCTTCACCTTCGTTCGGAGTCTTTATTACTTGGAAAGAATCCTTGCCGTACTTTTGGAAGTGCCCTGATGTCTTATAAAGATTCACATTGCCGATATGAGGGGTCATCACCTGCATATAGCCGTATTTTTTCTGCACTTTGGCAAGAAAATCCTGTAGTCTGTTTCTCAAATCGGTACCTTTTGGCAACCAAAGAGGCAATCCTGCTCCTACATTCTGAGAAAAGGCAAACAATTCCATGTCTTTTCCAAGCTTTCTATGGTCTCTTTTCTTTGCTTCTTCCAACAATGCAAGATATTCATCAAGGTCTTTTTTCTTAGGAAAAGTGATTGCATACAGACGGGTAAGCTGTTCCCTATGTTCATCACCTCTCCAATAAGCACCTGCAAGAGAAGTTATCTTCAAAGCCTTGACAGGAGAAAAATCCATCAAGTGCGGTCCCCTGCAAAGGTCTGTAAATTCACCGCTTTCATAGAATGTTATCGTGCCGTCTTCCAATGCGTCTATCAACTCCACCTTATATTTCTCACCCTTGGCCTTGAAGTACTCCAAAGCGTCCTTTTTGCTGACTTCTTTTCGGATTAACTTTACACCTTGTTTGGCAATCTCACGCATTTTTTCCTCTATTCTCGGAAAATCCTCGGAAGAAAGAACATCTTCTCCAAAGTCTATATCGTAATAGAAACCGTTTTCTATAGCAGGACCTATTCCAAACTTTGCATTAGGGTATAAACTTTGCACAGCACTTGCCAACAAGTGGGCAGATGAATGCCAGAAAGTCTTCTTTCCGTCTTCGTCGTTCCAAGTATTAAGTTTCAGTGAACAGTCCTTTGTCAATTCCCTGTTCAGGTCTATAACTTCTCCATCAATAGTTGCCGAAAGGACGTTTCTTGCCAATCCTTCACTTATGCTTTTTGCAACATCGTATGATGTTACGCCTTCATTATATTGTTTTACACTACCGTCGGGTAAGGTTACGTTAATCATATCGTATAAGTCTTAGTTTTACAAGTTGCAAAATTAATACTTTTTTTTTGATAACGTTATTTTTTTCAGTTTTTTTGAGCCAAATACAGCAGTTGCCACAGTTTTTTGACAGCATTTCACTTAAAAAAAACAACACGACAAAGATTTGATGAAAAAAGATCAAGACTTTTTTTCTAAAATCCAACTCTTTTGCATAAAAAGATCAAGACTTTTTCCCTAAAAACGAAGACTTTTTTTAGGCAGATTTCAATTCTGACAATCAAGTCTTTACATTATTTGGCTGTCCGTATAAAATATAGCTGTGTTTTTTTCGTTATTTTTCATATAAACCTACAATGAACCAAAATACAAGTGAGAATAGGAGTCAATACACGTTTGCTTATAGATGGAAAGTTGGAAGGCATAGGTTATTTCACCTTTCAGATACTAAAAAGACTGACAACCCGACACAAAGACATTGAGTTTGTGTTTTTCTTTGACAGGCCTTACAGCAAAGAGTTCGTTTTTGCCGAGAATGTTATACCTGTTGTGATACCTGTTCAGGCAAGGCACCCCATACTCTGGAAGATATATTTTGACTGCCTGCTTCCTGTCTATTGCAAAAAGTACAAGGTGGATATATTCTTCTCGCCCGAGAATTATCTGCCGAAGACAAAAGACATTCCGTTGATATGTACGGTACATGACTTGAATTTCATGCATGACAGTTCCTTTGTCGGCAACCGAAGTCATCAGAAATATTTCCTGAAATACTTTCCTTTGAATGCAAAAAAGGCCGACAGTATAGCCACCGTCTCACAATTCAGCAAACAAGACATAATCAACACGCTTGATATCAAGGAGGAAAAAATCTCTGTCGTCTATTCTGCCGCCAATGCCTGCGAAAGCGAAGACAACAAGCAAAGAAAAGACCCTCTGGCAACAAAACAAAAATACACCTCAGGCGAAGATTATTTCTATTTTGTAGGTGCCATTTCCAAAAGAAAAAATCTTGCAGGTATATTTCGTGCCTTTGACCTGTTTAAACAAAAAAAGTGCGGAAACAAGGCAAAACTCGTTGTCATAGGAAACTGCAAATGGTGGCAGGGAGAAATAGAAGACACCTACAATGCAATGAAACACAAACAGGACGTCGTCTTCACTGGCAGAATTTCAAAAGAGGAGATATACGACATTGCATGTGCTTCCATCGGACTGGTGTTTCCGTCGTTTTTTGAAGGATTTGGGGTGCCTGTGCTGGAAGCTTTTCAAAGCAGAACAGCAGTAATATGCTCCAATGTAACTTCCATGCCGGAGATAGCAGGAGATGCTGCCCTGCTGGTAAATCCTGACAATGACAATGAAATATGCAATGCAATGATATCTCTTTACAACAACAAGGAACTAAGACAACAGCTCATAGAAAAAGGAATACAGAGAGAAAAGCTTTTCACATGGGATAAAACATCTGAATATATATGGACTATAATTCAAAAATACATAAAATAGACGAAAGCCTGTTGCAACGGGTTTTGGAAGAATACAGAAAATCATTTCTTCTTACAACTGATTCCCGCAAAGTGGAAAAGGGAAGCATATTCGTTGCGCTGAAAGGAGAGAACTTCAACGGCAACAGCTTTGCTTCCATGGCTCTGGAACAAGGAGCAGGCATGGTAATAATAGATGACAAGGACTATTTTGTTGACGACAGGACAGTATTGGTTGAAAACAGCCTGATGTTTCTTCAGAAATTTGCCAACTACTACAGAAAACAGTTTGACATTCCTGTCCTTGGCATAAGCGGAACAAACGGCAAGACAACAACAAAGGAACTTGTTCACAAGGTTCTTGCCAAAAGATACAAAGTTCTTGCAACCGTCGGCAATTTAAACAACCAGATAGGCGTACCTCTTACTCTTTTGAACCTAAGGGAAGACACCAGTATTGCCATTGTTGAAATGGGAGCATCACATATTGGAGACATAGACGAGTTGTGCGATATTGCAGAACCGACTTGCTGTCTGCTTACCAATGTAGGAACTGCCCATATAGAAGGCTTTGGTTCCAAGGAAGGAGTATTGGAGACAAAAACCGAATTATACAGATATGTGGACAGGAAAAAGGGGAAAGTGTTTGTAAATTACGACGATGAAGGACTTAAGAAACAAAGACTCTGCAACCCTACAACCTACTCTCTGAAAGACAAAGATGCAGATATCTTTGCCAAAACCATAAAAGAAGACTCTCCTTTTGCAAGTATTGAGACAGAGAATGTTGAGATAAATTCTTCTCTCGTGGGTTCCTACAACGCATATAATATCCTATCTGCCGTGGTTGTAGGAAAACACTTCAATATTCCAATTGATGAGATAAAACAAGCAATAGAAGATTATCAGCCTACAAACAACCGTTCCCAAATACAAAAGACAGAAAGAAACACCCTTATACTTGACTGCTACAACGCCAATCCTTCTTCCTGCAGGTTTGCTCTTGAAGCCTTTGATAAAATAAAAGCCAAAGACAAACGTGTATTTATCGGAGCAATGAAAGAACTTGGAAAAGTAAGTCAAACGGAACACGCCGACATTGTTGAAAAACTGCACTCCATGTATCTACAGGAAATCATACTTGTAGGTAAGGAATACAAGGAATTTGCAGACAAGGACGAAAGAATAAGATATTTCGACACTTCTCTTGAGGCCAAGGAATATATTGAAAGAGAAAACATAAACAATGCTCTTGTTCTTATCAAAGGTTCGAGGGCTACAAAGATGGAGACTTTGATTGATGCTTTATAGAGTTTTGGGTATGATGTCAGGAACTTCTCTTGACGGACTGGATTTGGCTTATTGTGAATTCAATGTTGAAGACAATGTCTGGAAATATTCCATTCCAAAAGCCAAGACCATACCTTATGACAATGAATTAAGGGAAAAGATTCTCCTATGTGAAGGTTCCTCTTCGGAATACATATCATATATGGATTTCTATCTGGGAAAATATTTCGGAGAACAGGCATATAGTTTCTTGGAAGAAAACTCTTTGCAGGCAGATTTTGTTTCTTCTCACGGACAGACAATATTCCATCAGCCGGAGAAAGGATTTACCACTCAAATAGGAAACATCAGTGCCTTGTGTGCTGAAGTAAAAAGAACGGTTGTAGGAGATTTCCGCTCATTGGATGTTGCTCTTGGAGGACAAGGAGCTCCTTTGGTGCCAATAGGAGACAGCATTTTGTTCAAAGACTATGACTGCTGTCTTAATCTTGGAGGTTTTTCCAATATTTCCTTTGAAGAAGCAGGAAAAAGAACAGCATACGACATCTGTCCTGTAAATATGGTGTTGAACTATTTGTCTTCCGTGCTTGGGAAAAACTATGATGACAAAGGACTTTTGGCTCAGAAGGGCAAAGTGGATGAATTGTTGCTGGAAACATTGAACACCCTGCCCTATTATAAAGAAGATGTGCAAAAATCTTTGGGCAAGGAGTGGGTAAAAAAGAACATCTTTCCGCTTTTGGCAAATTTCCCTTTGGATATAGAAGACCTGCTCGCAACATACGTTGAACATATAGCCACACAGCTGGCAAAGCATATAAAAGGCACTACACTTCTTACGGGAGGAGGGGCATACAATGATTTTCTTGTAAGGAAACTAAGAGAGAAGACAAAACACAAGATAGTAATACCTGACAAAACAACCATAGATTTCAAGGAAGCCCTGATATTTGCCTTCCTTGGAGTAAAGAGAATGAGGAACGAGACCAACTGCCTTTCCTCTGTGACAGGTGCAAAGCAAGACAGTTGTTCGGGATTGGTGGTCTATTGGAATAAAATTTGATATACATATTAATAAAACTAACAAAATTATAAAAAGATGAAAAGAATATTTGTATTAATGGCGGCTTTAATGATAGTATCTTTGCCGTCCTTCGCTCAAAAAGAGAAACCGTTGAAAAAAGGCGGAGAGAAAAAAGAAACGGTCAAGCCTAAGAAAGACAAGACAGAAAAGTTTGACAAAAAAGCTGAATTCAGCACCAAAGAAATGGAAGCCGAACATGAGGAAGATATGAAAATGAAGAGAGATTTCCTTAACATGCAGCTGAAACTGGACGAGGCTTCATTCCAAAAGTTCTGGGATATGTACGAAAACTATAACAAGGAGATGTTTGTCTTTGACGTTGAGCTGGCAGAAATGAAAAATCAGATACTTATGAAAAATCCCAAGGCAAAAGACGACATATTGTATTTGCCAGAGGAAGATGCCAATATAATTTTTGATAAAAGCATGGAAACAGAAAAAAGAAAATTTGAGGCAGAACAGGTTTTCAGGGAAAGAATCAGGGAAATACTGAAACCTCAACAAATTCTTAAACTCAGAGATGCTGAAAAGAGATTTGCCGAAATGAAGTCAGAAAAAAAACGCCTTGAAAAAGACAAAAGAGAAAAGCTTTTCTCCCAGCCGGAAATAAAGAAAAGATAATAGTTTGACTGTTTCTGTAGTAACCATATTAATACTTTCAGGTGTCCTTGTAGGATTTATAAACACTCTTTCTGCAGGTGGCACCATTGTCAGCATAGCTTTGTATCTTGCAATGGGACTTCCTTCACAGGGAGCAAACGCTGTAAACCGTGTAGGAGTACTTTTGCAAGATGCTTTTGGTTCTGCTTTGTTTCTAAAGCAGGGTCTTTTCAAGATAAAGGAAGTATTCCCATACGCTTTGCCTGTTATGGTTGGTGCTTTGCTGGGTTCTTTGGTAGCAATAAGCATCAGTGAAAGAGTTTTCTCCTTTTGTCTTGGAATAATATTGCTTGTGATGATAGTTTTTCTTTTTATTCAGGAAAAACAGTCTGAAAAAGGAGAAAGAAAACTGTCTGTAAAACAATATTTTCTTTATTTTCCTGTCTTTGTAGGAATAGGTTTTTATGGAGGTTTTGTTCAAGCAGGCACAGGTTTTTTGATTATTGCGGCACTATCCATGATTTTGGGCTATGATATGATAAAAACTGCAGCAGCAAAGCTGTTCATCATGTTTCTTTATACCGTTGTGGCAATAACAGTCTTCTTTGCAAAAGGCGGAGTTGAAATAAACTACTGGCTATACGGACTTATTCATTCCATAGGCATGATAATCGGAACATGGATAGCAGACAGATATGCACTAAAAAAAGGAGAAAAGGTTATAAGGTTTGTAATAATATTCGTAATTATTGTTACTGCCTTGAATCTTTTTGGTATTCTGGACTTACAAAGGATTTTTAAAAGTATAATCTAAAAAAAGATAAAATGATATTACTTGATATTTTAAAAGATTTGCCGAAATTCACAATCATAGACTTTGTTGACATTGTTCTTGTGGCTGTGTTGCTGTTCTTTCTTTTCAAGTTGCTGAAAGGAACCAATGCAATAAGTATAGTTATCGGCTTTTTTATACTTTATATTACTTGGAAAGTAGTTTCATTGTTAGGTATGACGATACTAAGTGGAATACTTGGGCAGTTTATTTCTTTAGGAGTGTTGGCACTTATTATATTATTCCAGCCGGAAATACGTAAATTCCTTATAATAATAGGCTCCAAAAGTTTCACAAGAAAAGGTGCAAAGCTGTTCTTTTGGAAATATTCACAGGAAAATGAGAAAACACTGGACACAAATGCGATAGTACAGGCGTGTTCCCATATGTCTGCCTCATATACCGGGGCTTTGATGGTATTTTGTCGGGAAAACAAACTGGAAAACATTATCCAGAGCGGAGAAATATTTAAAAGTGAGCTTTCTTCCCAACTGTTGGAGACAATATTCTTCAAAAACACTCCTTTGCATGACGGTGCTGTAATAATAGATGAAGGGAAAATACAGGCAGCTCGCTGTATTCTTCCTGTTTCTCATTCTCATAATATTCCACTTTCAATGGGTTTAAGACATAGGTCTGCTCTTGGAATCACAGAAAACACAGATGCCATAGCAGTTGTTGTATCAGAACAGACAGGAAAAATATCCATAGCTCAGGAAGGAAGTATCACTCACGGAGTAACTGCTCACGTTTTACAGGAATTTCTTGACAAAGAGTTCAATCAAACCCAAAACAAAGAAAAAACAGAAAAGCAGGCAAAATAGAATCAGCTTTCTTCTATATCTTTTATCAGCTGACTTACATCCACTTCTATCTTTGACAGTTTTTCTTTGCAATATTCTATCAATTCACTAGAGCGTTTTAGCTTTTCAGACAAAACATCCACATCCACTTTATCATTTTCCAAGTCATGCAATATCTGCTGTAACTCTTCGTAAGCTTCTTTATATGTTTTTTCGTCCTGCATATTGTTTCGTTTATTTTCTTTTTCTTCTTGCAACATAAGAATTGTCGGCAACATATTCTATTGCCCCTATTGTAGGATAAGTTCCTCTGTAGTTGTTATATATGTCCGTATAGTAGACATAATTCCAATTGGCATCCGCATTTCCTATCAAAGGAGAGTTGTCCAATGGAGCAACATCGTTGCTATATGCATCTTTAAACAAAGGGTCAAGATTGAATATACAGTCATTGCTGAAACTTTTGCTATTGTTGAAGGCAGAAGTCTTTATCAGGCAATGGTCAAATCTGTAATTTGCATTGTCAGGTTCCTGTAAATCAAATTCAACTTCATCTTTTGCGGAATTGCCATAAATAACACAATTATAAAATTCTGCATTATAAAGAGTCCTTATTATCTTTGCTCCGCCGGAAGCCTTGTACCAGTCGTTTAAAACAAGCACTGCATCATTCCTTGTGGAATTACTGTTCCAATAATTGGCGAAAGTGCAGTAGACAAATCTGTAATTTCCGCCCATTGCCAAACCTAATGTATAAGAACCCGTGTTCTGAATAATCAGATTGTTGCCGTCTATCACCGCACCTCTTGCATACAATCCAATAAGTGAGCAGTTCTCTATTCTGGAATTTTCTATTTTAAGGGTGGGATTTGAGAAAGTGTTGTCATTTATTGCCTGCGTGACACAAGTATCAACAGTCAGGCCAACGGTTGCATTTTTTATCGTCGTATAGTTCATCGTATTGTTTCTTGAACCAGCAGAAAGATAGATTCCTTCCCACTGTCCTGCAATATCAGAGTAGCGATCCTGTGTCCTTATGGAAGTAAACAATACAGGTTCATTTACACTGCCTGTAGCATTGAGACTACTACCCATAAGCACAGTAAGATTTCCTCCATTGGAAACATATATCTTGTTCCCGTCCTGAAGTTTCAGAGTATAGCCTCCACTTACCACGCAAGTACCAACAATAACATGAGGCTTGTCTGTTTTCCATTTTATGTCCGTTCCGCTTATTTCCACACCGGAGCCAAGAGGTGATGAATCTTCATTGGCAAGAGAACAGTTGATTTCAACACTTTCGCCCCCTATATTGAATGTATGTGCTGAAGGTTTGTGATAATACGCATCCTGTCCATAAGCAAAAAGCTGAATATACTGCTGTTTGTTGTTAAAGGACAAAACAATGGAATCCTGAACCAGCAAAGGATTGTTCTGGTTGTTGACATCCAGTTCCACTCTTACAAATATAATGATACTGTCTTTTGCTGGCACTTCAATATTTCTTGCAACAAGGCTGGAATTTCCATCAACATTTATCCTGTAATAGGAATTTGCTCCTCCGCCAAGTGTTATTGAGTTTATTTTTATTGGTTCCGACTCCTTGTTATACACCGAAACCCTTTTGGTAACCGAACCTACTGTGGTGAAAACAGTGTCAAAACTTATAGTATCCTGTGAAAATTTCAGGACAACGCTGCTGTCTGTGTTGTAATCCTCGTCTTTTATGCATGAAACAAAAAGCCATTGTGAAAGAACCAGCAGAAAAAACGTTATTATTATATATGTGTGCTTCATTTTCAAAGTGAATTTCAAAAATTATAACCTATAAACTCAAAAAAGTACCTATTTATTTTTTAAACAATTAATTTTTTTGGTTTTTTATGCAACATTTTTAGAATTTTAACGTAATAATACCTGAAAAAGAGTTGTATTTAATATTATATTATGAGACAATTAAAAATATCTAAGCAATTAACCAATAGAGAAATCACTTCTTTGGACAAATATTTACAGGAAATAGGTCGTCTGGAGATGATAACTCCAGAAGAGGAAGTGGTTTTAGCACAAAAAATCAAGCAAGGAGACCAAGCTGCCTTGGACAAACTGACAAAAGCCAACCTTAGATTTGTTGTTTCTGTGGCAAAACAATATCAGAACCAAGGAATGTCTTTGCCAGACCTTATCAATGAAGGAAATGTAGGTCTTATCAAGGCTGCACAACGCTTTGATGAAACAAGAGGTTTCAAGTTTATTTCCTATGCTGTGTGGTGGATTCGCCAAAGTATTCTACAAGCATTGGCAGAACAAAGCCGTATTGTCCGCTTACCTCTAAACAAGATTGGCTCAATGAATAAAATCAACAAGGCTTTTGCTAAACTGGAACAAGAATACGAACGTACACCTAACTATGAAGAAGTTGCTGCCACGTTAGATATTCCCGATAATGAAGTAAGAGAGAGTATGCGTCATTCAGGCAAACATCTTTCCATGGATGCGCCTTTGGCCAACGACGAAGACAACACTATGTATGACTTTATGCGATCAGATGAAGACACAACGCCAGAAAGTGAGTTGATGTATGAGAGTCTGAAGACAGAAATCAACCGTGCTGTTTCCACACTTACTCCTAAAGAAGCAGACATCATAAGAATGTTCTTCGGACTGGACGGTTATACTCCTATGACTTTGGACGAAATAGGTGAAAAGTTTGATTTGACACGAGAGAGAGTAAGACAGATAAAAGAAAAAGCCATCAAACGTCTTAAACAGACCTCCCGCAGTTCCATTCTTAAATCATATCTTGGATAGGATACTTGAAATAATTCTTTTATAACAACACTGGTTCAGAAAGAAAGGAGAGAAAACAACTCCTTTCTTTTTTTGTTTTTCCAGACCGCAAATCCTTCAAAAAAAACATCAAGACTTTTTTCTCAGAATTCAACTTTTCGGCATACAAACATCAAGACTTTTTTCACAAAATCCAACTCTTTTTTTCGCTCTGTTTTGTTGCTGTTCTTTGCGTGGATAAGTAAATAACAGCCCGTCAAAACATTTGTTAGAAATCAACAATTTTAAGTTAATAACTTTGTCTCAATTCACTTGGTCATATAGATATTTGTAGCTATTTTTGCACAAAATATTTTTGCAATATATGAGACAGCTAAAAATATCCAAATCTATAACCAATAGGAGTACAAACTCTCTTTACCAGTTCCTACAGGACATCAGTAAAGAAGAGCTTATCACCCCGGAAGAGGAAGTCATTCTTGCACAAAAAATAAAAGGCGGTGATCAACAAGCATTAGACAAATTGGTAAAAAGCAATCTGAGATTTGTTGTTTCTGTTGCAAAACAATATCAAAACCAAGGTCTTTCCCTGCAAGACTTGATTAATGAAGGCAATATCGGTCTTATAAAGGCAGCACAACGTTTTGACGAGACAAGAGGTTTCAAGTTTATCAGTTTTGCTGTGTGGTGGATACGTCAAAGCATACTTCAGGCAATTGCAGACAAATCTCGCATGGTTCGTTTGCCTCTGCATCAGGTTGGAATGCTGAATAAGGTAAAGAAAGAGCGTGCAAAACTTGAGCAACTCTATGAAAGACAACCTTCAGAGGAAGAAGTAGCCGATGCAATGAATATTCCGGAAGACAAACTGCACGAGACGGTTTCTGCCGGAAGCAGGGTTCTGAGTGTAGATGCTCCTTTGTCTGAGGAAGATGATACCAATCTTATAGATATTCTTCAACCAGAGGATGCAGAACGTCCAGACGACAACGTAATGCAGGAATCACTTCACAAGGATATTACTGAAATAGTTGATACTCTTAATCCTTTGGAGAGAAGGGTAATATTCCAGTTCTTTGGTATAGGATACACCCATGGAAAAACGTTGGAAGAGATTGCCACCACGGAGAATATCACAAAGGAGAGGGCAAGAAAGATAAAAGAGAGAGCTTTGAACCGTCTGAGAAGCAACGAAAACAGTAAAAAGTTAATAAAATATTTGTAATGGCTGAAGAAAACAATAGTTATGTAGTATCTGCACGAAAGTATCGTCCTGCAACTTTTGAATCTGTTGTAGGTCAGAAGCATATTACTTCTACTCTTCAGAATGCCATTAAAAATAATCAGTTGGCACAAGTTTTCCTGTTTTGCGGTCCAAGAGGTGTAGGCAAGACAACATGCGCCCGTATTTTGGCAAAAACAATCAACTGCACTAACGTTACTGAAAACATTGAAGCATGTGATGAATGTGAATCCTGCAAAAGCTTCAATAACGCTTCTTCTCTCAACATAGTTGAGCTGGACGCCGCTTCCAATAATTCAGTTGACGACATAAGGGAGCTGGTTCATCAGATTAATGTTCCTCCAATGAACGGAAAATATAAGGTTTACATCATTGACGAGGTTCATATGTTGAGTCAGAGTGCTTTCAATGCGTTCTTGAAAACCTTGGAAGAACCTCCTAAGTATGTCAAGTTTATCCTTGCTACAACAGAAAAGCATAAAATACTGGGGACTATTCTTTCCCGTTGTCAGATATTTGACTTCCACAGAATAACTGTAAATGATATTTCTTCACATCTGGAATATATAGCAAAACAAGAGAATGTCAAATATGAAAAAGCAGCACTTGATATTATTGCCTCAAAATCCGATGGAGCATTAAGAGATGCCTTGTCCATGTTTGACCTTATGGTTTCTTTTACAAATGCCAACCTTACCTATGATGCTGTTATTTCTTCACTGAATATATTGGACTACGACTATTTCTTTAAGTTTGTGGACAACATTCTTGGTGGCGACATCAGCAATACACTGCTTTTGTTTAACGATGTTTTATCCAAAGGCTTCCAAGGAGATATATTCACCGAAGGATTGTCTTCCCATATAAGAAACCTTCTTGTCTGCAAAGACAGCAGAACGGTTCAGCTTTTAGATGTACCTTCTTCCATTCAGGAAAGGTACCTTGAACAAAGCCAAAAGACACCTACATTGTTCCTGTTGAAGTGCCTTGACTTCGCAAACAAAACTGCACAGGAATACAGATTGTCCAACAACAAGAGACTTTGCATTGAGCTTATGCTTTTGAAGATGTGCAACGTAATGAACAAGATGGCTGAAAAAAAAAAGCCCAATAGTGAAGTAAAAGCCACTGTTTCCAGCACACAGATACAAGAAAAAGTTCCTATAGTTCAGGTTCCTGCAGAAAAAAAGGAAGACCCCAAACCCAAGATACAAGCAAAAGAAGATAAAACTGAACCTACAGAGAAAGAAAAGACTGTAACAAGACTTCTCGGTGGCAGGTTCTCCACTCCGTTCTCCATAAAAGAAGGCTCAAATGCTGATATTCCAAGGCCAATTGATGAAATAGAAGAGAAACCTTTTGACTTCAATGATGTAATACATTATATTGATGCCTATTGTTCATCTATATCTGATGACAAGGAAAAATCCAACTTGTTCTTTGCTCTTTCCAATGCAAAAAAGATTTCCAACAAAGATTTTATTCTGGAACTTGTTGTAAAAAGTTCAATGGACGAACAGACATTGGCAAGATATAAAACAGACCTTACCCAATCTGTAAAAAAACGTCTGTCATATAAGTTCTTTAAAATAGAAATCAGGGTTGAAACTCAGCAAAAACAGGAAGTGATATATGACCGTATGGATAAATACTTTGTCATAATAAAGAAAAATCCAGCCATAGAGAAACTCAAAGAGACTTTTGATGCTGAAATACAATGGTAACAAAAAAAAGGACGGAAGAATCGTCCTTTTATCATTCTGGTTATGCATTTGTTATTTTAGAAATAGATATCTCTTTGTCCGTTGTTTATTTCGCTTAAGTTGCTTTCTATCTTTGGAATCAGTTGTTTTTGATCATATTCCTTCAACATCTGCTGGATAAGTTTCATTCCCTTTTCCTTGGTTTCTGCACTTGCAAAATCATTGAGGTATTCCTGGAAAGTGAATATTGCATTTGGCAAACAATACTGCTTTATTAATCCAGGTTTTGCCAAATCCATAAAGTCCTCTCCTACTCTTCCTTTGCGATAACAACCTGTGCAGAAGGAAGGAATATAGCCTTCGTCTATAAAACTGTTGATAACATCTTCCATACTTCTTTCATCACTCAAGGAAAACTGGGAACCGGTCTTGCCGTCTTCTTCTGCGTATGCACCCGGATTGGTTTTGCTTCCTGCACTTATTTGGCTTATTCCGTAATTGATAAGTTCGTTTCTCATTTTTGCTCCTTCTCGTGTAGAAAGAATCATTCCTGTGTAAGGAAGGGCAATTCTTATGATAGCAACAAGCTTCTTGAAATCTTCATCACTGACTCTGTTAGGTACGTTTTCACTGTCCGGAGCGCCGATTGCAGGCTCCAATCTTGGAACACTTACTGTATGAGGCCCAACTCCATAACATTCTTCCAGATGTTTTGCATGCTCCATCATGGCAAGTACTTCAAACCTATAATCCACTAATCCCAGCAAAGCTCCTATTCCTATATCGTTTATTCCTCCTTCTTGCGCTCTATCCATAACTGTCAAACGATACTCATAGTCTGCTTTTGGAGTTCCGACAGGATGAAAACGTTTATAAAGTTCAGGATCATAGGTTTCTTGAAAGCAAACGTAAGTACCTATTTTTTGTTCATGCAACTTTCTGAAGTCTTCTACTTCCATAGGAGCAAGTTCCACGTTTATTCTTCTTACATAATCTCTACCATTATGTTCTCTTACTCCATAAACTCTACGAATGGCTTCACACATATAGTCTGTATCATTCTTGCGGTTTTCTCCACAAATCAACAGAACTCTCTTGTGGCCTTGTCTTAAAAGAGCAGAAGTTTCTTGTTCTATTTCTTCAAAAGTAAGGATTTTTCTTTCTATCAAATGATTATCTTTTCTGAAAGAACAATAAGTACAATTGTTACAGCAAACATTTCCTGTGTATATGGGAGCAAACAAAACAAGACGCTTTCCATATATTTCTTCTTTTACTGTATGTGCGACATCCATTATTTTTTGAATATCTTCCATGCTTTCAACTTTCAAAAGCATGGCAACATCATGCAGAGAAAGACCTTTTAGCTTTAGAGCCTTATTAAGAATATCATCCAACTCAGATTCACTTGGAGCCTTTCCTTCAAGTAGAGAATAAAGCTTGTCTCTGTCAATAAAATTTTTGTTACGTCTTTCTATATTCATAATAAACGATATCTTTTAAAAGTCTTGCAAAGTTACAAAGTTTATTTGTTTTACTTATATTTTTTTAAACTATTTTTAAATAATGAAAAAAAAAAGATAAATATATAACCAAATCAAAAAAATATACTATTTTTGCAACCGAATATAAAATATAGTATAAAAAAAAGAAAAAAAATGAAAAAAGTTACATTATTGGCACTTGCATTGTGCTTAACAGTAGGAACATTTGCTCAAAGCAATTTCCTAAAACAAACAGGTAAAAGAGGTGAATTCTCTGCAAAAAATTTCCCTTACAAAACAGCTAATGCTACTATTTCAGGTGTTAGCATGACGGAGTCTATAGTATCAACAGGAGATATGGGAATTGGTTTTTCTCTTTCTTTTGACGTAACGATGAATACGGATGGTTACAAATTCTACTATGATGTTTATAGAGCAAATGCATTGGAAAATTTCGTAGATACTTCTTCCGTCTATTCTACAATGGAAGAATATCTTTTAGCTGAGGCTAACTACTACGAGGAGTCAGGTTATGACTATTGGGAATATCAAGATGGTCAAGGTGCATGGGGCGGACTTTATGGTGATACTGAATATGAAATATATGTATTGGTTGTAGGTACAACTGATGAAGATGCTGCCGTTATCACATACACATTCACAACACCTTCTTCTGCAATGAGTGGAACACCTACTCTTACAATAAACAGAGTTGACAATACTTCTGACGGTTCTATTGCTTGGACAACTACTCCAAGTGATGGTCTAAGAGAATTTTATTTTATTGCAGAACCTCAATCCGATGCTCTTTATTGGATTGAAAACTACCCTGATTATTTTGAATCAAATGAAGAAAGCTATGAGTATGAAATATATTATTGGGTTAATGGAAACTATAGCAGATACTTCTTATTCTATCGCGACAGTGATGTAAACGACAGATTTGCTACTGATTTTGTAAATAATACCGAATATATAATGGGAGAAGATTATGTTTGGATTTACATAGGTATAAACGGAAACGGTGAAGCTGGCGACATAGAATATGCAGAATTTACTTATGGATCTCCTTCTTCTCTAAACGAAGTTGCAGATTTGATGAATGCTACAATTTATCCTAACCCTGCAAGAGATTATGTAAACATTTCTTCTAAAGTAAATATAACAAAAGTTGAACTTTACAACACTTTGGGTCAGGTTGTTTACTCAAGCAACGTAAATGCAAACACTGTAAATGTTCCTGTTTCTTCTTTGAATAACGGAACTTACTTTGTAAAAGCATACGCTGAAGGCATGGCTGTAACAAAGAAAATAGTTGTTGAATAATTTCTTTAGAATATATAAGGAAAAAGGGCATGAGTTTTCTTATGCTCTTTTTTTTGTTATTAACATATATAAATGTATCATGAAAAATAAAAACCAAAAGCTGTTTCAAAAAGAAGAAACAAAATACAACAGAATAGGATTTTGAAATATTTTTTGTAATTTTGCAGGTTGATTTATTTTATTTTAAGTTTAACATAAAAACACTTCTTAATATGACTTCTAACGAAATAAGAAAAACATTTATTGATTTTTTTGCTTCTAAAGGACATACCATAGTTCCTTCTTCGTCTATGGTTGTAAAGAATGATCCTACTTTGTTGTTTACAAATGCAGGTATGAACCAATTCAAAGATATTTTCCTTGGTAATGTTCAAAAGCCTTATAACCGTGCAGCTGACAGTCAGAAATGCTTACGTGTAAGTGGCAAACACAACGATTTGGAAGAAGTTGGTCATGATACTTATCACCATACTATGTTTGAAATGTTAGGCAATTGGTCTTTTGGTGATTATTTCAAAAAAGAAGCTATAGATTATGCTTGGGAACTTCTTACTAAAGTGTATGGCATAGATGAAAAAAATCTATATGTCACTTATTTTGGAGGTGATGACAAAGAGAATCTACCTGCTGATGCAGAAGCTTTGGAATATTGGAAGCAATGGGTTAAAGAAGATCATATATTACCGGGAAACAAACACGACAACTTTTGGGAAATGGGAGAAACAGGTCCTTGTGGTGCTTGTTCAGAAATACATATTGATCTAAGAAGTGAGGAAGAAAAACAAAAAATAAGCGGTAGAGAACTTGTAAACAAAGATAATCCTCTTGTTATAGAGATATGGAACCTTGTCTTTATGGAAAAGAACCGTTTAGCTGATGGTTCTCTTGTACCACTAAAGGAGAAAAATATAGATACAGGTATGGGATTTGAAAGATTATGTATGGTTCTTCAAAACAAAAAATCAAATTATGATACAGATGTTTTTCAACCACTAATACAAGAGATTGCAAACAAATGTAAAACTCCTTATGGTATAGAAAACAAGAAAGATATTGCTATGCGAGTGATTGCAGACCATTTAAGAGCTGTAAGTTTTGCAATTGCTGACGGTCTGCTTCCTTCTAACGCTAAAGCCGGTTATGTTATCAGAAGAATACTTCGTAGAGCAATAAGATATGGTTATACTTTTCTTGGTTTCAACGAACCCTTTATATGTAATCTTGTGGATACTCTTGTCAATCAGATGGGAAACCAATACGAAGAACTAAAAAAAGGCAAAGAACTTATCATAAAAGTAATAAAGGAAGAAGAAACAGCATTTTTGAAGACTCTTTCCAATGGAATAATAAAATTTGAAAAGTATGTTGAAGAACACAAAGAAGGTTTAATAAGTGGAGATTTTGCTTTTGAATTATTTGACACTTATGGTTTTCCAGTGGATTTGACAGAACTGATGGCTAAAGAAAAAGGCCGTAGTGTAGATATGAAGTATTTTGATGAAAACCTAAAAAAACAAAAAGAACGTTCCCGCAATGCTGCAAAAATTGTTTCTGATGATTGGGTTGAGATTATAAAAGATTTTACAGATGTTGAATTTGACGGATATGATGTTTTGGCAGAAGAAGTAAAAATTGTCAGATACAGAAAAATAGAAACAAAAGGACAAACACTTTATCAGATTGTATTAAATAAAACTCCTTTCTATGCTGAAATGGGAGGACAAGTAGGAGACAGCGGTCTATTGAAAAACGATGAAGAAAAAATTGCTATTATAGATACAAAAAAAGAAAATAACCTTATCATACACCTTACAAAACAATTACCACAAAATCTAAACGCAACTTTCTTTGCTGAAGTAAATAACAACAGACGACACAACATAGAGAGAAATCATACTGCAACGCACTTATTGCATTTTGCTTTAAGAAAAATCTTGGGTAATCATGTTGAGCAGAAAGGTTCCTATGTTGATGACAAACGTTTAAGATTTGACTTCTCTCATCCTTCTAAAGTAACCAATGAAGAAATAAGACAAGCAGAACAAATGGTTAATGCCATGATTAGAGAGGATTTTCCTGCTGATGATCATAGAGATGTTCCTATTGATAAAGCAAAAGAAATGGGAGCTATGGCTTTGTTTGGTGAAAAATATGGAGATAAAGTAAGAGTTATACGCTTTGGTGAGAGTATAGAACTATGCGGAGGAACTCATATCAAAAGTACTGGCAGAATAGGTATGTTTAAGATAATTGGAGAAAGTGCCGTTGCTGCTGGAATACGTAGAATAGAAGCCATAACAGGAGAAGAATTTGAAAATTATATCTATTTGCTTCAAGATAATCTACAAAAAATAAAATCTTTCTTTGAAGCTTCCCCTGATTTGATTAATTCTATCAAAAAAACAATAGAAGAAAACAACCAACTAAAGAAACAGGTTGATGACTTTGCAAAAGAGGCTGTTGATAGCCTGTATTCCAAACTCAAGGAATCAGGAAAAAATATTAACGGCACAGATTATTTTGAAACAATAGTCCCTATAAATGCTGATAGCATGAAAGACCTTGCTTACAGGTTCAGAGGCGAGTTCAAGAATTTCTGCTTTGTTGGTGCAAACGAACAAAGCGGCAAGGTAATGCTTACCGTTATGCTTTCGGATTCTTTGGTTGGAAAAGGATTGGATGCAGGAAAGATAATAAGAGAAGCAGCTAAACATATCAAAGGTGGCGGCGGCGGACAAAAATTCTATGCAACCGCTGGCGGAAAAGACAAAGACGGTATCTCTCAAGCAATGCAATACATCAAAGAACAAATAAAAGGATTATAAAAAATAAATAAGTAATATCATATCTTAAAATTGTACAGAATATAAAGTACTCTTAGAGAATGAAAGCAATGCTTATACGAAAATTGAGAATTACGAAATTAACGGTAATATTTTTTTCTAATTTAGAACAACAGCAGAAAAAAATAATTAAATGATAGAATATAATCACATATATAATGAGGACTGCTTGAAAACAATGCAACGAATGGATAACGAAAGTGTTGATTTTGTTATAACATCTCCTCCTTACGACAACATACGAAACTATAATGGTTATTCATTTGATTTTGAGAACATAGTTAAAGAGTTATTTCGTGTAATAAAAGAAGGAGGTGTTGTTATTTGGGTTGTTGCTGATGCTACTATAAAAGGAAGCGAAACAGGTACAAGTTTCAGACAAGCTTTAAAATTCATGGATATTGGGTTTAGGCTTCATGATACTATGATCTATTATAAAAATAATCCAATGCCACAGACAGGTAATCGTTATCATCAGATGTTTGAATACATGTTTTGTTTTTCTAAATCAAGTCCAAAAACATTTAATCCCATAAAAGAAACAACAAAATATAGGGGACTTGCAAATATGAAAAACAGAGGAAAGGAAGGATTGCTTAATTATGAAAAAGTGAATAGAACTACAGAAAAAAAAATTGGTAATGTCTTTGCTTATTCTATTGGTGGAGGAATATCTACAAAAGATAAAATTGCATTTAAACATCCTGCTATCTTTCCTGAAAAATTGGTATCAGATCAACTATTAACATGGACAAACGAATATGATATAGTATACGATCCTTTTATGGGAAGCGGAACTACTGCAAAAATGTCAAAATTATTACACAGAAAGTGGATTGGTTCTGAAATATCTAAAGAATATGTTGACATTGCAATGGAAAGATTATCTGCATATCAACAAGATGATTTATTCACAATATCTTAACATATAAAAAAATGAAAACAGTATTAGATGGTTCTATAACAGCTAAACAAGGTTTTAAAAACGAAGACTATGTCGTAAATAAATTTAATAATTGGCTACAAGATAGCGATGCAAAACAATGGTTGCAAATAATGAATTACAACCTTTCTCAAATAGAGTATGTAACAGCAGAGAAAATTTCAGGGCATTACAAAGCAGATATACAAGTTCAAGTTTCCATTAAACTAAAAAATCTTATTGATGCTGAAAATTTACAAGTTAAATTAGTGAGCAATACAAGTGGTTTTAATCAAATAGACAAACGTTGGATTGATAAATATGTTGAATTATGGAATATTCCCAAAGATATCACTAATTTACTAAAACAATATACAGGTGAAATACCTCCAACACGCAAAACAAAGGATAATAGACGAACATTAGCTAATGAATTTTATAGAGGAGAACAACAATTATTACTAAATTGGTTAAAGAATAACAAGTCGCTAATTATAACAGACATATTGAAAGGACGTGGTCGCTTTGCTGCAGAATGGATGTTGGTTATAAGACGTGTACAAAATACAGAAGATTGGGTATTAAAACCAATTAATGAATGCATAAACTTTTTTGGAAATGGAGATATTACAATATCATCTCGTGGTACAATTTCTATAGGACAAATAACGATGCAACGTAAAGGTGGTGATGGCGGACGTGATACCGCTAAGATGCTACAATTTAAAATAAATCCAGCAAAATTATTTAACAATTAAAATAAAAAACATAACTATGCAGAATATTCGCAACGTAGCAATTATTGCTCATGTTGATCATGGAAAAACAACATTGGTTGATAGAATGCTTTATCAGGCAAAACTATTCAGAGATAACCAAGAAAAGAAAGAACTGATTCTTGACAACAACGATTTGGAAAGAGAAAGAGGTATAACCATTCTTTCAAAAAATGTTTCCATTCGTTACAAAGACTTTAAGATAAACATCATAGATACTCCGGGACACAGCGATTTTGGCGGAGAGGTGGAACGTGTGCTTAATATGGCTGACGGAGTTCTTTTGGTTGTGGATGCTTTTGAGGGACCTATGCCACAGACTCGTTTCGTTCTTCAAAAAGCAATAGAAATGAACCTAAAACCAATAGTTGTTATCAACAAAGTAGATAAACCTAACTGCGATCCTATCGGAACGATGGAGAAGGTTTTTGACCTTATGTGTGTATTGGGTGCAAGTGAGGAACAATTGGACTTTCCTACCGTTTATGGTTCTTCAAAAGAAGGCTGGATGAGTGAAGACTATACAAAACCGACAAATGATGTTGCCTATCTATTGGATACCATCATAAAATATATTCCAGAATATCCTCACTTGGAAGGAAATACTCAGATGATGATTTCTTCTTTGGATTACTCTTCCTATGTTGGCAGAATAGCCGTCGGTCGTTTGCATCGCGGAACTTTGCAGGCAGGACAGGAAGTTATGCTCTGCAAGGCTAACGGAGAAAGATACACAAGCAAGATAAAGGAAATGTATGTCTTTGAGGGGCTTGCCAAAGAAAAAATAAAGACACCGGTGCAAGCAGGAGAAATAGTTGCATGCTTGGGTATAGACAATTTCGATATAGGAGACACTATTTGCGATAAAGAAGAACCGGAACCTTTGCAACCAATCAAAGTCGATGAACCGACTCTTAGTATGCTATTTACAATAAACAACTCTCCTTTCTTTGGAAAAGAAGGCAAGTTTGTTACATCAAGGCATTTAAGAGACAGACTCTTTGCGGAATTGGAGAAAAACCTTGCCTTGAGAGTAGAAGAAACAGATTCTCCTGACACTCTTATTGTCTATGGCAGAGGTGTCCTTCATCTTAGTATTCTTATAGAAACTATGAGAAGAGAAGGTTATGAACTGCAGGTAGGACAGCCAAAAGTTATTATCAAAGAGATTGACGGCAAAAAATGCGAACCTATAGAACAACTTATAATAGTTACTCCAGAAGCCTATAGCGGAAAAATTATAGAGCAAGTGACTGCCCGCAAGGGAGAACTTCTTAGCATGGAACCCCAAGGAGACAGACAACATATAGAGTTTTCTATTCCTTCACGTGGTATTATTGGTTTAACAAACACCATACTTACAATTTCAGAAGGTGAGGCTATCATGGCACATCAATTAAAAGGATTTGAACCATGGAAAGGTGAAATGCCAAGCAAGAGAATGGGAGCTTTGATTGCAAAGGAAACAGGACAGGTGATAGAATATTCTCTTAATAAACTACAAGACAGAGGTCGTTTCTTTGTAGAACCAGGTGATGAGATTTATACGGGCATGGTTGTTGGAGAAGGTCTAAGACCTGACGATATAGTTATCAATCTTGTTATTACAAAGAAACTTACCAATATGCGAGCAGCTGGAAGTGATGAGAAAACCAATATCGCTCCTGCCATAAAGTTTTCTTTGGAAGAAGCAATGGAATATATTCAAGAAGATGAATACTTGGAAATAACTCCAAAACATCTTAGAATACGCAAGATAATCCTTGACGAAGTACAAAGAAAGCGTGCCAACCAAGCAAAACAAGCAATGAGCGAATAAAAACTTATAGCATAAAAAGTAAAAGAGGAACAGGTTTTGTTTAAACTTATTCCTCTTTTTTTATATAAAACAAAAAAAAGAGATAGTATCTATAAGCCGGGTTCTGTCGAGTTCTATCATTAATCTAGACCATACTTTGCAATATGGTTCAATCATCCTACCCCCCAACTTTTGCCGAGCAAGCATTAATAGTTGGTATATTTGGACTTTCAACGCATAAGGTTTGCACAAAAAGATTATCACTAAGCTTTCCTACAGGCTCTTACCCTGTTTTTCCACCCTTACCTATAAAAACAGAATGAAAATTTTTATAGGCGGTTATTTTCTGTTGCACTTTCTGTCAATAGTTTCCTATTGCCTGTCTGTTAGGCAGTATGCTGCTCTGTGTTGCCCGGACTTTCCTCTCAAAGAACTACCATTCTCTCAGCGATAGAACAATACTATCCCCTACTCTTTTTTTTCTGGTTGCAAAATTACAACTAAATCACAAATCAGCCAAAACTAAAACAAATTTAATATTGTAATTTAGTCTTTGTCTTTCTTATTTTGAAAGCCATTTTTCAATATTTGCAACAACAATCTCTATTCTTTTGTCAAAACTCTCCCTTGTAGCGTAGGCTATATGAGGAACACATATACAATTCTTTGCATTCAACAACGGATGATTTTGTTCCAATGGAGGTTCTGTCTCATAAACATCCATACCTGCTCCTGCAAGTCTGTCATTATTCAGAGCATCTGCCAAATCATTTGAATTTACGACCTTGCCTCTTGAAGTATTTATCAAAACAGCAGAAGGTTTACAAAGTTGCAAAGCTTTTTTATCTATCATATTTTCTGTCTCCTCTGTCAAAGGAACGTGTAAAGAGATGATATCTGAGTTTTTCATCAGTGTTTCAAAATCCACATACTCCACATCTTCTCTTTCCATAACTAAATTTGAATGATGAGAATAAGCCAAGACCTTTGCTCCAAAAGCTTTCAACAATAATGCAGTACGTTTGCCAATTGCTCCGACACCAATCAATCCCACTGTCCTGTTCTTTAACTCCAAACCCAAGAAATTGTTTCTTGATCCGTTGTTTCTTATATCCTTGTCAAAAGAACTTATCTTCCTAAGAACATCAAGCATAAGTCCTATTGTCAATTCACTTACTGCTTCTGTTGCATAACCCGAAGCGTTAAGAACTGTTATATTCCTTTCACTGCAATATTTTGTATCTATATGGTCTATTCCTGTAAATGCAACAGCAAGAAGCTGAAGTTTAGGACATTTCTCCAAAACACTTTTGCTCAAAGGAATATTTGAGATTATAGCTACATCATTATCTGCTATTCTTTCCACAAGTGTTTGTTCATCTTCTTTTCTATCATAATACATACGGAACTCACACTTATACTTGGCAAACAACTGTTTTATCTCTTCTTCCTTTTCTTTGCTGATTCCTATTGGTTCCACAGCAACGATTTTTAAATTCTCTTTCATACTACCAATATTATATTTATCTTATGTGAAAGAGGACTTTAAGGACAGATGACCTTAAAACCCTCTTTAAAAAAAATCTTTTAAACTAAATTATTTTACCTCCTGTTTAAGTCTTTCTGTAAGCATTGGTACTATTTTGTGCAAATCTCCAACAATACCAAGGTCTGCCAATTGCATTATAGGAGCATATTTGTCTTTATTGATTGCAACAATAAACTCACTTGACTCCATACCTGCGATATGTTGTATAGCACCAGAGATACCACAAGCCATATACAAGTCCGGTCTTACGGTTTTACCTGTTTGTCCTACTTGACGTTCACTTGGCATTACTCCAGCATCAACCATTGCTCTTGAAGAAGAAACTTCTCCCTTAAGAACATTTGCAAGAGCTTCCAGTTTCTTGAATCCTTCTGTATTGGCAACACCTCTACCTCCTGAAACAAGAACCTTAGCCTCAGTAATATCAACCTTGGATTCTTTCTTTACAGTTTCAAGAACTTTAACTCTGAATTTATCTTTTTGGAAATTAACTTTGTAGTCTAAAACTTCTCCTTTACGTGTGTCGTCTTTGGCCATACGTTGCATAACACCAGGACGTACAGTACTCATCTGAGGACGGTGATTTGGACAAACGATGGTTGCCATAAGATTTCCTCCGAATGCAGGACGGGTACTCCAAAGTTCCTTGTCTTCTTCATTTATTTCCAATTTTGTACAGTCTGCTGTCAGACCTGTAACAACTCTTGCAGAAACTCTTGGACCAAGATCTCTTCCTATTGTTGTTGAGCCTATCAAAACAATTGAAGGTTTCTTTTCGTTTATCATCTGTGCAATAGCCTGAGTATAAGGTTCTGTAGTATAAACTGCAAGACTTTCATCTTCAACTAAAAGAACTTTATCTGCACCATAGCTGATTAATTCATTGGCTTGTGCTTTTATGTTGTTACCAAGAAACATTGCATATACTTCCTGACCAAGATTATCTGCCAATTCTCTTGCTTTTCCCAAAAGTTCCAAACCTACGTTTTGTATTTTGCCTTCTCTCTGCTCAACAAAAACAAATATATTTTTATATTCTTCTTTATTCATATCTCTTAACTTTTTTATAACAAGTCAAATATCAAATATTATTCAACAAAAATAGACTTATTAGATTATATGTTTTTCTTTAAGTTTGTTAATGATTATCTCAACAGCCTCTTCTGCTTCTACTTCAAAGACTTCTCCTTGACCTTTGACAGCCTTGGCAAATGATTTCTTAACATTGGTTGGAGAACCTTTCTTTCCAAGTTTTTCTTCCTCAACCTTTATGTTATCCACTGTCCAAGTCTCTATTTCTTTGTCAAAACATTCCACGATACCACTTACACTCATATAGCGTGGCTTGTAAGAAGAGGCCAAAACACTGACCAGACAAGGCATATCAACCTGAACCATTTGATAACCATCTTCCAATTGTTTCTTGATTGTAAGAGTCTTGTTGCCATCAAACTTGCAGTCTTCAAGATATGTCACCTGAGGAATATCCAAATGCTCTGCTAATTCAGGACCTACTTGTGCTGTATCACCGTCTATTGCCTGACGTCCTGTAATAACAAGGTCATAACCCAACTCTTTTAATGCACCGCTAAGAGCATATGATGTAGCCAATGTATCTGCTCCACCCAGTCTTCTGTCTGTAAGAAGTATTGCTCTGTCTGCTCCCATGGCAAGAGATTCTCTAAGAATGGCTTCTGCTTGAGGCAAACCCATAGTAATCACTGTTACCTTAGCACCAAACTCATCTTTCATTCTAAGTGCAAGTTCCAATCCACCTTTATCATCTGGATTCATAATAGAAGGAACTCCTTCTCTGATTAACGTACCTGTTTTTGGGTCTATCTTCACCTCTGTTGTGTCAGGCACTTGTTTTATACAAACTACTATATTCATTGTTTTCTATTTTCTTATTAATTAAACTTTACCAAAAGATGCTGAATTCAAACTTCAACACTTTTATTTTTTTTATTTAAGCAAACTAGCTGCAATAACCATACGTTGTACTTCTGATGTTCCTTCGTAGATTTCTGTAATCTTGGCATCACGGAACATTCTCTCAACAGGATATTCTCTTGTGTAGCCATAACCACCATGGAATTGGATTGCTTTTGTTGTCATTTCCATTGCAACTTCAGCAGCAAACAATTTTGCCATGGAAGCATCTTTGCTATGAGGCAAACCTTTGTCTATTCTGTCTGCGGCACTTCTGACCAAAAATCTTGCAGCATTTATTTTTGTTTCAAGATTAGCAAGTTGAAACTGAGTATTCTGGAATTGTCCTATAGCTCTTCCAAACTGTTTTCTTTCCTTAACATATTTCACTGTTTCGTCCATCGCTCCTTGTGCAATTCCCAAAGCTTGAGAAGCAATCCCCAAACGACCTCCGTCCAAAGTCATCATTGCTATCTTGAAACCTTTTCCTTCTTTACCAAGTAAATTCTCTTTTGGTACTTCGCAATTTTCAAATATCAGCTCACAAGTAGCACTTCCTCTGATACCAAGCTTCTTTTCTTTCTTTCCAATAGAGAAACCTTTGTAGCCTCTCTCAACTATGAAAGCAGAAATTCCCTTTGTTCCCAAGGATTTGTCTGTCATTGCAAACACAACATAAACATTGGCATAAGAAGCATTGGTGATAAAAATCTTACTTCCGTTAAGTATCCATTTGTCTCCTGCATCCACAGCTGTAGTCTGCTGCATTGCAGCATCTGTTCCTGCATTAGGCTCTGTAAGGCCAAAAGCTCCTATCCATTCTCCCGAAGCAAGCTTAGGAAGATATTTGTTTTTCTGTTCTTCTGTTCCGAACATAAGGATAGGTTCTGCACATAGAGAAGTATGAGCAGAGACAACAACACCTGTTGTTGCACATACTCTACTCAATTCTTCCACTGCCATGGAATACATTTGAGTTGTACCTCCTTGTCCGCCGTATTGTTTTGGAATAGGAATACCCATGATACCTATCTTTGCCATTTTTTCTACTGTTTCCATTGGAAATCTTTCCTGCTCGTCTATTTCAGCAGCCAATGGTTTAACTTCATTTTCCGCAAACTCTCTTATCATCTGCAGAAACAAATTTTCCTGTTTTGTTAAACTGAAATCCATTGTTATATGTTTTACTTAGTTAAAATATTATTTCAAAAATAAAAGAACAAAATTATAAAAAAATTATGATAGTACAAGATTTAAAGCAAAAAAAATAAAAATATGCTGTAAAAAAATGGCAAAATAGGGAAAAAAACTATATCTTTGCATAAGTTATTTAACCATTAAATTTTCAATTCATCATGCAAACAGAACTAATACTATTGATTGTATCCGTGCTATTGACTATGGTGTCAATATGCCTGTTTTTCCTCAGCAGCCGTTCAGCAAAGAAAAGACCGGACACCGACAGTGTATCTTTGAAAGAAGAAAATATCAAGTTGGAGGTGAATATCTCTGCCGTGCAGAAACAATTGGAAGAAAAACAGCAGGAAATAGAAAACCTGAACAAAACCCTCAGGGACTACAACCTGCAAAACAAGGAACTTTCCAACGATGTGGTACGCTCAAAAAAGAATGACGAGTTTATACAGGAGAAATTAAAGGAAAAAAGGCTGATAATAGAGGAACTGAATCAAAAACTTGAGGCTATTTCTTTAGACAATAAGGAAAAAGACCAGAAAATCACTGCCCTGAAAGGAGAAAACGATGTCATCAACGAAAAATTAAACAACATCATCTCTGCAAATCAGAAACGTGAAGAAGAATATCAAAAACTACAGGAAGAATACAAGACATTACATAAGGAAAATACTCAGGCAAATGCTTTATTGCAGGGCGAAAGAGAAAAAAATCAAAATCTTGAACGTGCTTTTGATGAATACAAACAGTCCTTGGAAAAACTAAACAAGCAAAATGAGGAGCATATACAGAACATCACCAACAAGATATTGGAAGAAAAGACCAAAAAATTCTCCGAGAACAACACAAAGGAAATGGAAAACATCGTCCTGCCTCTGAAAGAACAGATAAATGAGTTCAAAAAGAAAGTGGAAGACGGAAACGAGAAACAGGCAATGCTGCACACAAGCCTGAAAACCCAGATAGAAAACATCATAGCCCAAACAAAGACTATTTCGGAGGACGCTGTCAGACTTACAAACGCCCTAAAGGGAGAAAACAAGCGGGCCGGCAACTGGGGAGAACATATTTTGGAGACCATACTTCAAAACAGCGGCTTGCTAAAAGGCGTGCATTACCAAGCACAACAAAACATCACAACAGAAGACAAGCAAAGACTGATACCGGATTTTATTGTTCATCTCCCGGGTACAGATTTCGATTCTGAAAACACAATAGTCATAGATTCCAAAGTTTCACTTGTGGCATACGAGCGTTATTTCAATTCTGAAAATGAAGAAGAAAGAGAAATATATCTTCAGGAACATATAAAATCTGTAAGAAATCATATAGACGAACTTGCAGGCAAAAACTATGAACTTGTAACCAAAGGAAGTTTAGGCTTTGTTATGATGTTTATTCCTATTGAACCTGCATATCTGGTTGCAGTGCAAGGAGATGCTTCTCTGTGGGATTACGCCTACAAGAAGAAAATAGTCCTGATTTCGGCTACCAATATGATTACGTCCTTGCGTCTGATTGCCGATATCTGGAAAATAGACACAAGAAACAAAGAAGCACAGTCAATGGCTGACACTTGCGGACGTATCTACGACAAGATGCTGGGCTTTTTGGAGAGTTTTGAGAACATAGGCTCAAGTGTTGAGAAAGCAAAAGAGCAATATGAGAAAGCAAAAGGTCAGCTTATCACAGGAAAAGGAAATGTTATCAGACAACTGACAGAATTGCAAAGCAAGGGAATAAACTCCAAAAGCAAAAAATCACTGCCTCCTGCCTTTGAATCCGCAGAAGAATAATCAACAACAAAAAAGACGGCTAAACAACGCCGTCTTTTCTTATGTTATCTGTGTTTTTCAAAAACCTTCAGGACATCGCACTTTCTGATATAGTCTGTCTGTGCCTTAGGATTTTGTTTCACGTATGCGTATAATTCATTCAAGTACTTATATTTCAAGGATTTTTTGTTTGCCTGTCTGAATACGAACTCATCTTTGCTGTAATCAAAGTCAAATATCGCCCATTCGTCTTTAGGAATATAGGCAAGGGCATACATAGATTTTGTCTTCAGGCTATGGTTGTCTGACTTTTTGGCAACATTAAGATATTTCTCAGCCTCTTTCACAAAGTCCTTTTGCCAATCTTTTGCCTTTTCTGTATAGGCAGAGTAGTAATAGTCTGTCAGATACCAGCATTGTCCAGCGTATGAAGCCTGATAGTATCTTGTAGCCAAGGAATATGCTGTTTCATTCTTCTTTTCTGTATTTGTTTCTGTTGAATATTGTTTCAAAAGGTCAAGCATCTCGTTGCAGAAAGTTATCTTCTGGTTTATTCTCATTGTCTGCGGTTCCGCCATTTCTTCCCAGTCTTCCTCCAAAGCCTGATTGACAAACCATCGTTCAAGTTTATAGTCTCTTCTTTGCATATAGTAAGCAACGGCTTGTGTGTTTATGTAATCCATAGGCACGTTTTTCAAATAGGAGACAGCCTTTGCAAACTCTCCTTGTGAAATATACTTGGTTCCAATAAGATCATCAAAGTAGAACTTGTCTATTTTTACTTGTTTTCTTATATATTCCTCAAAAGGATTGCTGTTCCTTGTGTCTGCAAATTTTCTGAAATCTATTATTCTTTCAGCTGAAACGTTTTGCAATTCATCATAATATTCACCATAAGCAGAAACAAAATAGTCCTTGTTTCCATAAAATTCCATGTTGTCAAGGAACTGCTCCTTATCATTCACCATTAAAAGAGAAAGAACCATATTTTTGTTGTTCAATCTGTTGTAATAAGGAACAAGACATTTTATTATTATTCTGTCTTTTGCATTCAAATAATGTTTTCTGTCAGGACTGTTTTGTTTTATCTTGCTGTCCAGCCATTGCATCTCATTGTTTATATAGACAAAGTCCAAATCCTTGTCGCAGGAGTATATCAGAAACTTTATACAATGGGCATTGTCTTTTACGGTTGCCTTTGAATTGCAGGACATTGCCTTGTTTATATATTCTTTTGCCTTATTGTTGTTGCCAAAAATATGCTCTATCATCGCACAAGCGCTGTTCCATAAGCACAAATCAGCCTTCTTCTCCCTTATTACTCTGTTTGCAAAATCAAGAAATTCCGCAACTTCCGATTTTTCCACCATTTCATAATCTACACATTCGCAAAACTCATCAAAACTGTCCTGCACTCTGTTCACATAGTCCTGGACCAGATAATAAAGAGCCTCGGATTTAGGATTATTCTTATACACTTGCTTTATGCCTGTCAGACTTCTGTGCTGTCTGAACATCCATTTTATGCTCAGATAATCTTCGTTATGGGCAAATATTTCCAAAGCCTTGTCGTTTTCTCCTGTATTGTACAAAGCACCTGCATAATAATTCTCTATCATCTCCTTGTAAACAGAGTTAGGAAGGTTCTTTGCTTTCTTGTTCCAGAAAGAAATGATATCATTATAGTTGTCTTCCAAAGTAGAAAAACGAACATATAGCAAAGCATATTGGGCTTTCAGTCTCTCACCGTTATAGTTCAGGGCCTTGTTTATCATCTTTGGAACAACAATTTTCGAATTGTTTAAATCCTCTTTTGTCGGATAGTTCCAAGTATCTATAAATTCTGTTGAATAATAAAGATATATGTTAAGGCAATTAAGATACTCCACCATCTCATTGTCTTTCCTGTTCTTTGCAAAATCCATTATCTCAGTCCTATAAGCAGAATAATCATCATACTTTCCGTTGGTATATTCCGCCCAGAACCTGTTTATCCGTTCTGTTTTGCTGCTTACGGTGTTTACAGGGGCAACAAACATCATATAATAGTTGTGGGTTATACCCAAACCACAGGCATTTGCCTGACTGACAAACAAGAGACTCACTATACTAATGAGCAAAAATCTTTTTATATTCTTCATCTTTGAAACGTGTTATACTATATGTTGACAAATCAAAAACTATTATTTCCCTGTTTATATCTTTTCTTATCTGCTGTAACCGGTTCTTGGCTTTGAAAATGTCCGACAATGCAGGTTCTCTCCTGACAACCGTATCACCGGAGAAAAGAAAAGAACGGTCTTGCGTGTGAAGTATTTCCTTGAACCTGTCTTTGTAGAACAACAAATCCCATTTGAACAAAGGATAGGCGGCTGTAAGAGGCAGATTGTAATGCTTAAGGTATCTCAGATAACTTTCCACACTGTCAATGTTAAGTATGGGTTTTTCATCATGGATATTTTTGAAATCACCTGTGTTATACATCATCAGGACTCCTCTGTCTGCATCAGGCACTTGCCAAGAAAGCTGATAAAGGCGGACTGTTGTTGCCAAACCTATCTTGTGTTCACTGCAAAGAGAATGGAGCTGTTTCATAAAGGAGAGAAAATTATTCTCTGTTGTCTTGGTATAATCACAATCTATCTGTATTTCCTTTACATTCTTTATGTCATGAGTTGAGTTTATCTGTATTACCCTTTTGAGTATCCTCGATGCCAAGGCAGTATCCTTTACCCTCATGCATTCATTCATCACATATATGGTTGGAATTACTTCCATATTGCAGGGAATGCTGTCCTTGAACCTCACCGTTGCGTTTGGTTTTGGCATATTGTCCTGCAAGACCACATCAAAATAACGGATATAAAGACGGGTGATGTTGTTCTTGGCTATGAAGTTCTGTTTTGCCTTGTCAATAGAAAAAACTGTCTCCCAATAATAGGCGGAATTTCCCTCTGTTATGCTCTTCCTGTTGTCTTTACAGGAAAAGAGTATAAAAGACAAAAGCAATATGTAAACTAATCTCTTGGACATATGTTGCAAAATTAAGAATAATATTTTACAATGCTGTCTTTTTATGGAAAAAAGTCTTGGATTTTAGAAAAAAGTCTTGGATTTTAGAAAAAAAGATCAAGACTTTTGGGGTCAAAATCCAACTCTTTTTTTATGGAAATCAACTCTTTTTTATAGTATTGTCAAAAAAAATTGTAATTTTGCAAAACTTATTGATAAACAATTCAAATTAATACCAGATTATGACTAAAGTAAGAGTAAGATTTGCACCCTCTCCAACAGGTCCTTTGCACATTGGAGGAGTAAGAACAGCATTATACAACTATCTTTTTGCAAAACAAATGAAAGGTGATTTTCTTCTTAGGATAGAAGACACAGATCAGACTCGTTTTGTTCCCGGTGCAGAAGAATACATTATAGAATCTTTCAAATGGCTGGGACTAAAATTTGACGAAGGAGTAGGTATTGGAGGAGAATTTGGTCCTTACAAACAATCTGAGCGAAAAGCAATGTACAAAGACTACGCTTTGGAACTTGTAAACAGAGGCAAGGCTTACTATGCTTTTGATACTGCGGAAGAACTTGCACAAAAACGTTCAGAAGCCGAAGCAGAGAAAAAGAATTTTCAATATGACTGCCACACACGTCAAGGACTGAAGAACTCTCTTTCCCTTTCCAAGGAAGAAACACACAAACTTATAGCCAGCGGAGAACCTTTTGTTATCCGTTTCAAGTTTGAAGAGAACGAACAGATTGAATTTGATGATTTGATAAGAGGACACATAAGCGTCAATTCCTCACTTTTGGACGACAAAGTCCTGTACAAGAGCGATGGAATGCCTACCTATCACTTGGCAAACATAGTTGATGACCATCTGATGCAGATTTCCCATGTCATAAGAGGAGAAGAATGGCTGCCAAGTTGTCCTTTGCACGTCAGCCTTTACAATGCTTTTGAATGGGAAGCACCAAAATTTGCCCATCTTCCTTTGATTCTGAAACCGGACGGCAAAGGCAAGCTTTCAAAACGCGACGGAGACAGACTTGGATTTCCTGTTTTCCCGCTGGAATGGCACGATCCTAAATCCAATGAGGTGTCTTCAGGCTACAGGGAAAGCGGTTATCTGCCCGAAGCAGTGGTTAATATGCTTGCCCTTCTGGGTTGGAATGACGGAACAGAGCAGGAAATATTCTCTTTGCAGGAGCTGGTGGACAAGTTTTCAATAGAAAGGATATCAAAACACGGTGCCAAGTTTGATATGGAAAAAGCCAAGTGGTTTAATCATCAGTATCTGCAAAATGTTCCTGACAATGTTTTGGCACAAGACTATCTGCAGGAATTGAAAGCAAAAGGCTATGCTCCGTCCATTGAATTTGTGGAAAGCATTGTCACTTTGGTAAAGGAAAGATGCTCTTTTGCAAAGGAACTGTGGAACAACAGCGATTACTTCTTTGAACGTCCAAAGGAATATGCGGAAAAAGCATTGAAAAAACGCTGGAAAGAAGGCACAAGTGCAAGAATGAACGACATAATAGACAATCTTTCACAAATAGAGGACAACAAGGACTGGGGAGAAAAGGCAGAAGAATTCCTAATGGACTACATTCCAAAGAACGAACTGAACATGGGACAGATAATGAACAGCATCCGCTTGGCAATTGTAGGCGATACCAAGGGCGTAAATATGGTTGAAATATTCAAGCTCCTTGGAAAAAAGGAATGTCTTGAAAGAATGAAAAACGCAAGCGAAAAAATAAACCTGTAAGACTATGTTACTTATTGCAGACAGCGGCTCTACAAAGATAGACTGGTGCTTGATTGACAACGAAAAGCAAAGAAAATACTTTCGTTCAATCGGTTTGAATCCCTACAATGTTTCAGAGAAGACAATAAACAATGAAATCGTTGCAAACATTCTTCCCAACATTCCGCAAGATGAAAGAATGGAGATGGTTTTCTATGGTTCCGGTTGCTCCACTCCTCAAAAGAAAAAGCAGATGACAGATATTTTTCAACACTATCTTCCAAATACAGAGATACATATTGAAGATGATCTGCTGGGTGCTGCACGTGCAACCTGCCAAAGAGAATACGGTATTGCCGCAATACTTGGCACAGGTTCAAACTCCTGTCTCTATGACGGGGAAAAGATAACAGAGAACCTGCCGTCCTTGGGTTATGTGCTATGCGACGAAGGTGCCGGAACAAATATAGGAAAGATTGTCCTGAGAAACTATCTCAGAGGACAGATGCCTGAACATCTTCACAAACAGTTTGCAAAAGAAAATCCGGGAGAAGAAGCCGATTTTCTCAACAGACTTTATATGGGAGAAAAACCTAACTTTTATCTCGCCTCATTTGCAAAGTTTGCCATCACACGACAAGATGATTTGTACTGCAGAAGAATTATTGCAGATGCGTTTCACAACTTTTTCATCATGCAGGTTTCACAATATCCCGACTATAAGCAATATACTATAAACGTAGTAGGCTCTGTAGGATATTATGCACAGGATGTGTTCAGAGAAACCGCCAAACAATATGATGTGAAAGTTGGCAAGGTGATACAGGCTCCTTTGGAAGAACTGATAAAATATCACTTATAGGACAATAAAAACAAAGCGGACGAAAGTCTTTCTTTCGTTCGCTTTTGTTTGTCTGAAAAACTGAGAGAAACTTTATCTCTTTTCCTCTGCAGGTGAAGACATATCCATAGCAATAGCTGCTTTTTCTATTTCTATCACAACTTCGTGTGCTACTTCTATCATAACTGTTGTTTCTTTTACTTCTTTTATTTTCCCATGAACACCTCCCAAGGTAACAACTTGCTGACCTTTTTGAAGCATTTCCCTGAATTTCTTTTCCTCTTTTTGTTTTTTTGTCTGAGGTCTTATCATAAAGAAGTAGAATATAACGATTATAAGAAGCAACATTACCAATGAGCCTCCAGCTCCTGAGCCTTGTCCGTTTTGTCCGCCCATCATGAGCATAATACTTAGTAAATTCATCTCTGTTTATTTTTTATTGATTAAATATTCTTTAATTTCACCGTGCAAAAGTATAATATTTTTTTCTAATATCAGTCTTTGCTGCACGGCAATCTTTTTATTTTACCCTATATTGTTTGTTGTCAAAGGATTTCTCTTGGTTTCCAAATCCAAAGAAACAATGAATCAAACATCAGAATCTGTCCTTGTGCATAAGCATAGCCTTTCCTATGATAGCTTGCTTACCTTCTTCGTCCTGCAAGACACATTCTATCACTCCTCTGTGCTTTTCTTCATTAATTTCCATAACCTTGAAACACGCTTTGTAGTTTTTCTCCACAAAAACAGGAGCTCTGAAACTCATTTCCTGCATCATATAGATAGTACCTTCTCCTGGCCACATAGTACCAAAAACTCTTGAGAACACAGCTCCAGCAAAAAATCCATGAACTATGCATTGTCCGAAAGGAGTATTCTTTGCATATTCCTGATTAACGTGAATAGGGTTGTTGTCTCCACTTATTTCTGCAAATTTTTCAACGTCTTTTTGATGATACATTGTCTCAAAAACAAAAGTATCCCCGATTTTTATTTTCTCCATTTGATATTTAGTTTTATTTTTCTGCAAAGTTATTAATAAATTGTAACAAGGCAAGCAATTTATCAGATAAATATTACCCTAAACTTCAAAAAACTCCATATTTTCAGAGAGTTTGTCCAAAATTATTTCTTCTATCGTGTTGGTTTTTGAAGAGTCAAACTTTGTTCTTACCCTTATGTAGTTATCAGTAAAGCCATACATATTGCCGTCTTTCTGACTTTCTTCCCATAGTACAGAGGTTTTTAAGCCAACATTTTGTTTGTAGAAAGCATGTTTTTTTTCTTCTGCGAGATTTTGAAGCACCAGACTTCGTTTTCTTCTTACCGAAACAGGAACTTTCTCAGGCAGTTTAAGAGCATGGGCATCCGGTCTTTCAGAATAGGTGAAGACATGTATAAATGCAATAGGTAGGGATTCAAGAAAAGCAACTGCCTTTTCAAACTCTTCCTCGGTCTCTCCATTAAAGCCTGTCAGACAATCACATGCAATGAAACAATCAGGCATCTTTTCTTTTATATACAGGACTTTTTCCCTGAAATGCTGTGTGTCATAGTTTCTTTTCATCATTTTCAGGACTTTGTCACTGCCTGCCTGCAAAGGGATGTGGAAATGAGGCATGAAGGAACGGGAAACTGAACAAAAATCTATAATCTCCTTGGTCAGAAGGTCGGGTTCTATGCTTGAAATTCTATAACGTTTAATTTCTTCTATCCTGTCAAGTTCCTTTATAAGCATAAGGAAATTTTCATCAGTGCCTTTGCCGAAATCTCCAATATTCACGCCTGTAAGAACGACTTCTTTCTTGTTTTCCTTCACCAAAAGATGAGCATCCTTCACAGCCTGTTCTATTGTACAGCTTCTGGAACGGCCTCTGGCAAAAGGAATCTCGCAATAGGTACAAAAATAATCGCAACCGTCCTGCACTTTCAAAAATCCCCGTGTCCTGTCTGAAAAAGAAACAGAAGAATAGAAAGTATGCAAACGTGAAATATCTTTTACAAAGTTCTGCAGTTCCTCTTCCCTGCTCCATTGTTTTACTTTGTCTATCAAAAGATGTTTATTGTCGTTGCCAAGAATAAGATTAACACCTTCTATCTTTGATATTTCGTCGGCATTTACCTGTGCAAAACAACCGATTACTGCTATCAGTGCGTCCGGATTAAGACTATGGGCCTGACGGACAGCATTCCTACATTTTTTTTCTGCAATGGAAGTAACGGTGCAGGTGTTTATGACATAGACATCTGCTCTTTGATGAAAAGAAGTTTCTTCGTAACCCTCTTTTACAAACCTTCTTAACAAATCTGAACTCTCTGCAAAATTCAATTTACAACCTAATGTATGAAAAGCTATCTTTGGCATATATTTTCTTGAATTTAATGTATCAAAGTCAGTATTCTGATGCAAGTTTCATTAATTCTTTTGAACAAGTTGCCTGAGGTTTTATAATCTCCTGCATAACCCTTTCTGCCAACTTGGGAGGAAAAACTCCCTTGTAAAGAAAATGTTTCAAAAGCTTTGTGTATTCTTCTTTCCATTCTGCTCCGTGGGGTTTGATGTCTGTCCCATATTTCCTAAGAGAGACAAAGTGTCCTATCTCATGCAAAGTTACCAACAAAAAAAGGAAAGGCGGAAGATTAGCATTGACGGTAATGATATTCTTGTGTTTGTAACAGGTTCCCAAAAAGACCTTACGAGGATTTACAACCTTGAATACTATATTATATTGCAGGATTATGTGTGCTATATCCAGACTACAATCCTTTGGAAAGTATTTGTTCATCGCTAAAGACAAATCCTGCTCGGTCATTGCTCTGTTGTTAAAAAAAGATATTGACTATTCCAAAGAAAGAATAGCCGTATCATTGGTTTTATCTAAACTGTTTTTATTCCTTGACCAAGTCGGGCAATCGCATTTTCCTTTGCGATGTTTCCGCATAGAAGTTTTTGAACTGCTACACGAAGACATCACAAATAAAAATGCCATAAGTATGATAAAAAGTGCTTTTTTCACCTGTTATTCTTTTATGAATTTTTGTACGTAGGCATTTTTGTTGGAATACAAACGGACAAAATATACACCTGTCGGCAAAGAAGAAATATCTATTGTTGATTTTCCCTCTGCTTTTGAAAGTTTGTCTGACAACATTGTTCTTCCCATATTGTCAAGAACAGCAATAACAGTATTTTCCTGAGGATTGTCTATGTTTATTCTTATATAATCCTTTGCAGGAGAAGGATAAACACTGAAAGACAAAGGATTGTTTTCAACTTCTTCCAAACCCGATGTCTGATTATAGTATATTCCGTTCATTGTTGTTACTCCTGTATTGTTAGGGTCAAGCCATTGTGAAAGATATTGGAACTGCTTGTTGAATTGTCCATACCAGTCTCTCTGATCACTTGCACTTGAATTGCCACAATCAGAATATCCTCCTGTAAGTGTTCCCACCAAAAAACCGGAAGGATTGAACAAACCACTACCTGAAGAACCTCCTTCCACTATACCAAAACCATTTGTTGTCTGAGCCCAATAAACTCTCCAGTGAGTTGATGTATAAGTTTCTTCTGCTGTTGGTTTCTGGGTAAAAGTAGATATTTTCTTTATATCTCCGCTTGGGTGATGTATGCAGACACCATTTGAAGGAGCAGTTGTACTTCTTGACCAGCCGGCAAAGTAAGGGTTAAGTGAAGAAGTTATACTTGTTTTCAATTTCATTAATAAATAGTCTGAACCGTTATCTCCATAGGTATTGTCATACGCTAATCTTGTACAACCTGTGTAAGAAGTATAGGTTGGTTCTGAATTTGGAGTGGAACAACCTGAAGCCTCATAGTTAAAATAGAAAACAAAGTAGTTGAAATCACTTGTAGAGGAATATGTGATACAGTGTCCTGCTGAAAGAATATAAGGTTCTTTACTGTTGTTTGTTGTATTTACAAGAGTACCTGTACAAGCATAATAGGAATATCCTCCTCTTACCTGAATGCGGACAACTGCTTTCTTTACATCCTGATAGTTGTTGCCTTCAGAACAGTTAATATTGACATTGCAGGAGCCGGAATCTCTGAATTTCCTTGTTATTCCGTCTGTAGATTCTTCATTGTCCTCTACAAACAGTTCATTCTGTTCTTCGAAATGTATAACAGGTCTGTAGAAATAGACAAATTCAGAAAGTTCTATCTGTGCTTTCTCTGCAATTCCTTTCGGCTGATAATACTCTATTATCATATCTTCGCCATAAACATACTCTGTAGCAAAGATTCCATTATCTGAATTATTGTCAGAAGTGTATGCTCCTAATATCTTGCTGTGATCTGAATTGTAAAGATAGAATTCTGCTCCCTTTGGCAGATAAAAATTATCAGAAGAGAAACCTATTGCGTAAGCATAAGGGATATCTATCTTCAATACGTACAAATCATAATCATCAAAAGAGATATGTTTTGCATTGTCAAAGAAACTTTCAAACAAAGGCACGGCTACAGCACATCTTTGAGCCTTAAAAAAGTTTGCATTCAAATCATCTTCTTCCAAAAGAGCATCTACATCCGGAGAAGCCAATGTTTTTGTTGGTACACTTATGTCGTTTTTCAAAGAGAAAGAACGAGGGAGTTGTTTTGTGCTTATTTGTGCATACATACTCATACTGAACAAAAGCACGCTAAAGATCAATGTAATTTTTTTCATTGTATTTGTTGTTAATTTGTTATTGATAATTGTTTTAATTCTCTGTCTATATTTATTACTTGCGGCAAAACTAATGCCAAATTATCATTAAGTATAACATAATCACTGTTGGAAATCTTATACTCAACAGAAATTTGATTGTTCATTCTTTGCTGTATTTCCTTTTTTGAAGCACTGTCTCGCTGCATTGTTCTCTTGAGGACAAGATCAGAAGGTGTGTTTATACAGACAAGTTTGTCAAAAAGTTTTTCCCACTTGGTTTCAAAAATAATTGCGCTTTCCATTATTATATAAGGAGTATTCAAAAGCGAATATGTCTTAAGGAAGTCAAGATATTTTTTTTGCACCAAAGGATGAATAAACGCATTTAGTTTTTGAAGTTTCTCCTTATCTGAAAAAACTATCTGTGCAAGTTTTCTATTGTTTAACACATTATTTTCAAAAAGCTTTTCAGAAAACATTGTTTCCAGTTTCTGTTGTACTTCTTTTTGTTCGTATAGAGACTTTGCCTGTTTGTCTGCATTAAAAACGGGTACACCAAGATGTGCAAAGACTTTTGAAATAAGAGTCTTTCCGCAACCAATACCTCCTGTCAGCCCTATTGATAGTGTCTTCATACTATTTAAACAAAATATATTCTACTTTTTCCGGTACAATATTTACAATTCTTATGTATTCTGGAATATTTGATAGATATACTTTTAATTTTTCATTCTTTTCCAAGACTTCATTGGAACAAATCACGTATGCTTTGAAATCCTTTGTGTTTGCTTTGTTGTAGTCTTTCATTGCAACACGGTAACGCAGTTTGACTTGCTGAGGCAATATCTTTATGTTCTTGTAATCTTCGTACCTTACCACATCTACAGGTATGCTTACAACGTTTTCTGTGTATTTCTCTGCAACTATTCTTGTTGGAATCACTGTAGTTTTACAAACAAGGGTGGATTTCAAGGAAGAAACATCAACAGGAATGTTGAGAACAACTGTCCTGTTTATGTTTTTGTATGAAATTTTTTGAGTATAGAGAGTATCCAATTTATCCAAATCTTCTTTGTTTCCCTCTACAACAGCCTCTTTTATCAACATTTCTGGTTTGCTGTAAGCATCGTATGGTTTCTGAAACGAAAAAACAGCACGACATACAACAGGAACTTTCTTTGAATAGACTTTATTCCATACAAGATTTATATTTTCAGGACTTATCTTTGTATTGTTTGACACTGTTCCTATTTCTTCTGTTATCATAGGCTTGAGTCTTGAGGTAGGTATTCTGCTTTTGCCTTTTGAAAGGTCAAGATTTATGTCGTCAATATCCAAAACCACCTTCTTTTTATGTGAAACAAAGAGTTGGTTGGCCAAATATTCAAATCCACTTGTCCTCACTTCCACTGTTATAACGCTGTCTTTTGTGTAAAAGTTTGTTTTATTGGAGTTGTCCACAAAACTTATAGGGAATGTTTCGCTGTATATGTATTCTTTGGAATAGGTTATGGAGACCCACAATGCAAAACTCAACAACAGACAAAGAAGGAAAACATTCACCTTCTTGTTTGTAACAATCTTCCGTAAAAAGCTTTTTGTCAAAAAAGAATACTTCATTTTACATCTTTCTTTTTAAAAGTAAAAAATCTTTGTCCGATATAGTTGAGCAATACAAACAGAACCATTCCGACAAACATCGCAACATTCTCCTGTACCGTCTTGTCAAACGAATTCATAAGCCATTTCATCGCAGGTTTTGCTATTCCGTAGGCAACAAGATAACAAATTCCTATGTTAAGAATAAACTTCAACACCACAGCAAGGCTCCTTTCTTTGTATTCAAAGGTATAGTATTTATTAAGAAAATAACTGAGCACACTACCAAGAAAATAATTGGCAAAACTTGAAAGCCAATAGCCGCAATGAAAGACATTGTACATAACAAACATCACAGTTGTACCAAACACAGTGTTTATGATTCCTACAATAATGAACCGTAAGAGAGTTTTGTCATAAAATATATTCAGTAACTTTCTAATCATTGCCATACAATTATCCTTGGCAAAATTACACAAAAAATTTTACATTCAGGACCTGTGTCCGTTTTATTTTGCCAAAGAGATATAAACCAGACATTTGGTTTCGTAGTATTCCAAAGAAGAAATCATGTTCTTCAAATCATATATTTCATAAAAACCTTTGTAGTCCGACATTTCCTCATAAGCATCTTTGCCTTTCAGATACAGTATTCCGTTTCTCAGTTTATGAAAAGAATTCTGGGAAATCCTGCCTTTTGACAACAAAAGAAAATCTTTCATGTTGGTAACTGCTCTTGAAACAATAAAATCATATTTGCCCTTCAGTTCTTCACAGGCTATTTGCTCTGCGATAACATTATCTAGGTTCAAGGCTTCCTTTATTGCATTGACAACTTTTATTTTCTTTGCGGTACGGTCTATAAGATGAAAACGGGTCTGAGGAAAAAGAATGGCAAGAGGTATTCCCGGAAAACCTCCTCCTGTTCCTACGTCAAGAATGCTTGCACCCGTAAGAAAAGGACATACTTTTCCTATACATAGAGAATGAAGGATATGATGATAAAAAAGATTGTCTATATCTTTTCTTGATATCACATTTATTTTTTCATTCCATTCCTTGTATAAGGCAGGCAACTGTAAAAACTGTTCTCCCTGTTTTTCTGTCAAAAAGGGGAACAATGTCTTCAAGTATTTTATTTCTTCATTCTCCATAAACTGATAATGCTTTACAGACAAAAAAAGGATTGAAAACCTCTCCTTGTTCCCAATCCTTTGTTCTTTTTCGTGGCGGAGAGTGAGGGATTCGAACCCCCGGAGGTGTTACCCTCAACGGTTTTCAAGACCGCCGCTATCGACCACTCAGCCAACTCTCCGTGTGCAAAAGTAGTATAATTTTGTTTTCTGGCAAATTTTTTCTTAGTTTTTTTGAAAAAAAATATAACGTTCTTTATCGAATATATCCCTTTCTATTTGTCCAACGTATTCTTTTTCAGAAAACAAGGAAAATGTTTGCTTTGATAGGTTTTCGTTAATTTCAAGATATACCCTTCCTTGGTTTGAGAGATGTTTTCCTGAAAATTCTGCTATTTTTTCATAAAAAACCAATGGATTTTCATCTTCCACGAACAAGGCTATAGATGGTTCATATTCCAACACATTCTTTTTCATCAAGGCTTTTTCTTTCTGCATTATGTATGGAGGATTGGAGACGATAATATCAAAGTTCTCCCCTACCTCAAAGCCTTTCAGCAAATCACCTAGCAAAAACTTAATATCAAGATTCAGGCTTCTGCTGTTTTCTTTCGCAAGTTCCAATGCTTTTTCCGAGATATCCATTGCATAGACCTCAGCATTGGGCAGATACTTCTTTAGACTCAATGCCATACATCCGCTTCCACAACAAAGGTCCATGATTTTCAGATTTGCATTCAAGCCTTTTTGTTTTTCTTTACCTATAATCCTATAACAAAGTTCTTCCGTCTCCGGTCTTGGTATCAGAACATTTTCATTTACCTTTATTTTCAGACCACAGAACTCCACTTTTCCCAATATCTGCTGAACCGGTTTCTCTTTTTTCAACTGTTCGGTTGCAAGTACTATGTCTAAAAGTTCCGATTCGTTTATATACTCTTCCTCAAAAGCCAATATATGGGCGGAATTCATTCCTGTGTATTCTTCAAAAAGTATGGAACAAAGGGCGTTTATCTCTGTTTTTGGGTATTTGTTTTTAAGTTCCTCAAAAATATATTCCTTTACGTCTTTGATTTTATTTGAACGTGTTTTCATTCTTTTTACTATCTTTGCCGTTGCAAAATTACGAAGAAAAAATGAAAACAGAAGACGAAAAATATATAAGACGCTGTTTTGAACTTGCTGCTTTGGGCAAAGGATTGAACAGTCCCAATCCAAAGGTTGGAGCAGTCGTTGTCCATAATGGAAGGATAATAGGCGAAGGTTATCACAAAAAATACGGGGAAGCCCATGCTGAAGTAAATGCTGTTGCTTCCGTGGAAGACAAATCTCTATTACAGGACTCCACTGTTTATGTAAATCTTGAACCTTGCTGTCATTATGGCAAAACTCCTCCATGTGCAGAGCTGTTGGTAAAAAACAATATAAAGCGTTGTGTTGTTTCCAACAGGGACACAAATCCCAAAGTCTCAGGAGGTGGAATAAAGATTCTGAAAGATGCCGGCATTGAAGTGGAATGCGGAATATTGGAAGAAGAAGGAAGATTTCTTAACAGAAGATTTTTTTGCAACCAAGAAAAACATCGTCCTTATGTTATTTTAAAGTGTGCCGAAAGCCGAGATGGTTTTATGGACGTGGACAGAACAGACGGAGAAAAACACAGTTACTGGATTACGAACGATGAACTAAAAGTCTGGGCACACAGACAGCGTGCCGAGGAAGATGCTGTTCTGGTTGGCTACAACACAATAATAAATGACAATCCGCTTCTTACTACCCGATATGTCAAAGGAAGAAATCCTGTACGTATAGTTTTTGACAGGGATTTGTCTCTTCCTCAATCAAGCAACATTTTCAGTTCCGAAAGCCCTACAATTGTATTCAATTACCTAAAGACAGAAAAACAAGGTAATACAGAGTTCATACAAATAGAAAGACAAGGAGACTATGTCCCACAAATCCTAAAGCACCTGCTAAGACACAATGTCGGTTCCCTTATTGTTGAAGGAGGACGGCAAACTCTGCAGAAGTTCATAGAAAGCAATCTTTGGGACGAAGCCTATATTCTTACAGGCAGCTGCATATTTTCAAAGGGAACAAAAACCCCTGTCATCGCTACCGAATATTTTAGAAGCACGAAGTTGGTAGCTGACAACAGGGTAAGTTTTTATCTTAACAGCGACTCAATAAAACTGAATCCATAGCATATAACGCCAAAAAGAAAGATTTATTTGATGTCTTTGTTGATTTTATTCCGCACTATCTCCAAAATACTCTCTCCATAGCGTTGCAACTTTTGTTTTCCTATACCGCGTATCAGCATCAGTTCATGCAAAGTGCGTGGTTTTTTGTTTGATATCTCTATCAATGATGCCTGGGTCAAAACCATATATGGTGCTATCTTGTCTTCTTGTGCCTGCTGTTTTCTCCATGCTCTCAAAAGTTCAAACAATTCTGTGTCTTCTATGTCTTTTGAAACTGCTTCCTTTGGTTTCTTTGGCGGTTGTCCTGAAGTTTTCGTCAGCTTTCCTGTCCTGTTTTCAGAATTGCCTATGGATGACAGTTCTATGTCTGTACCTTTGGCAATTACAAGGTTTCTGTATTTCAGATAATCATTGATATCAAATCGCTCATTTGACAAAAAGCTCAGCAGTCGGAACTTTATTTCCTTTTCCACTGAAAGTTCCACCACCAAAGTATGTAGCTGCGAATTATCTTCTGTGTTATCCAGTTCTATATCCAGCAAATCAAGCACAATATCATTGATTATTTCAAGTTTTTCCAGAAAATAATCCCTTGCCTTGTAAGAACGCTGCAGAAGTGTAGTAATTTTTGTTCGGTTGTCTGTATTCTGATTATAGATATTATCAAAATATTTCTTGAAGTTAAGGGAAACAGCCTCTATATCCTGTTTATATGCCTTGATGTTTTCTGATATGTTTTCAGATATTCGTGGAAAGACCTTGTAAATAACTATACTTGCAAAAGTCTTAAGAGCATTGATTTTCATGGTAAGGAACGTAAAATCAAAGACAGAATAAAGAGTCTGGATAAAATAATCATCTTTGGATTTCTGAAGGATGAGTTCGTCGGGTTGATGTTTTTGGGACTCGCTGGTAAACATTGACACATCTCTGTCAAGAATTATGGAAGAATATTTAAAAGGTTCGGACAAAATCATTCCAGAAAGGCTTCTGCATCTTGACAAAGCCACATAAACCTGTCCATGTGTGAAAGCCTGATTTGAATTTATTACCGCTTTGTCAAAAGTCAGCCCTTGTGATTTATGTATTGTGATAGCCCATGCAAGCTTCAGGGGAAACTGAGTAAAAGTTCCCTTCTCTTTTATCGTGAGTTCCTTGGAGGCTTTCTCCATTGTGTATTCAATATTCCTCCATCTGTATGGCTGAACAAGGATTTCCTCTTCATCTTCCGAACATTTCACCTTCACAAAGTCGGTGTCCAAGTCCGTTATGATGCCTATTTTGCCGTTATAATAGCGTTTCTTTGTCCCTTCCATTTCGTAATCGTTCTTCAGGAACATAACCTGAGCTCCTACTTTCAGGTGCAGATGTTCAGCATTGGGATATATGTTCTCGGGAAATATGCCTTCTATCTGTGCCGTATAGAGTTTGTCCTTGCCTTTCAAAGCATTGATTTTATTGACGTTGATTTTATCTGCCTGAAGATTGTGTGTGCAGAGGACGATATGGTTCTCCGGAATATTGTCCAACACGTCTTTCCTGTAGGATTGGTTCAGGCGGTTTATCTCTTCCTTTGTGATATGGTTGTCCCTCACAGCATTGAGAATTTCAATGAATTCATCATCTGTCTGCCTGTAGATATGCTTCAAAGATATGGTAAGATAGTCAGAAGACTTCAAGGCCCTGGATGAGAAGAAATACAAGCTGTCATAATACGGACGTAACAACTCAAGTTCTTCCGATGTTGATATGGGCGGAAGCTGATACAGGTCTCCAAGCATAAGCAACTGTACTCCGCCAAAAGGTTTTCTTGCTCCTCCTCTTCTGAAAGTTCTCAGTATTGTATCTATTGCGTCCAGAACATCGCACCTTACCATGGATATTTCATCTATTATGATAAGATCTATGCTGTTTATAAGATTGCGTTTTTGTTTTGTGAACTTACTGGGTTCAAATTTAACACCGGGAACAAATACATGCAAAGGCAATTGAAAAAACGAATGTATGGTTACTCCTCCGGCATTGAGGGCTGCAACACCCGTGGGAGCAAGGACAACAAAACGCTTGTTGAGTCTTGTGTTCAGGCTTTTAAGGAAAGTCGTTTTGCCCGTACCTGCCCTTCCTGTCAAAAAGATATTACGGTCTGTATATTGCAAAAAATTGAAAGCAAGCTCTAATTCTTTGTTCTCTGCCATGTAAGTCAAATGTATTTTGTATAATAGAACGAAAATACAGACGAAAAATTATTTTCCGTCTACAGAAAAGGGATATTTATACAAAAAGGGCAGGCTTTAGTCAAGACAAAAGAAAAAACGTCCCAAAATATCCTCGTTTTTTGGGAAAAAGATTTGGTCTTTCTGTAAAAAGTCTTCGTTTCCGTATAAAAAGTCTTGGTCTTTTTCCAAAAAGTCTTGGTTTTAAGAAACAAAAACGAAGAGTTTTTGCATTATACATAACTAATAATCAAGTAGTTGGAAGTAATAAAAATCTTTTTCGGCTAAAAAAAAGATATAATCCTTGCATCTGTTTTTTATGGTTTAAAGTAAATATGGTGTTTCTGCAAAAACTTTACTCCAAACCACCGATTATTACTTTGCAAAGTTAATACATTTTTTTGTAACAGACAAATTTTCTTTTAGAAAAACAGATAAACGATGCTAAATTTCAGATATTTTCAGTTTTTTTGAAAATCTTTGGCAATATTTTCAAGGACTATTTTCTTGTTATAAAAGATTTTTGTAATTTTGCACTTGAGATGGTTTCAGCAGACAAAAACTGAAATCATCATAACATTAAACACTTGGATATTTATGCCGGATAACAGTCAAAATACATTCAGTTCAAGGCTGAGACACCAGAGAATGACGTTCAGCCAGGCTTTTTCTCTTAACAACAACATGGTTCCTCCGCAGGCAGAGGAACTTGAAGAGGAAGTATTAGGAGCTTTGCTTCTCAGTCAGGACGCTTTGACAAACACTATAGACAGGTTAAAGACAGATTATTTCTACAAAGAAGAACACAAAGAAATCTTTTCTGCCATTCTTGCTCTTTTCCATGAAGGAAATCCCATAGACCTTGTGACAGTTACAGAGAAACTGAAGAAAAGGGGAAGTTTGGAAGCCATAGGAGGCTCATACAAAATGGCATCTCTTACCTCAAAAGTAACTTCTGCTGCACATATAGAATACTATGTAAGCATTCTGGCAGAGAAATTCATTCAAAGGGAACTGATAAGAGTATCTACGGAGACCTTGAAAGAAGCATACGACGAAACCACCGACATTGTGGATTTGCTGGACAGGACAGAGACAAAGTTTTTGGACATCAACGACCAGAACTTCAACTCTTCTTCACAGAATATGCAACATCTTTTGATTGACGCCATAAAAGAAATAGAAAAAGTGCAGGCTTCCGACAACGCAACAACTGGTTTGGAATGCGGATTTGAGGAACTTGACAGATGTATCAACGGTTTTCAGCCCGGCACTCTTATTATTCTGGCTGCACGTCCTGCAATGGGAAAAACAGCTTTTGCAGTTTCCATGGCAAGAAACATAGCTGTGCAGTTTCATCAGCCTGTTGCCATCTTTTCTTTGGAAATGACGGCAATGGAACTTACTATGCGTTTGATTTCTTCTGAAACAGAGATAGAAGGAAACGATCTTAAAAGAGGAGATCAAATGACCACCCAACAAATACAGATAATAAAAGAAAGAACACAGACTCTTGCAGAGGCTCCAATCTTTATTGATGACAATCCGGGCTTGAGTATTTTTGACCTAAGGGCGAAATGCAGGCGACTAAAGCAGGCTCATGACATAAAAATGGTGTTTATTGACTACCTGCAACTGATGTCAGGAGGTGAAGGCAGGAACAATGGAAACAGAGAGCAGGAGATCAGTTTCATTTCCCGTCAGTTGAAAGCATTATCCAAGGAATTGGGCATTCCTATCCTTGCTCTTTCACAACTTTCACGTGCTGTGGAAACACGAGGAGGAAGCAAGGAACCTGTTTTGTCTGACTTGCGTGAGAGTGGAGCTATAGAACAGGATGCAGATATTGTTATGTTTATCTATCGTCCTGAATACTATGGCATAACAGAAGATGAAAACGGCTCAACAGAAGGAGTTGCCTATGTAAATATCGCAAAAAACCGTGCAGGTTCTACCAACAAGGCACGTTTAGGCTTCAAACGCAAGTATGTAAAGTTCTATAATATAAAAAGAGACTTGCCTTCTGCCCTTAGAGAAGGGAGACTGGAAAACACATACTTTGACAGCAAAAGCAACAGCATTATCATGGAGTCAGGAATGAACGGAGAGCCGACAGAAGGTGAAATAAACAGCATTGATGACGACAATCCGTTCTAAGAATATATAAACTTTGATTGGCAAGAAATGAGAAAAATTGTTATATTGTTTATCTTGTTGCTTTCTTTTTCCGTCAAGGCGGCTTTTGTCCTGATTCCTATGGACGAAACACAAAAAAACCACCTTAAAGCATACGGCATTGCATACGTTTCTTTGCAGAGGGATAATGATGTAACATGGCTGCTGAATTACAGAGGGGGTTCTTTTTCCATGGAGGAAGATTCTGAGATAATAAAGCTGTGCAAGCTCAGAGGAGTGAGCTATGAGGTTGTCTCTTCTTCACAAATGCTCGGAATTATAGACGAAATTTCCGACCCAGAGGCAAATATGGACGCAGTAAAACTTCAGAAAGCCCCGAAAATTGCCGTCTATTCCCCAAAAAGCAAAAGACCTTGGGACGATGCAGTAACACTTGTTCTGACATATGCTGAGATACCATACGATGTTGTTTATGATGAGGAGGTTTTGAATGGAGTTCTTCCTATGTATGACTGGCTTCATCTGCACCATGAAGACTTTACAGGACAGTATGGCAAGTTCTGGGGCAACTACAGGAACGCTTCTTGGTACAAACAAGACGTTGCCTTTCAGGAAGGCTTGGCAAAACAGCTTGGATATGGCAAAGTCTCTCAGCTGAAGCTTGCTGTTGCAAAGAAAATAAGGGATTTCGTGCTTGGAGGAGGATTTATGTTTGCCATGTGTTCTGCCACTGATTCGTTTGATATTGCTCTTGCTGCAGACGGTATTGATATTTGTGAGACGATGTTTGACGGTGACCCTATGCAAAGCGATGCCCAGCAACGTTTAAACTATGACAATTGTTTTGCCTTCAAAGATTTTCACATAGAAACAAATCCTGCAGCCTACAGAATTTCGGATATTGACATAACAAGCGAAAGAGCTGCAAAGATAAGTGAAAAAAGCGATGTTTTTGTTTTGTTTGACTTCTCCGCCAAGTGGGATTGGATTCCTACAATGCTTACCCAGTGCCATACAAAGATAATAAAAGGATTCTATGGCCAGACAACTGCTTTCAGAACCAATACAATAAAAACCAATGTGCTTGTTCTTGGAGAAAACAAGTCCATAAACGAAGCCCGCTATCTGCATGGAGAATACGGGAAAGGAACATGGTCTTTTCTTGGAGGCCATGATCCGGAGGATTATCGCCACTTTGTGGGAGACCCAAAAACAGATCTTTCCCTTTATCCAAATTCTCCCGGATACAGACTAATACTCAATAATATTCTGTTTCCTGCTGCAAAAAAAGAAAAGCATAAAACATAAGACAGATGAAGATTTGTCTGACAAATATACAGTTAAAGAACTTATAAATCAAGAAAAAATATCTATCATGAAAATACTTGTTACTGGAGCAAAAGGCTTTGTTGGAAAAAATCTTGTTGCACAACTATATAATATAAAGGACAACAAAGCACGCTGGTATTCTTTGGAAAAAGATTTGGATATATTGGAATACGACAAAGACAACACTCCTGAAGATTTGGAAAAGTTTTGCAAGGACTGTGATGCCGTTGTTCATCTTGCAGGCGTAAACCGTCCGAAAAAAGAAGAAGAATTCATGCAAGGCAATTTTTCTTTGCTGGAAACTTTGCTTTGTTTTCTAAAAAAACACAAGAACAGCTGTCCGATAATACTTTCTTCTTCCATACAGGCAGAACTTGACAACCCATACGGCAAAAGCAAGCTTGCAGGTGAGGAACTTTTGATTCAATATTCCTTGGAAACAAACACAAAAATCAAAATATACCGCTTTGCAAACGTGTTTGGCAAATGGTGCAGGCCAAACTATAATTCCGTTGTTGCAACATTCTGCAATAATATTGCAAATGATTTGGAAATAAAGATAAATGATGAGAACGCAAAAGTAAGACTTGTCTATATTGATGATGTTGTTGATGGTATAATAGGACTGCTTAGTGACAAGGAATGGACCAAAGAGCCCCATGCAAAGATAGAAAAAGAATATCAAACTACGGTTGGCGAGCTGGCCAAGAAGATTTATTCTTTCAAGGAGATAAAAAACACTCTTGTTTTGCCAGATGTTGCAGATGAATTCACCAAAAAGCTTTATTCTACCTTTCTTTCCTATCTTCCTGCCAAAGAAATTTGTTATCCTTTAAAAATGAACGTGGATGAAAGAGGCTCTTTTACGGAAGTTTTCAAAAGTAATACAAAAGGACAAGTCTCTGTCAATGTCTCACGGCCAGGATATACCAAAGGAGAACACTGGCATAATACCAAGGCTGAAAAATTTATTATTGTGAAAGGCTCAGGTATCATAAGAATGAGAAGGATTGGCAAAGATGAACAGAACAATGACTATCCTGTTTTGGAATATAATGTGGATGACAAGCAGCTTATGGTTGTGAATATGATTCCCGGATATACCCACAACATAACAAATCTGTCAAAAGAAGAGAATCTTGTCTTTTTAATCTGGGCTAATGAGACGTTTGATGAAAAAAGACCGGACACTTATTTTGAGAAAGTAAACAAAGACTAATATTATAAGGTATAAAAGACAAAATACATTCGGCTGTAGGCTTAACCTGTTTTCTTATAGCTGATTTGCCTTAATACAAAAATATTTTATATTTTTGCATTCGTAAATTTACAATTTGTGATAATGGATAATATCAACGAAAATACAGACAACAATACACAACCTGCCAACGAAATGCATTCTTCCCAAAGACAAATGCAAAGTATAAGAGGAATGTATGAAAACTGGTTTTTGGATTATGCTTCATATGTTATACTTGAACGTGCCGTACCTCATCTTAATGACGGATTAAAGCCTGTCCAAAGAAGAATTCTTCACTCTATGTATGAATCAGATGACGGAAGAATGGACAAGGTAGCAAACATTGTGGGTAATACTATGCATTACCATCCGCATGGCGATGCTTCCATTTACGGAGCATTGGTTCAGCTCGGACAAAAAGAACTGATGGTGGATACACAGGGAAACTGGGGAAACATACTTACAGGAGATTCTGCGGCTGCAGGACGTTATATTGAAGCTCGTCTTTCCAAATTTGCACTTGATGTTGCTTTTAATTACAAAACAGCTACTTTTCACCCAAATTATGACGGCAAAAAACAGGAACCAGACACTCTTCCGATGAAATTTCCCCTTCTTTTGGCACATGGAGCAAAAGGAATAGCAGTAGGTTTAGCTTGTGAAATACTTCCTCATAATTTCAATGAACTTCTAGATGCAAGTATTGCAATACTGCAGAACAAACCTTTTTCAATATATCCCGACTTCCAGACAGGAGGTCTTATGGATGTATCAAAATACAATGACGGTGTAAGAGGAGGAAGAATACTTGTAAGAGCAAAAATGACTCAGGAAGAGAAAAAAACTCTTGTTATAACAGAAATACCTTTTTCCACTACAAGTGATTCTCTTATTGAATCCATTGTTAAAGCAACTGAAAAAGGACAATTAAAGATAAAGAAGATAGAAAACAACACTGCACGCACAGCAGAGATAAGACTGCATCTTCCAAACGACGCTTCCATTGACCAGACTATAGATGCCTTGTATGCTTTCACGGATTGTCAGATTAGCATTGCGCCAAATTCCTGCGTGATAGACGAGAACAAGAAACCCGTCTTTATGTCAATCAGCGATATTCTGAGAAAAAACACCCAAAGAACGGTGGATTTGCTCAAAATGGAACTGGAGATACAACTGAACGAACTGAAAGAGAAATGGCAATGGATTTCTTTGGAAAGAATATTCATAGAAAACGAGATTTACGAAGATATAAAACCTTGCACAACAGACAAGGATATAAACGATACAATATTCAAAGGCCTAGAGCCTTTTGTAAAGAATCTTATCCGTGAAGTTACGTTGGAAGATGTTCTAAGGCTGAGAAAAATTCCTATAGACAGGATATCAAAATACAATAGCGACAAGGCAGAAAAAGACCTTGAGAACATTGAGTTTGAAATGGAAGAGGTAAAAAACAACCTAGAACATATCATAGATTATTCCATTCGTTGGTTTAAATACTTAAAAGACAAATACGGCAAAGGAAGGGAAAGAAAAACAGAGATAAGAGACTTTGACAAGATAGAAATAGTTACAGCAGCAGTTGCAACAGAGAAACTATACTGCAACTACAAGACTGGATTTGCAGGATACAAGCTTAAAAACGATGAAAATGCAAAATATGTCTGCGACTGTTCAGAATTTGACGAGATAATAGTTGTCCATAAGAATGGAAAATATTCCGTAAGAAAAGTTGCTGAAAAGGATTTCGTAGGAGAAAACATCATATATATTGCTTTGTTCCGAAGAAATGACGAAAGGACAATATACAATATGATGTACAACAATGGACCTTTTGGACGTTGTTTCGCAAAACGTTGTGCCGTAACCAGCATAATAAGAGACAAGGAATACGATTTTACACAAGGAGTGAGCGGTTCTACTCTTCTTTACTTTTCTGCAAACAGCAATGGAGAAGCAGAAAAAGTTACCGTGCATTTAAAAGTAAGTCCAAGAATGCGAAAAACTAATTTTGTCTATGATTTTGCAGAACTGGACATAAAAAACAGAAGTGCAAGAGGAAATATAGTAAACAACAATCCTGTAAGAAGTGTAGGACTGAAATCAGGAGGAGTCTCCACTCTTTCTGCACGCAAGATTTGGTTAGATGATTCCATAATGAAGCTGAACACCGAAGAAAGGGGGATATTGCTCGGAGAATTTGCAGCCAATGATAGGCTTTTACTTGTGAACAGCCAAGGCTGGTATCAGATAACAGAACCTAATCTCAGCCTGCATTTTGAAGACAATACCATTGTGATAGAAAAGTTAAACCCGAACAAGCCTGTCACCGTTATTTACAAAGACTTGGAAACAAAACTTATGTTCATAAAAAGATTTCTGCCTGAGACCGTATCACAAGGACGTATCTTTTTTGTTGATGACAAGAAAGCCGAGGTAAGTCATATATTCAACGAGTGGCTTCCTGTGATAAGCGTCAATGGAGAAGAAGTAAATGTTTCTGAATTTGTGGATATAATGAAATACAAGGCGAAAGGCAAGAAACTAAGCAAAGAGAACAAAGTTAAAATAAAAATACTCAAAGCCTTGGAATACGTAGAACCGGTAACAGAAACAAAAGCAGAGGAAAATCCATCAGAAGAAACTGAGGAAAAACACTCTGTAGAATTTGAAGACAACGACTTTATGGGCAACGACGACACCATTCAAGGCACATTGTTTTAGATTTTCAGGCAAGACAACAAAAAAAATAAATTAATAATCAAAAAATAAAAAAATATGAAAAAGTTAGCATTGATATTATTAGCAAGTTTGTTTGCTTTCAGCCCGTTGGTGAAGGCGGACGAAGGAATGTGGCTGCTTATGTATCTGGATAAGCAGACCTACAAGGATATGAAAGCAAAAGGTTTGAAACTTACTCCAAAACAAATCTATGACATCAACAAAGCTTCCCTGAAAGATGCCATCATACAGTTCGGAAGAGGCTGCACAGGTGAGATTGTTTCCGACCAAGGCTTGATACTTACCAATCATCATTGCGGTTATTCATGGATTCAGTCCCATTCCACGATAGAACACGACTATCTTTCCAATGGTTTCTGGGCTTACAACAAAAATGAAGAACTTCCTAATCCCGGATTGACCGCAAAATTTTTCATAAGAATGGAAGACGTGTCTGACAAAGTACTTGAGGGCATCACCGACAAGACTTCTGAGGAAGCACGTCTGGATATCATAAGAAAAAATTCAAAGAAAGTTGTGGAAAAAGCAACAAAAGGCACGACATACACTGCAGAAGTTGCAACAATGTTCAACGGAAACCAGTACATTCTCTTCGTTTATGAGGTATACAAAGATGTTCGTCTTGTGGGAGCTCCTCCTCAGTCAATAGGAAAGTTTGGAAGTGACACCGACAACTGGATGTGGCCGAGACACACTTGCGACTTTTCTGTCTTCAGAGTCTATACAGACAAAGACGGAAAACCTGCAGAGTATTCCAAAGACAATGTTCCTATGAAACCAAAACACTATCTTCCTATATCACTTAAAGGAGTAAAGGAAAACGATTTTGCCATGGTCATAGGTTATCCTGGCTCTACAGACCGTTTTCTTCCTTCTGCTGGTGTAAAACAGGCAATGGATATCTACAACCCTTCTGTTGTTACTGCAAGAGAAGCTCTTCGCAATGTAATGGACAGAGATATGAAAGCAGACCCTAAAATCCGTATCCAATACTCTGCAAAGTTTGCTTCCCTTTCCAACTACTGGAAATTCTATATCGGACAAACACAATGCCTTAAGCGTCTGAATGTCTATGGAACCAAGCATGATTTGGAAAACCGCTTTGCTTCTTGGATAAAACAGGACAAAACTGGAAAACGCCACGAAATATACGGCGATGTCCTTGCAGACATTCAGGACTATTACGACAACAACGGAGAATATGACTACCTGAGAGTATATACCAACGAAGCCCTTTTCAGAGGAGCAAGCATTTTTAACATAGCAGTTCGTCTGTATGGTTGCAGAAATGTATTTGAATCCGGAGACGAAGCAAGTTATGAGGCAATGATAAAAGACTGGAATTCCTATTTGGATGGAGTTTTCAAGGACTATAATGATCTTACGGAAGAAAAACTTATGGCTGCAGGTCTGGATGTCTATTTCAGAAACGTACCTATGACGTTACAAAGCCCAGAATTCCTGAATTATGCTTTCAAATACGGCTATAATTTCAACCAGATTGCAGAAGATATTTTCGCAACTTCAAATCTGGTAAGCAAGGAAAAGATAATGAACCTTCTAAAGTCCAAGGATTTGTCCCTTATACAGAACGATCCGGCATACATTCTTACAATACAAATACTTGACAATCTTCGTTCAAGAATGCATTCAATAAGCGAAGACAGGGACAAACTTGCAAAGGCCAACCGTTTGTTTGTGAAAGGTATAATGGAAATGGATAAAGACAAATACTTTGCTCCAAATGCCAACTCAACCATTCGTTATACGTACGGACAAGTAAAGAACTATTCACCAAAAGACGGAGTTGAGTACAAATATTACACTACCCTTGACGGCGTTATGGACAAGGAAGATAATTCTTCATGGGAATTCACCGTGCCTGCAAAACTTCGTCAGTTGTATGAAGCGAAGGATTACGGACAGTATGCTGTCAATGGAACAGTACCTGTAGGTTTCCTTACAAATGTTGATATCACAGGCGGAAACTCCGGTTCTCCTACCTTGAACGGCAAAGGTGAGCTGATAGGACTTGCTTTTGACGGCAACTGGGAAGCAATGAGCGGAAACATTGCTTTCAATCCTGACTTGCAAAGATGTATTTCTGTGGATATACGCTACGTTTTGTTCATCATTGACAAATTTGCCGGAGCAACAAACCTTATCAACGAAATGAAAATAGTAAAATAAAAACACAGGACACAACACAACAAAGAACGTGGCTAAGCTTAACCACGTTCTTTGTTTATTTTGTGATACCATATCGCTGATAATTCGGACAAATGTCTTACTTTTGCAAAACAAAAACCAGCTCTTCAAGAAAAAAGAGTTGAACTTTAGGTGCTAAAGTGTTGGTTTTTGTTTACAAAATCTTGATTTTTATGAATAAAAACTTGATATTTTTTACAGTCTTGTTGATTTGTGTCTTTTCTTCTCATTCTCAGGAAGAAAAAACATCGTTTCTTTGGAAGATAGACAAGATGTTCGGCTTGTCCTCCACAAAAAAAATAGACACAAACTACTATACCATAGCCAATAATGGCTGGATGATAAACCTCAACAACAACTTTGCCTTCATAAACCTGAAAACAAAAATCAATAATGTCCCGACATACGGCACCACAAGTCTGAATGCTCATTCGCTTTTCAATTATCAGCTTTCCACAACCTTTGGTTACAGAAACCTTATCTTGGGCTGTTCGCTTGCAAACTTGATGGGAGAGGCCAAGGATTTTACACTTTCTCTTTCTGCCAATGCTTGGGGATTTGAATTCAGAAGACTTGAGACAGAAGATTTTGCAGGAGATATAAAAAGTTCTGCTTCAGAAGACGAATACAGTGTAAAACAAGGCAGAATAAAAGCAAAGACAAGATACCTTCGGGCATATCATGTCTTCAATTCCAAGAAATTCTCAATGACTGCCGCCATTGACCAGCGATGTATCCAAAAACACTCTGCAGGTTCTCTGCTTTTCTACACCAACTTCCTGCAAAACGACATATATTTCCAAAACACTGAGATAATCAACAGGTTCAACAACATAAAAGAAATAGAATATTCCTCAGGTTCTTTGGGTCTTGGCTATGCTTACAACTATACACCAGACAAAGGCAAGCTTCTGTTTCACATTTCTGCTGTTCCGATGTTTGTTGTCTTGAACAGCAACTACATTTACGGCAAGAACATAGAAGAAATCAAAACAAAGAACAAATACTTTTTTAATTTCATAGGAAGATTTACAGTAAACTATCGCTTCAATGACTTTCTTGGAGTAAATATTTCTGCTCTTTACGACAACGATTGCTTGAAAACAGACAGAGATTTAAGCATTCATTGGAACGATTTTTTGCTTAAGGCTTCTCTTTGTTGTAGGTTTTAATGGATTTTGATATGAATTTCTTGATAATTGCAATTTGTTTATTCGCTCCTCTTCTTATTCTTTGGCTGACTTACAAAAGCAGTCTGCTAAATAAAGTAGGAAGTATTATAATTGCCTATGTTATCGGCTGTGCTTTAGGAATAACGGGCATAATACCCGACACAAAAGAGATACATTCCTTGCAGACCGGAATAGCTTCTGTTGCCATTCCGCTTGCTATTCCTCTTTTGCTGTTTTCTTCTGATATACGTTCGTGGCTAAGGCTTGCTCCTGCTTTCATAAAATCAACAATCTTTGGAATTTTGGGCTGTATTCTTGCCATTGTTGTCGGTTTTCTTTTGTTTGGTCAAGGAAATCCTAAGGTCTTTTCTTCCATAGGAGGAATGCTTACGGGACTATATACGGGAGGAAACGCCAATCTTGCATCCCTGAAGATAGCTCTTGATGTTGATAATTCAACATACATTCTTGTTTCTGCCTACAGTACCATGCTGAGTGCTGTCTATCTTATTTTTGTTATTGTGATTGGCAAGAAAGTTCTGCGACTGTTCATGCCTGATTTCAAAGATGACAAATCAAAAGAAGACAAAAGCGTTTCCATAGACAACCATGAGAACGAATTATTCCTTGGTTTGTTCCGAAAAGACAACATAAAAAATCTCTTTTCTGCACTTGGCTTGACAATAATCATCGTTTTGATTGGAGGAGGTATTGCTTTTCTGTTCCCGAAAGATATGTTTCAATCCATATTTATCCTTGCTATAAGCCTGATTTCAGTACTTGCTTCCATGAATAAAAGAATCCGCTCCTTGAAACGTACCTTTGAAGCTGGCACATATCTGATTCTTGTCTTCTCCATAGCCGTTGCTTCACAGGTAAGCCTCAAAACTCTTTCAGATATAGACACAAACATATTCCTTTTTACAACCGTTGCCACACTGGGAGCTCTGGTTCTTCACGTTCTTCTTTCTGCCCTGTTCCGAATAGATACAGACACGACCCTTACAACAAGTATTTCCCTGATATGTTCTCCTCCTTTTGCACCCGTTATTGGTTCTGCATTGAAAAACCGTGCTGTTATAGGTCCGGGAATTGCAGTCGGTCTGTTTGGATATGCAGCCGGCACTTACATAGGCTTCTTTGTTGCCAAACTGTTGCTGTGGATTTAGCAAAATACTAAATTCTGCCGCCGCAGACAACAGCAAGCAGTTTTGGAAAAACTTTTCTCAGGGCAAGATATGCAAGGAAAGAAGCAACAATGCTAAGTATTATAGGAAGAAAATAAAGTATCAGATAGTCCATGCTTCCATTATTGAAAAACTTATAAAGCAATGGAGTGAAAACCCATCGTGTCAGCGCAACATGTGTTGCAAACAAAAAGAAAGTAAAAGAACCTGCTATGCTAACCGCTTTTAGTTTCAGCCTGTTTGTCAAAAAATATGCTGCAGAAAACACGGATACCATTCCCAATGTCCTGCAAAGATAATATACCTGCCTGTTTCTCTGCAAATCAAACATTGAGTCGGAGGCTGAGAAATTGAAAACAAAGTTCAGAATTATGAATATGAAGAACAAAATCAAGGGATAGTATTTTATTTTCTTCAAGAGCCCAACAACATCTTTCTTTTCTATGGAAAAATATGCTCCCATGAAGAAAAACAACAAAGAATTACACATCTCAAAACCTGTATCCATTAGCCAGAGTACCAAAAGCAAAAGCACAGAAACGAACTTTGTCTTCCTTATAATCCAATATATCAAAGGCGAACACAAGACCATAATCATCAAATCCCTTATAAACCAGAACTGTATGGCAAAAGGAACGGGATAGCCTGCAAGCTGCATAAGAGAGAACCGGGCTTCTCCCCTGTCCATTGCAAACTTGAAAACAAAAAACAGAAGATTCCAGAACAAATATGGAACAAGCAGGCTTTTTATTCTTCGTTTCAGTTTGGATTTATAGAGATGCAAATCAAAAGACTCCTTGTTTTCCTTCGGGAAAAAGAAGTAATATCCTGAGATAAAGAAGAATGCAGGAGTTGAAACCCTTGCAAACACGCGGGTAAAAAGAAATACCATGCCGTTTGATAGAGCATTGTGCGGCACAAGTGCCAATGTCGTGTAATCAACATGAACACATACAATCAAAATCATGAGAGGAAGTCTCAAAAGATTGCAGATTTCCGAAAAAGCCTTCTCATTACCCGTATTCATAGCCTATGCTTCGTTCAACAACTCTTCAACAACTTTTCCCACACCTGTGGATGCTTTTTCCTGAACAAAGTCTATACCGTTGAGATTGGCATCTGGCTTGTTGGGATCCACGAGATATTTCCTGCAGTTCGGCTTTGTATAGTTCATAAGTCCTGCTGCAGGATAGACAACCAATGATGTGCCGACAATAATCAGGATATCTGCCTTTTCACACACCTTTATTGCGTTCTCTATCTCAGGAACGGGCTCACCAAACCAGACAATAAAGGGTCTTAGCATAGTTCCCTTGGAGTCTTTGTCAAAAGGTGTTATGTCATGATAGCCTATTTCATACACTTCTCCTTTGTCATAGCGGGAACAAGCCTTTGTCAGTTCCCCATGAAGATGTATTATATGGCTGGAACCTGCTCTCTCGTGCAAGTCATCAACATTCTGGGTAACAACAGTTACATTGTATTTCTCTTCCAAGCGTACAAGCTGGCGATGTCCTTCATTTGGTTCCACAGAAGTAAGTTGTCTTCGTCTCTCGTTGTAGAACTTGGTTACAAGTTCCTCGTCTTTCTCAAAAGAATCAAAGTTTGCAACGTCTTCTATTCTGTAGTTCTCCCACAAACCGTTGGAGTCCCTGAAAGTACTTATGCCGCTTTCGGCACTGATGCCTGCTCCTGTCAATACAACTATGTTTTTCATTTCTTCAGTCCTTATATAAATTTACTATACTTTCACTTATTGAATCATATATCTTTTTTTCTGTGGCTGAGAGCCTTTTTCCGTGTTCCTGCATTATCTTTTTATCGTTCCTGAAGGCAGGTCCTGTCTGGCAAAGATAAGGTTTCCTCTGTTTTATAGCCTCGTTTGTGCGATCAATAAGAGGATATAGAATACTCAAATCCATATTTTCCTTCTCCAGCATTGTGTCTGCTATATGGTAAAGATGATTCGGGAAATTGTTTACAAACACCGCTGCAAGGTGAAGCACTTTTCTCTGCTCATCTGTAAGACGATGATGTATGGAAGAAAGTTTTCCTGCAAGTCTTTCAAGTTCCCTGCCGTATTCTTCCGTATTTGCCCACGTGCATAGGGGAACATTGGAAAAATCTGTCTCCATTCCTTTCTTCAGCGTCTGCAAAGGATAGAAAGAGCCGTAGTTTTCACACAAGGACTTCAAAAACCCCGTCTCCATATAGCCGCTTGTATGAACAGCCACCTGTTCTTTTTTCAAAGGCTCCCCCATTGTCTGCAGTATGTTTTGTGCCACTTCCTTCAAAACATCGTCTTTCACCGCAAGCACTATCATGTCTGAACAAAAATCCTTACTGTCAAAAGGAATACGGGAGGAAAGCATCTTGACCTCCAGACCTTTCTCCTCCATAGCTTTGGCATAATGCACAGCCACATTACCTCTGCCTACTATAGTAACGCTTCTTATTTCCATAAACAGCAGTTTCTTTGTGCTAATCTCTCTTGGAATGGGAGTATTTTACAATATTTCCATGCTCGTCAAGATTTCTTTCCAGTTCAAGTTTTGTCTGGCTCAGTTTTTCTTTTATTTCCTTGCCGGGTTTATACAATACTGTATAGTTTGTTACAGTTTTTGGAGTAACATCCTTCAGGGAATCACAGACTTTTGACTTAAAACTTGCCTTAAAGCGTCCAAGTTCACCCAAATCAAGGATATTGCCTATGGAAAGATGTTTCATAAACTTCTGTTCAAGAGCCTTTATGGCAGAATAGACATCTGCACTGTTCAAAGCAGTATCCAAGGATATTTCTTCTGCCAGCTGCTTAAGATTAACAACATCTCCATACACAATCTTTGCATTGTATTTCGTTTTCACCTCGCCGTTGTAGTTCAGTTTTCTGACTTGTTTTCTGTATTTCATGATATTTATAAATTTAATCTGGACTTCTGCCAGCCACTTGAAATAAAATTTTTGCCAAAATTACTATATTTTTTGCTAATCTTGATGTTTATGATAAAAAAAACTATTTTTTTGCCCCAAAAAAACTATTTTTTTCATGTAAAAAAACTATTTTTTTTACCACGAAAACGAAGATTGGCAAATTTATATCCTCTATCGGCAGTAAACAAAGCTAAAGTGGCGGGAAAATATTTTGGCTGCCATAGAAAGAAAACAAATATTTTTATCGGAAAATTGTAATCATAAAATCGGAAAATTGCTTAAATTTGCAGATTCTTTCATAAGAAACAATAAAAATTTGAATACTATATGGCTTTAATTAAATCTATTTCAGGTTTTAGAGGAGAAATCGGCGGCAAATCAGGAGACAACCTTACACCCGTTGATTTGGTTGGTTTTGTTTCAGCGTTTGCCAAGTTCATAAAGGAAAAGACGGGCAAAGAACACATAAGCATTCTTATAGGAAGAGACGCAAGAATATCCGGAGAGATGGTTTCGCATCTTGTAACAGGCACCTTGATGGCTATGGGCGTTGATGTTATGGATACAGGGTTGAGTACCACCCCTACAACAGAGGTTGCCGTGGTGGATAACAAAGCAGACGGTGGTATAATCCTTACCGCCTCACACAATCCTGTGCAATGGAACGCATTGAAATTCCTTGCCGGCAACGGAGAGTTTATTTCCAAGAAGGAAGGCGAAAGAGTGCTGGAACTTGCCGCAAAGAATGATTTTATTTTTGCCGATGCGAAACGCTTAGGTAAATACACAAAGATAGACGATGCAGTGGATAAGCACATAGAAAAAGTTCTTGCATTGCCGTTGGTGGATGTTGAGGCTATAAAGAAAGCAAACTTCCGTGTGGCTTTTGATGCCGTGAATTCAACAGGCGGTTTTGTACTCAGAAAACTCCTTTCTGCTCTTGGCGTCAAAGATATTTTTGCACTTAACGAAGAACCTACAGGCTTGTTTGCGCACAATCCTGAACCATTGCCAGAAAACATTCATGATATATGCGAACTTGTGGAAAAAGAACATTGTCATGTCGGTTTTGTTGTTGATCCCGATGTTGACAGACTTGCCTTGGTTACAGAGGAAGGGAAACCTTTCGTGGAAGAATATACTTTGGTAAGCGTGGCTGACTATGTCTTGGAGCATACTATAGGAAACACGGTAAGCAATCTTTCTTCCTCTCGTGCATTAAGGGATATCACCGAGAAAAGCCACGGTCAGAAATACTTTGCTTCTGCTGTCGGTGAAGTGAATGTTATTGAAAAGATGAAGGAAGTGAATGCCGTGATAGGAGGAGAAGGAAACGGAGGAGTTATTTATCCTGAATGTCACTATGGAAGGGATGCTCTTGTAGGAATTGCCCTGTTCCTTACCCTGCTGGCAAAAAAAGGCATGAAATGTTCCATCCTTAGAGACTCCTATCCTAACTATGTGATTGCAAAGAAGAAGATGGAACTTTCCAAAGACATAGACATTGACCTTGTTCTTGGAACCATGATAGAAAAGTACAAGAAGTATGAGGTAATAACCGTCGATGGAGTGAAAATAAACTTTGAAAACGAATGGGTTCATCTTCGCAAAAGCAACACAGAACCAATACTGAGAATCTATGCTGAAAGCAACAATCTTGCAACAGCAGAACATCTGGCAAACAGCATAATAGAGGATATGAAGAATATTATAAGAGAAAACTTGTAGGAAAGAATGTTGGGAAGATTATTTAACTGGCACTTATTGAAGGACAGATATGTATGCATATTTGTCGTCATATATCTGCTTGTTGCCTATCTTACAATATTCAATCATTTAAGTTCCAACCCTATAAGAGAGTTTGACGAGGCCCGCATGGGAATTTCTGCATACGAGATGCTGCAGACAAAGAATCCTGTGGTGGTAAATTTTCTTGGAGAACCTGTCCTCTGGAATACAAAACCGCCTTTGGTTATATGTATAGAGGCTCTTTCCACCAGAATTTTCGGACTTGGGGAATTTGCCATCAGGTTTCCGTCAGCATTAGCTTTGTTTTTCACGGGAATAATCCTGATTTTGTTCGGCGTAAAGCTAAGAAAGACATTCTTCGGCTTTCTTTCCTCACTGCTTTTGCTTTGTAGCTGGGACTTGGTTTTCTGGCATTGTGGAAGAACTGCTGACTATGATGCTTTCCTGCTTTTGTTTAATACGACCTATATCCTATGTTTTTGGCTGTATATCCAGAATAACGGACAAAAGAAGTATCTTCTGCTGTTTTTTATCTTCCTTACACTGGCAGCATTGACAAAAGATATTGCCGGTTTTGTCTCTCTTCCGGTATTGATAGTCTATGCTTTTGTAAAAAAACAGGTTCTGCCGATTCTGAAAGAGAAGTATTTCTGGGCTGGATTTTTGATATTCATTGTCTTTTTCGGAGGATTTCTCGTTACAAGGGAAATAATGGCACCGGGGTATCTGAAAGCGATGTGGCAGAACGACGTCTTTGGAAGATATACACAGGCCTTGGAGCATAGTTCTTCGTCTCCTTTGTTCTATTTCAGCAGATTCTACAAACATACTTTCAAGTATTTGTTCATATTTATCCCTTTTGCCTTCCTGCTTAACATTTTCAACAAAGAAAAACAGGCAAGGGATTTGAACTATTTTGCTTTCGGCGTTTTCGCTTTTATCTTTTTGGTCTTGGCTTTCAGCAAAACAAAACTGTACTGGTATGCTTATCCCGCAGTTCCTATGCTTTGTATCATACTTGCCTTGACTATTGATTTTTTCAGAAGCATATTTGACCTGCAAACAAACAAAGCCCAGAAGATTTGCTGCTATATCTTTATGTTTGTGGTCTTTTTTGCGGTTCCTTTGAGCGATAATATCTTCTCTTACAAAGGAAGTTTCTCAATAAGTGCAAAAAAAGAAGGCTCGCCTTATCCTTATCCGAACTATATACGGCTTTTGAAGATTCACAAACAGGATATAATAGACAAAAAAATAGACAACCTGTATTTCCTACAAAAAGAATGGCCTCTGGATAGTTACTATTATTATCTGACTTTTAGGGACAAAGGAGCAAATGTCCATTATTTGGGCAATACAGACTGGAACAACCTGCCAGAAAACATCCATGCCGTAACCGTTGATAACAAAGAAAGCACAGAAGTCTTGGATAAATATGAATGGGAAGAAGTCTGTTCCTTTGGAAAAGATGACGAAAAAGCAAGAATAATAAAAATCAAAAAGAAAAAATAAATTATGACATACACAGATAAAGAAAACAAATTCAAACGCTATACTGTTACGACAGCACTTCCTTACGCCAACGGACCAATACACATAGGTCACATGGCAGGAGTTTATATTCCGGCAGATATCTATTGCCGTTATCTTAGAATGATGGGAGAAGATGTACTGTTTATTGGAGGCAGCGATGAACATGGAGTACCTGTCACCATAAGGGCAAAAAAAGAAGGCTGCACTCCTCAGGACGTTGTGGACAGATATCATTCCATAATAAAGAAGTCTTTTGAGGAATTCGGGACTTCATTTGATATCTACTCAAGGACAACAAGCAATATCCATCAAAAAACTGCTTCGGATTTCTTTCTTAAACTCTATAACGAAGGAAAGTTTATTGAGCAGACAAGTAAGCAATACTATGACGAACAAGAAAGAACTTTTCTTGCAGACAGATATATTACCGGCACATGTCCTATATGCGGCAATGAAAGAGCATACGGAGACCAGTGCGAAAGCTGTGGCTCTTCGTTGAATGCAACAGATTTAATCAATCCTAAAAGTGCCTTGAGCGGAAATGCTCCTGTCCTGAGAGAAACAAAGCATTGGTTTTTGCCATTGAATGATTATGAAGAATTTTTGAAAACATGGATTCTGGAAAATCACAAGGAATGGAAGACAAATGTTTATGGGCAGTGTAAATCATGGCTTGACAACGGTTTGCAGCCAAGAGCCGTTACAAGGGATTTGGACTGGGGAATAAGAGTTCCTTTGAAAGATGCTGAAGGCAAAGTACTTTATGTCTGGTTTGATGCTCCTATCGGATATATCTCAAATACCATAGAATACGACAAAGACAACTGGGAAAAATGGTGGAAACAACAGGACACAAAGCTTGTACATTTTATAGGAAAAGACAATATTGTTTTCCATTGTATTGTATTCCCTTCAATGCTGAAAGCAGCCGGAGACTATATTCTTCCTGAAAACGTTCCTGCAAATGAATTCCTTAATCTTGAAGGAGACAAAATATCCACATCACGAAACTGGGCGGTGTGGTTAAATGAATATCTGGAAGATTTTCCAGAAAAACAGGACGTATTGAAGTATGTTCTTTGTGCAAATGCTCCAGAAACCAAAGACAATGACTTTACTTGGAAAGATTTTCAGACAAGAAACAACTCAGAACTTGTGGCCATACTTGGAAACTTTATCAACAGGACAATAGTTCTTACACATAAGTACTTCAACGGAAAAGTTCCTGCAAAGAATGAACTGAACGAACTGGACAAACAGACGATGGAAGAGATAAAACTCTATCCTGAAAAGATAGGAACCCTTATAGAGAACTACAAATTCAGGGATGCTTTGTTTGAAATGATGAACCTTGCCCGTCTTGGCAACAAGTATCTGACTGAAAACGAACCTTGGAAAACTTTCAAGACAGATGTAAAACGTACAGAGACTGTTTTGAACATTTCCATTCAAATCTGTGCCAACCTTTCTGTACTTATGGAACCTTTTATCCAGTTTTCAGCAAAGAAACTTCAAAAGATGCTTAACTTGGGTTCCTTAAAATGGTTTGAGGCCGGCAGTTGTGATATCTTGGAAACAGGAAAAAAAATACAACCGGCAGAACTTCTGTTCGAAAGAATAGAGGACGATGCAATACAGAAACAACTTGACAGGCTGGAAGCAAGCAAAAAAGCCAACGCTATAAACAATGCAGAGGTTACTCCACAGAAAAAGAACATAAGTTTTGATGATTTTTCTGCAATGGATATAAGAGTGGGAACAATTCTTGAAGCTGAAAAAGTGGCTAAAACAAAAAAACTTCTGAAACTTACCATTGACACAGGAATAGATAAAAGAACCATAGTAAGCGGAATAGCAGAATACTATTCTCCTGAAGAAATAATAGGAAAACAGGTAAGCGTTCTTGTCAATCTTGCTCCAAAGAACCTTAAAGGAATAGAGAGTCAGGGAATGATTCTTATGGCTGAAAATGCTGACGGAGAACTGTGCTTTGTTTCCCCTCAAAAACAGTTTAAGAACGGAAGTTCTATAAAATAAACCTATAAAAACAGAAACAAGATGAAGAAAATAGACTTTAAAGAAGCTTTACCACATATTATAGCGGTTATAGTTTTCATTGTTGTGTCGTTTGTTTATTTCTCTCCTGTGTTAAATAACAAACAACTCTCTCAAAGCGATATGTCGCAATTTGACGGAATGAGCAAATCTCTTATTGACTATCATAAACAAACAGGAGATTATTCCGAATGGACTAATTCCATGTTCGGAGGAATGCCTTCCTATCAGTTGGTGAATGGTCCCAATTACAACATAACAGAATACATTGCAAAGCCTTTGACTCTTGGTCCTTACAACCTTTCTGCCGGAGTTTTCTTTCTTTTAGCCTTAGGCTTCTATGTTTTCATGGTTACAATGAGAGTTAATCCTTGGATGTCTATCTTTGCAGGTTTGGTTTATGCTCTTGGCTCCTACAATATTATTATAATAGGTGTAGGACATATCACCAAAGCTTGGGCTATGGCTATGATGGCTCCTATACTCGCAGGAATGATACTCGTATTCCAAAAGAAATATGTCAAAGGTGTGGCTTTGTTTGCTCTCTGTCTTGCTTTGCAGATAAGTTTCAACCACATACAGATAACATATTATACCCTTATCACTGCAATTATACTTGGTGTCTCCTATCTTGTTTTTTCCGTTAAAGAAAAAGATATTAAAGGTTTTGCAAAAAGTTTTGCAATTCTTCTTGTTGGAGCTATAATAGCTGTTTTGCCTTCTTCCGGTCATTTGATGATCAATCAAGAATATGTAAAACACACTATGCGTGGGGGAAGCGAGCTGACTGTTCACCCACAAGGCAGTTCTTCTTCTCAGGTAAACAACAAAGGACTTGATATAGATTATGCTTATATGTGGTCCTACGGCAAAGGAGAAACAATGACACTTCTTATTCCGGACTATAAAGGCGGTGGTTCTTCTGATGTGAAAAGAATACAAGACAACAGAACAACTATCAACAGAATGAAAGAACTTCAATCCACTGCTCCTATAACAAAAGATAACAACGAGTTTCAGCAAGCAGCGAATATGTACCTGCAGTCCAATTATTTTGGAACACAACCTTTCACCGCAGGTCCTGTATATTTCGGTGCAATAATTATTTTCTTGTCTCTGTTGGGATTTCTTATAATAGAAAACAAAAACCGCTGGTGGCTTTTGGTTGCGACTATTCTCAGCATATTGCTTTCGTGGGGAAACAACTTTATGGTTTTGAATGAATGGCTTTTCTATCATTTACCTTTATACAATAAGTTCCGTACTCCTTCAATGGCTTTGGTTATTGCCAATGTGACAATGTGTATCGCTGCTTTCTTTGGTTTAAAAGCCTTTTTGGAATCAGAAAATGACAAGAAGAGAAAAATATCTTTATATATAAGTGGAGGTATTACTCTTTTGATTACTTTGCTGTGTTTCATTGCTCCGGATATGTTCAGCAGTTTCTCCAATACCAAGGACGAAACATTTGCCAAGGTCTTGGGACCATCGTTCGTAAGTGCTTTGATTGCTGACAGACAAGAAATGTTCTCTTCTGATGCAATGAGAAGTTTTATATTCATTGCCATTGCTTTTCTTACCCTGTTCTTCTATATGAGAGGCAGAATCAAAAATCAGGCTATTGTCTTCTGTATAATAGGTCTTGCTGCCGTCATTGACCTTTGGGGTATAGACAAGAGATATGTCAATAATGAAATAAACTATCAAACAAAGTACGAAGCATTGCCTAACCCTTCAAAAGCAGAATCTGATTTAATGGATACTGTTTCCAAACAGCAGCCTATGCATTACAGGGTTTATAATATGGCTGTCAATAGTTTTAATGATGCTTCTACTTCTTATTTCTTCCCATCTGTTGGAGGTTATTCTGCAGCCAAGCTTCAAAGATACCAGGATTTGATAGACTTTTATTTCACAAATCCTTCTTACAAACAAAAAGATTTAAACGACACTGCACTTTTAACAATAAATCCTTTGCGTCAGGTATTACTACAAGCATCTTCCATACAAGGATTTCCTTTGCCAAACATTGGAGTCTTGAATATGTTGGATACACGTTATATAATAGTTAATCAAAATGCTTTTATAGAAAACAGTGAGGCTTGTGGTGCTGCTTGGTTTGTCAATAATATTAAATGGGTAAACAGTCCTAATGAAGAAATACTTGCCTTGGACAACTTCAATCCAAGACAAACAGTGGTAATAAACAAGGAATTTTCTTCGCAGATAAAGGAAACAAAAGACAATGCCAACGCCAAGATAAACTTTGTAGCAGAAGAAAACGACAATCCGACCCGCAGAGTATATAAAACATCTTCCACAACTGCTCAAGTAGCCGTTTTCTCAGAAATATACTACAAAGATTCGTGGAAAGCTTACATAGATGGAAAAGAAGTTCCTTATTTCAGAGCAAACTATATTCTAAGGGCAATGTATGTTCCTGCCGGTAATCATACTATAGAATTTGTTTGTAAATCAAGTACGCTTTCAAGAGCAAAGGTTTTGAACTTAATCGGTTCTGTCCTGCTGATTTTGTTGCTATGTTATGCTATATTTCAGCCTTGGATTGAAGAAAAATTGCGTAAAAAAGATAATTCAACAACTAAATAAAAGAAAAAAGATAAAAAACATTTGTCAGTAGCCAATTTATTTGTAATTTTGCAGACCGAAAAGTGTGAAGTTCTTTCATAATGTAGAATATTTTAAGGTAAGTCTTATACGACCAGCTCCCTATGAACTCCCCCAGGGCAGGAATGCAGCAAGGTAATTAGGTTGTAGCGGTGCGATATAAGTAGCTTACCTTTTTTTATTGCTGTAGCAGAGTATCCAAATCTTTTATGTCCTTTAAATTATCAATAACTTCATAACCGTTTTGATTTAAAACGACTATTCTGTCAGACATATACTTCACAACACGCATATCATGGGAAACAAATATGTATGTGAAATGATATTTGCGTTTTAAATCGTTCAAAAGATTCAGCACCTGTGCCTGAACGCTTACATCCAAAGCCGAAACACTCTCATCGCAGATAATAAGTTTTGGGGACAGACTTAAAGCTCTTGCAAGCGCAACTCTCTGCCTTTGACCTCCAGAAAGTTGATGAGGGTATCTGTCATAGAAATCTTCATCCAAACCTACCTGCCCCAGCAGTTCCAATGATTTTTGCTTTAATTCTTCTTTTTTTGTAAGAATTCCAAAATTCTTCATCGCCTCATTTATACACTGACCAACGGTTTTCAATGGATTCAAAGAAGAATAGGGATCCTGAAATACTATCTGTATATGCTGTTTTATATCATGCCTTTCTTTTTTTGTAAGTTTACTTAGATTCCTGCCTTTATAAATTATGTCTCCTCCGCTTTGTTTTAATAATTGTACAATAGTCTTTCCTATGGTTGATTTTCCTGAACCTGACAAGCCTATCAATCCAAGCGTTTCTCCTTCATAGACATTGAAACTTATATTCTTTATGACATGATTTACCTTCGTTGGTTTGCCTAAGATATTCTTTTTTTGCACATAGTCTATATCTAAATTCCTTACTTCAAGCAGAAGTTTTTTATCATCATTTTCTGACGCCTGTGTTTCTTCTTCTACTTGTGCTTTGAAATCTATATTGGAAATATCCCCACTAAGAAAATCATTGACCGTTGGTAATCTTTTTGGCTTATAGTCTTTGGGAGGGCGTGAAGCAATAAGTCCTTTTGTATATGGGTGCTTTGGAGAAGAAAAAACTTCTTTTGCTTCCCCTTTTTCTACAATATTTCCTTTGTACAAGACATATATATCATCTGCAAAATTCTCTACTAATTCCAAATCATGAGATATAAACACAACAGACATATTTCTTTTTTTCTGAAGGCTTGCCAATAATGCAAGTATTTTTTGTTGTACTACAACGTCCAATGCTGTTGTAGGTTCATCTGCAAAAAGTAATTCCGGATTACAGCTTATAGACATTGCTATCATAACTCTTTGCCGTTGTCCGCCTGAAAGTTCAAAGGGATAGGAATTATATATTCTTTCAACATCTGACAAATCCACTTCCCTAAACAGAGCAAAAGTTTTTTGTTTAGCTTCTTTCCTATTCATATTACAATGATTGACAAGCATTTCATCAACCTGCTTGCCACATTTTTTTGTAGGATTAAGGGCAGTCATTGGATCCTGAAAAATCATTGCAACATTTTTCCCTCTTATCTCCCTGATATCATTGAAAGTCTTGCATGAGTCAAGATTGTAGATTATCTCTCCTTTGGTTACTTTGGAAATTTTGTCGTCCAAAAGCCCCATAACAGAAAGAGCGGTCACACTTTTTCCAGAGCCTGATTCTCCTACTATAGCAGTAATTCTTCCTCTTTTTACAGACATATCAATAGAATGTATTACCTCATTCCAGTTAGCCTCTTTCTTAAAAGACAACGAAAAGTCCTTTAACTGTAATATAAAATCCTTATCTTTACCACGTTGCTCTACCATAAAGAGTATTTATTTGATTTTTAATTTTATAAGATTAAGAAGATGCAAAATTAATAAAATTTATCAAAAAAAAATATCAAAAAATTTGCCAATAATCAAAAAAGTACTACCTTTGCAAACTGAAAAACGGATTGTCCTATGGTGTAATGGTAACACAACTGATTTTGGTTCAGTCATTCATAGTTCGAATCTATGTAGGACAACTGCAAGGAGATGGATTAAAAAATTCATCTCTTTTATTTTTGTCTTTTGACTTCTGAAAACTTGACCAGAAACTTGTCTTTGATACAAGATAAAGGCTTTTATTCTTAACAACAGCTAAAAAAAAGGATACTAATCATACAACATGAATGTGCCGCTATGGGTTTCCAGCTTGCCATTGGAGTTTTTGAATTGGATTTTGTAGGCATATACACCCACATCACAAAGTTTTCCTTTATAAGTTCCATTCCAGCCTTCTTCAACGTTGTTGGTAGAGAATACAAGCGTACCCATGCGGTTGAATATCTTGAAATCGTATGAATCCTTTTTGATATACGAAACCTTGGGTTTAAATGTTTGTATGTCTGTTACAACTCCCTCTGTTGGATCAAAAGCATTAGGCATCCAAAACAAGGACTCTTTCTTTAAATAGTTGTGTGAAGAATTGGAAACATGGGCGTTTCCATTGTCTGTTCTCTGTATTGCAGCAACAAAATAATAGAGTTTGTCTGCATAGGAAGTAATTCCGCCATGCAAATCATCAAAATAATTCACCACACTCTCGCCTACAAGTTCAGGAACATGGTCTGACTGTTCATAACGGTAGATTTCATATCTTTCTATTGGGAACAACGTACAGGAAGACCAAGTAACACGGTTGGTTTTTGCATTTATTTCTTCCACATTGGCTTTAAACGTAGAAACGGTTTTTGATTTTGTAAAAGTATTTCCACAAACATCCGGTGCAGCAAGATAATATGAATATATAGTATTGAGTATTTCTTCCTTGATATAATCCTGTACATACAAAACTTCTTCTCCTGTATATGGCATGTCCTTTACTTTCGTGAAATCTCCATCGTCCTTGGCTCTGTAGAGTGAATAGTACCCTACCCTCTTTGAATTATCAAGGCTAATCTCCAGACTTATGCTGTGATTATCCATATCCACAGACACATTATCAATGCTTATGTAATCCAAAGTATCTATTGCATTTTCCGTAATCTCTATTTTGTTTGAATTTGCTGAATAAACAGAGTTGGCAACAGCCTTTATATATATTTCCAGATTATCTCTCCATGCAGAAATATCCAAATCACAGTAAGTGTTTGCTGTTGTGAATACAACATTATCTGAGTTGTCGGCAATCAAATGAACTTCATAATTCCTTAATCCTGTAGGCATATTATTGTATTCATTCCAATCAAGAGCAAGAATTTGGGAACAATCCCTCCTGTCTACATTCAGCACAATATTGTTAAGCTTATCACTCCTAAGTGATGTATTGTAGCAGGAATCAAACGACATTATCGCCAACTGGCTTACTTCTTCCACGTTGCATGTTGAACATACGTATGTTGTGTTTTCCTTCCCCCATACCGTATCCAAAGCCACACATGGATTTCCTTTACAAATAACATAGCCCAATACGTCTTCCGAAACAGACTGTGAATAAGTGAAGACAAGCTGTTGGGTATTTACATCAACAGAAAAAACAGTATTTAACGGCATATCAGGTATTTCAACATCCCCCACAACAAACTGCACTGTATTGCTGTAACATATTTCATTTGGATCTCCGAAAGTGGAATGATGTTCTATATATCTATAGGCAATAGTATCCTTGCAATTGTAATAGAATGTATCCAAATATGGTTGTTCAAAACGCATGGTATCAATCTCTGCAAGCTGTATCCAGACATTTCCTGTTGAGGATTGCTTTCTTTCAAAATAGCCATAATAACCATCAGTCACAGGGTGAAGGATAAGCTTGGCAACACTGTCATTTACCAATTCACCCCATAAATCGGTTCTATAGGCGGTGGTATCCTGTGCTTTCACTCCCATAGCAAGACAACAAAAAACAAAGAACAGGAAACAAATCCTCATTTCTTTTCTCACTGACATATATACTTTGTTTTTTGTCATCGTTCTCTTTTTATTACAAGAAAATAAACCGTTGCAAAAATAGAAAATTTATTCTTTACCTACGACAGAAACAAGAAAATCTTTTTTGTTCAGATATTTCTGTGCAAGATGCTGAATAGTCTGTGCAGTAGTCTTCCTTATTTCGTTTGTCATATAGGTATTGTAATCCTTTCTTAAACCATACCGTATTATATAGTCATAATTTTCGCTTATTTCTGCAACACCGTCATTTGCACGAATCAAATCGCCTGTCATATAGTTCTTAACCATTGACAGCTCTTCTTTGCTTACCTGTTCAGACTGCAAGATTTCCATTTCCTTCCACACTTCTTCTATAGTCAAATCGGTCTTATCCGCTGCAACATCGCTAAGTATCATCATCATACTGCCGTATCCAAAGGGAGCAAGTCGGGAATCTATCCCGTATGTATAGCCTTTTTCTTCCCTAATGTTGGACATCAGACGGGAATTGAAATATCCTCCTAACAAACAGTTCAACACAGAAAGAGGAATAAAATCCTCGTGGTTTATTTTCGGCATCAGCCTGCCAATGACAACAGAAGACTGCACAGCAGAAGCAAGAGTGTTTTTCATTATACCTTTACTTTCCTTGAAAGGTCCTATGGTTCTTGACATCTTTTCGCTGTTTTCTGCATTGAATTCAACTCCCAGATATTTGTTCAAAAGACTGTAAAACTCTTCATCAATATCTCCTGCCAAAAGAATATAGCATTTACTGGAAGAATAATGTTTCTGCCAGAAGTTCTTCAAATCCTCCGCCGTTACCTTGTCGTAATCTTCCACAGTGGCAAACTTCCCATAAGGATTATCCTCTCCGAAAAGTTCCTGCATGTAATATTTCTGAGCAAGAAAACTGCTTTGCTGCATTTTAATCATATAGTTTTGTCTGGCATTGCTGACGGTTATTTTCAAAGTGTCCTCCTTGAAATGCGGAAATACTATCATCTGCTGCAAAATAGGGATTATCTCTTTTGTATATCTGCTAAGGAAAGAAAAATTCAAAGTTGTCCTTTCACTTGTTGTAACAGGAGAATAGCTCAATCCATAGAAATCCATTTCCTCAGACAGTTCCTTGAAAGAATAGTCTCGTGTGTTTTTACCCAATTGTGTTTTCACGAGAGCTGCTTCAAAAAACTTGTCCTGTGATATTGTACCGGCATCATGGAAAACAAACTTCATAAAAACAGCCTCTGAATCGTTGTTTCTGAAACAATAGGTTTTTATTCCGTTATCCAAAGTTCTTTCAACAGGTTTGTAGTCTTTTACTTCTATTTGAGAAAAATCAGGTATCTGCATTTGAATTACAAGTTTATTTTTTACATAACGCAAAGTATTATAAACTATTGTATTAATCAAAACTATATTTTCAAAAAAAACTGTCTCTTTTTTTGAACAAAATATTTTGTATCTTTGCAAAAAAATTCAAAAATACGGCACTGAAAACAATGACCATGAACACTGACAATAGGAATAAAACAAATATTTTCAGGACAAACGACGGAACAAACTATCTGTTTCCTTTCATAGTTATAACTCTGTGTTTTGCCCTGTGGGGTTTTGCCAACGATATTACAAACCCTATGGTCAAATCCTTTTCCAAAATATTCAGAATGAGCGTAACCGATGGAGCATTGGTTCAGGTTGCTTTCTATGGAGGCTATTTTGCCATGGCTATCCCAGCAGCCATGTTCATAAAACGTTTTTCCTATAAGACAGGCATTCTTCTTGGTTTGGGATTATATGCTTTCGGGGCTTTGATGTTCATACCTGCCGCATCAACAGGAAACTATTATCCGTTTCTTGCTGCATATTTCATCCTGACCTGCGGGTTGTCTTTTCTGGAAACAAGTGCCAATCCGTTTATTCTTTCCATGGGAGAAAAAGAGTCTGCAACACAAAGACTTAATCTTGCACAAGCTTTCAACCCGATAGGATCCTTGGCAGGAATGTTTGTTGCCATGAACTTTGTACAAGCAAAACTGAGCCCGATGTCGTCCTCTGAGCGTGCAAAGCTGAACCCTTCTGAATTTGAAGCCTTGAAACACTCCGACCTTTCCATACTTATCAAGCCATACGTCGTGATTGGTGCAATTCTGATAGTAGTGTTTTTGCTTGTATTCCTGCTAAAAATACCACAAAGACAAAAAAAAGAAGACAAGGTTTCCAAATCTTTGGGAGCCACCGTCAAAAGATTATTCAACAACAAGCTGTACAGAGAAGGCGTAATTGCCCAATTCTTCTATGTGGGAGCCCAGATAACCTGCTGGACTTTTATTATCCAATATGGAACACGTGTTTTTATGAATGAAGGAATGACAGAACAGAACGCAGAAATCTACTCTCAAAGACTGAATATCATAGCAATGGTAATGTTCTGCTGTTTCAGGTTTATAAACACCTACCTTATGAAGTTTTTCAATCCGCCAAAACTTCTGGTTTTCTTTGCTTCCATGGCCTTTCTATTGCTTGTCCCTACAATATTTGTAGGAGGCAGGGTAGGAATATATACCTTGGTTGGAGTATCTGCCTGTATGTCCCTGATGTTTGCAACCATATACGGCTTGGCTCTCGGCAATGTGGAAGAAGACACAGAGGTCGGCTCGGCAGGTCTTATCATGGCTATACTGGGAGGAAGTATCCTACCTGCCATTCAAGCAATTATAATAGACGGTAAAGGCTTTTTGTCCCTGCCGTCCGTGAATATATCGTTTATTGTCCCTATGTTTTGCTTTGTTGTCGTGGGTATCTACGGATTGAGGGCAGTATCTGCAAAAAAGACTAAGTCTTTGTAAAAAAAGAGTTGGATTTCAGAAAAAAAGATCAAGACTTTTCACCCTAAAGAGTTGGTTTTTGAGAAAAAAGTCTTGATGTTTTTTTTCACAGTCTATGTTTTGAAAAATAAAAGGCAATACTTTGCTTTTGTTGTCGCACTTGGTCCGTTGCAATACAATTTTTTTTTTGTTTGTACGTTAAATGATGTATAAGTATTGAAAAATTGTTATGTACGAATATTTAAAAGGTAATTTTACTTTGATGACTCCGTCCTACATTGTTGTGGATTGCAACGGTGTAGGCTACAGGATAGAGATTAGTCTTAACTCTTATTCTCAGCTGAAAGACAAGACTGAGGGAAAAATCTTCGTCCATTTTGTCGTAAGGGAAGATGCACAGATATTCTACGGCTTTGCCGATGAGAAGGAACGGGAGCTGTTTAGGCTGCTCATAGGTGTCAGCGGCATAGGTCCGAACACTGCACGCATAATGCTTTCCTCTCTGAATGCAGATGAATTAGTCAGGGCAATAAGTTCTGAAGACATAAAATCAATAAATTCAATTAAAGGTATAGGAAACAAGACTGCTCAAAGGGTAATCGTGGATCTGAAAGACAAACTGCAGAAATGGGATTATTCTTCTGAAATCTTTGACATTGAAAAACAGGAAAACAATAAAAACAGGGAAGAAGCGTTATTAGCATTGCAGACATTGGGCTTCAACAAGATTATCGTTGAAAAAACATTGGACAAGATTTTGAAGGAAAACAACCAATTAAGCGTAGAAAACTTGATAAAAGAAGCTTTGAAACGATTATAAAGTCATTGTATGACAATAAAGAGGACTTGTATATTATTAATTGCCATCATCACTCTTGCTTGCCCGGGCGTGTTTGCAAGTGTCTGGAACCATAGCTCTCTGTCCAATCCCGATTCTCTTCATTTTCCTGTAAAAGACAATGGGGAAAGTCCTTTGTATCTCAACGATCCACAGAATATCACGACGACCGTGGAGTATGATCCCGTGAACAACGAGTACATAGAGTTCAAGAGAGTTGGTGATGTCATACTTGAAAGCAGAAGACTTACCTTTTCTGAATATCAGAAGTATGACTTGGACAGAATGATAGACAGTTATTGGAAAAACAAGTCAGGCAATGCCCTTATATTACAAAACGAAGAAAGTCTGTCTTCCTTGATTCCTAAACTCAGAATCAACAGCGAGTGGATGGACAAGGTATTCGGAGGTCAGGATATAGACATAAGGCTCTCTGGAGGTGTGGATTTGAAATTCGCATTGGTAAACAACAAGAACGAAAATCTTTCACTGAACGAAAACGCACGAAGTGTTACACGCTTTGATTTTGATGAAGACATACAGTTTAATGCTTTGGCTCAGATAGGAACAGCAATAACTTTTACTTTCAACTATAACAGCGGGGCAACTTTTGATTTTGAGAAAGAACTGCTTAAACTCAAATATGAGGGAAAAGAAGACGATATACTACAACTTCTGGAAGTGGGCAATGTATCATTTCCTCTGCCTACAACTCTTATCAGCGGCGTACAGAATCTTTTTGGCATAAGAAGCAAGCTAAAGTTCGGCAATTTGCTTTTGGATGTCATAGGCTCGCAACAAAAAAGTGAAAGTCAAAGCATAACAGTTCAGAACGGAGCTCAGACACAGGAGTTTAATTTCAAAGCAGACGAGTACGACGAAAACAAACACTTCTTCCTTTCTCAGTATTTCTATGACAACTATAACAAAGCCATGGAAACATTTCCTGTTATCAACAGCAATATAATTATCACCAAGATAGAAGTATGGAGAACCAATATAGGAAGTGCTGTGAACAACAACCGTAACATAATTGCTTTTGCCGATTTAGGAGAAAAAAATCCATACGGAACAACACCTTATATCAAAAACCCTTATGGCAGCGAATACCCGGACAACTATCTATCCAACGATTTGCTGAGCAATGTCAATGTGGACAACCTTAGAAACATAAATACCGCAAGTAATGTGCTGCAAGGTATGGGTTTTGTCTATGGACAGGACTTTGAAAAGGTTGAAAGTGCGAGAAAACTTTCTGAAAACGAATATTCCTTCAACTCCCAGCTGGGTTTCATCTCCCTGAACCAGTCTTTGTCAAACGATCAGGTACTTGCCGTCGCATTTCAGTATCAGATTGTCGGCGATACCACGGTTTATCAGGTTGGAGAGTTCTCTGACGAAGGTATAACAGACCCGAATACCTTGGTGGTAAAGCTTTTGAAATCCTCTACCTTGAATGTCAAGAATCCAATGTGGAAACTGATGATGAAAAACATCTATTGGATAGGTTCTTCTCAGATAAGTTCAGAAGATTTCCGTTTAAACATTATGTATCTTGGCGATGAAGAAGGCATAGAGACAGGATATTTCAACGAAGGTCCCCTAAAGGGGGTACCGCTTATTCAAGTTTTTGGATTGGATAGAATGGATTCGCGGCAAAACATGTATGCCGACGGAGTATTTGACTATGTTGAATATACTACTTCAAGTGCCGGTCTGGTAAATTCTTCCAAGGGTCTGATTTATTTTCCTACCGTGGAACCTTTTGGAAAAGATCTTAGAAAAGCTATAAATGATGATGAATTTGCAAACAGATACTGCTTTGATTCTCTTTATACCCTCACCCGTTCTCAAGCTCAACAATACACAGAACACAATAAATACTATCTGGAAGGAAGATACCGTTCTTCATCTTCAGGAGGTGAAATAAGTCTTGGAGCTGTCAATGTTCCTCAAGGAAGTGTTACCGTTATGGCTGGTGGTATTCAACTGCAGGAAGGAGTTGATTATACCGTGGATTATGCAATGGGCAGAGTAAAAATTATTAACGGTGCCTATCTTTCTTCAAGCACTCCTATAACTGTTTCTACTGAAAGCAATTCTACTTTTTCCATGACCACAAAATGGTTACTTGGAGTACGAGGAACATATACTTTTTCTCCGGAACTTTCTCTTGGTGCAACATTCATGCATCTCCATGAAACACCTATAACACAAAAAGTAAATTATGGAGAAGAACCTATAAGCAATAGTCTTTTGGGTTTTGATGTTCATCTTACAAGACAAGTACCTTTTATTACCAAGTTTATGGATTGGTTACCTTTCTATAGTACAAATACTCCTTCTACACTGAACTTTGAAGGTGAAGTTGCACAGTTTATTCCTGGCAATCCATCTGTTATTGGCTCTTCAGGTACTTCTTATATTGATGACTTTGAAACAAGTAAAAGAAGCTATGATTTAAGAGCTGTGAATTCTTGGTTTTTAGCTTCCACCCCACAAGACTTTAATGCTCCGGGAGCTTTGTTTCCTGAAACTTTCAAGAACAGCGGTCTTGCATACGGATTCAACAGAGCCAAGATTGCGTGGTACAGTATTGACGACAACTTTTACACTGGTGCTGCTCCAAGCAACATCAACAATGATGACAAGAGCAAACCTTACGCCAGAGAGATACTTGAATCAGAAGTTTATCCTAACAAAGAACTTGTACAAGGACAAAGAAACAACATACACGAATTTAATATTGCATTTTATCCTCAAGAAAGAGGACCATATAACTATGATACTCTTTCGCCTTGGTCTTATGGTTTGGATATAGACGGTAATCTTAGCAATCCTGAGACTCGTTGGGGAGGAATAATGAGAAAATTGGATGCAACTGATTTTGAATCTGCAAATATAGAATCTATTGATTTCTGGCTTATGGATCCTTTTATTGAAGATCCAACAAGTGAAGGAGGAAAACTTTATTTCAATCTTGGAGATATTTCAGAAGATATTCTTAGAGATGGAAGGAAGAGTTATGAAAATGGTCTTCCTACTTCAGCAACAGTTACAGATGTAGATACAACTATCTGGGGCAGGGTTCCACGACTACAAGCTGTCGTAAATGCTTTTTCAAATGACAACAATTCACGTCAATATCAAGATATAGGCTATGATGGTTTAAACTCAACAGATGAACAGTCTTTCTTTAATGAGTTTCTGCAAAAATACCAAGGACAATTGACGAGCGAAGGTTTTCAAAAACTTTTAGATGACCCTTCTGCTGATGATTTTATGTATTTTCGTTCCAATGAATACGATAAAAACAATACAAAAATAACAGACAGATACAAAAGATACAACAATCCGGAAGGAAACTCTTCTGCTACAACCTCAGGAGAATCACAACAGGCAACAGCTTTGCCTAATGTTGAAGACATCAATCAAGACAATACTCTTTCAGAAGCAGAAAACTATTACGAATATGTTATAGAACTGGATCCTATGCATATGAATGTAGGAGAAAACTATATCGATGATATACAGGAAGCCTATAATGTTTCCTTGGCTAATGGAAGTACAACAAACTGTAAATGGTATCATTTCAAAATACCTGTCAGAGAACCGGACAGAAAAATAGGTACGATAGAAGGTTTTCAAAGTATAAGATTTATCCGTACATTTTTGAGAGGATTCAAAAAACCTGTAATCCTGCGTTTTGCTTCTTTTGAATTGGTAAGTGCAGAATGGAGAAAATATAATGACAACCTGCTTTCTTTAGGACAAATTCCTACAGGAACTCAATCAGAAAACACTACATTGACAATAGGTACCGTAAATATAGAGGAAAATGGTAAACGTTCTCCTGTTGCTTATTGCCTGCCTCCAGGAATAGAACGGGAAAAACAGTATTCTACCACAAGTTATGTAAAACAAAACGAACAGTCTCTTTCCATCAAGGTAACAAATCTTGCAGACGGTGATGCACGTGCAATATACAAGACGATGGATTATGATATGCGTCAATACAATAAGCTAAGAATGTTTGTACATGGTGAGAAAGTGAATGAATTTGATGATTATCAAGACGGAGAAGTTTCTGTTTTTGTACGTCTGGGAACAGATTTCACTTCCAATTACTATGAATATGAACTGCCTCTTACACTTACTCCGTGGTATACCTCAATGCTGGAAAACAAGATTGTATGGCCTGAAGCAAATAACATAACTATTAACTTGGATTCTATTGTAAAGGTCAAAACAAGGAGAAATGCTCTTATAAGAAGTGGAAATACAGACTACTCTACAAGCGTTCCTTACACAGAATACATCAACGGCAGAAAGATAACCGTCATAGGTTCCCCTAATATAGCCAACGTTAAGGTTATAATGATAGGAGTCAGAAACCCTAAAAAGCAAAATCTCAACGATGGTGATGATATGTTGCCAAAGAGTGTTGAAGTATGGGTAAATGAATTGCGTTTAACAGACTTTGACAGAAGCAAAGGTTGGGCAGCAAGAGGAACTCTTAGGACAAACCTCGCTGATCTTGGAGACCTTGCTCTTAGCGGTTCATACAAATCTGCTGGTTTTGGAACACTGGAACAGACTATTTCCACCATATCTCAAGATAATGTTTCAACAATAGATGTAGCGACAAACCTGGAACTTGGAAAATTCTTCCCGGACAGGTTTGGTATAAGACTTCCGTTCCACTTTGACTATTCAAAAACGGTAAGTAATCCTCGTTATAATCCGTTGGACCCTGATGTATTCTTGAAAGACGACCTGCTTTCCTACCGTACAGAAAGAGAAAGGGATTCTATTCGTCACATGGTTCAAGAATACAACGCAATAACCAACTTCTCTTTTATGAATGTCAGAAAAGAACGTGTTGGCAACGCTACGGCAAACAGACATTTCTTCGATATAGAGAACTTCAATCTCTCTTATTCATACACACGCAACTATAGCAGAAGCGTGGATGTGGAATACGATGAGAGAACCCAAAACAGGCTAATGCTGGGTTATCAATATGACATACATGACAAGGGTTGGAAACCATTCTATAAAGTACCTTTGTTCAAAAACAAAGCTTTTGCAATCATAAGAGACTTTACTCTTCATTTCAAGCCTAAAAACGTTACTTTCAGAAGCGATATGCTTAAAGATTTCCAAGAAAGCAAGCTTAGAAGTAAATCTCAGGGTTTAGTGATTATGGAACCTATGTTCTATCAGAACTTCCAATGGAACAGAGAGTATGGTTTAAAGTGGGATATCACTCAAAACATACGTATGGATTACACAGCGCGAATGAATTCCCTTATAGAAGAACCTCGAGGACGATTGGATACAAGAGCAAAGAGAGACAGTGTTTGGCAATCCATAAGAGATTTGGGCAAAGCTCAGCAATATCATCAGCAGTTACAGGTAAATTTCAACATACCTATAAGTAAAATACCTATGTTCTCATGGTTACGTCTGACAACATCTTACACAGGACAGTTTACTTTTCAATCTTCAACAGAGGCAACAAAAGCTCTTGGCAATTCTATTGAAAACGACAGAAGGATAAACTATACTGCCAATGCAAATATTGGTAGCATATACACCAAAATTCCGTTTATCAAAAAAGCTTATGACGAACGTGACAAAAACAAGGGAAAAACTTCATCAATTCCTAAAGTCCCTAACAAAAGAGGTGAAGAAAACAAACAGAATTCTTCTGATTCCACGGCAGACAGCACAAAGTCGTCTTTGCAATGGCTGAAAGATTTGGGTTATTTCTCAATCAGATTAGCAACAAGTTTGAAATCCATCAACTTCAATTACTCACAGAACGACGGTATCTACATTCCTGGATTTATGCCGAGGTCCAAATACTTGGGAATGTCTCCTAACAGAGATTGGGCACCGGGTTTGGGTTTTGTATTCGGCTCTCAAAGGAACATTATGCCTGATGCTATGAGAAAAGGCTGGCTTAGTACAGATACATTGATGAATTCTGCATACCTGAGCAAGACCCGTAAGACAATAAACGCCGTTGTGAAAGTAGAACCTATAAAAGAATTCAACATAGATATATCTTTCAAGAAAACAGAAAGCGAACAATACACAGCTTACTACAAATACAACAGCGCACTCGACAGAGTTGTAGGTCCTTTCTCTCCTTATAGAAATGGAAGTTATAGCATTTCTTTCTTTGCATTAGGTACTATGTTTAAAGGAATGGATGACAAGAACGTAAGTGAAACATTTGAGTTGTTCTTAAGAAACCGTGGCACAATAGCAAACCGTTTGGCTGAAGAAAACAGAAAACATAATACAGGATATACGGGAGATCTTGTTTTGGATACCACAAATGGACAATATTTTCCTGATGGCTATGGAGCGACTTCCCAACAAGTACTTATCCCTGCTTTTCTTGCAGCATATTCTGGCAAGAGTGCAAACAAACAATCTCTGTCTCCGTTCCTAAAGATGCCTATGCCAAATTGGAGAATCACATATACAGGACTTGGAAAGAACGAATGGGTAAAAAAATGGGCTAATTCCATCACAGTATCTTCCAATTATGTATGTAACTACAACATTTCTTCATTCTACACCAATACTTCTGTTCCAGATGTCTCCACCTATGACTACGGAACTGAATGGGTAAGAAATTCTATCAACAACAACTTCGTGCCAAAGCAGAACATAGACCAGATACTTATCTCTGAACAGCTAAGTCCTTTGTTAAAGATAGAAGTAAATCTAAAGAACTCCCTACAAATCAATGTGGAATTCAAGAAAGAACGTTCTCTTTCTCTTTCATTCTCAAACACCCAACTAACAGAAATTAACCGTTTTGGATTTGTATTTGGTGGCGGTTACAGATTTAAGGATGTAGCACTGAATATACGAACAGGAGGACAATCAACACGTCAATTCAAGAGTGACATTCTTCTAAAAGCAGACCTTTCCATTACAACCAATAAAACAATACTTAGAAAGATAGACCAAAATGTAAATATAATATCCGCTGGAACAAAAATCACGACGCTAAATCTTTCCGGAGAATATTCGTTGTCTGAAAAAATCATACTTAAAGCTTTCTTTGACATAACAATAAATACTCCTTATATCTCATCTTCCTATCCAAACTCAACCACAGAAGGAGGATTTTCACTAAGAATAGTATTCTAATAATAAAAAGACAAAATATGTTAATAGATTTCAACAAAATAAAAGAAGAAAAGGTAGAAAAATTCAAAGGAGGCGAGGGTTTTGTAATCAACCGTATGTTTGAGGACGATGACAACCGCATTGTAAGAAGTGTTTTGCCTCCTAACTGCAGCAGCGGTCTGCATCCTCATGAAAACAACTGCGAAATTCTCTATATGCTTAAGGGTTCTGCTCTTTTTATCTATGATGACAAGCAAGAAAGAGTAAGTGCAGGTCAGGTGCATTATTGTCCTAAGGGACATAAACACTCCATGCTCAACGACACAAACGAAGATGTGGAATACTTTACCATAGTTACCAAACAATAACAAGGATCTGTTGTCATAAATCTTTATTCTGAAACAACAGATCAAAGACTAAGCCGATATAAAACAAAGATATATTGTGCGGATCATCATTTTCACTTCAATTTATCAAGACACCTGAAACCTCTGTTCATCTACTCAAAAAAAAGCATCAAGTCTTTTAGAAAAAAGATTAGGATTTCAAAGAAAAAGATCAACTCTTTTAGGTCAAAAGATTAGGATTTCAAAGAAAAAGATCAACTCTTTTTTTGGGACTTCTTTTAGCGAGTCTGTTACAATTCAGAGTCTGTCAAAGCAAGTCTGGAACGCCCTCTTAGTTTTTTGTGCCGCACTGTTCTTTCAGAGTCTTTATTTCTTTCCAATAAGGGGCAAGAGAGTAATTCTTTGCCTTGCCACAAGGAACATATACAACCAAATCCTTGCTGACGTCTTTAAAGGCTTGAACGTCAAGGTTAGGAGGATTATCTGCTGAACAATAAACAGTAGTCAGAAGAGTACATCCGCGAAAAGCTTCTTTGCCTATATTTTTTATTTCTCTTCCTATTTGTATTGTCTGTAATTTTGTACATTCTCCAAAAGCGAGTACGTCTATGAGAGAAACACTGTCTGATAAAACAACGGAAGTCAGACTCTTACATCCATAAAATGCAGCAATGCCTATAGTTTTAATATTATCAGGAATGACTATGGACTCAAGGCCTGCACAACCGACAAAAAGACCATCATTTACAATAGAGAGACTTTTAGGTATATTGACAGAAGTTAAACTTTCACAACCTTCAAAAACACTCCATCCTGCAAAAGTAATATTATCAGACAAGGTTACAGTCTTTAATAGGGAACAATAAGCAAAGGCTCTATCCTGAACAGATGTTACACTATTAGGAACTGTCACTGAAGTCAGTTTACTGCAAGATGAAAAAGCATTCATACCTATGGACACAACACCTTTTGACATGCTTACAAAATTTAGTTCTGTACAAGCGGAAAATGCCCAATCTCCTATGTCGGAAACACTACCCGGAATAACAACTGAAGTAAGTCCTACGCACTCTGCAAAAGCATTGTTCTCAATAGTATTCACTGTGTTTGGAATCACAAAATCACCTTTCTTTCCTGCAGGATAATAGATAAGTTTTTCTCGGTTTTTATCATAAAGTACTCCATCCTCCGAAGAGAAATGACTATTATTTTTATCCACATCCACACTTGTCAAACCAGTACAGGATACGAACGCAGTCTCTTCAATAGAACCGACATTGGCACCTATTATCAATCCTTTCAAATTTGCACATACACCAAAAGCATACGATTTAATAGTAATAACATTGTCAGGCACTGTAAAAACACCTCCTTTTTCTGACGGATAAGAAAGAAGTGTTTGCTGTGCTTTGTCATAAAGAACACCGTCTTTTGAAGAATAGTACTGATTGTCAGCATCCACTTCTATAACCTGCAGAGATGTACAAGCGGAAAAAACAGCATCTCCAATGGAGGCAACATTTTTAGGTATCTTTATTGTTTTCAGTCCCGTACATTCCGAAAAAGCAGCATTGTCTATAATAGTAACACTCTCAGGTATTTCTATTGCTGTAAGACTTGTACATTTATTGAACGCCACTATTCCTATATAAACAAGAGTATTTGGAAAAACCACCGAAGTTAAATCTTTGCAGGAAGCGAAAGCTTTATATCCAACATCGGCAACAGTATAGACAACAGAATTATATGTTACTTTTGCAGGAATAACAACTTTCCCTGAATAAGAATTAAGACTATTGTCCTTGTAGGTTACTACTACTGTGTTATCTTTACCTATATTATAATAGATTCCGTCTGCCTGAAAATCGTATGCAAAAACATCTGCTCCAAATCCAATAGCAAACAACAACATCACAAGACTCCTGATTATTCTTTCCATAACTTATCTTTTTTAAGGCACAAAAATATAATTTTCCTGTTAAACAACAAAATAACTTCTTTCTTTTTTTTATACATAGAAACAAAAATAGTGTATAAGAAATAAAACTTATACACTATTGAAAGTCCAATATATTAAAAACTATTTTGTTTCTGTAAGTGCAAGATAGTCTTCAAGGTCTTTTTCCTCAAAGTTAAGGATAAAGGCTTTTCTTTCAGCAATCTTTTCCTGAGCCATTTTTGTCATCAAACGGGCAGAAGCAAGGAATTGTTTGTCTCTGTCTGTATCCAATACCAAAAGATGAGCCATAACAAGATAACCTGCTATCTCTACCAAACGTCTTGAATTGAATTCATGTGAAGCACTTGTTGAACCGAAACTGTTTATTCTTTCCACACATTTTTCAAAATCTTCTCTCAATGGAAGAAGTATGTTTCTGAGTTCTTGAAGAGCTTCTTTGTTGTTTCCTGTCAATTCTGCCTGTTCATATTCTTTTATTCTGTTAAGATATCCTCCTGAAACAACACCACGAATAGCTGCTACAACCTGAAGCTGAGAAGTACCTTCATATATTGTAAGTATTCTTGCATCTCTGTACATACGTTCACAAGGATAGTCTTTCATAAATCCGCTACCACCATATACTTGTATGCAATCGTATGTATTTTGGTTGGCATATTCTGAAGAGAACAGTTTTAGAAGAGGTGTAAACATATCTGCTAAACGTGTATATGTTTTTAATGTCTGTCTTTCTTCAGGTTCAAGTTTTCTCTCCTTTGATATTGCTTCATAAACTTTATACATATCTACGCAACGAGCAGTTTCATACAACAAAGCACGGGTAGCATCTGTCTTGGCTCTCATCTTTGCAAGCATTTCTCTTACTTGCTGGAATTGAATAATAGGTTTTCCAAATTGTTCTCTCTCGTTAGCATACTGCAAAGCCTCTCTGTATGCGGCTTCACTCAAACCCACACTTTGAGCACCTACTCCAAGACGGGCTCCATTCATAAGAGACATTACATACTTGATTAATCCAAGTTTTCTTTCACCTACCAGTTGTGCAGGAGCATTGTTAAATACCAATTCTCCTGTTGGTGAACCATGAATACCAAGTTTGTTTTCTGTTCTACGGATAGTTACTCCTCCGTCTCTTCTGTCATAAACAAAATAAGAAAGACCTCTACCGTCTGTTGTTCCTTCTTCACTACGGGCAAGAACAAGCTTTATGTCTGCATCACCATTTGTGATAAAACGCTTGACTCCGTTTAATCTCCAGCAGTTGTTTGCTTCATCAAAGGTAGCTTTTAGCCTTACGCTCTGCAAATCACTTCCGGCATCAGGTTCTGTTAAATCCATGGAACAAGTATATCCTTTGTTTATCATAGGAAGATACTTATTCTTGATTTCTTCATTAGCAAATTCATAGATAGTTTCAGCACAGTCCTGCAACCCCCAGATATTTGCAAAGCCACAGTCACCTCTTGAAACTATCTCTGCAGCCATAACGTATGGAACGTATGAGAAGTTCAAACCTCCATACTGTCTTGGAAGACTAAGACCATATACTCCGGCATCTGTAAGAGCTTTGTGGTTTTCTTTTGTCCCGTCTGCATATATAATTGCATTGTCTTCTATTCTTACTCCTTGATTATCCACACTCTCAGCATTATTGGCAAGGACTTCTCCTGTTATCTCACCAATAAGAGACAATACTCTCTTATAAGAATCTTTTGCATCCTCATAATCTTTTGGTGCGTAATCATATTTTCCATAGTCTGCATAATCTCTTTCTTTCAATCTTATGATTTCTTTCATCATAGGATTATCCAACTGAAACTGCAAACCTTTGTTGTCATCAAAAAAATTAGCCATCTTATTTTGATTATTTATATTCTTAACTTTACTTACTATTCTTTTTATAATACTTTATCAATTTTGGTATAATCTCAAAAGCATCTCCTGTTATTGTGTAGTCTGCAATGGAATTCAACGGAGCATTAACATCTGTGTTGATGCTTATTATCTTTGAACTCTCCTGCATTCCTGCCCTGTGCTGAACAGCTCCACTTACACCGCAACCTATATACAGTTTGGGACGGACTGTAACACCTGTCTGACCAACCTGACGTTCGTGTTCCGTCATTCCTGCATCAACGGCAGCACGCGTTGCTCCCACTTCTCCGCCTAATGTTTCTGCCAATTCATGAAGAAGTTTGAAGCCGTCTGGTTTTGATGCCATGCCATAACCACCACAAACTATTATCTGAGCTCCTTTTATATTTACTTTCTGTTGCTCAATATGACGCTCAAGAATTTCTATGCAGAAATCAGAATCCTGTACATACTTGGAAACATCAAGACGATTTACCTCTCCTTTGTGGTTTTCATTATAGACTTCTTTCTTCATCACACCCTCTCTTACTGTTGCCATCTGAGGACGGGTGTTAGGATTAACGATAGTAGCAATGATGTTACCACCAAAGGCAGGACGTATCTGATAAAGAAGATTGTCTATCACCTTGCCTTCTTTCTTGTCTTCATATTCTCCTATCTCCAAAGAAGTACAATCTGCTGTCAGACCACAACGAAGGAATGAAGCAACTCTTGGAGCCAAGTCTCTTCCCACACTTGTTGCACCAAACAAAGCTATTTGTGGTTGTTTTTCCTTTATAAGTTTTGTAACGATGGAAAAGTGAGGTAATGTCTGATAAGGGAATAAACGCTTATCCTCAGCATAGTTTATAATATCCACACCAAAAGGATAAAGACTTTCTTCCAAATCTATCACATTATTACCAGCAACTATTGCCTCTACTTTTACTTTCAGTTCATCTGCAAGTTTTCTTGCCTTGCTTATAAGTTCAAGGCTGACATCTGCAATATGATTTTCTTCTGTTATTTCACAGTAAACAAATACATTATTCATATCTTTATCCTATTATATGTGTATCTATTAAGTTCTTTACCAAATTGTCCAAATTCTCTTCTGTAGGTTCTACTGTAACATTTTCTTTCTGAGTAAGGACAACATTATCTATTTTCTTAACCTTTGTAGGAGAACCGCTTAGTCCTATTCTTTCGTCCAAAGCCTCTACATCTGCAGCACTCCACTCTTCTATCTTCAAGTAAGGAAAATCATTCCAAACATTAACGTCAAGATTTCTCTCCTTGGCTTCTGAAGCAGAGAAAGCATGTTTATACTTCATAACACGCTTTGCATTATAGAATCTGCAAGGTTTTGCAGAAGAATGCACGGTAATCAAGAGAGGATATTGTGATTTCACTATTTCCACTCCTCTTTCCAGACGACGCTTGATTGTTATTGACTTTTCATCAACATCCACCAACTCTTCGGCGTATGTTATCTGAGGAATTTCAAGTTTTTCTGCTGTCTGTGGTCCGACCTGAGCTGTATCTCCGTCTATAGCTTGTCTTCCACCAAAAACTATATCAAATTTACCTGTTTTCTTCACAGCCTGTGAGATTGCGTATGAAGTTGCCAATGTATCACTTGCAGCAAGTTTCCTGTCAGAAAGAACTACTCCGTTGTCAGCTCCTCTGAACATGGAATCTCTTATTATTTCCGCAGCACGAGATGGTCCCATTGTTACAACAGTTATCTCTGTTCCTGGAACTCTGTCTTTTATTTCCAAAGCCATTTCCAATGCATTCAAATCCTCTGGATTGAATATTGCAGGAAGTGCTTGTCTGTTCACCGTACCCTCTGGAGTCATCGCATCTTTTCCAACGTTCCTTGTATCAGGTACTTGTTTAGCTAAAACTACTATTTTCATTTTTCTTATCTATAAAAATTTCGGTCTATAATAGACTTTAATATTAGTACTCTTATTTCAGGTTTTTGTTATAACACTAAATGTTCAATTTGCAAAAGTAGGAAAAAAAAATCAAATACACCTTTTTTGAAATATTTTTTTTGACTATCCCACAAAAAAGTCTTCGTTTCAACAAAAAAAGTCTTCGTTTTTTTTCACAAAAACCAAGACTTTTACACCTAAACATCAAGACTTTTTTTCTAAAAACCAACTCTTTTTTTTCAGATAACAAAGACCCTGATTATCAATAGTTACAAAGCAACCAAAAAACTTGACATACTTCCAAGTCGTCTCGTTTCTCCATTCGGCATAACCGACACTTAACCTCAAACATTTCCAAATTACAAAGGAAAAAACATGGAAGAACCTTGGACAAAACAAAAAAAATTCTTTCCTGTATTGCCGTATGAATAAAAAATCATACCTCTGCAGTCAGAAAAGATATAAGAACATGAGTACATTAGAATTGAAAGCAAAAAAGGCTGACTTGTTTGAGGCGATAATGTCCGTTAATGATGAGAATGTCATAAACCGATTATGGATAAGCATTGTTGATATATTGGAAGAAGCAAACATTCCCGTAAAACAAAAGGAAATATCCCGACAAAAAGTCCTTAATGGCTTGGAGCAATTTAAAAATGTACAATATGTAAGAAGAACTGCTACAGAAACTCGCAAAATGTTGGAACCACGAGTTACATTATAGGTTTGCAAAGCAAGCAGATGAAGACCTTATGTTAATCAAACATAACGGGAATAAAAACAATCTTAAAAAAGTTATCAGACTTATTGAGGAATTGGAAGAACATCCTCAAACAGGTATGGGCAAACCTGAGATACTGAAAGGTTTTGACGGAACTATATATTCAAGACGTCTGAATTACACAGACCGTATTGTCTATCAAGTAATAGAAGAAGAGAAAAACAATCAGAATCATACAATTCCTCAATCACTACAACGACAAATAAAAACAAAACAGAGTAAACTACAATCAGAACTCAAAGGTCAGTTTTGCGTTAAGCATTGACGGAGTAAGATAGTTCGGCACAGGATAAATGATATTGTAGTTGTCTTTTATAAAAGTGTAGGAAATTATGTTCTTGTTGTTGAAAACATTCAGCCATTCTATGTTCAGCCACATACGTTTTATGACCTTAAGGAAATTTTTGCTCGCCCAAGAAGCCTCTTCATCTTTTATCCTGAAAGTAAATGCGAGGTCGGCTCTCAGATAGTTTGGACGAGAGAGGACTTCACTGGTATTAGGTACAAAAAACGGATAACCGCTTCCATAATTAAAATTCAGATATACTCTCATCCATGGCATGGACGGCAGATAGTCTTGGAAACTTACACTCATATTCACCAGTTGATCTGTAGGACGCGGAATATATCCTTTATCGTCTCCCTCTATATCCTGTTTTGTCTGCATAACAGAAAGAGTAAACCAAGAATCTATTCCTTTAATAAACTCTCCGAACAGTTTAACATCCAAACCTGTAGCATATCCTGTGGCATTGTTTTCCGCTGTGTAACGCAAGCGAAGATTATCCACATAATAAGGTATCAAATCCCACAGATGTTTATAATACAAAGATGAAGTAAGTTTAAAATTGCGTGTCCTTATTTTAAAATTCCAGTCAGATGACAATACAAAGTGCAAAGACTTCTGGCTTTTAACATCACTGTTAATCTCCCCTGCAAGATTTCTGTACTCCCTATAAAAAGGATATTGAGCATAAAGACCTGTAGCCAAACGGAAAAGAATATCTTGCTTAATTTTTGGTTTATAGGATAGACTTACACGTGGGGAAGGAAAAAATTCTTTATTGAAATCCCAATAATGCCCTCTTATACCTGCGTTCAAAAAATAGGTTCCCTTATCTCTTTCCCAAGAGACGTAACGCTGGACAAACAATGTGAAACGGTTGCTATTGACATCGTTCCTGCTGTGATACCAATCCTGAAGCTGTGGTGCAGAAGGTCCGTCATAAACTCCTATTTCATCGGGGTTTGAAGGTATGGAATAATCTGCCGAATCCACCATTTTCCATTCGTTTATCTTATCCGAGGTTATCTCTCTTTGGTATTTAAAACCCCAAGACAAGACTCCATTGTCATAGTATTTTTCTCCCTTATGTTCAAGGTTGAAAAGACGAGCTTCAAGATTGTTTCTTGCATGTTCAAGATAAGTACCTATTCCCAAATCAAAATCCTCGTCACTCGAAACGCCTGAAGACTCACTCAACCAATATTGTCCTTGTATATCGTAAGTCTCTCTTTCTGTTGTAGAAAAAACAGAAGATATAAACTTTAAATGCAGATCTTTCTGCAATTTATAGTTAAGCTTTAAAGCACCAAACATTGAGGAAAATCTGTCTTTTTCTTCTCCGTCAAAATAAACCTTAAATTTCAGAGGGTTGTTTATATCTCCAAAATCTGTTTCTCGGTCTTTTGGTGTGAAGTTATATGTATTTACAGATATGTTTCCTATAAAAGACAAATCAAGTTTTGGATTAATGTCCCAAGTAAGATAAGTCTGGAAATCATGGAAAGTAGTATTGTAGTCACCTTCTGTTTCCAAGGAATTGAGAAGGTAAGACGTTGTCTTGTTACGATAAGACAGCTGATATGTAAAACGGTTTTTCAGTTCATCTGCAAGATATACACTTCCTCCTAATAATCCAATGGCAACATTACCAGAAAATTCCGTAGGTTTTCTATACTTTATATCAAGCACAGATGACATCTTGTCTCCGTATTCAGAAGCAAATCCTCCGGAAGAAAACTGTATGTCGCTGATCATATCAGTATTGATAAAAGAAAGTCCTTCCTGTTGTCCGCTTCTTACAAGTATAGGACGGAAGATTTCCATATCATTCACATAAACAAGATTTTCATCAAAATTTCCTCCTCTTACCGAATACTGGGAAGAGAGTTCGTTGTTGGAAGATACTCCTTCCATGGTTTTTATCACGTTTTCCACTCCACCGTTTGGGCCTGCTGTGTTCTTTGCCCAATCTGCTGATATTCTTGTCACGCCTTCTTCACGCGAATAGTCGCCCTTTATCTCCACACTTTCAAGAGTTGTACTTGAATTATTTAGTATAACATCAAGAATTACAGTCTGTTTATCATCAATTTTTATTGTTGTATCAAAATCCGTATATCCTATACAAGAAAACCTTATAATATACTCTCTGTCTGCCTGTAATTTAAGGAAATATTCGCCTTTACGGTTTGAGGCTGTGCCTATTGGAGTCTTTAGATTAAGTGTTCCTATACTGACATTTTCTATTGCTTTGTTATTTCTGTCTTTTACCGTACCTTTTATTTGCTGGGAAAAAGAAAGATAAGACAACAACAAAAAGAAAAACAATATTATACCTTTTAGTTTTGCAGTCATTTCAATAAAGTTTTAACAGTAATTATAACGAACAAAAACATAAAATATTGAAACAATCTGTTTCATCTTAAAAAGTTGGTTTAAAGGGATAATCTTCCAATGTCTTGGAAAACATAGCATAGAAATTGAAGTAGGAATCCTCGCTGAATTTGTATGTAACATCAACATCTGCCCCCAATGTGTTGTAGAAGGAGTTGTAGAACACAGAACCTGCCACAGACAACTTGTCATTCACATCATATTGCAGGCCTATATATGTGGAGGCTGCTGTTTTGTTTCTGCGGGGAGCAAGATCTCTTGGCTTTACATCTGCATTCATTATATCCACACCGACAAACAGCTTGGTCTTACTGTTTATCTGATGGGCATAATCAAAACCATAGTTGGAAACAAAAGTTTTCTCATCAAAAAAGTTCCTGCCCCAAAACACTGAAGTATGAAACGACAACCAATCTTTTTTGATTTCCAACGTAGAATCTTCTTCCTGTGCAAAAGAGTTATGGTTTTGTGCCTCAATGTCTGCAAAAGACAGAACGCAAGCCAACAATATGTAGATAAACCTTTGCATTACAGTTTTATTCCATGATTTAAATTATCAAAGAAATAAGATATTGTGAATGAAATCACATGTTGTCTTGGAGAAGTAATGTCTTTCATTCCAAAATATTCAAAGGAGTTTTTTGTATCCATTCCTTTTGGCTTGTAACGATAAGAATAGTCGTAATCATAATCATAAAATGGAGTAAGGGAATACTGATATGTCAGCATAAACTGAAATCTCCACCATTCAAAACCTAAACCAAGCTGAAAACCTCCGTCAAATATCCATGTGCCATCAGAAGCGAAGGTATCATCTTCATCTTTCCAATAGTCGTTTGCTCCATGCACCGTAATATCACAAGCTATCAATTCATTGGATTCTTCTATTCCTGTAATAGTAGGAGTAGGCTGGAAGGTATGGTTAAGTCTTGGTTTGGAGTCTTCTCCATAATGGTCCTCAAATCTTGTAAAACCATAGACACCTATTCCTGCAAACACACCAGCAGAAACCAACAGATTGGTATTTTTAATAGGGAATTTATAAAGTATTTCCAATGGTATCTGAACATAACCTGCTGTAGTCTTAATCTCAAGATTTTGTGTATTAAGCTTATATCCCTTGGTTGTGAATACAAGACTTCCTTGCCACCACCAGTTATTTGAAATATTACCTTGAGCAACCACGCCGAAATTAAATCCTATTTTGAAAGGTTTTGTATCCGTAAGACCTATATATTCCCCATTTTCATTGAAATATGCAAGACCATTCCAGATATCCAGTCCATCTGCTGATGTCAAATCACTTAAATTAAGCCCTCCTCTTAAACCTATACGTATCTGTTCTTTGGTTGAACCCATTTTTATTGCATTTCTGTTGTAGCGTTGAGCATTCAAGTTGAAGAACATCAGCCCAGCAAAAACAAAGATTACTATATGTCTTTTCATCATATCTGTTTATCTCATTAAGAATTTGCAAATATAAGAAAATTCTTTTTATTAAGTGAATCTCAAATAGAAAAAAAGTGAAAAAAATTTTACAACCATGCTGACAAAACAAAAGAAGGCAAGAAAAATCTTACCTTCTAATACTCTATATATGTGTTTATTAGTTATTTTATTCTAAACACCAACTTATTATCAACACAGTCCATCAAAATAGTATTATTGATTGTTATTTTATCATCAATCAGAAGCATACTTAACCGATTGGTTACGAGTTTTTGAATAGCTCTTTTCACAGGTCTTGCTCCCAAAAGCGGGTCATAACCTTCTGTAGCCAGATAATCAAGTGCTGTTTCTGTATATTCAAGCTTGACATTTCTGTCTTCCAATGTTTTCAGAAGCCGATTCATTTGCAGTTTGACAATATCACGTACCTGTTCAGCAAACAGAGGCTTGAATATAATTATCTCATCTATACGGTTAAGAAATTCAGGTCTTATGCTCTTTTTCAATGCTTCCCTTACCTGATTTTCTGCCTTGCCCCATGCAGCCTCAAAGTTTTCTCCGTTCTCTATGGCTTCCTGCAGATACTCGCTTCCAAGATTGGAAGTCATGATTATTATTGTGTTCTTGAAATCAACTACCCTGCCCTTTCCGTCTGTCAAACGTCCGTCTTCAAGAACCTGCAGCAAAATATTGAATACATCCGGATGTGCCTTTTCTATCTCATCCAAAAGAACTATTGAATAAGGTTTTCTTCTTACAGCTTCTGTCAATTGACCTCCTTCTTCATAGCCCACATATCCTGGAGGAGCTCCTATAAGACGAGATACAGAATAACGTTCCTGATATTCCGACATATCTATTCTTACCATAAGGTTCTCATCATCAAACAACAACTCAGCCAAAGCACGTGCAAGTTCAGTCTTGCCTACTCCCGTGGAACCAAGAAAAGCAAACGAGCCGATAGGTTTTTTTGGATCATTCAATCCGCTTCTGCTTCTCCTTATGCCGTTTGATATTGCTGCAATGGCTTCATCTTGCCCTATCACACGTTTCTTTAGCTCATCTTCAAGTCTAAGCAGTTTTTCCTTTTCACTTGTCATCATACGGCTTACAGGAATACCCGTCCAACGTGATACAACATCGGCAATATGATTTTCATCAACCTCTTCTGTAATCATTGCATTGCCACTCTGAAGAGTCTGTAACTTAGCCTTGTAGCCAAGTAAATCTTTTTCTGCTGTAGGTATCTTGGAATATCGAAGCTCTGCCACCTTGCCATAATCACCATCGCGTTCAGCTCTTTCTGCCATGGTCTTGTAGTTTTCTATCTTCTTCACCTCTTCCTGAATGGAATCAACCAAAACTTTTTCATTCTTCCACTGCGATGACAGTCTGTCTTTTTCAAGTTTTAGTTTTTCTATCTCTTCATCCAACTGATCAACTTTTTTTTCATCTTTTTCTTTTTTTATGGCAACTCTCTCTATCTCCAACTGTCGCAATTTTCTCTCCACCTCATCCAATTCTTCCGGAGAAGAATCTATCTCCATTCTAAGCTTTGCAGCAGCCTCATCAATAAGGTCTATTGCCTTATCGGGAAGAAACCTATTGGTAATATAACGGTTAGACATTTCAGCTGCAGTAACTATTGCGGCATCTTTTATTCTTACATGATGATGAACCTCATATTTTTCTTTCAGACCTCTAAGTATGGAAATGGTGTCTTCAACTGTCGGCTCGTCTATTATAACCATCTGAAAACGTCTTTCCAATGCTTTGTCTTTTTCAAAATACTTCTGATATTCGTCTAATGTTGTTGCTCCTATGGCTCTTAAATCACCTCTTGCCAAAGCAGGTTTAAGTATATTGGCAGCGTCCATAGCACCTTCGGATCCTCCTGCTCCAACAAGGGTATGAATCTCATCTATAAACAGGATAACATCTCCATTTGACTTGACAACATCATTCACAACGCCTTTCAGTCTCTCTTCAAACTCACCTTTATATTTTGCACCGGCTATCAATGCTCCCATATCAAGGGAGTAAATCTTTTTTTGTTTAAGATTTTCTGGAACATCATTGTGAAATATTCTCTGTGCCAAACCCTCTGCTATGGCTGTCTTGCCTACTCCAGGCTCACCGACAAGAACAGGATTGTTTTTGGTTCTTCGTGAAAGAATCTGCAGCACCCTTCTTATCTCATCGTCTCTGCCTATAACAGGGTCAAGCTTGTTCTCTTTTGCCTTCTCTATAAGATTAATGGCAAAACGCTCCAAATTCGCATACTTGCCCATTGTGTTATTATTCATATTTTCCATAATTCCTATATGTTTTTTATTTAACCTATAACTTCAAGGCAATAAACAAAAACCATACAAAACAAGATTTTATGACAAAAAGTCTTGGTTTTAGCAAAAAAAGTCTTGGTTTCAAGACAAAAAGTCCTGATATTTTACAGTGAAACATCAAGACTTTTTATGAAAGTATCCCTCGGTATGGAAACAAGCTGCTTCAGGTAATCCTGCCATAAAGACAACTTTATAGAGGAATTAATCTTTATCATTGCGTTCATATCATCTGTTTTTGTAATCAGAATACAAGACAACATAATACTTAGTACTCGTATCATCTATTTTATTACAAGTGTATAAACCTATGTATTTAAATTGTTCTACATTTGCTTTATGGCATACTTCATCAATAGCTCTTTCCATACTAAGACTATCGTATGGATAAAAGAGTACATTGATATCTCGTTGATTTCTCTTGGATATTGTAGCAAGAAATACTTTTGCTTTATCGTCAGACTTAGAAATAAATATTTCCCTTTCTGTATGTATAACATACGTACCTCTGACAAGCATTTGCTTATCATTGCTACATGACCATAACAATAAAAATGATGAGACGATAATTATTTTAACTCTTTTCATAATTATTCATGTATTTTTATATTTTTAACTATTATATCGTAGACAAGACCTGTCGTCATACCCTCAAATTCTTTAAAGTCCAAAGTTAAATCTAATCTGATCTTATTCTCAATAACAAACTCTTCAGATAGCCCAACTTTTTTTAGTAAAGACCTCATTGTTTCAACATTACAAACAATGTAATCAACAATATCTTCATTGGGGTCTTTAAACCAATAATAATTCTTTTCGTTTACTTCTAAAATGCAACCAGCTACATGGACATTCCTTTCTATTATCGGACCTTTACATGAATAACATTCAAAAGAGTTCGGATCACAATTTTCGTCATCATCACTGCAACTGACGGTTACTAAACCTAAACTTACTATTGCAAAGAATAGAAAAAGTATCTTTGCTAAATTTTCTATTTTGTTCATTGTTTTATAACTCTTTTTATTTCTC
>CAZXEN010000004.1:0-84430 GCA_964639765.1 uncultured Bacteroidaceae bacterium
GACTCCGTTAATTCTTTTTTTGATTAATATTGCTTTGTTACCCATTTTATCATCATTATTCGGGTCTAATTCCATTGTGTCCCAATTATTCATAATGTATGGTATCGTTGCAATATCTTCTGGAGTTAAATCTACTTGTCCTTTTAAACGTTCATTGCTACTATGGTTTTTCTTTATATGTCTTATAGTATCATCTGTTATTGATATAGAATTTATATCGTGTCCTAATAACTCATCAAATCTCTGTTTTAATCTTTTTGATGGAGAAAAAGAAAACTTTTCTTTACTATCTTTGTTGTTCCAAGCATTTTCCGCTTGCCTTATTAAAGATGCCAATTCCCAATCGCCAAACCACTTTTTAAAAGCCTTAGTCCTTACCTGCACCCATTGTCTCTCACTGAGGTTGCTCTTCTTCCCATTAGGTGCTTTCATATATGTGCCATCTGCCTTCGCTCTCTCTATTATCTCTTGGTTTAAGTCGCCATTATAATAGACACCGTCATTCCCCAAAACAATACGTCCCCTAACTTTTTGTAGTTTTAATTTTGTAGTTTCGGAATTTTGTTCTACTTTTGCAGAGGAAAGAAGAATTCTTTGTAGTTCCTCTTGAAGAACTGAAAGCGTGGATTTTGACACCCCCCGTTTATCATTTTCGGGCAAGGACTCTATCCAGGCTTTAAATTTTTCCATATTTCCAGAAAGTATATTACCCGACCAGGAAGCATAACCTGCGTATGAGTCTTTCCCATACATAGAAGTTATATCATTTACCTCTATCTCGTCAAACTTGCCATTTAAGTCTATAGCAACGGTAATATTATTTCCCATATTATCCTTTGCTTCTACCAAAACAACTACGCCATCAACATCATCCCTATTACTCTTAAATACAAGAATAGGGTTCTCAAGTTTTTCAGGTAAGTCATAGAGACTTTCAATAGAAATATTGTGTTTGTTGATTGCCTTGTTGATAATGCTTTGCTTTAATATAATGTCTTTTGAATTTGGTAAATACTGAGACATTTTACCTGCATCGGTAAAACGTATCACATCACTTCTCTTTAAACCTCCTTTCTTATATCTATCCAAGAAATCATTGAATCTTTTGTTGATAGCCTCAATATCCCCTACTTTCTCCCACCGTACATCCGCCTTTCTCTTATTAAATCTCTTGCTCAATGGTATCACATTGCCATTGTCGTCGTATGTTACAGGGTCAAGCAGTTTGCGGTTATTCTTGGTGTTTTTATATGCGTATTCTTTGCCATCATCATAACCTTGCTCGTGTAGAGAATCGCCATCGGTAAAGACATATCTTGCAGGCACAACATCTTCTATAATCTTATATGCTCCATTAATATTTCTCTCTCCGTGTTCCTCTGCATATCTCTTATTGATAGTTACCCAATCGCCATTCTGCAATTTTGTCCCTTTCGCTGATTTAGGCACTGCTCTATATATAGTAACCATAGCATCGGGATTTCCTCTAACTCTCATAAATATTGACCAACTCTCTTTGTCCATATCTATATCGCCGTCTCCATAATAGTAATATCCTTTTGGGCTATACAAGTCTTTTGGATAAATCTCCTGTGGATTGTATATCATTGCTGAAAAACCATCTCTACCATTAGGTGCTGTATGGTTCATCCGATATTCTATATCACTAACATAGCCTTTTCTCCGTGCTTCGTTTTCAACCATCCTCTGTGCCGTCTCCATATCTCCTCTTTCCACAGCGTCCATATACGCCTTGTCTCTCTTCTCTATTACCTTGTTAGGATTTACCCCCTCCAACAAGTCTGACAACACCTTGTCGGCTACCTCTTCGGCACTCGTAAAGTGTATGTTAAACAAGCCCGCAACACCTTTCCAGAATCTCTTCAACGCTTCTCTCACATTGTTTATCGCCTGCAATGCCTTAGCCTTGTCAAAGATATTCATCTTATTGTTGCCTTTTATCTTGCTGTATTCCTCGTCCAACAACTTCTTTCCTCTCTCCCCGCTGTAATGTGCCAACACCTCGTCTGCTATCTCGTCATCGCTTTTCAGTTCAGGGTAGTCTTGTTTAACTTTATCCCAAAGGACTTTCTCTTTTTTCATCAAATCAACAATGTTCTTCCATTCCTCAGGGTTGTTTTGTTTCAATGCTCTTGCCCACAAGTGAGTATATTCGTGTATTGGAGTGCTTGCATCCGCTATCCTCTCATCAACATATACCTTGCCACCTACAGTGAAACCATACGCCTGTCCATTCTTTGTCTTGAAAAACTGAATATCGTTATCTGCATTCACTTCCTCTCTCTCTGCAAGTCCTGTCGTGTCCTTAAATTCTCCGCTTTTGATAGCTTCACTGATAGAATTTACTATTTCTGCTAAAGGTTTGCCAAAGGCTTTATTAAGTTCTGATTTTTTATAAAAGAACTCAATAATATGAGCACTACCATTATTCAGTATATTTTTATTTGGGTGATTTGACAATACAATACTTATCCCCTCTTTTTCATTATTTTTGTCAAAATTAGATGTAATGCTATTGTGATTGCTTATTCTTATAGTTACTAATCGTCCATTTTCGGTTTGAATAGTTTTATAAAAACTTGTTCCATTTCTTCTATCACTCGCATCACCTGTTTTTAATGCTTCTGATATATCTCCAATGATAGTCTTTGAACGATTAGTTGGGGATTTTTCTAAATTTTGTTTTAGTATATCCAGCTTTTGTAGTATCTTTGCACCAGAATTACTTGAAATGGCAGTTGCTTTATTGGTTTGTGTTAATTCACTTGCCATCGTAGCGGTTTCAAGTATATTTTTTTGTACCTTGCTATAACTTATTGCTCTCTCGCTGTAAAATAGCAAAAGTCCTAACTCTTTCAATATCTCAACTTGCTCTCGTTTGTTTTTAGTATTTATCCAACGCTCTTTATATTCAGCAGGCACTTTGCCTTTTTCATAGTCAAACGGATTTCTGACATTTAAGAACGCTTCTACTAATGGAACTTGGTAGGCATAATCTTGTGCATATTGTCTGTTTTCGGTAAAGAAGAAACCGCCCTCCCTATCACGTATTTTTGCATAGTCAAAGGTGGTAAATCGTGTGTCTGTACCGTGATACACCACCAACGGCTCGCCGTTCTCATCAAGAATTTTTGACGAATTTTCTTCTAATATAGACAATAAACGTTTATCTTTTACGTTATTTATATCAAAAGATTGCTCCTTTTGATAAACAGACGTTGATATTCTGTCCCTTTCATTTAGGAGTTTTTCTTTTGATATTTCAGTTAATGCGTGGTCGTAATAAGTCTGACCATTTTTAACCCCGACAACCATTTTGGCAGTATAATCCACTCCATCTATTTTCAATCCAACTACATAATATTTATAACTATCAAAACCTCGTTTTGCTTTCTCGTTCGTCTCTTCTGTTATAAATATTGCTTTTTCTAACATTTCAGGTATCAACGCAACGGATTTTAAGTGTATTTCACTTTCTATATCGTGTCTTGTTACCTTTTCTGCCCCTATACGTGTAATTTTTATTGTTTCCTTTGTATCCTTATTTGTGTATTCACCCCGTAAATTTTCCTTAATATAGTTGTCGGCAGATTTATTATTTAATTCATACTTTCCTTTATATTCATTACCCGTTGCCGTGATACTTTCGCTTTTGCGTAACTTTTCTATCCTTGCCGATTTTTCCCAATCGCCAAACCACTTTTTAAAAGCCTTAGTCCTTACCTGCACCCATTGTCTCTCACTGAGGTTGCTCTTCTTCCCATTAGGTGCTTTCATATATGTGCCATCTGCCTTCGCTCTCTCTATTATCTCTTGTTCCTCTGTCTTTGTCTCTGTCTTGTTAGGATTTACCCCCTCCAACAAGTCTGACAGCACATTGTCGGCTACCTCTTCGGCACTCGTAAAGTGTATGTTAAACAAGCTCGCAACACCTTTCCAGAATCTCTTCAACGCTTCTCTCACATTGTTTATCGCCTGCAATGCTTTAGCCTTGTCAAAGATATTCATCTTATTGTTGCCTTTTATCTTGTTGTATTCCTCGTCCAACAACTTCTTTCCTCTCTCCCCGCTATAATGTGCTAGCACCTCGTCGGCAATCTCATCATCTGTCTTCAATTCAGGGTAGTCGTTCTTCACCTTATCCCAAAGATACGTCTGCTTTTTCATCAATCCGACTATGTTCTGCCACTCTTTTGGATTTACTTTCCTCAAAGCCTCTGCCCATAGGTGAGTATATTCGTGTATCGGTGTGCTTGCGTCTGCTATCCGCTCATCAACATACACCTTACCTCCAACAGTAAAGCCATAAGCCTCTCCGTCCTTTGTCTTGAAAAACTTGACATCCTTCTCGTCAAAGAATTTGTTTAGCTTCTCGCTGACAATCCTCGTCGTTTCTATTGGACTTGGTGCTTGTGCTTGCCATTGATTGTATCTCTCATTCTCCTCATACTTAGCCTTATCTTCAGGGTGTGTTTTCAAAAAGTCTTGTAATTCTTTTGAACCTTTATCTTTCTTTACATTATAAGGCAAAGCCTGAAACTCCTCTGAAAACTCATTCCATTCCGTGTATTTGTAAGGATTAGGCTGTGGTTGATTCTCTTTTACTATAGCGTCTATCTCTTTTTTGAATAACCTATATATCGTTGCAAATTTCTCTTCTGACCAACCATAGAATGTTGTCTTGTTACCATATTTGCTTGTGTGATGCCATTCATTGTCATCTATAATACCCGCTGATACCAACGCCTTCAACGTTTTGTCCGAAATATTATATACTTTTTTAAAGTCTGTCTTAGGGTATCTTCCCTCCTCTCGTGCCTGTTCTGCACGCTTACTCATACTATAACCTACATAACCACTATTACCACCAACTAACCTATGCTCTTTAAGATTTTTTTCATTTTTTTGCTCAATTATTGCTGGATTTTTAAAAGTTTGTAGTACCTTTGCAATATGAAGTTCTTCATTAGTTAGTGAGGCTGACGCCTTGGGAGCGTCTAATCCTAACCAATCAAGAACTTCTTTTCTATCTTTTTGTATGTATTTCAATGCTTTTTCAATACCTCCTTCTTTTGCATTTATCATATCAGAAATAAAACGTTGCCCCTCTTTTCCGTGAATACTTGCTATCTCATTAATAGTCATTTCTTCGCCATTTCTCTCAAGCTTAACAGCAACAGTTATTTTATCGCTGTTTTCTCTTGTTATGTTGGTTATTATGATGGCGGATTTTGCTTTTGTTCCCCATTCATAAACCATCATAGGATTGTTTATAGCATTAGGTAAATCTTTTATTTCTTCTATTGATATTCGCCTGTTTCTAATAAATCCCTAACACTTTCGGCTATTAAAGACAATGTATTATCCTTTATCCTTTCTTTAAAATATACATATTCTTTAACATCAGTTTTTTCATTACCGATAAATGTATTCGGATGTCGCCTTGACTTTACTACAATACTTACAACTTGTTCATTATCCTTGTATCGTTCCGAATTTGTATTGTGATTGCTTACCCGCAAAGTGATAACATCGCCGTTCTTTGCTTTAAATTCAAAATAATGGCTTTGCTTGTTTGTTTTGTTACTTCCTAATGCTGTTGTTATTGCTTTGATAAAACCTCTACTATTTTTGATTCCTTTATATAAATTTGTCAAAAATTGAAGTTTTTTCTTTGCCATTTCAGTGTTTATTTGTAACTTTGCACTCTGTTCCGATGAAGAATGGATAGTAGTGGTTAAGTCCTGCCGTTCTTTGTCGGAAATTTCTTTGCCGTTATGCTCATCAATAATCCTTTGTGCCTCTTCGTTGTCGGTGATAACATTTTCTTCGCCTATGGCTTTGCGTAACTTATCTATCAACCAGTCGTGGTTATTTTCAATGATAGGCAGAAGGTCGTTTTCGCTGCCGATAGTCTTACGCATAAACTCCAACAACTCCATAGGATGTGTTGCTAAGATACCGCCCTGCAACTCGTGCAGTCTGTCATATACCTTTTCGCCGTGCTTTTTGAACACCTTTTTCCACGCTTCACGGTCTTTGTTGCGGTCTCGCTGTGGCATAGTGTTTCTTGGTGCAGATACCACACTGAAACGGATACCATTGTCTGGTACGTCTAACTGTATATCAATTCCGAATTTATCAAAGATATGGTTGAGCAAGTCTTGTTGTGCCTTATATACAGCCTTACCCTTAGTCTCAATCTGTCCCCGCAGGGTCTTGCTTGCACGGTCGTTTGCTTGTGCAATACTGAACCTTATATCATTATTCTCGCTAAACTCTCCGTTGTTGTCAGTGGCGGACTTGATTTGGTTAGGGGTGAAAGCGACATACGAATCATCAAACTCAGTGCGGTAATCCTCACCGGGACGGAACTCATACCAATTAGGATATACAACACCGTCATAACCTGCCGCTTGCAATTTCTCACGGATGGACTGCATCTGCTTATAGGATAGTCCCTCATAATCCAATCCATACCAATCGCTATCGTCAATAATCTTTTCGTCATGCAACTGTCGTAAGAAACCACTACCCGGCTCATTCCAAGTCTCAGGGTCGTATTCTATACGATAAGGATTACGGATATTGACAAACCCTGCTATGATATTCTCTCTACCTTTCTTGTTCCAGCGTACTTGTCCTTCCGCTGCAACCTCTGCTTGTTCCAGCGTACCTAAATGGAAGCCCAAATCACCATACTTGAATATGTTGAATTTACGGTTAGAGCCATGATACGCCACCAACGGCTCGCCGTTCTCATCGAGAATTTGCGTGTGGTCGTCCAAAATTTTTATTCCGCTTCCGTCCGATTTCTCAACATTTTTTAGTAAATTTGCACCCGAAATGGAATTGTTAGAATTGGTGGGGCTGTTTACACCTTTGGTGTCGCCTATTTCCTGCCGAGCAGGACGCTCTTCTATCAGTTCCATTTCTTGTACCTCAAACGAATACTGACGATCTGACAACTCTCCACTGTTCAACCTGACTTTCTTTACGGTTGTTTTTATGCGATAGATGTTTCCGTCAATCGTTACTGCTCCGTAATAGAGTTGTATTTCTGGCACATTAGGTTGTCCGTTTTTATCTTTGTGCGTTTCACCTAATATACTATTCTCCAATATTTCATCCAACTTGCCTAATGCTCGCAAGTGGTCTGTACGGCTTACTGCCGACTTATCAACCGCTTTATTGCTGATAGATTTGTTGATACCCGTAGAAGACAGGTGTATTTTATTGCCTGTGTCTTTATTGACATAAGATTTCCACTTACCGCCTTTTTGGAAATGCTCTTTTGCATATTTCATAAAGGCAGCATTGTTAGCAAAACTCAATTCAGACACATCGGATATGTTTACAACCTTGCTTGCCAAGTCCCAAATGCCAGCCCAACGCTTGAAGGCTTGTGTCCTCACTTGCAGCCACTGCTTTTCCGTGAGTTTAGTCGGCTTGCCGTTGGGGGCTTTCATGAACGTGCCGTTCTTTATGGCTTTGTCCTTAATGGACTGCATCTCCGCCTTTGCCTCTTCGGTAAGATGAGGGTTGGAGGCGATGCTGAACCTTATCTCCTTTGAAAGATTATTTTTTCCCGAAATTGTCGGATTTTCAAATTTTTTTTGTATCTTTGCAGTTTCAATCGGTTGGGGAGATACTGTGACTTTCGTCTGCTCTCCTTCCGATTTTTCTTTTTGCGCCACGTTGAACCTCGTCCTTTTGTTTTCTCCCTGCTTAAAGTCTGCGTATGCGTTCAGACAATCTTTACCCATACCTTTGTGTGGTGGTAAAATTTCTACGCCACGTTCTTGCAACAATGGTAACAAAGCAGGTGGCACAATATCAAAATGCACACCGCTGTCCTTAAACTCTTTCACCCATTCGTCCGCTACCTCTGACCACGGCACAATACGCATTGGCTTATCATAGCGTGAAAGAATTAACTCACCGCCATTCCAATCATGTCTGCCTGTTGGCAATTTCGCTTTGTCGGCTTTATACTCGCCATTAAGTTCGCTTGTGGGGTATAATGTTTCAATATATACAAGATTAGGACGTTCCCAAGCATTCTTAAACTGCTTATTGAGAGTTGTAGGGCGAATATGTACATAGGGATTATAATCAACACCTCCTACACTGCCAAGACCATTAGGCTTGATAAGATTTATCTTGCCGTTGTCGGTTGCCAATTCGGGATTTTCATCTGCTTGCTCCCATTTCCCAAACTCAAAAGGTGTAGTGGCTACACTCTTTTCGCCACGCTTGCCGAGTTTGCTTGCCATTGGTGAACCAAGTGTGCCATCTTCATTAAGCACAACATTACGATAGCCTATTTGCTTCTCTCCGCTTTCGAGTTTGTCTAAAAGTTGTTTGTCCGTAACGATAGAAAAGCGTGGCTCCTCTGAAAAAATATTTTTTTCAGAAATGCTTGGATTTTCAAAATTTTTTATTATCTTTGCAATTGAATTTAACTCTTGATTATTTAGAGCCCCCGTGATTGGTGCGGGAAGGTTGAGATAACCGAGAGTTTTTTCTTTGTTTATATAAGTGGCATATCCTTTATTTAGCCAATTAACAATACCATTTTGACTTTTGCCAAATACAGAAGATACAAGATTAAAGTCAATATCAACACCACCTTTACCGACAGTTAAAGTTACAAGGAAATTACCCTTCTTTGTTTTCAGTTCGGTCAGAATAGAGCGATTTGTATCTGTCTGATAGTTGTTGAATACTGCTATGGGGTCGGCTACCGCTTTCGGCAGGTCTCTTAAGTTTGCAATATCAAAGCCGTGTTTCTTTGCCTTCTTGACAATCTTATTACCATAGAGTTTCATAGGCATATCTACCACACCTGCACTGCGAAGGATAAGACTTGGACTACCTAATGAGAAAATCTTTGTGTCGGCATTGTCTTCTGTCAGTTCCGCTAACTGCTCGTTGAACTGATTATTGACATCGGCATTAGCATTTTGATTGCCTTGTTCTCTCAATTTGCGGTAACTCTCTTTCAGCAGTTGGTCTATAAAGTTATCATCTTCGGCTGCATTGTTAAAGCCCTTACCTTTGATAATAGCCTTTAAAATATCTTTTATCTTCTGCCAAGTACTCTTTGCCTCCTCCCTGCCAATAATTTTATTGATAACTGTTTCGGCGTAATGTGCTACAAACTCATCGGCAGCCATACGGACGTTTGTTGAGTTCAATAGTTTTAGGTATTCCGTATCGGAGAGTTTCCGTTGGGCAATATATTCCATTTGCTCTCTCTTTTGTTCAACGGTCATACCTTTCCAGACTTTGTCAAGGAACTTGTTGAAGTCTTTTTCTCCTAAAAGGTTTCGCAAGCCACTGTGTGCTACCACTTCGTGAATAATAACCTCTTCGGCACGCTTGACAGAGTCAAGATTGTAAGAAACTAAATATACGGTAGGCTCTTCTGTTGTCTGACTGTACCAACCCTCTACCTTCTTATCCTGTTTGAGAAGTCTGATAGCGGCTTTTTCCGATGATGGTATCTGGGAAATGTCGTCAATGACCACAATCTTTACATTGTCTATTTTCAGATTTTTGACAACATTTTCTATGTCTTTTTTTCCAAGTACGCCTTGTTTCTTCTTTTTCTCCCCTTTTTCTTCCCTCTTCTCAGAATTTCTACTATCTTTGCCAGCAGAAACATCAGAAACCGACCCAGCGAGGATTTTATTGGTAGCGACAGGGCTCTCACTATCAGCTGACGTTTCATCATAAGCCGTAAGAACCCAATTCTTATCGGCTGTTTTTTTGCCCTTCTCACGCCAATTCTTGCGTACGGTAACAATCCTATTGCCGTCTTTGAATACGCCTTATAGCCATTTTCAAAGACTTTTTGTCCAGATTTAATGATATGGTCTATCTCTGTAAATGCTTCCTCTTCTGTGGCAAAACTCTTTCCCTTTCCTACATGTTTGTCAAGAATGTGTTCAGCACCACCGCCTTGGTCACCCCAAAACAAATAACATCTCCGAACCCATCTCTGTGAAATACACCGAGAAGGTCGCCGCTCCGATGTTTCAGTAGGAATGTATAGGCTTCCTTTACCTTGCCTTTAAATTGGTCATAGATATTACCAAATACGCTTTTGCCTATAGTCTTTATTTCCTCAGTTCTTCCTGCAGTTTCTCCATTGCCTATTCCTATTTTTTTTATTCCTTTTATGACAAAATGTCAGTTGATGTTTTTTGGCACATTGTTTGTCTTATTAGTTGTGTTCTATGAAATGAACAGAAAAAAATAAAACGGATTATTAAACAAAAAAAACAAATACTAAAATGGGAAAAATAATTGGAATAGACCTTGGAACTACGAACTCTTGCGTAGCAGTTATGGAAGGTAATGAGACAGTGGTAATAACAAACAATGAAGGTACTCGTACAACTCCTTCTGTTGTTGGTTTTACAAAAGATGGTGAAAGAAAAGTTGGAAACCCTGCAAAGCGTCAGGCTATAACAAATCCACAGAACACTATCTATAGTATCAAGAGATTTATGGGAAATATGTATGACCAGGTTCAGGAAGAGATAAAACATATTCCTTATAAGGTACAGCGTGGGGATAACAATACTCCTCGTGTGGATATAGATGGAAAACTTTATACTCCTCAGGAAATTTCTGCTATCATTCTTCAGAAAATGAAAAAGACAGCAGAAGATTATCTTGGTCAGACAGTAACAGAAGCGGTTATCACCGTTCCTGCTTACTTCAACGATTCACAACGTCAGGCTACCAAAGAAGCTGGAGAAATTGCAGGTCTGAAAGTAAGAAGAATTATCAATGAACCTACTGCTGCCGCTTTGGCTTATGGTCTTGATAAAAAGAATTCAGACTCTCACATAGCAGTATTTGACCTTGGTGGCGGTACTTTTGATATCAGTATATTGGAACTTGGTGATGGAGTGTTTGAAGTAAAGAGTACAAACGGAGACACTCACCTTGGAGGAGATGATTTTGACAGAAAGATTATCAACTTCCTTGCAGAAGAGTTTATGAAAGACAATCCTAATGTGGATTTAAGAAAAGACCCTATGGCTCTCCAACGTTTGAAAGAAGCAGCAGAAAAAGCCAAGATAGAACTTTCTTCTTCTACACAGACAGAAATAAATCTTCCTTATATCACTTCTATTGACAACGTTCCTCAACACTTGAACGTAACTCTTACAAGAGCTAAGTTTGAACAGCTTTGCGATGACCTTATCAAACGTTGCTTGGTTCCTTGCGAGAAAGCTTTGCAGGATGCCGGCTATGACAAGAGTAAAATAGACGAAGTCATACTTGTTGGAGGTTCTTCACGTATTCCTGCTGTTCAAAAGCTGGTACAAGATTTCTTTGGCAAAGCTCCTAACAAGAGTGTCAATCCAGATGAAGTTGTTGCAATAGGTGCTGCTATTCAAGGCGGAGTGCTTACAGGTGAAGTAAAAGATGTCTTGTTGCTTGACGTTACTCCTTTGAGTTTGGGTATAGAGACATTGGGCGGTGTTATGACCAAATTGATTGATGCCAACACAACCATACCTACAAAGAAATCTCAGGTGTTCTCCACTGCACAGGACAACCAACCAAGCGTGGAAATCAACGTTCTTCAAGGCGAAAGAACACGTGCTGCCGATAACAAATCCTTGGGAAGATTTATCCTTAGCGATATACCACCTGCAAGAAGAGGTGTTCCTCAGATAGAGGTTACATTTGATATTGATGCCAACGGTATTCTTAATGTTTCTGCTCTTGACAAGGCCACAGGAAAACAACAAAGCATCAAGATAGAGGCATCAAGTGGTTTGAGCGAAGAAGAAATCAAGAGAATGAAAGCCGATGCAGAAGCTCATGCAGACGAAGACAAACGTATGAAAGAAGAAGCAGACAAAATCAATGCTGCAGATGCTATGATATTCCAGACAGAGAACTTCTTGAAAGAAAACGCAGACAAAGTTCCTGCCGACAAGAAATCAGAAGTGGAAAGTGCTTTGAAAGATTTGAAAGAAGCTCATGCGGACAAAAATATCTCTGGCATAGATTCTGCTACAGAAAGACTTAACAACGTTCTTCAAAGCGTAAGCCAGAATATGTACCAGGGAGCAAATTCAAACCAAGGACAAGCTCAAGGCAATCCTCAGCAAGAAAACACTTCTTCCAACAACAATAACAACGATGGAGACGTAACAGATGCTGACTTTGAAGAGGTGAAATAAAATACTATAAATCATCAAAATCAAACGGGTGCTGGATAGTTTTCAGCACTCGTTTTTTATTGCTTTCTATAACAGAAGTATTAAGAAACCTGCCTTGATGGGACAGGTCAGTTGTAGTTAGAGTTTCTTATTAAACTGTCTTATGTAGATTTTCGACATATTGAAAAACAGAATTCTTATTCATGTAAACATACATAAAAACCGTTTGATTTCAATCATATTCTTCATTTAGCATAATAACCACCTGTCTTGTTAGAATCTCGATGTTCAATCAATCCTTCTTTCATAAGTATGGCTATATGTCTACCAATTGCAGCGATACTTTTCCCTGATAAATCAGAAATGCTCTTACGTCGGATACCCGGATTCAAGCGAATAATAGTGTATGTAGCCCTTACATTATCATTTAGTGTATCATTTATCGTATCATTAAACACACAAGCATTCCTTGGTAGAAGGCAATGACCCCTTCAGAATATCCGTTGGGGTCATTTTTTTATTATTGGAAGGCAATAATAACACAATTTTAACGTTATAACTATCATAAAATGTGGCTTCTATTGAATAACGATGGGGTCATAACGAACAATAAGACAGTTATAACAATGACAGATAATAAGAAAGAGCAAGAACGTAACGAACTGCACCGCACCATCTGGGCGATAGCGGACGAGATGAGAGGCAGCGTGGATGGTTGGGACTTCAAGTCGTACATTCTCGGCATACTATTCTACCGATACATCAGCGAGAACATCACCAACTACATCAACCGTGGCGAATGGGAAAGCGGCAACACCGGTTTCGACTATGCAAACCTTGAAGACAGCGTGGCGGAGGATGCGCGTGAGGATATGGTCGGCGTGAAAGGGTTCTTCATTCTTCCGTCCCAACTGTTCTGCAACGTGTGCAAGCGTTGTGATAAGGACGACAACCTGAACGAGACCCTCGAAAATATATTCACAGCGATAGAGGCAAGTGCAAAGGGTACGGAGAGCGAAGACGACTTTAAAGGATTGTTTGCAGACCTCGATGTTAATAGCAATAAACTTGGAGCGACCGTCGTGAAGCGCAACGAGAAGTTGGTGAAACTCCTCCGAGGCATACAGCAGATGCAACTCGGCGACTACCAAGACAACACCATAGATGCATTCGGTGATGCATACGAATACCTGATGGGTATGTATGCAAGCAATGCAGGCAAGAGCGGCGGCGAATACTACACCCCACAAGAGGTGTCCGAACTCCTCACCAAACTGGCGACCCTCGGCAAGACCGAAGTCAATAAAGTGTATGACCCGGCGTGTGGCAGCGGTTCCCTGTTGTTGAAAGCGGCGAAGATCCTGGGCAAGGAGAATGTCCGTCAGGGTTTCTTCGGTCAGGAAATCAACCTCACCACCTATAACCTGTGTCGTATAAATATGTTCCTGCACGACATCGACTACGACAAGTTCGACATAGCGTGTGAAGACACCCTGATTTCACCGCAGCACTGGGACGACGAACCCTTCGAGGTCATCGTCAGCAATCCTCCGTACAACATCAAGTGGAAAGGCGACGACGACATCACCCTCATCAACGACCCCCGATATGCACCGGCGGGCGTGTTGGCACCAAAGAGCAAGGCGGACTTTGCGTTCATAATGCACTCGCTGGCGTGGTTGGCACCCAACGGCACGGCAGCCATCGTCTGTTTCCCCAGCGTGATGTATCGTAGCGGAGTGGAGAAGAAGATAAGGCAGTACCTCATTGACAACAACTATGTGGATTGCATCATCCAACTACCCGACAACCTGTTCTTCGGCACCACCATAGCAACCTGCATTATGGTGTTGAAGAAAGCGAAGAAGGACAACAGCACCCTGTTCATAGATGCAAGCAAGGAGTGTGTAAAGATAACCAACAACAACAAACTCACCCCCGAGAACATCGCCCACATCGTGCAGATGTTTGCAGACCGTAAGGATGTGCAGTATCAGTGTCGTCTGGTCAGCAACAAAGAGATAGCAGAGGGTGACTACAACCTGTCGGTATCCACCTATGTGGAGCAGGAGGACACCCGTGAGAAGGTGGATATAGTGGAACTGAATGCAAGGATAGAAAAGATTGTGGCACACGAGAATGAGTTGAGGGCACAGATTGACGAAATCATTAAGGAGTTGTAGTTATGGGCAAGATATCCTTCCGGTTTTACAAAGACCACGAAGTCCGGGCTATCTGGAACGACGAAGAAAACAAGTGGTATTTTTCCATTGTCGATATAGTGGCAGCCATTACCGGGAGTCCACGTCCTCGTGTATACTGGGGTACTGTAAAGAACAGACAGAAAGCGGACTACGGTCAGTTGTATTCAAAATGTATACAACTGAAACTACTTGCAGCTGACGGCAAACATTACGCTACGGACTGCTTTGCACAAGAGGATGTCGAAGAAGTGGTAAAGACCCTTCCAGCCAAAAATACAGTCGACTTCCTCGATTGGTTCACCTACAGCGATAACACTATCGACGGACGCAGCCGCAAGAAGGCCTATACCTTGTGGGAGAGCAACATTGTCTCCGTAAAGGATGTCGGAAAGGTAAAATCGCTACAACAGATTCACGCCTACCTCTTTGGTGGCCTCTACGACTTTGCTGGAAAGATACGAACCAAGACTATATCCAAAGGCAACACTATCTTTTGTTTGGCAGAACACTTGCACAGCTACCTGAAGACCGTCGAGGCGATGCCCGAATCGACGTTTGATGAAGTTGTGGACAAGTATGTGGAGATGAATATGGCACACCCCTTTATGGAGGGCAACGGAAGGAGTACACGCATCTGGCTTGACATGATACTGAAGAAGCGTTTGGGGCTATGTGTCGATTGGAGCAAGATAGGCAAACAAGACTATCTGAGCGCGATGATAGAAAGCGAGAAGGACAGCGGCAAAATCAGAGCCTTGTTGAAACAAGCCTTGACTGACCGTATCGACGACCGCGAGATATTTATGAAAGGCATAGACTACTCATATTACTACGAACAGGAGGACTAACGGTATGGGAAAGATTGACGAACTGACTAACGAAGCGAGCGCAATGCGGAAACCTGTTTCTGGCATTGCCGAGCAAGGAGGAAGTGGCGCGATAGCGCAACTGATACAGCAATATTGCCCCGAGGGAGTTGAATGGAAGAAAATAGAGGATGTGTGTAAAGTAAAAACACCACCCGCTAAACTCAAAACATCCGATTACCAAGAGCAGGGATTATTTCAAATAATTGACCAAGGCCAACAGCAATATGCAGGCTACACTGACAACGAAAAGGCAGTGGTCGAAGATGGTGAATACATTTTGTACGGAGACCATACTTGTATTGTAAAGTACCACAAGGGTCGTTTTGCACAAGGAGCAGATGGTCTAAAAATACTCACATCAAAAGCGAACAACTCAAAGTATGTGTATTACGCTTTTAGTGCATACAACTTGACAAGTACAGAATACAAAAGACATTGGACACAAGCGAAAGAGATAGAAATCCCCCTTCCTCCGCTGCCTGTGCAGGAGGCGATAGTCGATATTCTCGACCGCTTCGCGGTATATGCAGCGGAGCTGCAAGCGGAGCTGCAAGCGAGACAACAACAATACAACTATTACCGTGATACACTGCTGTCCTTTGAAGGCAGAGAGGATGTGGAATGGAAAAAACTGGGGGAGGTGTGTGTATACTCAAAAGAACGAATTGGAGTGGAAGAGGTAAATGAAGATACTTATGTTAGTGTTGAAAATCTTCTTCCGAACCAACGTGGTAAGGAGAAGGCAAGCAATGTTCCCAAGGAAGGTAATTGTGTCAGGTTCGAACCCAATGACGTATTGATAGGAAACATTCGACCATACTTACATAAAATATGGTATGCAGATTGTGTGGGCGGAACCAATGGGGATGTATTGTGTATCAGAATAAAGGAAGACAAAAAGAATATTATCATTCCACGCTATCTATATTGTGTTTTATCATCTCATACATTTTTTGATTACGACAACAATTATTCAAAAGGTGCAAAAATGCCCAGAGGTGATAAGCAGAAAGTTATGGAGTATGAGTTAGGTATCCCTCCACTTGCAGAGCAGCAACGAATAGTCTCTATCCTCGACCGTTTCGACACTCTCACCAATGACCTGTCGCAAGGGCTTCCGGCGGAGATTGAGGCGCGGCGGCAGCAATATGAGTATTATAGAGACCAACTACTAACCTTCAAAAGAAAGGAAGCGTAAATGGGACGAATCATAAAACAAATAATTTGAAAAGGAACAACACCAGTGGAAAAACTCCCGCAAAGCAATCAAGAATATGGGCGATTTATCACACATGTTTCAAACCGATATTTATTGTCTATTGACAAAAAAGATGTATTTTTGCAAAAAATATCAATAGAGAGATGAGAGTAGAACGTAAACAATATACAGATAGACTTTTATCCAGTATGCATAACGGTATGGTGAAAGTGATTACTGGGGCTCGGCGCTGCGGAAAATCGTTTTTGCTATTTAATCTTTTCCGTTCATTATTATTAGATAAAGGCATCGACGAACAGCATATTATAACCATAGCGCTCGATGACTTGGATAATGTACACTTGCTTGACAATTTATCACTCCACAAGTACATCAAGTCACAATTGAAAGACGAGCGCATGCACTATGTTTTCCTTGATGAAATTCAGTTAGTGCCAGCCTTTGAAACAGTGCTGAACAGCCTATTACATCTGCCCAATGTGGATTGCTATGTAACTGGAAGCAACTCACGATTTCTTTCTTCTGACATCATCACAGAATTTCGTGGCCGTGGCGACGAGATACGGGTTTACCCATTTTCTTTCTCTGAGTTTCAGTCCTCATTCAACGGTACATTCCACGAAGCATGGAAAGAATACTGCCTATACGGCGGAATGCCGCAATGCGCTTCGATGCCTACCTCTCGACAAAAAGAGGAGTACCTTAAAAGGTTGTTCCAGTTTACTTATCTGACTGATATAGTCAACAGGCATAATTTAAGACATCCTGATGACTTATATGATTTAACAAAAACAATTGCCTCATCTATAGGAAACCTTACTAATCCAACCAACTTACAAAACACATTCAAAAGCGTGAAGAAAAATGACATTTCACGTAACACTATAGTGTCATACCTCAATTATTTAGAAGACTCTTTTCTTATTGACGAGGCATTGCGATTCGACATTAAAGGAAAACAGTATATAAATACGCCATTGAAGTATTATTTTGTGGACGTCGGACTACGTAATGCATTATTGAACTTCCGTCAGCAAAACGAGGGCAGCATAATGGAGAATGTTATTTTCAATGAATTAAAAACCAGAGGCTATTCTGTTGATGTGGGTCAGGTGCAAGTCGCTGAAAAAAACAGAAACGGTAATACCGTTCGTAAATATCTTGAAGTTGACTTTGTGGTGAACCACGGTACAAAACGTTACTACATTCAATCGTCAGCAAGTATGGATGGCGATGAAAAGCAGCAACAAGAAATGGCGTCCTTGCAGAACATCGACGATTCATTTAAGAAAATAATCATTACTCATTCCGAACAAAAGCCATGGTATAATCAACAGGGTATTTTGATCCTTGCCTTGCATGATTTCCTGCTTGACAATAATTCAATAGAATTTTGAAATATGAGCCAATACAACATCATAGTGGAGAACGAGGAATACACCGTAGTCAGCGAGTATAAAACCCAGTATGGGGCACCCGACCAATACCAGAGCGAGGCGGCACTGGAAGAGAACTTCATCAAGACCCTGAAGGAACAGGGATATGAGTACCTACCCATCCACACGGAGAAGAACTTGGTGGAAAACCTGCGCAGGCAGCTGGAGCGGCTGAACAACTACACATTCACCGATGACGAGTGGAAGCGGTTCTTCGGCGAGAGCATAGCCAACAAGAACGACAGCATCGAGGCGAAGACGTCAAAAATACAGGAAGACCATATCCAAGTCCTGAAGCGTGATAATGGCGAGAGCAAGAACATCTACCTCCTTGATAAGAAGAGCATACACAACAACTACCTGCAAGTCATCAACCAATACGTGCAGAATGTAGAAGGTAGAATGCAGAATGTGGAATGGAAAAACCGGTATGATGTGTCAATTCTGGTCAATGGTCTCCCGCTGGTGCATATAGAACTGAAACGGCGGGGCGTGCAACTCAAAGAGGCGTTCAACCAGATAAACCGTTATCAGCGGGACTCGTTCTGGGCGGGATGTGGGTTGTATGAGTATGTGCAGATTTTCGTCATTAGCAACGGCACCAACACCAAATACTACTCCAACACCACCCGTGCAAACCATATCAAGGAGCAGCAGGGCAACCGAAACAAGACGAAGAAGACCAGCAACTCGTTTGAGTTCTCATCGTTCTGGGCGGACAGTAACAACGAGCCTATCCTCGATCTTATTGACTTCACCAAGACATTCTTCTCAAAACACACCCTGTTGAACATCCTTACCAAGTATTGTGTCTTCACCAGCGAGCGGATGCTGATGGTGATGAGACCCTATCAGATAGCGGCCACGGAACGTATCATAGAGCGTATCAAGATAGCGAACAACTATAAGTTGTACGGCAAGACGGAGGGCGGCGGATACATCTGGCACACCACAGGTAGCGGCAAGACCCTGACCTCGTTCAAGACGGCACAGCTGGCGTCACGGCTGGACTACATCGACAAGGTGTTGTTCGTGGTGGATAGGAAAGACCTCGACTACCAGACGATGAAGGAGTACAACCGTTTTGAGGAAGGGGCGGCGGACAGCAACTCATCGACGGCGGTACTGCAACGGCAGTTAGAGAACAAGGACAAGAACGGAGCATACCACGATTACAAGATAATCATCACCACCATACAGAAACTGTCCATCTTCGTCCAAAAGAACAAAGGACACGAGATATTCCAGAAACACGTTGTCATCATCTTCGACGAATGTCATCGCAGCAACTTCGGCGAGATGCACACGGCAATCACCAAGAACTTCAAGAAATACCATCTGTTCGGTTTCACCGGAACACCCATTTTTGCAGCGAATGCAAGCACGGGCGGCAACATACAGTTGAAGACCACCCAACAGGCATTCGGCAACAAACTGCACACCTACACCATCGTCCATGCAATCAAGGACGAGAACGTCCTACCGTTCAGGATTGACTACGTGAATACCGTGAAGCAGAAGGAGGGCATCCAAGACAAGCAGATTTCGGCAATAGACCGAGAGAAGGCAATGTCGGCATCCGAGCGTGTGGAAGAGGTGGTGAGGTACATCCTTGAACACTTTGACCAAAAGACCAAGCGGACATCCTACTACTCGTTCCGAACCACTCAGAACATCAGCGAGGTGGCGAGTGCAGGCAGAGGCAAAGAGGTGAAGGAGGAGAAGATGGTGATGAAACTACTCGGGTTCAATGCAATGTTTGCAGTGGCGTCCATCCCGATGGCGAAGGCATACTACAACGAGTTCAAGCGGCAGCAGTCGGCACTACCCGAAGCACAGCGTTTGAAGATAGCAACCATCTATTCCTACGGTGCAAACGAGGAAGAGATTGACGGCATACTGGCGGAAGAGAACCCCGAGAGTACCACCAACCTCGACCAGCAGAGCAGGGATTTCCTTGAAGGTGCAATCAAGGACTACAACCAGATGTTCGGCACCAATTACGACACCAGCAGCGAGCGTTTCCAGAACTACTACAAAGACCTTTCGTTGAGGATGAAGAACCGTCAGGTGGATTTGTTGATTGTGGTCAATATGTTCCTCACGGGCTTTGATGCAACCACACTGAACACCCTATTCGTCGATAAAAACCTACGTCAGCACGGACTTTTGCAGAGTTATAGTCGCACCAACAGAATACTCAATTCCATCAAGACCTTTGGCAACATCGTCTGTTTCCGCAATCTGCAACAAGAGACCGACGATGCAATCGCACTGTTTGGCGACAAGGATGCAAGCAGTATCGTCTTGTTGAAAGACTTCAACTCATACTACAACGGATACGACGTGCCGGGTGGCAAGCACTGTTATGGTTATGCAGAGTTAGTGCAGCAGTTGAAGGAAGAGTTTCCCGACGGAAGACCGGAAAAGGGTGAGCAGGAAGAGAGACGGTTCATCGGATTGTTCGGAAGTCTATTGAAATCTATCAACGTCCTGCAAGCATTCGACCAGTTCGAGGGCAAAGAACTACTCACCGACGGACAGATGCAGGACTACCAATCACACTACCTCGATTTGAGGGATAAATGGAGAAAGAGAACCTACGTGGATAAGGAGGTGATAAACGATGACCTCATATTCGAGACCGAGCTCATCCGTCAGGTGGAGATAAACATCGACTACATCCTGATGTTGGTTCAGCAGTATCACGACAGCAACTGTAAGAACAAGGAGATACTGGTGAATATCTCAAAGGCAATCAGAGCAAGTATGAACCTCCGCAGCAAGAAGGAACTCATCGAGAGTTTCATCGAGACCGTCAATACCGAAGAGGATGTGAATAGGGCGTGGGAGGAATATGTGAAACGGAAGAGAGAGGAAGACCTTGCAACCATCATCAAGGAAGAAAGTTTGAAGACGGCGGAGACCAAGAAGTACATCAGCAATGCATTCCGAGACGGTCAGTTGAGAACCACTGGAACCGACATAGATAAGATACTTCCGGCAATGTCGAGATTTGGCGGAGACGGCAATCGCAGTTGTGTAAAAACATCCGTCATCCTAAAGCTGAAGGAGTTTTTTGAGAAGTATCTGGGTCTGTAATTACCGCAGCAACATTACTCGTTTTTTTGTTACAAAAAAGTGTGTAAAATTCGCTGGTATTTTAACTTTGCAGAAAAAATAAAAGAATGGTAGGTAAAAAAAATACTAATTATTGCAACATAATTAAATTGTTGTATCTTTGCAAAAATGTGATCATATATGAGAAAAACAATGGTATTGTTAGCGGTGCTAATAGCTGCTAAGTGTTGCTTTGCGCAGAGTTCTGGTGTTGAGAAACTTGACCAGTGAACCCAAGTATGAAAAGAAGGTCAGCAGACCTATTTCGGTCCCAACGACCTCTTAAACAAGACGGACAAACGACCTATTGTCTATGTGTCAGACGAGGCACATTATTCCAATATGCATCTGTGCGACTTGCAAAACCTTGAGGTGAGACTGGTAAAAAGCGATGCTATGGGACGTATGATTCCCGAGGAACTGGAAAAAGCGTTGGACCCTTCCCGTCTGGCACTTGTGGTTTTAGCGGAACCACAGCTTCTGCTTGAGGTCTATGATGCTGGTGTCATACTTTGAATAGTCGGGGAACTGCCAGGTATTCTTGGTATTCAGCAACATCATTTTCTTTGTCATTTCGTGTGTTTTATAATTTTATAACTGTTTAATAACGCATTAAATACTTATTTATTGCATAGTGTCTTTTTGAAATTCACCACTTTTGGGTATTGTGCAGGTGGAGCTATGTGGATACTTTTGCAGAGTCTAATCAAATAAAATATAATATTATGGATAAAAAACAGACTTTCTGGGGCGCTACAGGTTTTGTGGTGCTGTATTTTGTGGCGGTTTTTATCGCCGAATTCATTGGTTTTATTGATCCTATATGCTGGATGCTGGCTCCTGCCGTAGGATCGCTGTTCGCTGCTTTCCCTTACCGGTGGCTGGCGTTGCGTTGGAAGCGTTTTGGACTTGGTACATTGCTCGCTGTTGTGTTTGGAGGAGTGATGGCTGTCTTGGGTGAGTTTGATCTCCTGCAGCTGATTATCTGCATCGGTTGCGGACTGTTGAGTGATGTGTTGCGACTGGGTGTAAAGCGTGACTACGTAGCCTATCCTGTGCTTGCACTTGGCAACATTGCTTCCATTATCTATATGTGGTTGCGTAAGGAGTGGTACCTGCAAGGTGCTGCCAGAGAGGTGGGACAGTCCTACGCAGACGCAATGGCACCGTTGCAAAACACTCTGTGGTTTATTATCGCTTTGGTGGCTATCATCCTTCTCGCAGAATGTGGTCTATGGATGGCAAAACGTTGGATAAAATAAATTTCAACAACACTAAACATTATGCAAAATGGAAAGTAGCCATCGCCAATTGCCGCTGTCATCGTGGTGGAGGCAGTTCAGTAAACAATTGTGTTGCATTTCCATCCTCGGTGATTGATAACAAAATTCATTGATAAAAAAATAGAGAACAAAAACGCTTTGTTCTCTTTTTTTGTTTCTGCATATGTGATACAAGTTTTATCACTTTTTTACTCTTGTATATTTTATGTCTGCTCAATCTCCCCATACTACACGGATTATGTGATTTGTATAAAAAACTACGAAAGGAAAAACTTTGTACCCCCTTTGCCCCCTTGGGTGCTTTGTATGTATTTCTCCTTTACAGAAAGAGAGTCCTGAATCTTATTTTAACATTTCGAGGAAATCGTCTTCGGTTATCATTTTGATGTTCAGGGTTTCGGCTTTGCGTTTCTTTTCTGGTCCCATTTTTTCTCCGCAGACAAGATAGTCGGTCTTTTTTGACAGGGAGGAGACATTCTTGCCGCCGTTTTGTTCTATGGCTTTCTTGATGCCTTCTCTGGAAAACGTCCTGAAAGTTCCGCTGACAACAAAGGATTTGCCTTGAAGTTTGTCCAAAAAGTCTTGCTTTTCAACAACAAAATTCAAGTCTTTTTGTCTCAAATCCTGAATTTCAGAAATATTCTCTTCGTTTCTGAACCACGAATAAACGCTTTCGGCTATAGTCTGTCCTATATCTTCCACGTTCATCAGGTCTTCCACGCTTGCAGACATCAGATTGTCTATGTTTTCAAAATGATATGCAAGTGTCTTTGCACCCACTTCACCCACATAGCGTATTCCCAAGGCATACAAGACCCTCTCAAAAGACACCTTCTTGGACTCCTCTATGGCGTTGATGATGTTGTCAGCCGATTTCTCCTGTATGGAGACTTTTTTGCCGTCATCGGAAAGATATACTCCCATGATATCCTCCCTTCTTAAATCATATAGAGAGGCAAAATCAGATACTTTGCTGTTGTTCAAAAGATAACGCATCTTCTCTCCGCCAAGCGATTCTATATTCATTGCCTTTTTGGAGATAAAATGCTGGAAACGTCCCAAGATTTGAGGAGGACAATGGTTGTAGTTTGGACAGAACCAACCGGCTTGGTCTTCTTCCTTTACCAGTTCTGCTCCACAGACAGGACAATGGGTTATAAACTTTATCCTTTTCAGTTTTCCGTTGCTTGCAAGTGTCTCATCATGTCTTGTTTCAACAATCTTAGGTATTATTTCACCGCCTTTCTCCACCACAAGCGTGTCTCCTTGGCACAAATCCAGAATATCCATCTGGTCTGCATTGTGGAGTGTAGCACGTTTTACCACAGTGCCTCCCAAATGCACAGGGTCAAACTCTGCCACCGGAGTTATGATACCCGTCCTGCCTACCTGGTATGTAACCTTTTGAAGTTTGGAGAAAGCCTGCTCTGCCTTGAACTTGTAGGCTGTAGCCCAACGAGGTGATTTTGCTGTGGAACCAAGGACATTCCAATACTTTACTTCATTGAGTTTGATAACTATTCCGTCAATATCAAAAGGCAGGTTGAAACGTTCTTTGTCCCAATAGTTTATAAAGTCTGTTATCTCGTCTATGTTGTGGGTAATGGCAAAAAAATTGCCCGTCTTGAAACCCCATTCCCTGGCTTGTCTCAGCCGTTCATAATGAGTTGTTTCTCCTGCTTGATCACTTATGATAAAATAAAGAAAACAGTCAAGTTTGCGTTTTGCAACCTGTTTCGGGTCTTGAAGTTTAAGACTTCCGGAGGCTGCATTTCTACAGTTGGCAAAGGGTTCTTCCCCGTTTTCTATCCTCTGAGAGTTGAACTCTTCAAAAGCTTTCCTTGGATATATTACTTCTCCTCTTATTTCAAAACGCTGCGGATAACCTTCTCCTTGTAGTCTCAAAGGAATGGAACGGATGGTTTTTATATTTGCTGTAACATCATCGCCTACAACTCCATTGCCTCTTGTGGCAGCACGTTGTAGCATTCCGTCTTCATATAAAAGGCTTATGGCTAAACCATCGTATTTCAGTTCACAAACCCATTCCAAGTCTTTTATTCCAAGAGTCTGCTCAGCCCTTTGGACAAAATCAGCAATTTCTTCCTTGTTGTAGGTATTGGCCAAGGAAAGCATGGGGAAAGTATGCGTAACCTGACGGAAATTCTTGTTTATCTCTCCTCCGACTCTTTGCGTTGGAGTATCGGGCAAAGCATATTGAGGATATTGTCTTTCCAGACCCTCCAACTCCTTGAGCAGTCTGTCAAAAATTATATCGTCTATTGTAGGCTGGTCTAAGACATAGTATTCATAGGAATATCTATTGAGACGGTCTGTCAAGTCTTTTATCTTCTGCTGAGTGTCATCCATAAAGCACAGCGTCATTATTTATGGCTATACATATATCTTTTGATGCTACGTTTCGGTGTTCTTTCAAATTCTTCTGGCTGTATGTAGAGTTTGGATATCTGTTCGTAGGCAGGAAGTTCTTTGTTGGTCTCCAAGCGTATTTGTTCCAAGATTTCCTCAAAGCCTTTTCTGTCCAAAGCATCGGTGTCTATCTTTTCTTGGTCCAGATTTACAAGACCTATTATCTTGCCTTCCTTCTCCATTACCAATGCCTCATTGACATACTCCATGGAATTCAGTTTGTCTTCTATTTCTTCTGGATAGATATTCTGTCCGTTGGAAGAAAGTATCATATTTTTTATTCTTCCTTTTATATAAAGGTAGCCGTCTTTGTCCACAACACCCAAATCACCTGTATGAAGCCAGCCGTCAATCAATGTTTCCTTGGTTGCCCTTTCATTCTTGTAGTATCCCAGCATGACATTCTGACCTCTGACGATAATTTCCCCTGGTATTTTCTCTGGGTCAGGAGAGTCTATCTTTAGTTCCATCTCTGCCACAGGTCTGCCACAGGAACAAAGTCTGGTGTCCTTCCAGTCGGAATAGCATATTATAGGAGCACACTCTGTCATTCCATAGCCTATGGTATAGCGGAAGCCCACTTTCTTCAGGAATGCTTCCACCTCGCCATTAATTGCAGCACCTCCGATAATAACTTCATAGAAATGTTCCCCGAAAGATACATGCAAGGATTTTTGAATACGTTTCAAAAGCACCTTGTTGATGTAAGGGGTTCTGAGCAAGGACTTCATCATTCGCTTGTCCAGAATAGGTTTAAGTTTGGCCTTGTATATCTTTTCTATAATCAAAGGCACGGAAATAATAATATCTGGCTTTATTTCTGCAAAAGCTTCCGCAACTATCTTTGGAGAAGGGACACGTGTAAGGAAATGTATGTGGGTTCCAGCAACAAATTCAAACAAAAGCTCAAAACTCATCGCATACATGTGTGCCAGAGGTAACATGGATATGCTGTTTGAGTATTCATTAAGGTTTGTTATGACCCTTGCTGCAAAGTTAAGGTTGCCTGTCAATGCTCTGTAAGGTATCATCACACCCTTGCTCATGGATGTTGTGCCTGAGGTATAGTTTATCAAAGCAAGGTCTTCCGGATTTTCTCTTCTGTATTTCACATTCTCCTTACCGAAACCGTTTGGATATTTCTCTTTGAAAAGATGGTCAAGATTGTCGTATGCTTGCCTGTACAGATCATCTTTACAATATACAAGCTTGAAGTCCTGTATTTGTATAACTGCATTGACATTAGGAAGGTTTTCTGCTTCTATTCCTTCCCAGACAACATCGCCTACAATCAACAGCTTTGCTTCGGAATGATTTACAAGATGCTCCACATTCTGAGGTTTGAACTCATGCAAAAGAGGAACAGCCACGGCACCATAACTGAGAATGGAAAAATATGCTATTGCCCAAGAAGCGCAATTTCTTGAACATATTGCTATGTGGTCTCCTTCTTTTATGCCGCAATGTTCATAAAGTATGTGTAATCGTGCTATCCTGCTTCCTACTTCAGAATATGTTACAGGTTCTTTCTTATAGTCGCTCAAAGCAGGTCTATCCCAATGGTTGATAATAGATTGCTCTATTGTAGCAATAAAACTTTGTTTCATTTAATTTTTCTTGCTATTCACTAAACAGTGTTTCATTATTATTAAGGCTTGCAAAAATAGTAAAATATTTTAATCTATGGTATAATTTTATTTTATTTTTTGCGTTACTACTATTAAAAAAATAAAAACACAGCATAAAAAATGGCAACATATAACAATGTAGTAGAGATTAGACGATATATACTTCAGAAGTTGGCAAAAATGATTTATGAAGGAAATGTTGAAGAGAAGATAGACCGTCTTCCTTTTGACATGTACGGAAAGAAAACTGAACACACTCGTTGCTGTATTCACAAGGCAAGAGCAGAAGCCAAATACAAGACCATGGCTATTCTGGGATTCAACACAGATGATGAAGTTGATGAGTTTGACAACCTTTCCCATTATGTGGAGTTGGCAAAACAAAGGGAAAAAAGCACGGAAGTGATGCTTACTGTTGTAGATGAGGCATGTTCTTCCTGTGTAAAAAGTTCGTATATTGTTACCAATCTGTGCCGTTCCTGTATAGCACATCCTTGCACATACGCCTGCAAAAAAGGAGCAATGATAAAACATGAGAATTCACAAGCACACATAGATACAGAAAAATGTATCAACTGCGGATTGTGTATGCAGGCTTGTCCTTATCATGCAATCATTTTCCAGCCTGTCCCTTGTGAAGAAGCGTGTCCTGTAGGAGCAATAAGCAAAAGAGAGGACGGAGTGGAGCACATAGATCCAGAGAAATGTATATACTGCGGAAAATGTATGGTTGCCTGTCCTTTTGGAGCTATCTTTGAAAAAAGTTTTATGTTTGAAATAATCAACGCAATAAAACAGAAGAAAGAAGTGATAGCAATGGTTGCTCCGTCTTTGGGCGGTCAGTTCAACCAGCCATACGGCAAAGTCCTTACTGCAATAAAGAAGATAGGCTTCACTGATGTTGTGGAGGTGGCAAAGGGTGCCAACATGACAACAGAAAACGAAACACGTGAGTTTGAGGAACGAATGGAAAAAGGAGAAAAGTTTATGACTACTTCATGCTGTGCTGCATGGAGAGAGTTGTACAAAAAACATCTTCCGGAAATACAGCCATACGTTTCAGATGCTCTTACTCCTATGGGTTATACTGCAAAATGGCTTAGAGAGACAAAGAAAGATGCTATCCTTGTGTTTGTTTCTCCTTGTGTAGGAAAAAGAAGCGAGTGTCATACCAATCCAGATGTCAATTATGTTCTTTCATACGAAGAGTTGGAAGCTTTGTTCAAGGCTGCTGAAATAGATATTGCTTCCTTGGAAGAGACAGTTCTGGACAATACCATTCTTGGACACGGAAGAGGTTTTGCAATGGTGGCAGGTGTTACAGCTTCTGTGAAAGCCACTGCCAAAAATCCTGAGATAATAAGCGACGTGGTGATAGACGGACTGACAAAACAAAACATCAGGGACCTTAAATTGTGGGCAAAGAAAGGCGAAGCACCAGGAAACTTTATTGAGGTTATGTCTTGTCCTGGAGGCTGTGTAAATGGTTGCGATACAATCAATATGCCAAAGCCTGCAGCACGCCAGATACTTCCTACAACAAAATAAAACAGGAAAAAAATTAATTAAAACATATAAACAAACATGAAAAAAACACTTATCAAAAGCTTTGCATTGGTAGTATTGGTTTTTGTGGCTTTTACTCTTAATGCACAAAATTTCAAAAAGCAGACATATAAGAATGACCCTATGAATGTTATTCATTATACGCTTGACAATGGTTTGGAAGTCTTTCTTTCTGTCAATAAAGATGTTCCAAGAATACAAACCTACATAGCCGTAAGAGTAGGAAGCAAAAACGACCCTTCTGAAAGCACAGGTCTTTCTCATTATCTTGAGCACCTTATGTTCAAGGGAACAACTTCCTTCGGCACTCTCAACTGGCAAGAAGAACAAAAGTATATAAAAGAAATAGAACGTCTGTATGAAGTTTATAACCACACCACAGACCCTCAGAAGCGTACGGAGATTTATCATCAGATAGATTCTGTTTCCTATATAGCTTCAAAGTATGCTATTCCTAACGAATACGACAAGATGATGTCTTTGATAGGAGCACAGGGAACAAACGCTTTTACTTCCAATGATATGACTGTTTATCAGGAAGACATACCTTCCAATGAGCTTGAACGCTGGCTGAAAGTGGAAGGAGACAGATTTGCAGACCCTGTATTCCGTCTGTTCCACACAGAGTTGGAAGCCGTTTATGAAGAGAAGAACATGGGAATGGCAAACGACGGAAGAAAAGTCTATGAGGCTTTGAACCTTGCCCTTTATCCTAATCACCCGTACGGAACACAGACAACAATAGGAACAATAGAACACTTGAAGAACCCTTCTCTGGACAATATCAAGAAACACTTTGAGACATATTATGTTCCAAACAACTATTGCATTGCCATGAGTGGAGACTTTGATCCTGAAGAAACCATAAAACTTATCAACAAATACTTTGGCAAAATACCTGCAAAGAAAGTGCCTGAGTTCAAACCTATAAAAGAACCTGCCATAACAGAGGTAAAGAAAGTGGATGTGTGGGGCTTGGACGCAGAAAACATAAGAATAGGTTTCCGTATTGATGCTGGAAACGGAAGCAGGGAGGTTTTGCTTGCTTCTCTTATGGACAGAATACTTAGCAACGGCAGCTGTGGTCTGATAGACGAGAACATCAACCAGAAACAACTTACCATGTATGCAGGAAGCGGTGTAAGTGCCTTGAACGACTATTCTGCTTTCTTGCTTGTGGGTATGCCTAAGCAAGGACAGAGCCTTGACGAGGTAAAAGACCTTCTTTTAAAACAGATAGACATCTTCAAGTCAGGCAATTGGGACGAAAGCCTTCTTACAGCAGCCATCAACAACCTTAAACTTGACGAGATGAAAGGTTTGGAAAGCAACGAGAACCGTGCTATGAGCATCATCAGTGCTTACCTTGCTCATCAGGATTGGCAGGACGCTGTCAATGAGACAGAAGAGATGTCCAAGATAACCAAACAGGAACTTATAGACTTTGCAAAACGCATATTCAAAGACAACAACTATGTAGTAATCTACAAACGACAGGGAGAACCAAAAGAGGTTACCAAGGTGGAAAAACCAGCCATTACTCCTGTTGTTATGAACAGAGACGTTGAGAGTCCTTTCCTTACAGATGTCAAGAATATGAAAGTTAAGTCAATAGAGCCTGTCTTTGTTGATTACGAAAAAGATTTGCAAAAAGGCAAACTTAAGAAAGGTTCAGAAGTTCTTTACGTTGAAAACAAACAAAACGGAAGATTTCAGTTGAATTTCCGTTATGATTTTGGTCTTCGTTACAACAAAATGGCAGGTGTTTGCGATTATGCTACAGACTATCTGGAAAGCACCAACCGTTCTCTTGCCCAGATAAAAAGAGAGATGTATGACATAGCATGCGACTACAATATCTCTATGGGAGGAAGCGAATACTGCACTGTTTCCCTTGAAGGTCTTACAGAAAATATGGAAAAGGCTTTGAATATTGTTGAAGACATACTTAACAATCCAAAGATTAGCGAAGAGGTGATAGAAAACGTAAAAATGGATATCTTCAAATCACGTACAAATGCCAAGGCTAACCAAAACCGTTGTTTCTCTCGTCTGGTATCATACGCCAACTATGGTGACGCAAGCAAAAGATACGTTCCTACTGATGAAGAAATCAATTCTCTAAGTGCAGGTATGGTTATTTCCATGCTTAAACAGATGACCGACCAGAAACAGACCATTCTTTTCTATGGCAGCAAGAAGATGAAAGATGTTATCAAACTTCTGGACAAATCCCACAAGGTGAATACAAAGAAATCCATGCTTATCAAACAGGCAGACTACGACTATCAGCCTACAACAGAAAACAAGGTGTATTTTGTACACTACAATGCTAAACAGTCTCTTTGCAGACAACTTACAACCATAGACAACACCTATGACGAGTCCCTTACTCCAAAAGTGGATTTATACAATGAATATTTTGGAGGAAGCATGAACTCCATCGTATTTCAGGAAATAAGAGAGAAACGTTCTTTGGCTTATTCTGCTGCTGCTTACTTTGTTTCTCCAAGCGAGAAAGACAAGAAATACTTGAACTTCTCTCATATAGGAACACAAAACGACAAACTTATAGATGCTTTGGGTGCTTTCACAGACCTGTTTGAGAATATGCCTGTGTCTGAGCAGAACTTCAATATTTCAAAACAAAGTCTTTTAGCTTCCTATTGTACCAACCGTACAAGAAAGATGGGTATCATCTCTTCTTATCTTTACACACAGAAGATGGGCTTGCAAAACGGCTGGCAACAAAAAGAATACAATACCATAAAGTCTCTTACCCTTGACGATGTATTGGATTTCAACAAAAAATATATCAAAGGCAAGAAACGTACTGTCGTTGTTCTTGGCAACGAAGAAGAAATAGACCTGGAAGGCTTGAAAGCATTTGGCAATGTCCAGAAACTTGACCTTGAAACAATCTTCGGTTACTAAGAATCACATATATATAACCAAAAGGGCGGTATTTCCAAAATACCACCCTTTCTTTTTTTTATACTCTCAAAAAACTATACCTTAAAAAATCTGAGTTTTAAGTTTAGTTATTTACTCTATGCTGCTTATTTTTCATATCTTTATCATAAAAATGGTTTACGGTTACATCAGAGTAAGTAGCGACAAGCAGACGGTTGAGAACCAACGCTTCGAAATCAACAAGTTCTGTGAGAAGCAGAACATCGTCATCAATGACTGGATAGAGGAAACCATCAGTGGCACACGGAACTACACCAAGCGGCAACTTGGCAGCCTGCTGAAGAAAATCAACAAGGATGACATCATCATCTGCAGCGAGTTGTCGCGATTAGGAAGGAACCTCTTTATGATTATGGAGATACTGAACATCTGCATGACCAAAGAGTGCCGTGTCTGGACTATCAAGGACAACTACCGCCTTGGCGATGACATTCAAAGCAAAGTCCTTGCCTTTGCATTCGGCCTGTCCGCAGAGATTGAGCGCAACCTTATCAGCCAGCGAACCAAAGAGGCTTTAGCAAGGAAGAAGGCGGAAGGAGTTGTTCTTGGTCGCCCCAAAGGGAAGAAAAGCAGTCCCGATAAGTACAAGTTGTCTGGAAAAGAAGTCCTTATCAAAGAGCTTCTGAAGAACGGAACTTCCAAGAGGAAAATAGCAAAGATATGCAAGTGTGATAGGAATACGCTTGATAGATTTATTGTTTTGAAAGGATTGGCAGATAACTAATGAGCGATTTGGCATTTGCCCAATCGCTTCACGTTCGGTCATCTGTAAACAAGTTTGCAATGGCTCTCACTTAACCAGCGAATTTTACACACTTTTTTGTAACAATAAAAAAAAAACGAGTGCTGAAAACTATCCAGCACCCGTTTGATTTTGATGATTTATAGTGTTTTATTTCACCTCTTCTAATATAATCGGTACTGGTTATCAGGATTTTCCAATTTTGTGGTACAATAATGGAACAAAAACAAGGCTTTTACTCCATTTTTTACCGGTTAGCTCTTATCTGAAAATAGTGTCTGGCCACCGGGTTGTCTGGTTGCGTCACCCCGAAAAATACCGACAAGTTCCCGAGTGTCGATGTGGTTCGACAGGTTGCATCGGGGTTCAACCGGTTGCATCAGTGTGCATAGGTGGGGAGGATGGAGGAATCAGTGAGGGCTTCGGAGATAATGGTGGAGATGGAGGTGTTGGCGAAGTCGGGGTTGGAAGTACGACACTGCTATAAAATGAAAAAAAATCATTAAAACATCGAATGCTGCACAATAATTCTAATATATCTACGTTTATTTTGTTGTTTCATATATAGATAAAGATATGACAGAAAATAAAGACCTAAACCGGTTAAAGGTTATTCTGGCGGAAAAAAAGAAAACAAATCTTTGGCTTTCCAAAGAATTGGGATGTGCTCCTACAACTGTTTCAAAATGGTGTACAAATACATCACAACCACCGTTGGAAATGCTGATGAAGATATCCAAACTCCTTAATGTAGAACTCTCCGAATTGGTGAGATTTGAAGAATTGGAGAATAACTAAGTCTTTTGTAAAAAACCGAACAATGCCTAAGAACATATATATAGAGACGGCAATTTTTAGTCCAATTATTGAATCCCAGAGAACATCTTTCTTTGACTCATTAGGAACCAAAGTCAATAATGGGAAAATTAAACTATCATACTCTGACAAGAATTATAAATGTATGCCTTATTTAGATTCTGTTTTGGAGTCAAAAACACAGGGTTTGTCATTTTTCTCGGGAGGAGGTGGATTAGATATTGGTGCTCAGATGGCTGGAATAAAGGTCTTAACCAGTCTTGATTTTGAGAAAGATGCTGTTGCAACTCTTAAGGCAAACAAATTTTTTAATCATACCAGTCATCGTCTTGACGATATTAGAAATGTAAAGGCGAGCGATTTTAGTCAAATTTTGAAGAAGAACAATCCGGAGAAATTAGTATTGCTGGGAGGACCTCCGTGTCAACCATTCTCGAAAGCAGGATATTGGAAAACTCTATCACAGAGATTGGGACCAGACGACCCTCGTAATATGATTGGTAGTTATCTGGGTATAATTGACGACATAAGACCAGACGGTTTTATTTTGGAAAATGTCGAAAGCATCTTACACCCTCACAACATTCAGGCTGTTGAAGACCTTGCTAATGCTTTGGAACAAATGAACTATAACTATGTTCTAATTAAAGCTAACGCTTGTGATTATGGAGTTCCACAAAGGAGAAAAAGAGTATTCTTCATCGCTTCAAAAAAAGAAATACACGGCGTTCCAATTGAAACCAATTCCGAAATGGGAGAAAACGGGAAACCACCTTATGAACGAGTAATAGACTGGATAGGTCGATTTGATGTTCCAGAACTTGTCTCGGAAATAGATGGAACAGAAGGTCTCCATCACGATGCACTCATCCAAGTCCCTCCTGGAAGTAATTATATTGCATTATCGGAAAAAAGAGGACATATTCCAGGTCTATTCAAATCTGGAACAAGATATTGGACATTTTTGTTGAAACTGCATCCATATCTTCCATCTTGGACAATTATTGCCCAACCCGGGCATTGGGAAGGTCCGTTTCATTGGAATAATAGAAGACTCCGAAATTGTGAATTGGCAGCAATACAAACCTTCCCTTTGGACTATAAATTTGTAGGTAGTCCACGTTCTGTTCATAAGCAAATTGGCAATGCAGTACCTTGCCTACTGGCCCAAAAAATGTGTTCATTCCTAAAAGAGATTGTATAAATGAAATATCGAGTTTTAAGTTTATTTTCTGGTTGTGGGGGTTTAGATTTAGGTTTTAAAAAAGCAGGGTTCCACACAGTGTTAGCAACAGATGTGTGGGATGTGGCTTGTAAAAGTCTGGAATTAAACAATGCAGCGGACAAAATAATCTGTGGTGATGTTAGAAATCTAGATTTCAAGAAATACAATGGGAAAGTTGATATGGTAATAGGAGGTCCTCCTTGCCCACCATATAGTCAAACTCGGCACTATCTTGTTGATAAAGTTGGCGGATTTCAAGATGAAAAGGCAGGTTTTGCCGTTCCTGAATATTTTAGGGCAATCAAAGAGATAAAACCCAAAATGTTCCTTTTTGAAAATGTTGATGGTTTTACATTTAAGACATATAAGGAACCGATGGAGTTTGTGCAAGAGCAAGCACAAAAATTAAGATATAATATTACTTATAAGGTTGTAAATGCAGCAAATTATGGTGTCCCACAAACACGGAAAAGATTTATTTGTGTTGGAATAAAAAAAGAATTTGGTTCTTTTGTGTTTCCTTTAGAGACCCACTCTGATAATCCCCAAAAAGGAGTAAAACCTTGGGTTACCTGCAGAGAGGTATTATCAGATTTTGACACCATTTCAGAAGAAGAAAAATTGCAAAGACCGGGTTCAAAGGACTACGAACTGTTGTTGCAGATACCCCCTGGTGATAATTATCTGTTTTTTACGGAGAAAAGGGGACATCCGAATCCGATTTTTAAGTGGAAATCAAGATATTGGACTTTCCTGTTGAAATTATCTCCTGATAGACCCTCTTGGACAATTCAGGCTAGTTTCTCAAATAACCAAGGTCCGTTTCATTGGCGTAATAGATTTCTCCGAATCGAAGAAATCAAGCGAATCCAGACATTTGACGATGATTACAAATTGTCCGGCGACTTTAAGGAGCAATGGAGGCAGGTTGGTAATGCTGTACCAGCTCAACTTGCGTATGTTTTTGCAAAGGAAATAAAAAAATACTTATAATATGGCAGATACACATCTTCAAGTAAATCACGATGGTTCCACATCAGAAAGGAAGACATCTTTGTGGCCAAGTTCTAAATCGTCCCAAGAACTTGTTATAAAATCCATTTTTGAACATAATGGATGGTCTGTCTCGACCATACAAAACATATCAGGTTCCCATTGGAAAATCAAAGTGTCTTGTCCCATTAAAGAACTTAAGCTCAACCTATACATTTCTTCGATTCGTGACGAAAGTCGTCAACCCGACGAATTCAAGATGCAATTAGGGACATCTTATCCAACAGACGAAGAAGACGGATGGATAAATCTAGTACTAGGCATATATGCCATAGAAGAAGATGGTTATTCAACAGAATACATACTCTCTGGATATGAAATAACCAGGTATGATTTTTCATCAAATCCGAGTATTCGGGGGACACGAACATCTGGATTGCAGAAAGCTAGACTTATTGGTATGTATGTAACGGAAAAAAGTGTGCTTTTCCGTCCAGAGTATATTTACTATTATATAGAGAGTCAGCGGAACAAACATTTTACAACAATTCCAGATAATCACACAACAGAAATCATTGATATCACAAAGACACATTCAGTACTTGCCACAGCTCTCCGAACCAAACCTTTCCTCCTTCTTGCTGGCATTTCTGGAACGGGTAAAAGTCAGAAGGTTCAGGAACTAGCATTTATGTCGTGTCCCGAAGAGTTAAGAGAAGAGGACAGCACGACTCCTGGCAACTATTGTCTTGTGGAGGTAAAACCCAACTGGCACGATTCTACGGAATTACTCGGTTATTACAGTGCATTGTCCGGACGTTACGAACTTACAGATTTTATAAGATTTACATACAAGGCTTTGACGCATCCCGACACACCTTTCTTCCTCTGTCTTGACGAAATGAATTTGGCTCCGGTGGAGCAATACTTTGCAGAGTATTTGAGCGTATTGGAGACAAGGAAACGGATAGTTGTTGATGGTGAAGTAAGGATTCTTTCAGAGCCTTTGCTGACAAAAGACAAATTCAGCAACTGCAAACTTGACGAAAGGGTGCCCAAACAGACCACCGGTTATATGCTTGATGGTGATGAGTACGACACAAAACCGTTGTATTCTCCTGATGATGCTGAAATTATTGCATATCTGAAAAATAACGGACTGCATCTACCTGACAACCTCTTCGTCATTGGAACCGTCAATATGGACGACACCACACATCAGTTTTCTCGAAAGGTCATCGACCGTGCCTTTACCATTGAGATGAATGGAGGAAAGATGGACGAGATGTTCTCGACAGAGAGTCGGAACAACCTTGAATATCGAGCAGAACCACTGCCACTTTCTGCATTCAAGTCCAAGTTCGTGAGGGCATACGAGGTGTTGGAGGATGACCGTTTTGCAAAGTATGCAGATACAATAACAGCAAGAATACCCGAATTGCTTGGCAATTCAGATGGAACGGCAAGTGAGGACAGCATCAACGGTATCTTGAATGGCACACCATTCCGTGTAAGTTATCGTGTGCAGAACGAATTGGTTCTTTATTTGAGCGTCCTGATTGAAAATGCTGGTTTCCCCGAAAACATTGAACCCTTGATTAGAGAAGCCACACTGGCCATCCTGATGGAGAAGGTGCTGCCACGTATTCAGGGAGAACAGAAACAACTCGAAACCAAAGGTGGCAAGAGCAACATCTTGAAAGATATGATATCCTTTGTGGAGACCCATTTCAAACAATCAGACGAAACTGTTCCCGAAATCTACGACAAGGTAATCAAAAAACTTGACGAGATGGATGGCAAGTTAAGTGGATATTACACAAACTTCTTCTAATCGGAGACAATGGAACTGCTGCAATACAAATACAAGGATGCCTACACGTTTCAGGTAAGCAGTACCGACATTGAGACATCGTGGCGAAAGTTCAAGGTGAGAGCCCGACAGCTCCCCCCTGAACAATATTGCAGTTATGGTATGCACGAGGAGGGGGTGTTAAAGGTATGGAATGCAGACACACATCGATTGGAGGAGGTAGAGAAATCCGAATGGGCATCGGCTCGTCCGGTGTTCTTCGAGAACCACAAATATACCCTTTCTCTGACATTCTTTGATGCACAAGAAGAACCCCGTATCATCCACCCGAACAAGGAAGTGGAACAAATGTTCAACTGCATTACTTTGGCTGATGGGAAATATCTATTAAACAGCAATATTGACTTTCTTAATCAACCAGGACACTTTGCATTGGAGTTTGCATACAAGAATGTTGAAGGCAAACAAATCCGCCACAAGGTGGAGTTTGATGTCCTGTCCCCTAAATTGGACACGAAACAAGACCTTAATGTCATCATACAGCAAATACGGCAGGAGTATGGAGACTTGGTGTTCCGATATCTTACACTGACGTTCCAACAATTTGAAATGGGGCGTGAGGCTAACAACGAACTGATATGGCTATCGGTATTCAAACAGATTGTAGATAACTACATTCAAGCAGTACGGTTCATCCTGCACCAACCCCATAACAAAGTGCAAAAGTTGGAAGAGTTTCGCCGTGCAGAACGTATCAAGGAATGGAATCCAATGATTGCAGAGAGGTTTGTGAATGACCGACTGAATGACGAACAGAAAGCACTGCACACCTATTATCGAACCCAACGGGTAGAATCGACTCTTGACACAAGGGAAAACAGGTTTGTAAAATACACCTTGGAAAGAATAACGGAAAGGTTGTCTCTATTGGTAAAACGACTTTCCGAAGGAACATCCGAGAATGAAATTCAACTGTTGAAGGACAAACAATCAGAACTTGAAGTTCTGAAACACAACTCATTCTTCAGAGGCATCGGTTTGTTTGACGGTTTCCGACAGCAAAGTATAGTGCTGCAACAGAGAAGTGGATACTCACAGGTGTATCGGTACTGGATTATGTTGCAGAATGGTCTTGACCTGATTCAAGGAGACACATCGGTTGGTGTCCAACCCATATGGAGACTATATGAACTATGGTGTTTCTTGAAGGTAAAGAGACTTGTCTGCAAGGTTCTTGGGATTGACCCACAAAACAAGGAACACATCCAGAAATACATTCACGAAGACACACACAATGCCTTTGACCTATTTGACGGCGGTTCTCTCTCGGGAAACATCACATACGTAAATCCACAGAACGGGGATTTAATCGAAATCGGATACCAATACAAATTCGACAGGGATTCCCGTGAAGACGATATGAGGTCGGCGACGACAGAACAGAAACCGGACATTGTGATGCACATTCACAAAAAAGAACGTGACATTACATTAACATATCTATACGATGCCAAGTACCGAGTGAAAGGTGATGGAGACGAGCAAGTGAGTACGGTGATTGATGAACCTGTTGCCGAAACATTGAATGCAATGCACCATTATAGAGATGCCATCTATTATGGTAAGAAAGGAGAACAGAGGTTTTCAAAAGAGATTATCGGTGGGTACATCCTGTTTCCCGGCAGAATGGACGAGTACAAAATGCTGGAAGACATTCGGAATGGTAGCGACGATATTCCGTATTATCTCAGATCGATTAAAGAAGTCAATATTGGTGCATATCCGTTACTGCCGAATGACGATAGTGGGGTCTTGCTAGAAAACCATCTACGACGAGTATTGTTGGACGAAAGTATCATAGAGCAACTGCAAGACAGTGTTCCCCAACGTGGTTTATATTACACCGACACGATGCCAAAATCAGTAGAGAGCAAGAATGTATTCACGGTATATGTTCGTGTATCCGATTCTGACTACGAATCGTTCCTGAATCATACCACAAAAAAATACATTATGGAAATACCCCCAAAGGTAAATATTCTTGAGGCAAGATATTTGCTACCGATGGTGGGAGGTAAAATTGACGGGTATTATGAAATTAAGGGTCTTACTATCGAGGATGGGAAAATGACGTTCAAACTAGGGAAATTCCATACCCTTGGGGAACATTGGTCTAAAAACATCGGTCAAAATATGAAACACGGAGAACTGATAACTATGGAGGATGTACATAAACTCTATGCAATGCAATAAAATAAGGAAATAAAGGCAACACAAAAAAACTGAAAGTCTATGAGAGTAAATCCACTATATAGAAGTTTGCTTGACAAATCGGTCGGAAGTATGTTGTCTGCAATTGAAATCTATAATAAACCAGATTTCAATTATAGAGAGGAGTCATTTGCTATCCTCGGTGTTAATTCTTGGGAATTACTATTAAAAGCATATCTTTTAAGGCTTAATCATTTTAAAGTAAATTCCTTATATGTTTATAAAGATTCGAAAAAAAGGACGGAACCCTATCAAAGAGAAAGATTGTTGCACTCAACCGTTGCAACAATCCTTGTACGTTATCAATTCAGGAAGTCATCAGCCAATTAAGCAAGTTAAAAAAACTGCCGAGTAATTTAAAAAGTAATATTGAGTCATTGATTGAATTACGTGATAATGCCATCCACTTTACAAATCTCATACCTATTACTAGGCAGATTCAGGAGCTTGGCTTTGCTTGCATAAAGAACTATATCTCAATCGTAAAATATTGGGAACTTCCTATAGATTTTAGTAGATACAACTTATACCTAATGCCATTGGCTTATGTGGATAGTAAAAAAATCGTGGATTCAGTTTTGTCCAAGGAAACGGAAAACTATATCGATTTGGTGAAAAGAAAGATTTCTTCTGAAGACCAAACAGATGATGACTTCAATATTGCAATTTCAATAGACATAGATTTTAAGAAGGGTAATTCTTTTGAGTCTATCGGAGTCTATTATTCCCCTGACGGAACACCTATAACTGTCTCCGAAGAAAATATAAAAAAGAATTACCCATATGATTATAAGGTTGTTGTTAAGAAATGTAAAGAAAAATATTCCGACTTCAAGCAGGATAGGAAGTTCAACGACATAATGAAGGGAGTAAAGCAGAATAAAAAGTTATGTCATATCCGAAAATTAGATGCAGACAATCCTAAATCACTTAAAAAAGAATTCTACAGCACTGCAATTTTCATAGAGTTTGACAAACATTATCATCGAAAAGGTTCAGAAGATAGATGACAAAAGCTATATGCAATAAAAGAATAACTAAAATTAATCGTTGTCATATTAAAATACTGTAAATGATATGACCGAAAACGAAATAAGGGAAATTCTGCTGAATGTAGAGTTATTATAGGGAACCGTCTTGCCCAATTTCACATTCTACATCCCATATTCCACATTCTATATTCTTCATTCTACATTACACATTACTATTATTTCGTTCGTCTATCTTGCTCATAACTTAGTCCTCCTGTTCATAGTAATATGAATAATCTATGCCTTTCATAAATATCTCCCTACTGTTTATGTCGTCGGTCAATGCTCCTCGCAACAATGCCTTGATAGAAGTTGCGTCGGTGGTGCTCCTTTTCATTGCCGCAAGGTACTGTTTCTTGTCTATCCGGCTCCAATCAATGCACAGTCCGAGTCTTTTCTTCAGCAACAGGTCCAGCCAGATGCGAGTAGAACGTCCATTACCTTCCATAAAAGGGTGAGCCATATTCATTTATAGTCCATACGACTGTTTCGTTGCTTTTAATGTATTTTCCCCTACAGTATAAGCATAACATGCCACAGGCATAAACTGAAGACTGCCATAGGACATTTCTTTCTTTCCTGTTTCAGATATAGACGTTACAATAGCATAGGCTAATTTGTTTGTCCTCATAAAACTCTCCAATGATTTCAGTTCTGTACTCGGATTATTGAAAGGTTTGTTAGACCATTTCACTTCAACAGCCCATTCCGGTTTTTGCTTAGCATCATTCACACCTACAATATCAACTTCTCCTTTCTTCTTATTTCCTTCATTCCAATTTGCATAAGCTATATTAGCATTTCGAGGAATCCATTGGGCATAAACGGCTGTTTCTACCATGTTGCCTATAACCTCATCATTCTCATCAATAGGTTGAAATAAAGCACATCTTAACGATGGATTTGTCAAGTAGAGTTTAAAAAGTACCTCTCGTCTATATCCCTTGGCTGTATCATCAGCACGACGAATTTTCTTAACCAAAAATGCCGCTTCAAGATATTGTATGTATTTCCGTAGTGTTTCCTTTTTCACTCCAGAATCTTTTGAAAGACTTTCATAAGAAAACTGAGAGCCAGAATGATAGGCTATCATTGTAAAAAGCGAATTCAATTCTTGAACATCTGTGATTCCATATAAACTCGGCAAGTCTCTTAGCAACACCTTGTCTATAATATCATGACGAATAAACTGACCTGGATTTTCCTGTATCCGTTGAGAGAAAACCACCTCAGGATAACCTCCATAATTGATATAATCAATAAACAGTTTATTCAATTTTGAAATATCAACAGTGGTATTTCCTGTTATAAATCCATTAGACCATTCCATCTCTATTGGGTACATTAAATGGACATAACCTTTTAAATAAACGTATTCATAGAACGTCAATGGTGGCAGATGAAAATCTGTAAACCTACCTGCACCACTTTCATTGTTACGCTTTTTCAATTCTGCCGCTGCCGATCCTGACGCAACAAATTTCACATTATGGTAGGTGTCAACCAATGACTTCAAATTTACCTCCCAGTCTTTCAAATACTGAATCTCGTCAAAAAAGACATAAAAAGACTCTTTGCTATCAGTTTTCCCTAATGCTTGCTTAGCCAAATTAAACAATTGTTCCAAAAATATTTTGTTATAGATAGGGGTCTCTACCGATATATAGATAATATTCTGCGGAGAAACACCATCCGCAATCAGTTGCTGGATTGTATGATACAGCATCACCGTCTTCCCTACACGACGAGGGCCCATCAATATAATTGCCCGTCTAATATCCATCTCAACAACCAATGGATAAAAAATGTCAAGATACAGGCGAGGATGCATTTCTGCATAATATTGTGGTACTTCATTTTCTGTCCACCAAGGATTATCTACCCTAAGTCGTCCTATGACTTGTTTTTCTATCAATTCACTATAATCCATATAAGATATATTTAGACTGCAAAAATAAACGATTTATTCTTAAGTACAAAATATTTATCAAAATAAACATATTTAAACATACTTAATATTTTAGATTCTAACATCATTAACACAAAAGAATATATTATATCCTGCTTAATATTATGTATATTTTTACTTCTCACATTAAGATTTAATTTTAACTTATTAATATTTAATGAGTTTAAAACAAAATATAGATTAAGGCTGTTTAAATATGCTTAATCTTTAATTCTTTTAGTTTTAAAGACATTTATCAACATTCTCTTTATCTGTGTATAAAAAAGAGAGGTTAAGCGAACTTAACCTCTTAAGAAAAAGGATGTGTCTTTTGGCACATCCTTCATAAATACAATAACAAAGTTTTAGTTTAGCATAGCGAAGGCACTGCCTGTAAGCCAACCTCCTAAGGCGGCAAGAATATAGATAAGTATATCTATTATCGTTATTATTTTCTTTTTGTCTGTCGCCATGGTTCAATTAAGCATTAGGGTCCTGATAGCCTTTGTTGTCTGCCTGTCTTAGGCGTACTCCTGCTGTTTTCATTCTTTTTGAGAATGTTACATTAGGTCTGAACTTTGTGGTTATCCTTGTTATGGTGTCGTCTGTAACATCGTCCAGAGAGGCTTTTGCCTTAGCTTTTATGGATGGTGAAAATGTTCCCAAGGAGCCAAGTCTCACCCTTACGCTGTTGGCATTGTAACGCATTATCACTTCACACAAGGAAGTTATTGCATTCTTTACGTCTCCCTTTGCCAAAGAAGTGGCTGAGGCTATCTCTTCTGCTATCTGGTTTTCATCTATTGATGATGGAGCAAACAACACTGCTAAGTATTTTTGTCCTGGATTATGACCTGTGGTCACCGTACGCTTTACGCGTGAATAAAGTACTGACATGTTTTTTGATTGTTTTTGGTTAATAAATAAATTAAACTTGATTTGTAAAAACTGATGTTTCAGAGTACGTACCTATATCCTCAACTTTTACTTTACAAAGTTACGACAAATTTTTGACATAGACAAATTTTTGAGCAACTTTTTTCTTATTTTTTTTAAGTTTTCCTTTTGTATAAGGAAAGTATGGCTTCAAGCTTGTCTCTTCTTGCAGTAAGAGGTGAATATTTAAAATCAAGCAGATATTTGCCAAGTTGTTTGCCGGTGAAATCGGTGCCGTCTTTCTTTTTGAAAATAGGTGTAAAGTACGGATAAACAGTATGATCTGGATAATAAAACATATTGTCTTTCACAAAGACACAAAAGTATGCAAAGTATTTATAACTGTCAAGCCAAAGATAAATCTTACCTTTCTTTTTTATAAAATCGCCACGCAACAAGTCCTTCAGGAGCTCGTCCCATCCCTTTTTTAAATCATTTTTTATTTGATCTTTTATATAATATTTCATGATTTATTTTTTTTCTTGTTGCTTTATATTTATCTCAAAGATCTTTTTTTTTCATATTGTTGCAAAGGTAATACAAAAAAAATACACATCTATTATCTTTCGTAAATTAGTTTTCAACATATTTTGTTAATTACTTGATAAAATTCTACAAATCAATTAATTACTTGAGAAAAACGTAATCTACTACGTAAACTACTATGTAGTCTTCTATGTAGGATTTTATGATATTTTCTGTGTAGTTTTTCCCGTGTATGACTTAGTAGGTAATCACGCACTTTGTTTCCTTGTTATCAGAACTTTGCAGCCGTATCTCAGGGATACAGAGGCACCTCACCTTTTTTGAGGCTTTTATTAATTCTTTTTAAAATGAACAATGAAAAAAAAATTTCAGCTACGGCTGAAAAGAAAGAAAAGAAAGAGACTTTAAACTTTTTGAAGTCCAACACAATCAGATTCACCACGGGCATAACGTGGAGACAAAACGGCAAATGGGTTCCAAGCGGCAACATATCTTTTTCGGAAGATATAAGCCTCTTTGATTTGTTGAAGATAGTCAGTCGTCCAAAGGTCGTACGCGACTTTGAGGAGACCAAACCTTGGCAAAAATCCAAACACACAGACGGTTACATCAATCCTGGATACAAATACAACTATGATTGGTATGCCTTGTGGGAGCCTTGCGAGAAAGACGAACGCAAGATTTTGGACAACGTATATAGGATAGGCGGTGTCCTTATTGATATAGACGGACACAAAACACTGTCTTTCAACGATATTGCCGAGATATTCAAGCAAAACTTTCCTTATTTCTTCATCGCCTACACCTCCTATTCTCATTACGACAAAAGCATCTACGACCTTGAGCCGAGACTTAGGATTATCGTGCCGATGAAAACACCAATCAAGCCGAAAGAGTACAAACTTGCCGTGAATAGCGTGCTGTATATGAGCGGAATACTCAACGAGAATGACACAAAGGAAACAATGTCCTTGGAGAAAGGAATAGACACCTCCATGTTTTCTCCCGAGCATTGTTCCTACGCTCCGGTAACGGCAAGAAAAGACTGCTACAAGTATATGTATAGTTCAACAAAAGTTTTATTTGATTTTTATAATTTATAGAATATGAAGAATATGAATATAGAAGAAATAAAGAATATAATATACAAACGCGACCATGCAAATATGGAAGCCAGAAGAGACAGCATTCAAAGGATTAGCAAGATTGTTACCTCTGAACACAGCCACATCAACCCTTTTTCTGAACTAATTCAAAAGTTCAATAAAGTAAATTCAAGTATTGATACACTGTGTTTTGAGTTGTCAGAATATTATATAAAGGAAGGTAACAGGGCAAAGCGTATAGGCTCTGAGGACGCTGCAGGAATTTCTTTTATGGAAGACACCTGCACCTTTGTATCCTCTCACGAAAGGGACCCTATGGAAAGGAAATCCTATACTCTTTTCGACGCCCTCTGCAAACTGAAATTCAACAACGATTTCAAACAGACCTTGTTCTATCTTCAGTTGAATAAAGACCGATTTTTACTTAACAATGAAGATTTTCCGTATAGTCATAAAAATCACAAAAAGGTGTCTGAAATTCTTAGGAACTTCTCCCTCAACAAACTTGCCCCTACCAAACAGGAAAGCATTGTTGAGGCGAAAGAACAGGATGACAACAGCCTTATTATCGGAGACACGATAATATACAACGGCTGGACAAGCACCGTTTCAAACCAAGAATACTTGTGTGGAGACTGGTTTCCGTGCGGAAGTGAGACAATTGTCTGCGGACCTTCTTCAAAAGGAAAAAGTTATTGGGCTGCCTACTTTGTGGGATGTCTGATAAAAAACAGGATTTTCTGCGAACGAACGACGGTTTTCCCTATAGGGGGAACGTTCGTTCGACCCCCTAAAATCATCATCGTGCTTACTGAAGGGTCTAAAATACAATACCAAGTAGTCTTGGACAAGTTCAATCTTACAGACGAGGAGAAAAAGATTATCTTCTTCGTGGATTGGACAGGAGAACAGACAAGGGAAGATTTTAAAACCACCCTCAATTATATCAACTACAACTTGAAGAGTGAAGTAAAACTGCTTTTGGTTGATTCTCTTACACAAGTAATTTCTTTTCAGAAAAACGATGACATCAGCTCAGCTTTGGACAAACTGCATCTGTTTAATGAGACCACAAAACTGTTTCCACAATGTGCTAAGGTGTATATATCTCACCCAGGGAAGCCTGCAAAAGAAAACAGAGGTAGGGAGAGCAAAGAACAGTTCCTCAACACCTTTGACAAGTACAACATAATAGGTTCTTCCAATTATGTCAATCTCCCTCGTCAGATACTTATGACCAATTCTTTTATGTATGACAAGAAACTCTATTTCTTTGTGAAGAAAGACAAGGACAATACGGCTTTCAACAAAAGCATTGAAATACAGGAAGAAGAAAGCAGAATACAACAATTTGTCTTTGAGGATGATATGTATAAATTAGAAGATACGAACATAATAGATGAATATTTCTCAAAAGAAGACTTTTCTCATAAACCAAGCATCAGAGAGGTGATAGATAACACTTTGAAAATCTTCAATACCAAGACGATGCAAGAGAAAAGAAAAATCATTGAAGAGTTCAAATCCTCTTATGCGAACAGCAATGAAGCAAATCCGATAAATCTGGCTTTGTATCTCTGCGAAACGTTTGAAATAGAGGGAAGTGACAGGATGAACAAAGACAATATACGCTCTGCCCTCAACAGAACGTCAAACACCCTTAAAATACAATTAATCAGCATTCTGAATAATAATACCCATCTTTTGTAGCCAAGGGTCGAACGAACGTTCCCCCTATAGGGAAAACCGTCGTTCGTTCGGGCTTTGTGCCTAATAATCAGTGATATAAGAAATCAAACTATCCGAACACCAAAATCAATACTTTAATAGAATACATTAACTCTTTATACCACAAAGAGTTAATGTATGTTTTTATACTACAAATCAATATTTTTTTTCTAAAAGGCTTCAATTTCTCTGAGCAAATACACTGCTAATCCTTACACTAAAGCCTAAAACATTTCTCCCCTTATTCAGTAAGCAAATAGTTGTCAATACTTTATAATAGAGTTCGGCTTCTTGCTCTTTCTTGCCGTTTAGATACAATATTATCTCTGAGGTTGCGTTATTTAAAACGTTATGACTCTTATATACATACACTGCAATGAAAGCAGCAATACTTAAGAATTCTGCAAAGCATACGGGAAACTTCCGAACGACAAAGAGCCGGTAAGACTTGATTTCACAAAAAAAAGAAAAACAAGACACAAAGAAAAAAGTCAATGATATTCTAAAAAAAATGTATCTTTGCATTTCCAAAACAGAAAATAATTATGTTGCAAATAGACAATAGTATCTCGCTTATGCAGACGGCTGTCCAAGATACGCTTGCAGACAGCACAAAGGTAGATGAATTTGGTAAAATGATTCAGACCAGGGACAGTATAACACACGCAGTAGCAGACAGTGTGAAGAATATGAACATCAGTGATTTCAAAGATGCTATTGTGGGGGATAATACAATTATAAAGGATGGTTTGAGGGCTTTGACGGAACTGACGGTTAGTTTTGTGCCTAAATTGATTGTTGCCATTATCATTCTTTGGGTTGGTATGAAGTTCGCCAAGATGCTGAAGAAAATTATAATCAAAGCATTGGAAAAGCGTAATGCAGAAGTGTCTTTGAAAACTTTTCTTGGTTCGCTGGTGGATATATTGCTGAAGGCAATGATTGTTATCATGGCTATGGATGTCATTGGTATCAAAGCAACGTCTTTTATTGCCTTGCTGGGAGCCTTGGGCTTGGCTATTGGTATGGCAATGCAGGGTACTTTACAGAATTTTGCAGGAGGAGTGATTATTTTGCTTATGAAACCTTTCAAGGTGGATGATTATATAGAGTGTGGCTCATACAAAGGCTATGTTAAGGAAATACGTATCTTTCATACTATTATGCGTCCTTTCAATGGCCGTACTATTATCATTCCCAACAGCGAATTGGCTACAAAGAGTCTGATAAACCACACAAAGGAAGGTGTAATCCGTCTTGATGTTGTGGCTTCGGTGGCATACGGTACGGATATAGCCAAAGTAAAACGGGTGCTTTGGGATTTGATACGCAAGGAGAAACTTGTCAAATGGGACCCTAAACCTCCAACCGTGGCAGTAAGCGATCTCAACAGCAGTTCTGTGGATTTGGTAATATGGCTATGGGTTGATGTGGAAGACTATTGGACGCTATGGAAAAAAATCAGGGAAGATGTTTATATAGCCTTCAATGAGAATAATATAGATATTCCGTTTCCACAGGTTACTGTACATAATGCAACACCAAGTGAGCCTGTTCACATGGAGCCTCGCTTGGATATAAATCCAGAAGAAATACGTCCAAAACAGGAACATGAATTTATTGGGTGAAGGCGAATAACTCACAAAAAAAATGTTGCTTTTTGTGGTGCTGTGGCTGTGTTTGGTAAAAAATAAGCTGAAGTTTTTTATCATATCAATAAATTGTATTATTTTTGCACTTTTGTAACGGGAACAAATAAAAATAAAACTATAATGCTTAATAGACATTTTTTAAGAGCAAAAGTGCTTCAATCCTTGTATGCTTACTATACTTCAGGTAAATTAGACATAAATGCACAAGAGAAGTGGATGTTTGACAATATTGATGAGATGTTTGACTTGGAAGTCTATTTGCTTTCCATTATATTTGAAATAAAAGACATTGCTTTGGAGATAATAGAAGAAGGAAAGAACAAGTTTCGTCCTACACCGGAAGAGATTAATCCTTCTTATCGTTTTGTGGAGAATCCCATGTTTGACCGTATGGCGGAATGCGAACAACTTACCAAGGCAATAAAGCGTCTGCATATCAATTGGCACGAGCAGGATGACTTGTTAAGGCAGATATTTCTTCGTTTCAAAGCTTCTGAATCATATCAGACCTATATGCAAAGCGAGGAAGTTACATTTGAACAGCACAGACGGGTAATAGTACAACTGTTCAAGAACTATATCATCAGAGATGCTAACTTCTATGAACTCTTGATTGAAAGAAAATTCTCTTGGGAAGATGATTACGAGTATTTGTGTCAGGTTGTTATCGTCCTTCTAAGAAATTGGGAAGAAACAAACTGCAAAGACAAACAGTTGTCCACTCCTTTTGACAAGAAAATAGACAATATAAAGGAGTCTGACCAAGATTTTATGAAAAATCTTTTGCGAAATACTGCCAGCCATTGGGAAGAATACGACGAGACAATACACAGAAGAGTGATTAATTGGGATATGGAACGTGTTGTCTTTATAGACATTATCATACTTAAAATGGCGATAACAGAGTTCCTTTATTGTCCTACCATTCCTTTGCGTGTAACACTCAATGAATATATAGAGTTGTCAAAAGAGTTCTCCACAGAAAAGAGCCGATTGTTTGTCAATGGTCTTCTGGATAGGATTATAGTGGATTTACGCACGGAAAACAAAATACATAAATACAATGATGATGAATATTTGTTGGATGCAGTTCAACCAAAGAATTAATAGGATAAAATATCTGTCTGTTGTTTTTTTTGCCTGCGTTTTGTTGTTCTCCTGTTCCAAGAATAACGAACAGATGGATGTTTCTGTTATAAAGAACCAAGCAGCAATAAAATTTGAGAACGATATTCTGGATTTCCACACAATACGTTCCGGAGAAAAAGTTACAGGCAGTTTCAAGTTTAAGAATGTCGGCGACCACGACCTTGTTATCGGCGATGTGGCTGCAAACTGCGGCTGCACGGTGGCAGACTATCCCAAGCAGGCAATTAAACCCGGTGAGGAAGGTATGATTTCTGTTACATACGATTCAAAAGGAACACACGGAATGAGAATAGAAAAATATGTGACTGTTTCTTCCAATACCAATCCTTCCCGTACCAATCTGAAGATAATTGCAGAGGTGGATTGATTTGTTTTAACTTTTCTTTTTTTTTATTTGACAGCAAGCCATGGATACGTTTCAACAGAATTTTGAAATACGTACTTTGCCTCTAAGTATCAAGTCTTACAAAAACAAGGTGGAGAAGTTTTTGAATGACAACGGTTTGGAGTTGGATGATGTTGATTATTACGCAGGCGTATTCTTGATTGGAGAAGAAGATGTCCTGCTTGGTGGAGGCGGCCTTAAAGATAATGTCATCAAATGCATTGCTGTTTCAGATGAATTGCGTGAAACCGGAATGGGAGCCAAACTGATTTCCCATCTCTATCTGCAGGCAATAAACAATGGTGAAGACACGGTAAGAGTATTCACCAAGCCTAAAAACAAAGAAATATTTACATCTCTGGGATTTAAACTGTTGGCAAGTTCAGATAAAGCAATACTTTTAGAAAACGGCAATGGCTTGAAACATTATTGTGATTACCTTACCTCACTAAAAAGAGAAGGGGAGAATGGAGCAATTGTTATGAATGCCAATCCTTTTACTTTGGGACACAGATATTTGATAGAAACAGCAGCAGCACAAGTTGATAATCTGTATGTTGTTGTTGTGAAAGAGAACAAGAGTCTGTTTTCTTATGAGGAAAGAAAACAGATGATAACTAATGGAGTAGGGGAGTTGAATAATGTAATAGTCTGTGAAGGAAGTGATTATCAAATATCAAATATTACATTTCCTACATATTTCCTAAAAGAGGTAACAGATGCAACAGACACTCAGATAACTTTGGATTTGGACTTGTTTTCAAAATATATCGCTCCTGCTCTGAATATAAAAAAGAGATTTGTTGGAACAGAGCCTAAGGATGTTTTAACTGACAGATATAATGTTTTGATGAATAATATTTTACCTCAAAATGCTATAGAAGTAGTTGAGATACCAAGAAAACAAAACAATTCTGATGTTATATCTGCAACAAGTGTAAGGGAATATCTGCAATGTTTTGATTTCTACAATGCTGCACAGTTGGTTTTCCCTACAACCGTTCCTTTTTTGTTGTCAAATCTTGCAGTGCAGTCTATCAGAGCGGAATTGGATACCACTCCTAAACCAGGTTTGGTTGATAAATTGGACAGCGGAGCTCATTCAGATATGGATTACAACCTTATGCTCAAGAGTATTCTTTCTCTACACCCATACTTTATTGAATTGTCTTGTCTTGCTTATAATGAAAATGTTATAGATATTGATAGAATAAAAACCATAGGTGTGGAAGCAGAAAAACAAATGCTATTTACAACCAATGGAGTAAATACATATAAAGGGGCTTTGTTTTCTATGGGCTTGGTTTTGTTTGCCTCTTCCTACCTATATAAACAAAAAGGCAAAATAGACAAAAAAGAACTACAGGAAACTATAAAGCATTTGTCTTGTAAATTCTCTCAACCCGATGATACTCACGGTAAAAAAGTGATAGAAAAACATAATATAAAAGGAGCTTTAAGTTCAGCAATGGAAGGTTATCCGTTGTTGTTTGATGAGTGGCTGCCATTTTTCAGAAACCATAGGAATGAAGAACATTCTTTGATAAAACTTCTTCTGTTTATAATGACTAAGTTGGATGACACTAATATATACTATCGCAAAGGAGAGGAAGTCATTGCTCGTGTAAAACAACAGGCAAAGGAAGTCCTTGATAATTTCTCTATAGATAAAGTTCAACAACTTAATACTGAATTTATTAAAGAAAATATCTCACCTGGAGGTGCAGCCGATATGCTTTCCCTGACACTCTTTATACATTCAATTATATGCTAAAATACAATGCTTAAAACATTATAGCTTACCTTCCAATAACTACCTAAAGCACAACGCAAAAAAGCATCAAATCTTTTTATCCTAAAACCCAGTCCTTTCATACAATTTTCATACAAAAGACTTGGTTTCTTGGTTTTAATTTTCCAACTCCTGATGTTTTCAACAAACATCAGATGCAAAAGTCAAAAGAAGAAACTAATCTTTTAAAGCCCAACCAAAATAGACACCTTCATCCTTATCATACACAATTATTACTGTATAGCCATCGGCTAACTTCTCATAGATCCATCTGTAAAACTCATCTCTGTTTGCTGAACAGAAATCAGGTTTTCCCAAATCATCTCTTGAAGAATAGTATCTGCTATATTCGATACTGCCGGTATTACTCTTATTCAATACCATCATTGCATCATCAGACACTTCAGAAACAAGGGTTAGAACCATATTGAGTTTTGCCGAATTCAAACTTTCGCTATTTATTGCGGAACAGACTTTTCGTTCTGTTTTTGTTTTTTGAACGTCTTCTTCTTCATTTTCATAGCAAGCAGTGAAAATATTTGCCGACAATGCAATTCCCATAAAAATTGCAAATGCCTGTTTTAAATAGATTTTTCTCATTTTTTTTACTATTATTCTAATTTATTACCAATTTTATACTCTTTTATTAAATCTGCTTTTGCAATAAATCTGTTTAACCGCTATTCATAATTCCTCCTTTCTTTCTAATTATTTGACAAATAACATATAATACTCTCCGTCCTTTTCGTACATTTCTTTTAGTAGAAAGCCTTCAGATTTTCTTTCATTCATATACTCCATTAACTCATCTAAATCTTTTGCTATGATATAGAATCTTATCTTGTACTTGGCTAACTCTTGTTTTGATGAGTGCCACGTACTGTCACCGATGATTTTGTTTATCCTTGTGGTGATGGAGTCTATTTTTCCTTGACTAATGGAATCTTTCCCATTGTCTGCTGTTTGTGAATGGCATGTAACAGCCATACAAAGTGCCATCGCAAAAAAAATCTTTTTCATAACGCTGATATTGTTTTAATCTATACTATAACACAAAATGCCTCTCACTGTTTTGTTTTCAACTTCAAAGACTATGTTTCCGTTGTTCCTGCAGTCTTCATTGTAAAACTCTATTCTGGCACAGGTGTCTGCCTTAGTGTAATAAGATGATTTGACGTTCTCTATACTTCTTATCATTCCAAACTCAAACAAAGAGAATACACTCCTATAAAAAACAGAATCCGTATATTCCTGTTCGCTTCTAATATTAAGTGCTGTATCCTTGTCTATACTATTTTTATATATTGTGTCCCTCATATACACAATCTTTTCTATGGGCGGAGAATTTTTTGTTATGATTTTTACAGGCAATGTTTCTTGTCGAGGTTCTGTTATAAACAAGCATAGAAATAAGACAGCCACAGCAGAACTTATAATGGAAACGTATCGGAAAATATTTCTCTGTCGTCTTAATCTCATATTGATGATTTTCTGTTTTTGACTATGTGAAAGAATATCGTTTTTGTTTTCAAATACCGTATCCTCGTTCAGATAGTTTATTCTTGAATATTTTTCTTGCATTGCTCTGTACTTCGGATTTTTATTCAAGATATCTTCCACTAATCTGCAATCTTCTTCATTAAGATTTCCTTCGTTATAATCTAATAGCAGAGAATAAATAGCTTTCAGCAATAATGTCTTCAGACAAAATTCTGTCTTGTGTGCGTCTGAGTACGAATCTATATAGTCTGTCAGAGAGTAAATATACGCAAGAATTGTATTCTTTTTCCGTCATAAAGTATGCTGTTTTATACCTATATCTCTCCAAAACGGAAAAAGTTGCACAAATCTTTTTTTTTTAGTTTTTTTCTTAATCTTTAAACAAGTCTTATTGTAAGAATTTAAAGAAGGCAGAAGAGAAAAGAACTTTGCCACATTTTGTACAAAGTAAATAAAAAAAAGACGGAATTCTTTTTTCCGTCCTTTTTTGTTTACTGATTATAATTCTTATTGAGCCAAGGATTGTAGTTTTACAGAAACTTGTTGATATTTCTCTTTGTAAGCAGCTTTTGTTGTTGCATCAGAGTCTGAACGGGAAGAAAGTTGTGCATAGACAGTCTTTAATGCTTTAAGAGAATCAAACTCGTTTTCATTAACTTCCAATACTTTGTTGAAATAAGGAATAGATTTCTCAAAGAAATCAAAGCAAGCTTTTTTGTGTGCATTGTATTCTGCATCAAATTCAGGGTCTGGTGGAAGTTTTTCTGCAGCAGAGTTTTCTGCAACAGCTTGGTTGAAGTTCAAGATACCCATACCTTTGTAAGCATCAACCTGTTTTGCATCTATGCCGATGGATTTTGTAAACAGTTCCTCTGCTTTTGCAACTTGATTTAAATCCACATAGATGTTTGCAACAGAGTTAAGAGTGTTGATGTCATTTTCTCCTCCAGCCAAAAGTTCTTCTATTATTTTGTTTGCTTCTTCATTCTTGCCAGTCCAGATATAAGTTTGAGCAAGAGTAGATTGTAGTTTAGTGTTTATCACTTTGTCTTTCTTTGTTAGACTTGGAGATACAGCACAGTTGCCTCCTGTGTTTATCACTTTGTCTTTCTTTGTTAGACGGATACCTTTCTTTAGGGCATTGATAGCCTTGGTAGTATCCTTGCTTTGCATATTGGAAGCATATATCTTTAGATAAACATCGCCTTTATTAGTGTTAAGTTTAGCAAGTTCTCTGTAAAGTTCCATTTCTTTGTCAGCTTGTTTAAGCATACGATAGCAGTCTGCTTCATAATACTTGGCATCCATAACTATATCGTTGTGTTGTGCTATTGCAGCGTTCTCGGCAAGAGCATGGAATTTGTTGACAGCAACTTCATATTTCTGGTCGTTGTAGTCTTTACCTGCATACATGAAAGAAAAACTGCACAATACTTTCATTGCACCGATGGAACTTGTAGTAAATTCGTGTTTGTCGTCCATATTGAGACATTTCTTCAAGAATTCCATACCTTTGTTGCAAAGTTCTTCCTTGCTTTCAGATATTTTTTTCAATTCTTTTTTTGTCTTTTTGTCTGTGTTTTCATCTTCCATTGCCTGTATTATCTGAGTATATATGACACCAGCATAGTTCCAAGTCTTGGCTTCCAAGGATGTTTTGTCATCTTTCATAGCATCATCAATGTTTAGTTTTGCATTTAAAAGACGACCGTTTTTCATATCAGAGTAAGCACTCTGCACTTTCATTGTCTGTGCTGACACAAGAGCCACAAGACCCAAGAATGTCATGAATAAAAAACTTTTTTTCATTGTTGTTGATTTTTTATTGATTATTATTTATTTTCTTAATTGTTCTCAGAATTGTTTTCTTCAATTTCCGTGCCATCATTATTTACTTCCTCTTCAGGTTCTTCGTGTTGTACCTTTGTGACAGCCGCAATGACATCGTTCTTTCTTAGGTTTATAAGTTTGACACCTTGTGTTGCTCTTCCCATAACTCTAAGGGAGTTTATTGCCAAACGGATAGTAAGTCCAGAACGGTTCATTATCATAAGGTCATCGTCATCTGTAACATCTTTTATAGCAATAAGGCTGCCTGTCTTTTCTGTGATGTTTATAGTCTTTACACCCTTGCCGCCACGTTTTGTGATACGGTATTCTTCTATCTCGCTTCTCTTTCCGAAACCGTTTTCAGACACAACCATAATGTTCCGAGTCATGTCCTCAACACAAATCATTCCTATCACTTCATCGTTTTCCGTATCCAGACTTATTGCCTTAACACCTGAAGCTCCTCTTCCCATAGGACGGACACCTTCTTCATTGAAACGAATACAACGGCCGCTCTTTACTGCCATCATCACCTCGTTCTTGCCGTTTGTAAGCTTGGCTTCCAAAAGTTCGTCATCTTCCCTGATAGTCAAAGCGATGATACCTTTGGTTCTTGGGCGAGAATATGCTTCCAGACTTGTTTTCTTTATGATACCTTTCTTTGTACACAAGATGACATATTTGGAATTGACATATTCTTCGTTTTTAAGGTCTTCTGTGTTTATGAAGGCTTTGATGACTTCTCCTTCCTGCAGTTCCAGAAGGTTTTGAATTGCACGGCCTTTGCTTGTCTTTGTTCCTTCTGGCATCTCAAATACACGCATCCAGTGCAAACGTCCCTTGTTTGTAAACAACAGCATATAGTCATGCATTGAAGCAACATAAACATATTCTATGAAGTCCTCGTCTCTTGTTGCAGAACCTTTGGAGCCTTTGCCACCGCGGTTTTGTGTCTTGTATTCGCTAAGCGGAGTACGTTTGATGTATCCAAGATGTGAAATAGTGATGACAACTTTTTCGTTGGCTATCATATCTTCTATTCTGAAATCTTTTGAATGGAACTCTATCTCACTTCTTCTCTCGTCGCCATACTTTTCCTTTATCTCCAAAAGTTCATCTTTTACAACCTGCATAAGTACGTTGATGTCTCCAAGGATTTCCTTGAAACGGGCAATCTTCTTTTCCAATTCGTCATGTTCTTCCTGCAGTTTCTCTCTTTCCAAGCCTGTAAGTTGTCCAAGACGCATTGCCACGATAGCAGAAGCCTGCAATTCAGAAAAATCAAACTGATTCATCAATGCTTCTTTTGCTTCTGAGATTGTCTTGCTTGCTCTTATGGCTGCGATAATCTCGTCTATAAGGTCAAGGGCTTTCAACAAACCCTCAACGATATGCATTCTGTCTTCGGCTTCTTTGAGTTCAAAGCGGGTACGTCTTTCTACCACTTCCTGTCTGTGGGCAACGAATACAGAAATGATGTCCTTAAGATTCAACAACTTTGGTCTTCCATTAACCAAGGCAATATTGTTGATGGAGAAAGAAGACTGCAGTTCTGAATATTGGTATAATTTGTTAAGCACAACGCGTGAGATAGCATCACGTTTCAGCTTGTAGACTATACGTATTCCGTCTTTGTTACTTTCGTCCTTGATATTGGATATACCTTCTATCTTCTTGTCGTTCACAAGTTCAGCCTGATGCTTTATCATATCGGATTTGCATACCTCATAAGGAATGGATGTAACCACAATCTGCTCATGGTCGCCTCCTTTGCTTGTCTCTATGGTTGCATGTCCTCTTATTACCACTTGTCCTCTTCCTGTGTTGTAAGCCTGTTTAACTCCTTCGTATCCGTATATGATACCTCCGGTAGGAAAGTCAGGAGCCTTTATGTATTGCATCAACTCATCTATTGTTATGTCATTGTTGTCAATGTAGGCAATTATACCGTCTATTGACTCAGACAAGTTATGAGGAGCCATATTTGTAGCCATACCTACAGCAATACCGTTTGTACCATTGACCAGCAAAGCCGGTATTCTTGTAGGAAGGACTTTAGGCTCACGAAGAGAGTCGTCAAAGTTGTTTTGGAAATCCACGGTGTCTTTGTCTATGTCTACCAACAGCTCAGCCGCAATCTTTGACATACGTGCCTCGGTATAACGCATGGCAGCAGGCGGATCCAAGTCTATACTTCCAAAGTTTCCTTGTCCGTCCACCAAAGGGTAGCGCAAAGCCCAAGGTTGTGCCATTCTGACCATAGCACCATAGACAGAAGAATCTCCATGTGGGTGATACTTACCAAGAACCTCACCGACAATTCTTGCAGATTTCTTGTGTTCAGTGTTATAATACATACCCATGTCATCCATAGCAAACATAATCCTACGATGAACGGGCTTCATTCCGTCTCTTGCATCAGGCAAAGCACGGGCCACAATGACACTCATAGCGTAGTCTATGTAGGCCTGCTTCATCTGAGTTTCAATATTCACTTTCTGAATTCTTGAATTTTGTTCGTCCATTTATAAAAGTTGTTTTATTTGTGTTTTTCAAGTTTTTTTTTAAACCCAAAACAAAGAATTTTGCTGCATTGTTTTAGACTGCAAAATTACTAAAAAAATATGAAAAGGCAGTAATAAAAAATACTAAAAAATCGCTTAAAAGCCACGAAAATGCGTTTAAAGGCTATTTTCCCGTTTTTTTCTTGTTTGTCACGGCTGGTTAATCCCTCCGTAAAAAAGTTTGGGAATAACTCCCGAAAACATAATTCACGCTGCAACTATCTTCTTTCCAAGGTAATAAACTGAAATTCAACACCAGAGCTTTCGTCTCTTTTCTTTTCGCTCTGATAGACGGTCTTCCATTCGTTTTCGTTTATCTGCGGGAAGAATGTGTCTGCATCGTCATAGGTTTTGAAAACCTTGGTAAGATACAGCCTCTTGGCTAATGGAAGAAACTCCTTGTATATTGTTCCTCCGCCTATTACAAAAACTTCTTTGTTGAAATCCTGCAGGTTCTTGGCTTGGTCTATGGAATGCAGAATCGTAACATCATTGTCCTCAAAAGCAAAGTCTTTGTTGGAAGTTATTATGATGTTGTGCCTTTTTGGAAGAGGTTGTACTTGCAGACTGTCCCAAGTTTTTCTTCCCATAAGTACCGGATGTTCCTTTGTTGTTCGCTTGAAATACAACATATCCTCCCTGAGATGCCACAGCAAGTCTCCGTTCTTGCCGATGGCATTGTTCTCTGCTATTGCTACAATGATTGAAAAACTGTTCATAACACTATAACGGAAAATACACTGCTTTATTGTTTCAGCACTTTTTAGACACGATAAAAGAAGAAATGAAGAACTTTTGTTTTTTATGCTCCAAAGTGCAAAATTTCAGAGCCAAAAACCAACTCTTTTTAAATAGTATTTTGAAGTTTTTTTAAGAAATTCACAACAATATGGGGAGTTTTCAAAAAAAAGTTTTACTTTTGCAAAATTAAAATAAATTTGGGGCACATTATGGAATTTACAGCAAAACAGATTGCAGAATTTCTGAAGGGTAGAGTAGAGGGAAACGAAAATGAGGTGGTCTCTTCCCTTTGTAAGATAGAAGAAGGAAAAAAAGGCGCATTGGCTTTTCTTGCCAATCCCAAATACACACACTATATATATGATACAGATGCTTCTGTTGTGATAGTAAACGAGGACTTTTACTTGGAGCAGGCAATAAAAGCCACATTGGTGAGAGTGAAGGATGCCTATTCTTCCTTTGCCACCTTGTTGGAAATCTACAATCAATACAGGTCTCTTCGCAATGGAGTATCTTCCCTTGCCTTTGTAAGTGATAAGGTCAAACTTGGAGAAAATGTCTATGTGGGTGAGTTCTCTGTTATAGAAAGGGATACAGTCATAGGTGATGATTGCAAGATTTATCCTCAGGTCTATATAGGCGAAAATGTCAAGATAGGCAATAATGTTACTATTTTTGCAGGCGTGAAGATATATCATGATACGGTTATAGGAGACAACTGCATACTGCACAGCGGAGTTGTGCTGGGCGCTGACGGTTTTGGTTTTGCACCTTTGGAAGACGGCACGTTCAAGAAAATACCTCAGTTAGGAAACGTGATTATTGAAGAAAACGTGGAAATAGGAGCAAACACATGCGTTGACAGATCCACTATGGGTTCAACCATTGTGAAGAAAGGAACCAAACTTGACAATCTTTGTCAAATTGCCCACAACGTAAAAATAGGAGAGAATACAGTGATGTCTGCAATGTCTGGAGTGGCAGGTTCCACCACCATTGGAAACAACTGTTTAATAGGAGGACAGGCAGGCTTTGTAAACTCAATAAAAATAGGCGACAGAGTGAAAGTAGGAGCCAAGACTGGTGTGTTCAAGAATGTCAAGGACGATGTTGTGATATTAGGTTATCCAAGCGCAGAGTTCCGTCCATATATGAAGAGTGTGGCATTGTTCAACAGACTTCCTGAATTGGAAAAACGAATCTCAGAGCTGGAAAAACAACTCAAGGAAAGATAAAGACAGGCAAGGCGTCCGTCGCTTCTATAAAAAAAGAAAAAGACTTTCTGATTTGGTTTAGAAAGTCTTTGTTTTTTTATGTATAAGGATAACTCTCTTTTGTTGAATATCTGAACTTCTCAGACAAAGGCAAGGCTGTTATTTTCCCATTCTTTTTGCTAATTCTTCAGAGATAAATGATGCGACATCGTCTGCGTATGTGTTTGCTCCAAAGCCTGCATCATAACCAAGTTCCTTTGCAAGCTCGTGAGTTATTCTGGCTCCACCGCAGCAAAGGATAACCTTGTCTCTCAAACCTTCTGCTTCCAGCATTTCAACAAGTTCAGTAAGGTTCTTGATATGAACATCCTTTTGTGTGACAGTCTGAGATACCAAAAGGGCGTCAGCCTTCATCTCTATGGCTTTTGCTATAAATTCCTCGTTTGGAACCTGTGAGCCCATATTCAAGGCTTCTATCATTTCATAACGCTCCAAACCATAATGACCTGCATAACCTTTCATATTCATTATCGCATCAATACCCACGGTATGGGCATCTGTACCCGTGGAAGCACCGACAACGACAATCTTTCTTCCGATATGGTCTTTGATATATTGATCGTTCTCGTGCATATCCATAACGTTGCTCTCAACCTTTGGAACGTGAATAACGGTATAATCAACGGTGTGGGTACAAGAACCATAACAGTTAAAGAATGTAAATCCTTCTGTAAGCTCCTTATAGAATACGACCATAGGATTTTCAAATCCCATTTTCTTTAACAGTTGTTTTGCAGCCTCAACGCCTTCGTCTCCTGCAGGTACAGGAAGTGTGAAACTAAGTTGTGTCTTTCCATCGTTCATTGTATCGCCGTATGGCTTTACTTTTGTAAGGTCAAGATTGGTATCAAAATCTTTGGCCTCCATTGAATATAATCCTGCACTCATTATTCTTTTCCTCCTTTACCTTTCATTAAATCTATAAACGGATTGTAGTAATGTTCGCTCTTTTCAAATACTCCTTGCAATCCTTTTCCTCCGTCTCTTGGACGTTTTACGTCTCCGAATATACCTTTCTCCAAAGCAGAGAAAAGACCTTCGCTTTGCATTCTTTCCAACAAATCAACAGCATCGTCCAATACTTTCTTTGCACGTGTCTGCATGATGCCATCTTTCTTGAATTCTATGTCATCACCCAAATCGTGCATATTATTGAAGATGTATCTTGCATTTTCTATGGAAACATATCTGTCTGACATGAAAGGAGTATGAATTGCCTCGGTCATCATTCCCAATAGTTGCAAACCCTGATGAGTTATTATACCTATTTCGTTGAACAATGCATCCTGTATCTGACCCCTGAATATATTGCCTGTCATAAACTTGGTAGGAGGCATATATTTTATAGGAGCTTTAGGGAATATCTCACGTATAAGCTGAGCTTGTGCAAGTTCATAAAGAAAACCGTTCTTCAGTTGAGGGTCCATTTCAAAAGCATGTCCAAGTCCCATCTGCTCTTCAGGCATACCTGCTGCAAAAGCAAGCTGTTCATTGATGAAGTCTGAAGCCAAAACCGTATGTGCTTCATCAAAAGCATCTGCAGTTGTAAGATAGTTGTCTTCACCTGTGTTTATGATAACTCCGGCAAAGCCGTTGATGACTCTGGAAAAGAACTGGTCTATCAAAGTTCTCTTCATATTGATGTCTCTGAACAAGATACCGTACAAAGCATCGTTAAGCATTACATCCAGACCTTCCAAAGCACCCATGACAGCTATCTCCGGCATACAAAGACCGGAACAATAGTTGCAAAGTCTTATGTATCTGCCTACTTCCTCGCCTACTTCGTCCAAAGCCTTACGCATTATACGGAAGTTCTCCTGAGTGGCAAAAGTACCACCGAAACCTTCTGTCGTAGCTCCGTAAGGTACATAATCCAAAAGACTCTGTCCTGTTGTACGGATTACGGCTATAATGTCCGCTCCTTGTCTTGCTCCAGCTTGAGCCTGAATAACGTCTTCATAAATATTACCTGTTGCTACAATAATGTACAGATAAGGTTTCTCTCCTTCACCTATTGTTTCAATGTAGTTTTCACGCTTTCTTCTTCTGTCAATGATTTTTTTCAGAGAAGCATCAATATATGGCTGAAGGCTTTCTCTTGCTTCTTTTTCAGGTGAAGACGGAAGAGTGGTGATATCTAATTTTCCTGAAGCAATCTGTTGTGCAATTTCGTTTGGAGAAAGTTTTGTCTGATGAACAGCATTACCCATGATATACATAATACCATCGTTCAAACGTCCTTTTTCCTTGACAAAATCAACAACAACATTTGGCAAAGGAACATCGTTTTCATCTACTCCGTCAATACCTAAAAGACGACAAACTGTTCTTTCACAAGTTACGGTAGAATAGTCTTTTGCAAAGTTTTCCACTTCATCGGATATATTCTTTGCAAGTTGTTTTCCACGGGCAACTTTGTTGAAATCGATTCCTAATTTACTTGTTGTATTCATCTAATATATATGTGTTTTATTTCTGTATTACAAAGTTAAAATCGGAGTGCAAAATTATAGAAAAATCTTAAAATTACAAAACAAATAGCATATTTGTTGCACTATAAAGGTCAAAAGGAATGTTTTTCTAATTTTTGCAGCAATTGTCACAGATGCCGCATTTGTCTATGTCTTCTGAAAAATAGTTGAGGATATATTTCCATTTGCATTTCCTTGTGCTTAGGAAAGAACGCATATATTCAGCTCTTTCCAATGTTGCTTTTTTGGGGATATCATACAAATCCTTGGTGAAAAGATGAGAAGCGTTGTTTGGCCGGTCTTGAGTAAAAATAATGTAGTCTCCTTTTATCTTTTCCCTGTAGGTAAGAATGTTGTATTTCATCATCATTTTTAAATCTTTTACAACCTGACTCTCTTTTATCATGGCGTTTCTGCCGACAAGAGTCTCATTTATCTGTACAAAATCATGATGAATATCGGGATAAAGCCTAAGCAGGTAATCTATTATATAATAGTATTGAGAATATTCTCTAAGAAAAAGAATCAACTCACTTTTGCTTGCAATGATTTTTACTTCAGAAACAGGACGGGTATCATTCTTAAGCTTTATCCAGCCTTCTGTTTCCAGAACTTTTAGGGAATTGAATATAATATTAAAAGTCTCTTTTGTCTTAATCATCAAATCATCTATATCCAAAAGAAAATATTCGCCTTTGCCACTGCCTATTGCTATCTGGTATTTGTTGCAAAGAATCTGATATATTGAAGCTATTGTTTTCTTTTCAGGATAAGTGCTTTCAGCAACTTTTGTGTGGATAACAATATCCTGTTTATTGTACAAAACAATACTGTAAGACTGTTTCCCGTCTCTTCCTGCACGGCCCAATTCCTGATAGTACCGTTCCATGCTGTAAGGTAAATCAATATGAATAACAAATCTTACATCTGCTTTATCTATACCCATGCCAAAAGCCGATGTTGCTACAATTACTTGTATTTCTCCTTTTATCCATAGGTTTTGAGCCTGTACTTTTTCGTAAGGTGTAAGATGTGCATGATAGGCAGCCGTAGAAATATTATATGTTTCTTTCAGTTCTTTTGCTATTATGACAGTATCCACTCTTTTGTTGCAATATACTATTCCTGAACCTCCGATTTGTTTTACAAAAAGAGCGATTTCCTCGGTCTTGTTAACGGCTTCTTTTGTCTTTATGTGTATGTTGTTTCTATAGGAAGAAGTGGAAAAAATATGACAATTGAGTCTTTTGTCAAATTGAAGAACGCTGATAATGTCCTGTTTTACTTTTTCTGTTGCAGAAGCAGTAAGAGCCAAAACAGGAACTTCCGGTCTAAGTTCCCTAAGTAATCCAAGTTTAAGATAAGATGGCCTGAATCTGTTTCCCCATTGAGAGATACAATGTGCTTCATCTATGACAAAAAGATTGATTTTAAGATTTCTGAGATGATATTGAAACTTGGTGTCCATAAGTCTTTCGGCTGCAACAAAAAGAAACTTAGCCCTATGGGTATAACATTGGTTCAAGGCGCTTTCGTTCTTTTCAGCAGTCTGCATACTGTTGATGCTTACGGCTTTTATTCCTGTTTTTTCCAAATTATCTATCTGGTCTTTTATCAGGGAAATAAGAGGTTCTACAACAATACAGACACCGGGTTTTAGTATTGCAGGAATTTGATAGGTTATACTCTTGCCGCCTCCTGTAGGCATTATGCCAAGAGTGTCTTTGTTTGAAAGTATTGAGGATATAATCTCTTCTTGTTTAGAACGAAAAGAGTCATATCCCCAATACTTTTTAAGGATTTGCAAAGGTGTAGTGTCCTTGGAAATCACTTTTCAAGTCTATTCTTCTATATTCTTTTTTAAGAATTGACAGCCATTGTCAAAGCTTCCATAACAGCTTCACTCATTGTTGGATGTGGATGAACAGAATCTATAAGTTGTTGTGCCGTAAGATTGTTTTCTCTTGCTACGACAATTTCTTCTATCATTTCTGTTACATTGTCTCCTATCATAGAGCAACCAAGAACGGTGTTGTCTTTTGCATCAAGAACAACTTTTACAAAGCCGTCTCTGTTTCCTGCTGCTGTTGCTTTGCCAGAAGCCATAAACATAAACTTGCCTACTTTTGTTTCATAGCCTTGCTCTTTTGCTTTGTCTTCAGTAAGACCTACAGAAGCTATTTCAGGTGTTGTATATGTACAACCAGGAATATTGTTATATGTTACAGGTTTTACATCCATACCTTTTATATGTTTTACACAAACTTCTGCTTCTTTGCTTGCAACGTGAGCCAATGCAGGACCATGAACAATATCTCCTATGGCATAAACTCCTTTTACGTTTGTTTCATACCAGTCATTGACAATAACTTTTCCTCTTTCGTTTGCTATGTTGAGATTTTCCAGACCAAGACCGTCAAGATTTGTCTCCACACCAACAGCAGAAAGAACAACATCACAAGTTATTTCTTCTGTTTTTTTACCATTAAGGGTTACTTTGCATTTGTCATCTATCACTTCTACTTTGTCAACAGAGGTAGCAGTATAAACTTTCATACCATTCTTTTTGAAAACTCTTTGAAGAGTGGAAGCAACTTCCTTGTCTTCGTTTGGTACGATTGTAGGCATAAACTCTACAAGAGTAACCATTGTTCCTATTGTCTGATAGAAATGTGCAAATTCACTGCCTATAGCACCACTGCCGACAACAACCATTGTTTCTGGTTGTTTCTCCAAAGTCATCGCTTCTCTGTAACCTATGATATGTTTACCGTCTTGTGGCAGGTTAGGAAGTTGTCTTGAATGAGCTCCAACAGCAAGAATGATGTTTTCGGCTTCTATAATCTGCTCTCCGTTTTCTGTTTTCACCTTTATGGTTTTATCCTTTGTGAGAGTACCTTTGCCAAAAATGACATCAACATTGTTTTTCTTCATAAGGAACTCCACGCCTTTGTTCATCATATCAGCAACTCCACGAGAACGTTCCACTATCTTGGTAAAGTTTGGTCTAACGCAGCCTTCTATTTCCACACCATAGTCTTCTCCTTTTACAGCATAGTGATAGGCTTGTGCAGATTTCAACAAAGCCTTGGTAGGAATACAACCCCAGTTCAAACATATTCCACCTAATCTTTCTTTTTCTACAAGAGCTACTTTGTATCCCAGTTGTGAGGCTTTTTCTGCTGCCACATAGCCTCCAGGTCCTGAACCTATAATTGCTATATCGTATTTCATCTTTTTGTTTGTTTTAATAATTTGTGCAAAATTATACAAAATTATTGAAAGAAATATAAAAATATGCAGTTTTATTGGGAGGTACAAAAAAAATAACTAATTTTGCAGACTAAATTATATATTGACATGACAACAGAAAATACAATAGAAACCCAGCAGTTGGAGATTATAAGAAGTGTTTTGCAGATAAAAGACACGAAATACCTAAGACGTTTACAAAACTCTATCAGGGGAAAACTGAAAAGTATGGTGGAGAACGAGATAAGAGCCATGGAAAAACGTGAGAAAGAACTGATGAGACAGGAATCCGAAACAAACAAAGCAGAACAATAAAAATTAATAATAATCAAACAACAAACATTTTATGAAAAAGATAACTTTATTGGCATTATCAATGTTGCTTGTCTTTACAACATTGTTTGCAAAACCAAAACAACTGATGACCGCTCCTCCAGATGAGGGAATGTGGTTGCCTATGTTCTTCAAACAGTTAAACTACGACGACATGAAGCGTCTTGGTCTGCAGCTTACGGCAGAAGAACTTTACTCTTTCAACAATTCTTCACTGAAAGATGCCATTGTTCAAATGGGACAATTCTGTACAGGAGAAATGGTAAGTGACAAAGGACTTATGTTTACCAATCACCACTGCGGCTATGATGCAATAGCAGGTGTCTCAACCATTGAACATGACTATCTTACCAATGGTTTCTGGGCAAACAGCTATGAAGAAGAGATACCTATTCCGGGTCTTTATGTCTCTTTCCTTCGTCAGATGTATGATGTTACAAATGATGTATTGGGAGATCACGTAAAAGACCTCAACAAAAGCCAGTACGAAGAAGAGATAAAAGCAAAAATCGCTGAACTTAAGCAGCAGTACTCCGAAGACGGAAAATACAGAGTGGAGATAAAAGACTTCTTTGAAGGCAACGAATATTATATGTTTGTCTATGAACAATTCAACGATGTCCGTCTGGTTGGTGCTCCTCCTTCTTCAATAGGTAAATTTGGTGGAGATACAGACAACTGGATGTGGCCAAGACATACAGGCGATTTCTCTATATTCCGTATCTATGCAGACAAAGACAACAATCCTGCAGATTATTCAGAAGACAATGTTCCTTACAAACCAAAACATTATCTGCCTGTAAGCATTGCCGGAGTGGAAAAAGATGATTTTGCAATGATATGGGGTTATCCTGGAAGCACAGAAAGATATATGACTTCCTATGAAGTGGAAAACACACTTAAAGTTTCAAATCCAAGCATAATAAAAGCAGGAGACTATATGCTTCCTGTTATGAAAAAGAATATGGACAGAGATAATGCAGTACGTCTAAAATATGCTTCTGACTATGCTTCCATGATGAATATGTGGAAAAACAAACAAGGCGAATCACGTGGTTTGAAACGTCTGCATGTTTATGACAAAAAACGAAACATAGAGAATGACTTAGAAATGTGGATTTCTCAAAACCCAGAAAGAGAGAAATATGCTGATGTTGTTTCAAATCTTAAAAGTTCCGCAAGAGAGATAGAAAAATCTGCTTCTTTCCAAACATCATGGTATCATAATCTTGGACTTTATATGTCTCAACGTTCAATGCTTGCTTTACGTACATTCTTCACTTTTATTATGTCTGAAGGAATGGGAGCAGATATGAATGAAGTTTCTGAAAGTCTTAAACTACAAGGAGCAGAGCATTTTGCCAAATATGATCAGCAGACAGAAAAAGAGCTGTTTGCGGCACTTGTTAGAATGGAAACTGAACTACCTTCAGAATATGCAATAACAGATCTTGTTACTATGGTTAAGAAAGAAGGAGGTGTGGATAAATTTGTTGACAAGGCTTTCAAGAAATCAGTCTTTGGTTCTCAAGAAAACTTCAATAAGTTTATGCAGAAACCAAAGTCAAAGAAATTAGCCAAAGACCCTATTGCAATGGTAGTGCTTTCTTTATACAATGCTTTGATAAATGAAGATGAGTCTTCTGCAAATGCGAGCCAGATTCTTGCAGATGCTCGTCAAAACTTTGTTCAGGCTCTTAGGGAAATGAATCCAAACTTGGTGCGTTATCCAGATGCCAACTTCACTTTGCGTATGACTTATGGAACTGTTTTGGATTACTATCCTGCAGACGCTATTCACTATGACTTTACCACAACTATTGACGGTATAATGGAAAAAGAAGACCCTGCAAATGACGAGTTCATAGTTCCTGAAAAACTTAAAGAGCTTTACAATGCCAAAGACTATGGCCAGTATGCAGACAAGAAAGGAAATATGACAGTATGCTTCCTTACCAACAATGACATTACAGGCGGAAACTCAGGTTCTCCTGTTATCAATGGCAAAGGCGAATTGATAGGTCTTGCTTTTGACGGCAACTGGGAGGCAATGAGCGGAGACATAGCTTTTGAACCGGAACTGCAAAGAACAATCTGCGTTGATTCCCGCTATGTTTTGTTTATCATTGACAAATACGCCGGCTGCAAACGTTTGATAGATGAATTGAAGATAGTAAAATAAACCACTCTTTAACAACTATTAAAGTAGGGATTAGTCATTGTATTGGTCCCTACTTTTGCTTTTGTTGCATAATATCCTCGTCTTGATAAAAAAAGTCTTCGTTTTCGTAAATAAAAACCAAGTTTTTATACCCTAAACATCAAGATTTAAAAAATTAAAACCAACTCTTTTTTCAATGTTTTTATTTAGCAATCTCAATTCCGACACACAGAAAGGGAATGTCTATTGCTTTTATCCTTTTATCTTTTTTTTACTGTATTGTTTTATCCAAATAATAAAAAATAAGAATAAATTTTGCTATTTTGTATATATTGCTTAATTTTGCATAGTTAAAAAATATTTATATCACTATTCTATTGTAAAACTATAAAAAAAAAGAAAAATATGAAGATAGTAATGAAATCTTGTTTATGTTTTGTTTGTGGAATGCTTTTGTTGCTTTGTATATCTTGTGGTAAAATGTCTGAAGAAGACATAAAGAACCAAATGACTTCTGGCGTTGTTCTTGTGCAGAATTCCAGCTACTTTGAATTAATTCTTTCTAATGGAGAATCTTTATATTTCTCATCTTATGATGACAAAGATGGTTTTAAGGATTTGACAGGAAATAAGGACTCTATAAAATACCAGACTTCTTATGGTACAGGCTTTTTTATTTCAGACAAGGGAGAAATAGCAACCAATAATCACGTTGTTGCATCTGTTGTAGATGAAAAGAATGTTACACGAGATATGAATAAAATAATTAACAGACTAAAAAAGGCCATTGAACAAGAATATAATAGATACAATTCTACACTAAGTGAATTGAATTCCACTATACAATATAAAATCTATTATAACGAAAACTATACATACGAATACAATTTAGCTGCAGTTATTGCTACAGAGATGGACGAAATGAGAGAACTTTATAGATCTATTGATGATTTGGATGCAAGAGATGCCGACTTGAAATACTACAGTGAGATAAGTATTGCTTATAATGATACATATGTAACCAATACTTCTGATTTTATCTCATGTGTTGTTACGAAGACAGACAAAGAACACGATCTTGCTATTCTACAACTTAAAGATAAAAAGACACCTGAAGGAAAATATGTCTTCACTATTGAAGATGAAGATCCTCTTGAACATGTTGCTTTTACAGAAAGTAAAAGTAAAAATGAAAAATTGTTTATGACAGGATTCAATCTTGGACCTGTACTTGCAATAACAAAAGAGGGTGTGAAAGCACAATTTAATCAAGGTACTATCAGTCAACAAACCGAAGACAGAATAATGTATTCTATTCCAGCATTGCCGGGAAGCAGTGGCTCTCCTGTTGTAAACCATAATGGACAGCTTGTAGCTGTAAACTATGCAGGACTTAATGAAACACAAAATTTTAATTATGGAATAAGAATAAAATATTTAAAAAATCTAATAAATAAATAATAAACTGTTCGCATAAGGCTATTTATTATTATAAGATAATAGTAGGAGAATAGATAAGTATATCTAACAAGAAAATATACTTTTTTCAATGTTTTATCATTTACCTGTTTATCAAAAGCACGGATATTCAGGTTTCTTTCCTGCTTATCAAAAACATAAAAATAGATTCCTTTTTTATTAGTAACATCGCTGTCTTCCATAAGTTCAGAAATTTCTTTTTCCAACTTAGCTGTATCTACTTTTTCTTTGCAATATTTATTATAAAGTTCTCCCCATGCAATACCTTTCATTTCTCTTCTGTAATTAAGGAAAGTAGATTTCACCCAATTAACTACAGACTGGAAATATAACCAAAGTTCATTGGCATTTTGGTCGTGCTGATGTTTGGCCATATAAGATTCTACGTTATTATTGTTTATCCATTTTATGGCAGTTTCCAAATAATCCTGTCTGATACACGAACCTGACAAATAATCTTTTGCTATCATATAAGCGGCACAGCTTGTTTTGGAAAAATACCTTTTTGCATCAGAAACCCAAGTTCCAGAATAGACGGCATTTCTTAATTCTTGTTCTGTCAGTTCTTCTCCTGCTATGTTAATAGTCTGAAACCAGTCCAATTTCTCCTTGTCATTGCCGGAACAAACATATATCATAAGCTTGTATGACAGGATTTTTTCCTTTTCTATTTCGGTAAGATTGTGGAAATACCTGAAATCATAAGCAAATTCACCACTGATATATTGACAAATGCTTATAGTTCTTTGCTGACCGTCAATAATTTCGTATGGAACTTCTGAATTATCTTCCCGTTCAGCCCAATACATTACATTCAAGGGAAAGTTTTTTATGATGGTTGTTATAACTGCGTCCCGTTGTTTTGGATTGTAGATAAATTCCCTTTGATATGCAGGACGAATATCCAATTTTCCATTGTAGGCTCTTACTCCTTCTTCCGAACTGTCAATATATCCTTGACTAAGTTCTCTAATACTTATTTCTTTTAATTCTATTTTCATATCAGTTTATCTTCTTTTGATTAATATTCTTGCATATTTTCTTTGATTGTTAATATATGGGTATCCAAAATTATATTTATCAATTTGAGTGCTTGCCATTTCTCCCAATATTTCAAACTGTTCGGGATTGTATTTGTCCATAAACGTAATTGGAATGCCCATTGCATCATAATAATCGCAAGGAATTTCTGCCACTTTATCAACATTTATTGCTTCATAGTTATCATATTTGGGATATTCTTCCGCTGTATAGTTCTTATAAAGAATAATATCCTCGTGTCTTTTTCGTATATCCAAATTAGTAAGCCAACAAATATTACCCAAGCTTCTCCATTTCTTGCCATTGTCGTCTATCCAGAAACGCGTTTTTCTTGGAGTGTAATAGTCTGGAACTCTGAATTCCATATTTCCAAATTTATATCCAATCCATATTTTGTTTGCTTGCAATAAAGCAAAAATTTCTTTGTAAGTAATAGCGTTTTGATTGCCAAGTATAAGAAACTTTTTATTGTATTGCATCAGTTGGGCAACATATTCCCTGAAAAGAGAAAAAGGAGGATTGGTTACAACTATATCTGCCTGCTTCAAAAGTTCAATACATTCTTTGCTTCTGAAATCTCCGTCTCCTTTCAGATGTTTTATTCCTATTTCTTCCACATCAGGAATATTGTTTCCGTTCTTGTCTCCAAAATATTCCAAATAGATTGCTTGTTCAGAATTATTTTGGGAGAATAAATCCATTTCTCTGTTTTTATAGCAGACAGTTGTAAGTTTCTTTAGCCCTAAAGTCTCAAAATTGAGCGAAAAATATCTGAAAAAATTGCTTATATAAGGGTCATCGCAATTACATAGGACTTTTTTCTCTTTAAAATGCTCCTTATAATGTCTTAATTCCTGCTCTATGTCTGCCAATTGCGTATAGAATTCATCTTCTTTTTGTTTGTTGGCTTTAATTAAGCTTCTGTTTCCGGCCATTGTTGATTAATAGTTTTATGCATTGCTATCAATCACAAATACGGAATAAATAAAAAGGTGTAAATCTTTCTACTCGCATTCAGGTAAAGCCTCACAAAATACCCACACAAACATAGAAAATTCACACCGAATATCTGGTGTTCTATTGTTTGTGTATTGTGATTATTAACTGAATGGATTATTCCGAAAATCAAAAGAAGTTTGTGAGGCTTGTTTTGAATGCGAAATAATAGTTAATGCTTTATATTCGGCACTATTGCCAACTGCAAAATTACAAATAAATTTCATTATGAACAAAAAGATTGGATTTTTTATGCAATAATGTTAAGGGAAAAGCGTTAGTTAGATTGACAAATAAAAGAAATAACGATGAAATTAGAGACACAGAAAGACAAAGTATCATATATTCTTGGCGAAGACATAGGCAGAAGCATTATTTCCCAGGGATATGACTTGAATGTAGATATACTTGTAGAGACAATAAAGAATACTGCATTGGGAAAAGGAGAAAATCTTCTTACAGAACAGGAAAAGAACAACGTTATGCAGACTTGGCAGGCAGAAATGAACGCTATCCGTCAAAAGCAAGCCAAAGAACAAGGACAGAAATCCAGAAAAGAAGGAGAAGAATTTTTGAAAAACAACAGAAAGAATGAAAATGTTGTTGAGACTCCTTCAGGTTTGCAATACACTGTTATAAAAGAAGGTGTGGGACAAAAACCTAAAGCAACAGACAAGGTAAGAGTACATTATCATGGCACTTTGCTTAATGGTACTGTCTTTGATTCTTCAGTTCAAAGAGGCGAAAGCATAGTCTTTCCGTTAAATCAGGTTATTGCTGGCTGGACAGAAGGCGTTCAACTTATGAATGTAGGAAGCAAATACCGTTTCTTTATTCCTGCTGACCTTGCATACGGAGACCAAATGGTAGGAAATATTCCTGCAGGTTCTACACTTATATTTGAAGTTGAACTTTTAGGAATAGAATAAGCAAAAATCTATTCCATATCCATAAAACCAAAAGGACAAGACCAACCTTGTCCTTTATTTTATTGCTTGATTTGTGCGACAATGATGTGAAATTTTATTCATAGATTGCGTTATTTTGCAAAAAATGATAACTTGTACTCATAGCATTTATATATTCTACAATTTTTGAACGGATATTATTTGGAGATAGAACGCAATCTTTTTGCTTTTATGTATAGAGGACTTTTGCTATTTTACAGCGAGAGAGCAATTAGTTATATCAAGGTACAAAAAAAATATACTTGAAACCGCTACGATGGCAAGTGAATTAACACAAACCAATAAAGCAACTGCCATTTCAAGTAATTCTGGTGCAAAGATACTACAAAAACTTGATATATTAACAGAAAAACTTGAGAATGTAGAAAAAACTCCTGTAAAAACATTTATAGGCGAGTTAGCAAAAGTTATAGAAGCAAAGCGTTATGGCAGCAAGAGTGAGTATGCTACATTTGAGACAAAGAACGGGTAGTGTCTTTGGTTGTCAAGCAAATAAAAAAGGTATGCTTTTGTCAGCATACCTTGAATTTGTTTTTATGTTTACACCGATTAAATTAGTCTACAAAAACATTCCAGTTGTGTTTGTCTTCCAATTTACCTTCTTGTATTCCTTTAAGAGTTTCATACAATTTTGTACAAACAGGGCCTGCTTCAGCGCCCCAAGTGTATTTTTTGCCAGACTCTCTATCCACTATCTCATTGATAGGAGATATAACAGCAGCAGTACCACAAGCAGCCACTTCTTCAAATTCTGCCAACTCTTCAACAGGTATAGGTCTTCTTTCTACTTTCAATCCAAGGTCTTCTGCTATCTGGCATAAAGACATATTTGTTATAGAAGGAAGGATAGAAGAACTTGCAGGTGTGCAATAAGTGTTGTTCTTGATACCAAAGAAGTTTGCAGCACCAGCTTCGTCTATAAACTCGTGAGTAGCTGCGTTTAGATAGATACAGTTTGAGTATCCTTCTTTAACAGCTCTTTCACCGCTGACTAAAGAAGCAGCATAGTTGCCACCAACTTTGTATTTACCTGTGCCAAATGGAGCAGCACGGTCATAATCTTTTGCTATTTGGAATTTAACAGGTTTAAATCCAGCTTTGAAGTAAGGTCCTACAGGGCAAGCGAAAACCATAAACAAGTATTCTTTTGCAGGATGAACTCCAACTTGAGCACCTGTTCCAACAAGTATTGGTCTTAGGTATAGAGAAGCTCCACTGCCGTAAGGCGGAATGAATCTTTCGTTAAGTTTTACAACTTTTTTGCAAGCTTCAACAAACAATTCCTCTGGTGGTTCAGCCATAAGGACACCTTTTGCAGAAGATATCATACGTCTTGCATTTTCGTAAGGACGGAACATTCTTACTCTTCCATCAACTCCGCGGAAAGCTTTCATTCCTTCAAAAGCAGCTTGTCCATAGTGTAGGACTGTTGCTGCCATGTGCATTGTTATTTCCTCAGAAGAGGATACTTCCAATTCACCCCATTTGCCGTTGCGATAATAACAACGTACATTGTAATCTGTTTTATAGTAACCGAAACCAAGGCTACCCCAATCTATATTTTCCATGTTGTATCTTTTTTAGAGATTAAGCCAATCTTTTTTCTAATCTTTCACGTATAGCTCCAATAAAGTCTTTTGAATTAACAGCCTTTGGAGTTATGCCTTCCATAAGATTTACAAGGTCTTTTGTAGCTATACCTTCGTTCAAAGTGTCAAAGCAAGCAGCTTCCAATTGGTCGGCAAAATTCATCAATTCTTTGATTCCGTCTTTTTCACCTCTTTTTCTTAAAGCACCGCTCCAAGCAAAGATGGTAGCCATTGGATTAGTTGATGTTTCTTCTCCTTTAAGATATTTGTAATAGTGACGTGTTACTGTTCCGTGAGCAGCTTCGTATTCATAGTTTCCATCTGGAGAAACCAAAACACTTGTCATCATAGCCAAAGAACCAAAAGCAGTGGAAACCATATCACTCATAACGTCTCCGTCATAGTTCTTGCAAGCCCAGATAAATCCGCCTTTGCTTCTGATAACTCTTGCAACAGCGTCGTCAATCAAAGTGTAGAAATATTCTATGCCAAGTTTTTCAAACTCTGCTTTGTATTCGTTGTTGTATATCTCTTCAAATATTTCACGGAATTGAGCGTCGTATTTCTTGGAGATAGTATCTTTGGTAGAAAACCAAAGGTCTTGTTTTGTATCTATTGCAAATTTGAAACAAGAATGTGCAAAAGAACGGATGGATTTATCCAAGTTGTGCATACCTTGTAAAACTCCAGCACCCTTAAATTCGTGAATAACCACTTCTTCATTCTTTCCGCTCTTGCCAGCGAAGACAAGTTTTGCTGTTCCTTCTTCAGGAACTCTTATTTCCACTGATTTGTAAACATCACCATAAGCATGACGGGCAATAGTTATAGGTTGTTCCCAGTTCTTTACAACAGGATGAATAGAAGGTATTGTTATAGGAGTACGGAAAACTGTTCCGTCAAGTATAGAACGAATAGTTCCGTTAGGAGATTTCCACATTTCGTGAAGTTTGTACTCGTCCATACGTTTTGCATTAGGAGTAATGGTTGCACACTTAACAGCTACACCGTATTTTTTGTTTGCTTCAGCAGCATCTTTTGTTATCTGATCTCTTGTCTCGTCTCTTTTTACAAGGCCAAGGTCATAGTATTCTGTTTTTAAATCTACGAAAGGCAGGATAAGTTCATCTTTTATCATCTTCCATAGAATACGGGTCATTTCATCACCGTCCATCTCCACAAGGGGAGTTGTCATTTTTATTTTTTCCATTATCTTATTTTAAGTTTAAATGTTTGTATTTAATTTTGTTTAAACGTTATATTCTCTTTTTTATTTTATCTGCACAAGGGAAAATCAAATTATTTTAGTCTCTAAGTTGAATAACTTTGATTTCTATTCTTCTTTCTTCCATGGAAGACGGCAAGAACACGCTTCTTCTTTTCTCTTCCAAGGATTCAGGATTAGGAGAAGTGGCTTCAAGTTTGCCAATAGCAAGATGTATTGTCTCCAAACGAGGTTTGCCGTCTGGAGCAATGGATTCAGTGTATTTTTTCAAAACACCATTTTTCCATGATTTTATGTAGTTTTCCACAGATACAATACGTCTTTCAGCAAGATTGTAGTTGTATCCTGTTTCAAACAACGCTGAACAATAGCCGCGAATCTGTATGCTTATGTTTTCTCCGTTTTCAAGTCTTTCTTGTATATATTCCAAAGCTTCGTTAAGTTTGTCGTAACCCTTCTTGAGCTTATCATTGAAAAAGGCTTCCACCTGAGCAATCTCTATGTTTGCCGTGGAATCGTCCAAGCCTTTTGTACGTGCAGCTTTGTATTGGTTGTTAAGAAAAGTATATTGTTTGAAACAGTCTGCATAGGACATGTCTGTTGTTGGCAACTCGCTGCCTGCATCTGGAGAATCGTTGTGGAAATACAAAGCCACAGGCAAGTCAAAAGCAGGATTGAAACCTTCTTTCTTGACAATGGTTTTCATTGTAGGTTCTTCAGGCTCTTCACTGTTGAAACGATAGATGTCGTTGCAGCAAGTCTTGTTCTCCTTGTTGTTTATTGTAGGACGGTTGGATGTAAAATAACCTTCTATATCAGAATCCACAACAAAAGGATATATGTCATTGTAGGAAGAATTTATAGGCAGAAGAAGGTTTTCCACAGAAGTCCATCTGTTTTTCCAACCTGTTGAACGAAATATGTCAAATCCTCCAAAACCTTTGTGAGTATCAGATGCAAAATACAGTTCTTCTTCATCTTCAAAATAAAAAGGAGTTATTTCATTGCCGGAAGTATTGATAGTGGAACCAAGATTTACAGGTACAGCCTGCTCATTGTTCATATCCAAAGCCCAAATATCCATTTTCCCATAACCTCCTGCTCTGTCAGAAGAGAAAAACATATAGCATTCTCCATTGTTTCTTGCAATCACAGGATGGTAAGATGAAGAGTTTTTATCATAGACAGGTTTGAATATTTTTGGTTTAGACCATTTACCGTTAGCATAAGTAGAACTGTAAATAATGCTTGTTTTGTTGTTTCCTTTGTTTTTTGAATAGGTAAAGTAAGCTGTTGCACTTACAGAATCAAAAAACAAATCGGAACAGTCTATTTTCTTTTGGTTTATTTTTCCCCATTCAAGTTTCTTGGCAGGAGTGTAATAATTGTCATCAACAAAGGAAAAGAAAATCTGATTGTATATGTTTGTGAAGAAAGTATCTCCCTTGCTAATCTTTTTCTTGTATTCGGTGGAAGTAAAGATAATGATGCTGTCCCGCAAAACAAAAGAACCTAATTGGGAAGTCTCGTTGTTGATGTTGTTTCCTAAATTGGTAATGACATAGTTCTTTGGTTTGTCATTATCAATTATCCAGTCAATCCTTTCTAATTCCTGTTTGCATTCCTTTCTTATCTTTATATCATCACAGTCTATCAGACAAGTGTTCAGAAAACTTTGAGCTTGAATAATGTTGCCGTTGTATATGGAACTTTGTGCGAGATGAAGATACAAATCAGGAAAGGCGTGATTTATGTTTGTAGTATCGTTTTCTATCAATACTTTCTGATACCAATATTCTGCTTTGTCGTAGTCTTTCATTGCCAGACAAGCTTCACCACATTTATATATAAGAGCAAGGTTTTGTTTTAGGAACCTTCTTCCTAACATATAATAGTCCAAAGCCTGGGAATATTCTCCATTTGCCATGGCTTTGTCTCCCTGCTTTTCGTATTCTTTAGCGTATTTTTCCTGAGCCTGTACACTTTGAGCGAAGATAGAAAGAAAGATTCCTCCAACGATAACGAATAATATTTGTTTTAAAAAATTGGACATGGTATTTTACTGTTTTTATATTTTACATTATAAGGACTAAAAGCATATGAAACCCAAAATTCTATTGCTCCGTATGTATAGGAAACTTTGCTTAATCTGGAAATATTCACATCGTATGATATTCCTGCGAGAAAGTTGTTGTATCTGTATTTCGGGGCAATAATCAAGGCTTCTGTATTTCTTGCAAACAGACCGACGGAAAAAATATGTTTGGTGAATATTCCGTCTGTTAAATCAAAGACAAAGTCTGTTCCATATACAAGTTCATTATATTTATATTGATTATTGTATAAAATCTGTGGGCGGACAGAAAACAAATCCGAGACATCGGTGAGATAAGAAGCATTTACATAATATCTCCTGTTGATTTTTGCATTCTTGTCCGAGGTCTCAAAATATCCCAAACTGCTTTCATTTATATTGAAAACAGCAAAGCCTATGTTTAATTGTTTTTTTTCTGTTATGTTGTATTGAAAACTTGTTCCCAAAGAAAAGTCCCAAGTGTGTAATTCGTCAAAAGTAATATTGTCGTCGTAGGCTCCTGTGCGGTTGAAATTTGCTTTGCTCAAATCATAACCCCAATTCTTTCTGTTTATATTTGCTCCTAAGGAAACAAAGGCATTTTTTCCTCTGTTTACGGCAAAGAAATATGCTGCACTGAAAGAAAAATCTTTTTCCCCGTATGCCAATTCTCCTGCTATATCATTGACAAAACAAATACCCAATCCTAATCCTTTGTCTCCTTTTGCAGACAAATAGGGCTGAAATTCCAAAGAGGCCAAGAATGTATTGTAACCTTTGGAAACTGTTTGCCATTGATTACGGAACATAGACGAAACTCTTATTGTGGAATTCATAAAGCCTGTCATTGAAGGATTGGAAAACATAGGATTAAAATTCAGTGAAGAAAAATGAATATCCTGAGCTTTTGCTGAAAAGCCAAGCAAAAGAAACACGATAAGGAATATTCTCAATTGTCTTTTCACTGTTGGATTTCACTTTGTTTGCTTGTTTTGGAGTTATTTTAGTTTTGCGTTAATCATCTGGTAGTCTCTTGCAATCATTTCTTTTATTTTCATCAATCCGTCCTGAAGAGCTAAATCTCCGGAGCGTCTTTGAAATTCATAATAGCCATGATAAGCAGCCATGGGAACTTTTGCATAACCTCTTTCATTGAACTTTGCTACAAGATTATCTCTTTTGTCGTATATCTCAACAATAACTTCCAGCTCAGTGATATTTGTAGCCATAGGCATTCCAAAAGCATTGAAGATTCCAAGAGTAAATCCGCTGAGCCAAGACCATTTATAATTGTTTTTACAATAAATGGCTCCGGCTCTTAAAACAATATTGCCCATTCTTTCTGTTGTAGGGTCTGTGATGTTTTCATTTACATCATAGACAAATATATCGGAAGCATCTTGTATTCTTTTTTCTGCGGTATAAAGCTTCGTGTCTTCTGTAACTTCATATACGCCTTTTCCATAAGGAGTCTCCGTTAATCCATAAGGATGCTGCAAATCATTGCTTGCTTTTACAGAATAAGAATTTGCACCGTATGCATTTTCAAAAGAAGGTTGGTCTATCCAGCACGTCAATCTTGGAAGTAATTCTGTGTTTTGATAATCAGAACGGAATGTATCTTCCTTCAGGCTTCTGCAAGAACTCAATCCAACCACTGCAATAATAGCAACAAATAATAGTCTTTTCATCTTAAAAATATTTTTGCACAAAATTATAAAAAAATATCGTAATACATAATAAATATATGTATTTTTTTTATTTGAGCAGGCAAACAACAGCCCCCAAGGTCAAAAACATCAACTTGCGTTTCAGCATAAAAAAAACAATAAAAGCCCGCTCTTTTCGTTAGAGAATAGAATTAGAAACAAAAAATCCAACAGATATGAGAAAAATAGTTTTAATATCAATATTATTCAGTATTTGTATGTTATCTTGCAGCAAGAAAGACAAGGAAACCAATCCGCTTTTGAAGGAATGGAAGACAGAATATCAGACAGTACCTTTTGAGGAGATAAAAAATTCCGACTATGAACCGGCCTTTAAAAAAGCAATTGCTTTGCACAACGAAGAAATACAGTCTATTATTAACAATAAGGAAAAAGCTGATTTTGAAAACACGGTTGCAGCCTTGGATTACAGCGGCAGAAAGCTTAAAAGGGTAAGACAGGTCTTCTATAATATCACCGAATGCAATACAAATGAAGAACTGCAGGCTTTACAGGAAAAGATTTCTCCGATGATTTCTTCCCATGAAGACGAAATAATGATGAATGAGAAACTGTTTGACAGAATAAAAACCGTGTGGGACAACCGTTCCAAAGAGAATCTTACTCCAGAACAGCAGCATCTTCTGAAAAACACCTACGAATCTTTTATCCGAAGAGGAGCTTTGTTGCCAAAAGACAAAAAAGATGAACTGAAAAAGGTCAATGAACAGCTTACTGTCCTTGTGGACAAATACAACAAGAACGTTCTCGCAGAGACAAAGAACTACAAATTGGTCATAAATAATGAAAAAGATCTTAAAGGATTGCCTTCGTGGCTTGTAGAATCTGCAAAAGAGACAGCAAAACAAACAGGAGATAAAGACAAATGGGTATTTACTTTGGATAATGCTTCATGTCTGCCTTTCCTTACTTATTGTGACAGCAGACAACTCAGAAAAGAAATATTTCTTGCCCGTATAAACAGAGGAAATAATGGAAACCAATACGACAACAACAAAATAACAGAACAGATTCTTTCTCTTCGTGCCAAGTTTGCAGAGATATTGGGATACAGTTCTTTTGCTGATTGGCAGTTGGAAGAACGTATGGCAAGAAGGACAGGAAAAGCCGATACATTGTTAAGAGATTGCCTTCAATATGCCATACAAGCTGCAAAGAAAGATGTCGAAAGTTTCCAGTCTCTGTTGTCAAAAGATGAAAGAGGTGCCAAATTGGAAGGCTGGGATATGTATTATTATGCAGAGAAGTTGAAGAAACTGCGTTATGACTTTGATGAAGAACAAGCACGTCCTTATTTTGAATTGGAAAATGTGAAGAAAGGATGCTTTAACAACATAAAACGTTTGTATGGTCTCCAGTTTGAAAAACTTGAAAACATACAGACCTATGCCAAGGACGTGGATGTCTACAAGGTTACAGATAAAAAAGGCGACTATGTAGGCATACTTTACTTTGACCCTTACACAAGAGACGGCAAATCTTCTGGAGCATGGTGCGATACTTATCAGGAACAATACAAGACAGGAGGTAAAAATATAAATCCTATTGTAACTGTATGTTTTAACTTTGCCAAACAGAAAGGAAGGACAACACTTACAGCAGATGAAGCCAAGACTGTGTTTCATGAAATGGGGCATGCCACCAATGCATTCCTTTCAGACGGAACATATCCTTCAACTTCTTCACTGAATGTGCCTACTGATTTGGTGGAGTGTGCGTCTCAATTGGCGGAGCACTGGTGTATGCAGCCGCAGGTTCTGAAAACATACGCAAAAGACTCCAAAGGCAATGTTATTCCTATGAATTTGGTTAATAAAATACAAATGGCGGAAACATTTAATCAGGGATTTATGTTCACAGAACTGCTTGTTGCTGCCTATCTTGACTTGAAAATGCACTCAATATCCTCCTCTGATACAATAAGACTTCAGGAATTTGAAGCCAATGTTATGAAAGAGATAGGCAATATTCCGCAGATTCCTTCTCGTTATCGTCCTACTTATTTCACACATGTCTTTGGTGGCGGCTATTCTGCAGGATACTATTGTTATATATGGTCAGAAATGCTTGATGCAGATGCTTTCCATGCATGGAAGGAAACAGGAGATATCTTCAATGCCAAAGTCTCGGGCAAATTTGCAAAATATATCCTCGCCAAGGGTGGAACAGATGATGCAGACAAGCAGTATCTACTATTCAGAGGTAAGGAACCAAACAAAATATATATGCTACAGAACAGAGGACTTTTGCCTTCAAGCGTGAATACTCAGCAATCTGAGGAAACAGAAAACACTTCAAAGGAGGACGACAAAGAATAGATACCACAATGCAGGATAGAAAACCCTTATTACAAAACATCCTTGTCATAGCAAAGGAATATCTTTTCTGGATACTTATGTTTGCTCTCCAGAAACCGATATTTCTGTTGTTCCATTATGAAAAAGGAGTACGTTTTGTGGATTTTCTGCAGGTTATATGGCATGGGTTGAAGCTGGACTTCTGCACTGCTGCCTATTTCTGCTTTATACCTGTCATAATATGTATCATAAATATCTTCAAGTCTTTGCCTTTTCACAGGATTATAAAGGTCTATAATATTGTCTTGGGCGTGATTGTCTCCCTTGTCTTTGCCATAGACTGTGTTTTGTTCTCTTATTGGGGATTTCGCTTAGATGCCACATTTGCATTCTACCTCAACGATGCAAAAGACGCTGCCAATTCCGTCACTTTTCTGGACTTTGTCTATTTTGTGCTTATTCTTGTGCCATATCTTCTGTTTCTGTTATTTGTCAATCAAAAAATATTTCTCAACAAGGAAATTGTTTTCCGCTCAATAAAAACAAAGCTGGTCAATCTCCTTGTTCTTTTAATACTGCTGCCTGTGTTTTTTGTCTTTACCAGAGGAGGCGTTTCCACAGCAACAGCAAACGTAGGCATGGTTTATTATTCTCCAAACCAGTTGTTGAACCTTTCCGCCATCAACCCTGTTTTCTCGCTCATGTATTCCATGACAAAGAGAGAAGATTTCTCAAAAGAATACATATATATGGACAAGGACGAATGCAAGGCTTTGTTTGATGAGCTGTATTATGTGGAAAAAGACACCACAATACAGGTCCTGAACACTCAAAAACCGAATATTGTAATAATTCTTTGGGAAAGTCTTTCTGCCAATGCTGTTGGTGGAGTAGGAGGGGAGAATTCCGTTATGGATAGCCATGAGATTACACCCGGATTCAATAAACTTGCAAAGGAAGGTATAGTCTTTTCCAACTGCTATGCCAATGCTATGAGGACAGACAGAGGTATTGTTTCGGTGCTTACAGGTTTTCTTGCCCAGCCTACAACTTCCATAATAAAATATCCAAGCAAGACACGTTCATTGCCAACACTTGCAAAGGCCCTTTCCAGCAAAGGCTATTCCACATCTATGCTTTACGGAGGAGATATCAACTTTGCCAATATGCGTTCCTATTTTGTTTCCTCCGGTTATCAAAAAATTGTCTCAGACAGTGATTTTCCTATAAAGCAAAAGTTAAGCAAATGGGGTGTAAATGATGAGATAACATTTGATTACCTGCTTAAAGATATTGAAAACCACAATTTCTCCCAGCCTTTCTTCAAAACCTTTCTTACACTTTCTTCACATGAGCCCTTTGATGTAAATATGCACAGGTTCAAAGACCCTTATGTCAATAGCATTGCTTACACCGACAGTTGTCTGTTTGACTTTGTCGCAAGATTAAAAACAAGTCCTCAATGGAAGAACACCCTTGTGATAGTGGTTGCAGACCATGGTTACAAATATCCTAAAGGAACAAAAGAGGGAGACAGGAAACGCTACAATATTCCTATGCTTTGGATTGGAGGTGCAGTGGAAAAACATTTGGAGGTAAAGCGTTTTGTCAATCAGACGGACATTCCTGCAACGCTTCTAAGACAAATGAACATGGATTCAAAGGATTTTGTCTATTCCCGCAATGTTTTCAATCCTTATACATCAGACTATGCCCTGTTTGTTTACAACAATGGTTTTTGTTTTATGGATAACGACGGATATACAACCTTTGACTGCAACGCCAACAAGGTTGTGAGTAAAGAACACAGTAAAACAAAGTCGCAGACCAATAAAGGACAAGCCATACTTCAGACTTTGTACAGGGATATCAGCAAACGATAGGAGAAATACTATCTGTTGAGATTCTCTTCCATTATTTTTACTAATTTTCTTAGTCTTTCGGTGTTGTTATCGTATGTTTTCAGTTGCTGTTCTCCTTTGTCTGTCAAATCTTTTTGACGTTCCTTGTTGTTATACAGAGAATAAATTTTCTCTGCTGCATCTTTTTCATCAACAGGAGAGAAATATTCCGCTGCTTCTCCGCACAAACCTTTTGCAAAAGGCAGGTCGCTTGTAAGCAAAGGCTTTTTCATTTTGAAACTTTCGGGGTAAACAGCAGTGAAACATTCCATAAGGCTTGGCATAAAGACGAAATCACACTGGGAATACAAGGATGGGCACTCCTCTATGCCAACTCTTCCGATAAACAGAATGTTGTCTTTTACGTCTTCATCAAGGTATGCAAACTCTTCTCTTTGACATGTGAATACAAATCTGAAACCAAAGTCCTTGTACTTTTCTTTCAGATACTTGGATATTTTTATTGAAAGCTCAAGGTTCTTGAAAGGATAATAGGAAGATATGCAAAGAAGGGTAACGCCGTTGAATTTCGGCAGTGCCTTCTCTTTCCATTGCTCGGGATTGTCGTATATTGAGTTGTAGTAGTTGCTTACCGTGTAACATTTGGAGCCTTTGAAGATACGCTCTGCCTGATTTGAGATATAGGAGTTTTCACTCCAGAACAGATTGGTGCTTCTTTTGAAGAAAACTTTGCGTGACAAAGGGTGAAAATACTTCCACTTCAGCTTGTCTTTCAAGGAACATACGGAGAAAAATACAGAGTCTTTCATAATCAGTTGAGCCATGGCAAAACCACTCAGATGTTTTACCTTAGGATTCCAACGTGAAGGACCAAAAACAGTGAGTACGAAATTAATGTTTTTCTCCTTTGTCAAATTGTCCAAAAAGTCATCTCTGCCAAAAACCAAAGTCTTTATACTATTCTGAATATTATAGGTATAGACTTCTACATTCAAGTAATCCTTTATGGCTTCTCTGGTGTTGTTCAACTCTTTGGAAAGCACGACGAAGAACCTGTGTTCACAATCCAAGGTATTCAGGTTCCTGCACAAGGCATCTGTAACCTGTAGTCCGCCCCCTATCACTAAATTTGTTGCATTGACAAGTATGTTCATTATGTTTCTTTTTTGCAAAAATAATATATTATTGCAAAAAACGGTGCAGTTGATGAAAAAAAATCAGGATTTCAGAAAAAAAGTCTTGATGTTTTAGGTGTAAAGAGTTGGATTTTGGAGAAAAAAACTGATGTTTTTCAACAAAAAAAAGGAACATACCTTTTTTTTAAGATATGTTCCTGAATTTCAGTTTTATTAAAAGAAGTTATCTCTTGATTAGTTTTTCTGTACGAACAGAGTTAGCAGTCTGTATTCTTATATAATATACTCCGGAGGCAAGTTTTTTGCTTTCTATCTCTAAAGTCTCCTGTCCCATGGTAAGTTTAGAAGTAGAAATCACTCTTCCCTGAGCATCAGTAACAACAACCGTTGCATCTTCATTCAATCCTTTAATGCTTAACAAAGAGTTTCCACTTGCAGGATTTGGATAAAGGCTAATGGAAATATCGCCTTGAATAGTATTCAAGCCTGATGGATATACATAATACGTTACCGTAGTAACAGTACTGTCACATCCATACTCACTTTGCAAATTATTTACCAATGTTTCCGAGTAATTTTCACTTGCTTCATCTTCTATTATTATGGTATCATAAACTGTTACCTCATAAATCGGATTTACAGTCAAGTTAATTGTAACAATGGAATCACAACCTTGATAGGTTTGTAAGTTATCTACTATAGTTTGAGAACCTGTAAAAGTTACATAATTGTAAACAAACTCTCCGCAAACAGTAGTATCAATTGTTGTAGTTGTAGGATAGTTTACTGTCAAGTTTATTGTAACAACACTATCACAACCTTGATATGTTTGCAAGTTATCTACTATAGTTTGAGAACCTGTAAAAGTTACATAATTGTAAACAAACT
>CAZXEN010000004.1:84530-90157 GCA_964639765.1 uncultured Bacteroidaceae bacterium
CTCCACAAACTGTTGTATCAATTATTGTACTTGCAGAAAGATTAACTTGTAATGAAAGTTGATAGAAATCATAATAGCCTTCAGTATTTGGAATAGAATCTAAATACACTCCTGCTTGTGTTAAATCTCTATTAAAGAAACTATATGTTTCTCCTTCACAAATACTAACAGAAGTGTATGTAGTATCAAAAGTTGTAAATATTGCAGAAAGAATAGTATCTTGAGTCAAAACAATTGTACGAGGATTATCAGTATTGTCATCATCCCATTTAACAAAGCGATAGCCATAGTTTGGCATAGCTTCTATTGTTACAGATGTTAAAGAATCATATATTCCCGATCCTGTAACAAAACCTTGATTGGTATCTGCCATAGCTTGTAAACTGAAAACAGGAATATATGGCGGTACAATTATCAATGGTTCTATATTTCCTGCTGAATCTATAGCCTGACTAACAAGGTAAGAATATTGTCCTTCTTGTGCTTCAATGCTTACAACACTGTCAAATGGAACATCCAAAGCCAAAGGAACAAACATACTATCTACTTGTGCATAGATATTATATTTCCAAATACCAGACAAATTATCATGTGCATTTATAGATACTGTTGTTAGTCCTTCGGAATATATGATAGTATCTATACTGCTTACAGGAGGAGTAATATCTACAATATTAGTCCAGATAGAAGTAGATATAGCGTCTTCGTTATCAAATACAATATAAGCTTGATTACTGATAATAGTACTGTCAGCGAGATTTTTCTTCCGCTTTATCAGAAAATCCACTTCACCTATTCCATCATCATTATAATTGGCAGGCAGAAAGCCTCTTGCTGGGTCGGTTATCGGTTCTAATGTCATAGGGTCAAGAGAAGTAAAAGTCCATTTTGCAATAGCAAAAGCAGAATCAATACGATAGTCTAATTCTACTTGACAAATAGCATCAATATCTGGTCTCATATCAATAGTGCGAACAAAACTTTGCTCTCCATCTACAGTAAAAATACTTTCTCCTATAGTAAATGCCGTAGCAGAAAAACTATTTAAGTCAAAAACACTACCATCCAAAGTATCTGTTATTGTCACCTTATTAGCATTGGCTGTTGCAAAATTTGTATCATTTTCAAACTCTATGGTATAGTTTATCTGCTCTTGTGATGCACCAACATATAAACTGCCGGACTCAGCAATGTAGCCTGTAATCTCATTTGGATCCACAGGAACAACAGGCGATGATTTTCCCCCTTGAGGAGTGTTTGGAATACAATCAGGTTGTTTCGTTGAGAAAGCTGATATACAATCTGCAGCTACATCAGTGATGTCTTCTCCAAAAATATAATCAATCGCATCCGTTACTCTTTCGGCTAAATCTATAAAATTTTTACCCGGCATATTGGGTATAAAATGCTTGATACATGCTATGGAATTACTTGTTACAGAATTCCAATTCATAAATTTTTCCATCCATGACTGCTGTTCACCATCTTCTTTACATAACCACTCACCCATACCTGTGTTAAAATTATTCAAAAGGCCTACAATGCAAGACGATGCAGATGTAATCACATCTAAAGGACTGCCTGGTGCTGCATCCGCTATTGCTTCCACAATGTCTAAACCTTCTCCAGTTAAATTTAATACGCAACTTATTTTATCTTTTATGCAACAATACGATTGTCTTGCACGTTCTCCCCAATTAGAAGTTTCGTGTGGTTGATGAGAAGGATTAGAATTCGGAGTTTTCAATGTTTCTATTGTGTCAAGCAGACTAAACCATACATCAACAGCCTCTGTTGCCGTTAAACTAAGGGATATCGTTTTGGTTTCATAGGGTGCTAATGTGAAAAAGAAATAATTACTACGGACAAAAGCAGAATCTCCAGAATCTTCATCCAATGCTTTTGTTTTTAGAAAACAATGATCATCTCCCATTTTTTCTGCCCAGTTTTCTAATTCTCTTATTTCATTAGCAGGTAAAGAACTCATATCTATTTTATCAGTAATAGGTTTAAGATTCAAACCAGCCAAATTTATATGATTTATAGCACCTCTATTCTTTGTTTTAATATAAATACGGAGCGGAGCCACATATGCTGTTCCATTTCCTGTATTAGTAACTTCAAGTTCATGGACTATCTTACTGCCACGTAAAAATGTTATAGGAAAAGATACATTAGAAACAAGAAGTATTGGTTTTGCTTCTTCTACTTTTACTATCTCAGATTGATAAATCGTTTCATCAATATAGTTAAATATAGCATTATATATTAATGTATCTCTGTCTTGAAAATCAAAGACTACAGATACTGTTGTATTACTTTTCCTGTCTATATACAATGATGGAATAGTATCTATGTCATTAACAAGATAGACAGTATCTAAACTGTCGAAACCATTGCCTTCAAAAGTTATGGTTGAAATACCTCCATTTCCAACACGGTGAACATCCCAAGCTAATACAGCATAACGGTATATCCATTGATATGAAACAGAAACCTGAGTCTCTGCTGGTGAAGCATCATGAACTGCTAAGTAATAGACACCATCTTCCCAAGCATGGCAGCCATTCCAAGTAAGAGATTCTTCGTTTTGTGAAGCAAATACTTCTTCTCCGCTTGGTGCAAAAAGTTGTAGATGACAAGACTTGTCTGCATGAAAAGAAAGGCTGTCACCTGTTTCTGCATATAGCTTAAACCAATGAATGCTATTATTGTTCGGAGCAGAAATATTTTTGGTAGTATTCCTTTCTAAAGTGTCTGCAACAATAGTATCTGACACGTTTTCATCTACGTACTTGAAAGAACGTTCCGTATATTTCCTCTCAGTATCCCAAAATCTGAAACTTATATCATTCTTAGCATATACAATAGGATTACCTTCATTGTAATCAAATTGAAAACAAGAAGACCGTATAGGTTGTGATTCTACAGGCAAAAGTGTTATAAGCGTAAGAGTATCTGAGTAAGGAGATAATTCCGTAATTTGTGTTGTAGAATAATCTTCATTAAGCCAATACTCATACTTTGTCAATAGTGTTGTATTATAGGAATCTTTGTAGAAACAATATGTTTCCAACTTTGCTTTGCTGCCTTCTCCTGTCTGGATATTTATTTGATGAAATCCTTCATCCAAATTAGCAACGTCTATCAGGAGATTTCCATTTCCAATACTTCCACTTTGTCCATTGCTATAATCTTGGTCAAACCAATAAGTGCAGGTCATAGAGAATTCTTCTCCATTTTGCAAAGGTAGTTTATAGAAATAATATGTTTCCAACTTTGTTTTGCTGCTTTCTCCTGTCTGGATATTTATCTGATGAAATCCTTCATCCAAATCTGCAACATCTATCAGAAGATTTTCTCCTGAGATATCTCCACTTTGTCTATTGCTATAATCTTGGTCAAACCAATAAGTGTAGGTCATAGAAAAACTATCTTCAATTCCGGTAAAGGCAAAGAAAGAAAAGACTTGTGTCGGAAACCATCTATTAGAAGTGTCTTTAGTTTGTAAATATAGAGTGTGAAAGCCAAAATCAAGACTACCAATATCTATAGAGTCATTCCAAGCCCCAGTAATATTGCTTATGGTGTTTTGTGTTTCATATTTGCCGTCAAACCAATACTGTATTGTATATGTAGTTTGAGCAGACAATCCTCCATAAAACAAAAGGGCAACGAATACCAATAAATAACGTTTCATAATAACAAAGTTATTTTTATTGTTGTTCTTCTTCCTCAGAAACGACTTCTATATCTACACTCAACTTACCGTCAGCTGTTGAACGGTTAGCGACATTGATTCTTCTTATCATTGGGTTGGTAACCCGTAGGTCAAAAGGAAAGACTCCTCCATAAACTCCTACTTGAGTCCCGTCAGTGCCTAATACTGTACTTGCTACACTGTCTTGCAGTTCAAATGAATATGCAAAGTCTCCATTGAAATTTTGAAAAACAGAAGACATTCCATAATAATTAACACAATTATGTGCTTGAGAAGAGAACAAACCAGAGTTACCATAATTTTGTATGCCAATACAATTAAATGAAGATACTGTACTTTCATTAAAACAACCTCTACAGTATAGTATAGAATTGTAAAAAGAACGATTACCCACTCCGCTCTTAATATCAACTATACAGTTATGAAAGGAGGCTTGCCAACTACTATTAGATGTATTTAAAACAATACTATTGATAAATTGAGTAGATGTCATTGCTATAGGGTTAAGAGTGTTTATAATACAGTTAATAAAATTTGTCTCATAAGTAGAATTACTTCCAATCATCACGTTATCTATGTAACATTTCATTATCTTAGGCTTATATGCTGACTGCATATCGATACTCCATATACTAATTCCTTCTAAAGTGAAACGATTAACTGAATCTCCTTGTATATTCACGGTAAAACTTCCCGAAAGAACTGTGGCATCTGTACCGGCTATATCGTCTGAAATCATTCCTGCTCCACGGATAGTTATAGCTTTGCTAATATTTACAGAACTGAATGTTCCTCCTGACAATGTGATAATATCACCACCAACAGCATTGTTATATGCCTGTCCTAATGCACTTGAACCATAATACACACTTATACTGTCATTGTGATTTAGTGTTGCAACCAGATTCATCTGTGCATAATTTAGCGTTGCCATAAGCATGGCAACGCATAAAATACATATTCTTTTCATTGTTTTATTTGTTTATTATTAGTTTTTGCTGTCTGTTTCCTGTCTTTATGTAATATATTCCTTTTGGTAGGTCAGAGATATTTATTGTTGTTTCGCCTTTTGGATTTTTTATTTGTTTTACTATCTGTCCAAGGTTGTTGTAGATAAATATATCTTCATCTGTCGTAAGAGTTATATTTTCCTTTGCAGGGTTTGGATAAACATTTATTGTATTTTCTTTATCTACAGCATCTATTCCAGAGTTTAGCAAAGTAGTAAACACAACGTCTTCTCCATACTGAGTTTCATTTGATGTGGTGGCAAATGCTCTGTATGTATATGTTGTATTTGGCGTAAGTCCAGTAAGAACTTCCGTTAATATTGTTCCTGATACATTTACAACATTATAGCTTGTTGCATTTAGTTCTTTCCATTCAAAGCCTTGAGCCAATATCTCTAAATTACCCTCAATGTTTATCTCTCCATTAAGAGTTGCTGTGGTATCTGTTATATCGGTTGCTTCTCTTGTCTCAACAACAACACTTCCGTTTTCACAATACTCTTGTATATTAGTAAACTCTCTCCAATATGTTGCACTTGAATAATCTTCTAACGTACCACAAGGCACATAAAGAGGTATCCCTCTATATACATTATTAAATGTATTGCTATATATTGTTGGAGGAACAGCAGGCATAGAATAAATTGTATCTATACTGCCACAACCCTCAAAAGCATAGTCTCTTATTTCTGTTACTCCACTTCCTATTGTTACTATGTCTAAACCTTCGCAATCACGGAAAGCACTTTCACCGATACTTGTAACACTATTTGGAATTGTAACAGATGTTAAACCTGTACAACTAGAGAAAGCTCCATAACCAATACTTGTAACACTATTTGGAATAGTAACAGATGTTAAACCTGTACAACCACTGAAAGCAGAACTTTCAATAC
>CAZXEN010000005.1:0-89714 GCA_964639765.1 uncultured Bacteroidaceae bacterium
TGAAGATTTTTTGCTGTTTGAAACGTATTTTTAGATAAAATAAACAAATATTTGCTCTAAAATACTACGCTCTTGGGAGAATTTACTCGTCCCTTAAAAGCAAGTATGAGAAACAAAATAAAAAAAGTCTGTGTGTTCCCCATCGGAATTAGTATCTTATATAACTTATGTCTTATTATACCTATCTTTTCTTGACAGTTGAAAACATAACATTAACAAAGGCACTCAACATCCTTCCTATTTTCCCAACAAATAATACTTAAAATTTCTTCTTGATTTTATTGATTGATTTCATATAAAATATTATTACTCCGCATTTTTAATACCATATAAATAAAGCGAAGACAGGTTAGTGTCTTCGCTTTACTCTCATTTCTATATATAAAGTTTTTTTTATTTATGTTGCCAACAATAGATGCTATTCTTGTCAGCGTTTCGTGAGCACTGCACACCTTTCTTTGTTATTGCAGCACAATGTTTCCTTGAACCCATAGCTGTTGTTTTATTCTCAGAAGCAGGAGTATATTAATTATCTACGTATGAATTTTCTTCGCATTGTTCCTTACCTGTCGGCCAATGGATATATCGTGCGACAAGGGTCGGTTTCCAAATCTCGTTAATTGCAATATCAACATTTTTCGCAAGTGTAATCGCATTACTATCCAGACCATCTGCATTCCTGAAATAACACACCATAGTCGTACCATGGGAAGACCATTTCTGCTTCTTGGCATGATTATCCATATCCTTTGGTGAAGCATCAGTAATATAGACAAAAATCCTATAATTAAAGACCCTCTTAGGATCTCTTTTGTAGTATGCGAATTGAGTAAACTTTGTTTTTTCTGGGTTGTTAATCTCTGGGGACTGGTTATTGTAAATTGATTCGGTTTCCTTCATTGTTGTGTTTTGTTTCTCATCAGAAGTAAACACACTAAATAACGTAATGAAAACGATAAATAAAACCGAAGCACATCCAAAACCTGCGAGCATTCTAACAATGGTATTCTTTCCTTTATCGTTCTTCTTCATCCACTTAGGAACATAGATAATGGCCACTATCGGGACAATCAAAGTCAAAAGTACAAAAAGCGTTGTTATCTTTCTTTTTTTAAGTTTAACATTCAATTACTACGAAAAAAGCATAACAAATTTACCTCATCACCCTATTGATAATCCTGAAAAATACCTTGAGATAAAGACACAACGACACACCACACTAAACACGTAAAGTCATTACACTTGCTTGTAGCTCATTAAAAATTTCTCAAATTCTCAATAGACAAGATGATAATATAACGCTTTCACGATTTCATTTTGAAATCGGCTACAAAATAAATAATTCAAACTGGCCAAATTTATTTTGCATTATTTTGCAAAAACCAAATAACTCTACTATAAAAACAGCACCGTACTGAGAAGTAAATATTATTATCTGAACTGACAGGAAGACTCTTTCAAAGAAACGTCATTGACCACGTAAGGCACTCATCACGTACAACAAAAAAAACATTCGCAACATTATATCATCGTGAGTTAGATGTAAAAAAATCGAAGTAAATTATGTTGATTAGAATATTTATAGAATTGGGTGTTGAGTTTAGGTTTCTTTTTAAAGAAAAGATTTAACGTCTCTCTGTCATAAATAGTTGTCATTGTGAATACAGAGTTCTAATATTCTCCGTTATCATTGAAAATAATGTAAAGTTTTAGACCTAATTCTTTTAGCAAGGTCTGTTAATGTTTTTTTTTCTTCTTACCATTAACAGCGGAAATACACAAAAGAGAGACGTATTGTTTTAGCTGTTAATCCCGTTTTTAATAATCAAGTTGTTGGAAGACTCAGTTTTTATTTTATTTCCCAAAAGACTGTTATATGAAACAGGGTTTGGATAACTCGTCCTAAAACACTTTTCATACTACCTTTTTGACAATTAAGACTGTTTTTCTTGTTGCATAAAAAAGAACAAAAAAAAGTCTAAAGGCTGTTGAAACCTTTAGACTAAAAATGAATATAAAATTAAAACTTATGAAATTTATTTCTTTACTTGTCCTCTTGTCATATCTGTCAATCTTCTTGCTGCCAATTCTCTGCATTCAAATTCAGCATCTTCAAAAGTCATTGGTTGAGGAGGTGTTTTTTGTGTGAATGCACTTGCTCCTCTCAAAGAACCGCATATACCCAATTCCATAGCAACTTTAAGATAACGTATCGCATCTATAACAACTCCGGCAGAATTTGGAGAATCTATGACTGACAAACGAGCATCAAATGTAACAGGAGAGCCTCCGAAACCTTCCAACTCCAAGTGGAAGTTGGCAATCTTGTTGTCTTTGTAGTAAGCCATGTAGTTGCTTGGTCCGGCAAACAAGAAAGAGTCTCCTACAGGTATGCCTCTGATGTCGTTTTGGCAACGGATAACATTTTCCTTTGAGATTTTCTTTGACTTCAATCTGTTCTGGTTAAGCATATTCATAAAGTCTGTGTTACCACCCACGTTTTCCTGAATATGACATTTAACCTTATGACCACGGGCAAAAGCAAGTTCCTGCAACATCTGAGAAAGGATACTTGCTCCAAACTGAGATTTCATATCATCTCCAATGATTGGCAAACCGGCATCAATGAATTTCTGTTCCCAAACAGGATCTGATGCGATGAAAACAGGAATACAGTTGCAGAAAGCAACACCTGCATCTATGGCACATTGAGCATAGAACTTAACTGCTTCTTCACTGCCAACAGGCATATAATCTATAAGTATGTCTGCTTTGGTTTCCTTAAGGACCTTTACTACATCCACATCCGGAGTTTCATTGTCAACAACAAAAGTAGTATCCTGAGGATATTTTTCATAATCCAGCATGTGAGCAGAAACACCGTCCATAACAGGAGCTTTCATTACTACGACATTGCTTTTTGGAAATTTGTCAGGTTCTACGATATTGATGGTACAATTTGGTTTTGCATAGATTGCTTTGTCCAAAGTCTGTCCGACTTTTCTTTTGTCTATATCAAAGGCTGCAACTATTTCTATATCCTGAGCTGTATAGCCTCCAATACTTTTTGCCATCATACCTTCTGGTGCATTGGAATCATTCTCTTTGTGAGAATAGTATTCCAAACCCTGAATAAGAGCGGATGCACAGTTTCCTATGCCTGCAATGGCTATTCTTATTTTACTCATATTAAAACCTTTATATTTAAAAATTTAACATATTCTTCAATAACAGGCCAAGCATTGTCAAACATAAAGTAAAAAAAATGTCTCACCTGAATTAAAATGCAAAGGTAGTATCTTTTTTTGAAATATCTCATTTTTTTTTGCAAATAAAACTTTCTCAACGACAAAGAAAACGAAAAGTTTTCTTACAGTTTTCCATATAATACATATAAATATATAGGACTATGTCTCAGCAAATTGTATCCTCATAAAAAAAAGAGTTGGTTTTCAAGAAAAAAGTCTTGATGTTCAGGGTGCAAAGTGTTGGTTTTTGCGGACGGAATCCAACTCTTTTTCCGTTAAAAGAAAGTATTGTTTTTTTTAGGCTTTATTTATAATAAACAAGAGCAGTTTTCAGTTACTTAAAAAACAACAAACGATAACAAGAAGATAAAAAAAAACATGGTAAGAGTCGGAGTCTTGAGCGACACTCACGGCAGAGTGGCAAAAGAAGTCTTGAATTTTTTCAAGGATGTGGACATTATTCTGCATGCCGGAGACATAGGCAACAAAGAAGTTTTGGACAAACTCCGTGCAGAAAAAAAGGTTGTGGCTGTATATGGCAATTGCGATGACAAATACATGGACGACGATGTAAAGGGCGTGGTGTCCTTCAAGATAGAAGAAGTAAAACTGCTCATGACTCACATCGGCGGATATCCAAAGCACTACAATAAAGACATAGTCCCGTATTTTGTAAGCGAAAAACCTGATATTTTTGTCTGCGGACATTCCCATATACTGAAAATAATGTATGACAAGGACTGGAACTTTCTCTTGATAAATCCGGGAGCCTGTGGCTATCAAGGATTTCATCTTGTCTGCACGCTGGTACGCTTTGTTATAGAGGGAAAAGAAATAAAAGACCTTGAAATAATGGATTTCAACAAATTCTAATCTTATGCTGCTAAAGAAATACAAAGGTTTGCTTCTGCCGTTGGCTATGATTTTCGGTGTTTTGTTCTATAAACAACTGCATATATTTATCAATCTTGTTCCCATACTTATATGTTTCATATTGTTTTTTGCATACAGTGCCTTACATTTCAGAAGACTGAGGTTTCAAAAGATAAACTTCATTCTCCTTACGGTGCATCTTGCAAGTGCTTTGCTGATTTATTCGCTGTGCTATGTTGCTTTTGAGCCACTGGTTTCAAAAAGCATTCTCGTAGGACTTATATGTCCGGTGGCAAGTTCTTCTTCCGCTGTCGTAGGAGTTCTTGGCGGAGACAGGGAGGCAAGCATTATGCACACACTTTGCGACAATGCCATGCTGGTTATTGTTGCTCCCATTATGTTTTCCTTGGCTGAGACAACGGCAGATATGACTTTCATGCAGTCGGTCTTAATCCTGTTGGCAAAGGTCTTCCCTGTGATGATGTTTCCTTTGTTTGCCTTGATAATCATGAGGAGATTTTTTCCACGCACGGCGTTCAAGCTGTCAAAATACGACTGGGTATCAATACTTCTTTGGTCTGTGGCTTTGATGATCAACTTCTCCAAGACAACATTTGCCATAATAAACATGGGAAGTCGGGAAATCAACAATATATTGCTTATCGTGGCGGCTTCACTTATAATGTGTGTATTGCAGTTCTTCTTTGGCAGAAAGATTGGCAAGGTTTTCAACCAGGGTATTGTTGGAGCTCAGGCTTTTGGTCAAAAGAATACAGGCTTGGGAATCTGGATGGCATACACATATTTTTCAAATCCATTGACAACTATCTATTGTGCCGGATATTCTCTTTGGCAAAACATTTTCAACAGCATACAAATATACCTGCATGATACTAAAAAAGCATAAAAAACGTTATTAACATAAAACAAACAATAGGATATGAATGATTCTTTCAGAAAGGTTGTAGTAATATTCAAGAAATATTTTGACCTCAGGACAGGCAAAGAGAGCGAAAAGGAAACTATTGAAGAGATAACCAAAGGAGTAAATTTCCGAGGTGCCAATCTTTGGATTCTGATTTTTGCAATTTTTCTTGCATCTTTGGGACTTAATGTCAATTCCACAGCAGTTATCATAGGTGCAATGCTTATTTCTCCTCTTATGGGGCCTATTGTAGGGATGGGTCTTGCAATAGGTATAAGGGATTTTGAACTTTTGAAACGTTCCTTCAGAAACTATCTCACAGCAACTTTGATAAGCGTGCTTACTGCCACGATATATTTCCTTGTTTCTCCGCTGTCTGAGGCCCAAAGTGAATTGCTTGCGAGAACATCTCCTACTCTATACGACGTGTTTATTGCTTTGTTTGGCGGAGCTGCAGGTATCATGGCTTTATGTACAAAAGGCAAGGGAAATGTTATTCCTGGTGTTGCCATAGCCACAGCATTAATGCCTCCTCTTTGCACTGCCGGATACGGATTGGCAACAGGTAACATAAGTTATTTTCTTGGTGCTTTCTATTTGTTTTTTATCAATACGGTATTTATTGCTCTTGCTACATACTTTGGTGTAAGAATTATGCATTTCAGCTACAAACAGTCCCTGAACACAGAACAACAGAAAAAAGTAAAAAGATATATTCTCGGAACTGTTGTCATTACGATGATTCCTGCTTTTTTCATGACTTTCAGTATTGTACAAAAGAGCATATTTGAAAACAATTTGAACAACTTTATAAACAAGGAAGTAAAACAGGCTGGAACCCAGATAATAAGTTTTGATGTCAACAAATCGGATTCAACACTCAGGGTTGTGGCTGTTGGAAAAGAAATATCAGACTCAAGCATAGCCAACGCACAAAAAAGGATGCAGCTCTATGATCTTAAGGAGTACAACCTGCAGGTGATACAAGGTTCAAGCTCAAACGAAATAGCTTTGCTAAGGGACGAGTTTTTGAACAAAAAAGGAGAAGCTAATCTCTCCAAAAACCTAAAAGACAACCAGGAAGACCTGTTAATAATGCAAAATCAACTGCAATCCTACCAAAAATATGAGAAAATGGCAAAAGAAATAAAGGAAGAGGTGAAGACTTTGTTCCCTAAGATAGAGCATATCGCCTTTTCCTATGCCACAGAGATATATATCCGCAAAGACAGCGTAACAAAGACGCCTATAGCCTTTGTCTCTTATGGGGAGAACCAGAAGTCTGCAGCGGAAGAGAGCAAGAAACTTACCCAATGGCTGAAGACCCGTACAAAAACCAGCAATTTGAAAGTTATAATAAGATAAAACAACATGAATAAATATATACTTGCTATTGAATCTTCTTGTGATGATACTTCAGCAGCAGTGATAAACGACGAGTTTATTTGTCTTAGCAACGTTACAGCCTCACAAAAAGTGCATGAAATCTATGGAGGTGTAGTGCCGGAACTGGCTTCCAGAGCCCATCAGCAAAACATTCTTCCTGTTGTGGAGGTTGCGTTGAAAGAAGCCCATATAAAGAAGGAAAACTTGGCAGCTATTGCCTTCACAAGAGGCCCCGGATTGTTGGGATCCTTGCTTGTTGGGGTAAGTTTTGCAAAAAGCATGGCACAGGGACTTGATATTCCCATAATAGACGTAAATCATTTGGACGCACATGTTCTTGCCCATTTCGTAAAAGACAGTCCTGAACAAGAAGTGCCGACATTTCCATACCTCTGTCTTTTGGTCTCAGGCGGAAACACTCAGATAATAAGGGTAAATGCTGACAACAACATGCAGATACTTGGAAAGACGATAGACGATGCTGCTGGAGAAACCATAGACAAAGCAGCAAAGATACTCTCTCTTCCTTATCCGGGAGGACCTCATATAGACAGGCTCGCAAAACAAGGAAAACCAACTCTGAAGTTTGCAAAAAGCAACATAAAAAACTACAACTACAGTTTCTCGGGTTTGAAAACAAGCATACTATACACACTTAGAGACCTCTTAAAGGAAAATCCCAAGTACATAGAAGAGAATATCAATGACATAGCCTGCTCTGTCCAGCAGGCAGTTGTGGATTCCCTGCTCATAAAATTTGAAAAGGCTCTGAAGGATACAAAAATCAAGACAATAGCTCTTGCAGGCGGAGTATCGGCAAACTCTCTGCTTAGGGAAAGATTTCAACAAACAGGAGAAAAATACAAGTGCAAGGTATTTATTCCCAAGTTCTCCTACACGACAGACAATGCCGCAATGGTAGGAGTCTGCGGAATGTTCAAATATCTCAGGGGTGATTTTGCAGACATTTCATTGACGGCCTACGCAAGATAAAAAACCTATCCGAAGACTATGAAAATCGTTCTCATCGGCTATATGTACAGTGGCAAGACCTCAGTCGGCAAACGTATTTCCAATATGCTTGGATTTGAGTTCAAGGATACCGACACGATAATAGAAAAGTCCTGCGGAAAAAGCGTCAATGACATATTCAATATGGAAGGGGAAGAGTTTTTCAGACAAAAGGAAAGGGAGACTTTGCTGGACCTCTTGGAAGAAGACAATATTGTCATATCCACAGGCGGAGGTCTTCCGTGCTATAAGGACAATATGCAGCTCATAAAAGAAAACTGCAAGAGTATATACCTACAACTCTCTCCTGCACAGATACTTTCCCGTGCCATGGTCAGCAAAAGGAAAAGGCCTTTGCTGGAAAATCTCTCAGCAGAAGAAAAACTAAGATACATAGAAACAAGCCTTATGGAAAGAGAACCTTACTACAGGCAGGCCGATGTCTATATAGGAGCCTTGTCCATAAGCAGATTTGAACTGGAAATAACCTTGGAACATCTTGTTCGGGGAGAATAGTCGGCAAGCTTTGGATTTCTTGCCGCCAGATCCTTTTTATTTTTCGCCACTTCAAGACTGAATTTTGCCACTTCAAATCTTTATGCCAAAAAAAACTATTTTTTTGACTAAAAAAAACTATTTTTTTCATGCAAAAAAACTATTTTTTTACCACAAAAACGAAGATTGGCAAATTTTTAACCAAGAGTGGCTGAAAAAAAGCAAAAAACGGCTGAGAATTGTTTTAGTTTTGCGGGACAGTATCCTTGATTTCACATACTTGCAGAGAAAAATTACATATTGCGGCACAGACATATACTCTATGGTACGGAACTTGCGTCCAGACAAGTGGAAGTTTCCTTGTAAAACAGATATATTATGCTATAAATCAATGGAAATACAAAAAATTAAAGGAGTTTAAACCTTTATTGATAAAAATTTTGTAAATTTGCAACCTGTTATCATGAGTGAAGAAGCAAGAAATATTACAGGTTATAATGAAGATAATGTCATAACCCTTAAATGGAACGAGCACATACGCCTACGTCCCGGCATGTATATTGGAAAACTTGGAGACGGAGCTTCTGCTGATGACGGTATATATGTTCTTGTAAAGGAGGTTATTGACAATTCTGTTGATGAATTTGCCATGGGCAATGGCAAAACGATAGAAGTGGATATTGATTACGAACAAGGCAAGGTAAGAATCAGGGACTATGGACGAGGTATCCCTCTTGGCAAAACCATAGACTGCGTTGCCAAGATGAATACCGGTGCAAAATACGACTCAAACACATTCAAGAAGTCTGTAGGTATGAACGGGGTGGGTACAAAGGCTGTAAATGCCCTTAGTTCTTTCTTCAAAGTTCAGAGTATTGTTGATGGCAAGACCAAAATAGCAGAATTTTCGAAAGGAGAACTTACCTTGGACGAACCCATTGTTGAATGTGGAGAACCAAATGGCACGATTGTGGAGTTCATTCCAGACAAAGAACTGTTTGGAAACTTCTCCTACATAGCAGAATACGTGGAGAAGATGATATGGAACTACGCTTACTTGAACCAAGGCTTGTCCTTGATATTCAACGGCAGGAAGTATCGCTCACAAAACGGTCTTCTGGACCTGCTTAACAACAATATGGATTCAGAACCTCTGTATCCCGTGATACATATCAAGGAAGATGACTTTGAATTTGCTTTCACTCATTCCGACAAAGTTATTACCGAGGAACACCATTCTTTTGTAAATGGACAAAATACAACACAAGGGGGCACACATTTGGCGGCTTTCAGGGAAGCAATCGTGAAAGTAATGAAAGATTACTTCAAGAAAGATTACGAACCTTCCGATATCCGTTCAGGAATTGTTTCTGCCATAAGCCTGAGAATAAAAGAACCCGTGTTTGAATCTCAGACCAAGACAAAACTTGGCAGCGTTGATTATGACAAAGAAAAAGGAATAACTGTAAGGAACTACATAAACGACATAGTAAAACGCAAGCTTGACAACTATCTACACATAAATGAAGACATAGCTGAGGCTATCCTACAGAAAGTACAGCGGAACGAAAAGGAAAGAAAAGGCCTGCAGAATGTAAAGAAACTTGCCAAGGAAGGAGCAAAAAAAGCCTCTCTGACAAACAAGAAACTGAGGGATTGCCGCATACATTACAACAGCAAGGACGAAAGAAGGTTGGAAACAACCCTGTTTATCACAGAGGGAAACTCCGCTTCCGGCTCCATTACCAAGACGAGAGACCCTAATGTCCAGGCTGTCTTTTCCCTAAGAGGCAAGCCATATAATTCTTACGGCGAAACAAAGGAAATAGTCTACAAGAACGAAGAATTCAACCTGCTTCACAATGCCCTTAACATTGATGAAGACATGGACAATCTGAGATACAACAATATTGTTATAGCAACCGATGCGGATGTTGACGGCATGCACATAAGAATGCTTTTGATGACATTCTTCCTGCAGTTTTTTCCTGAACTGGTAAAAAGCGGACACGTCTATATCCTGCAAACGCCGCTGTTCAAAGTAAAGAACAAAAAACAGACTGTATATTGCTACACAGAACAAGAAAGAGACGAGGCTGCAAAAAAACTGAAACAAGGAGTGGAAATATCACGTTTCAAAGGCTTGGGCGAAATTTCTCCTGATGAATTTGCAAACTTTATTGGAAAAGATATTCGTCTGGACCCTGTTTTGCTTAACAAAGAATCAGGAATTTCAGATACCTTGAAGTTCTTTATGGGAGGAAATACACCCAACAGACAAGAATATATTATAGATAATCTGCGTTATGATGATATAGGTTAACCAATAAAAGACAAAAATATGAACAATAAACTTTTAATATTGATAATGATGTTGCTTTCGTTCTCTTTTGTTGTTGTGGCACAAGAAGATGAAGATGCTGAAGCAATAAAACCATGGACAGATGTAATAATCAATAATCTTACTCCTTCTGAATGGAAATGGGATAAGACAAATTCCACACGTTTTAGCATAAGGGGAGACTTTGACGGTGATGGTTTTGAAGAAAATCTTTATGAAGGTGCTACAGAAATATTCTCTGACAACGACGAACTGACACCTTTGATACTTGATACTGACCTTGGAGTTTATTTTCTTGTAAATGAAGGAGACTTGGACGGAGACGGAGGTGATGAAATCTCATTGATGAGCGTTTATAGGGACTATTCCAACGTAAATTATTTCAGAATCTTCTCCTATACAGGAAACTCATGGAGAGAAGTGTTCAATTGCAAAGTACATGAATACGATTGTCCAAACTACAGACCGACAAAGGAAGAAGAAATGTTCTGTTACACATATAAAAAGAAAAACCACTACAACATGAACAAAGTTGTTTTGAAACATCATGATGGAGTTGTGGATATGATTGCCACACATCCCAATGGAAGATATGCAATAGAACATATAAAGATTGTAAACAAGCGTGTTGCAAAAAGAGAATGGGGGACAATAGTTGAACCCCGTACGGATTTGTAAACTATCTTTTTAATATAAATCACAAATAGTAATAAGAAATAAAATGAAACACTTAGAAGAATTAATCACAGCTGCAAAAGCTGCACCAAGAAAACGTTTAGTTGCTGCATATGCAAACGATTCTCACACAATAGGAGCAACATCACGTGCTATTGATTTGGGTATTGTTGATGTTACCCTTGTAGGAGATATAGACACTATAAAGAAAGTTTGCCAAGAAGAAGGAATAGACGTAAATAAATTTGAGCTTGTTCAAGAAGCAAACGAAGCAAAAGCCGCTGCAAAAGCAGTATCTTTGATTAACGAAGGCAAAGGTCAAATCCTTATGAAAGGTCTTTGCTCAACAGACAAATATATGAGAGCTGTTCTTAACAAAGAGAACGGTCTTATGCCTGCTGGAAAACCAGTCCTTTCCCACGTATCTGTTTTTGAAGTACCTTCTTATCACAAACTTTTGATAACTTCTGATGTTGCTGTTATCCCTGCTCCAGACTTCAAACAAAAAACTGCCATTGTAAATTACGTTATCAACACTGCACACACACTTGGCATTGAATGTCCAAAAGTAGCTATGATTGCTGCTACAGAACAGATGCTTACAGGAATGCCTGCTTGCGTTGATGCTGCATTAATAACAACAATGAACAGAAGAGGACAAATAAAAGGAGCTATAGTTGATGGACCTTTGGCAATGGATGTTGCTATTGACAAAGAATCTGCCCAAATCAAGAAACTTGAATCAGAAGTTGCGGGAGATGCTGACTGCTTGGTATGGCCAGCTATTGAACCTGGTAATGTATTCTACAAGACTGCTACAAAATTTGCCGGAGCTGAATTGGCTGCAATGGTTGTTGGAGCAAAGGTTCCTTGCATTCTGTCTTCAAGAGGTGACTCTGTTCAAACAAAGACTTACTCCATAGCACTTGCTGCTTTAAGTGCAAAATAAAAAATAATACAATAAAAAGGACTTTAGGGACTTTTGTCTTTAAAGTCCTTGGCTTTTATAAAAAACAGAGAATCATGGAAATTTGGGCTAACGGATTGGAACAGGTTGCCATAACTGTTACAGATGAAAAAGGTGATTTTATAGATTTGAACACTCACTCAAAAAGAGTAAATCTTAAATCCATGGACGAAAACCTTATCGGCAGAAACATTATGGGCTGTCATAACGAACGTTCTCAGGCAATCATAGACAATATGATGAAAAACAGAACCACAAATACCTATACCATACAAAAGAAAGGTCAAAAGAAACTTATATATCAAGCTCCTTGGTTCAAGGAAGATGGAAGTTTCGGCGGATTGGTTGAAATGTCTTTGGTTATTCCTTTTGAAATGCCGCACTATAATAGAGACAAACAATAGACCCTATGAAAATAGCATTGATACAAACAGAAATAAAAGACTTTTGTATTGAAGACAACTATCAATGCTTTAAATCTTTATTAGAAAAAACAGACAAGGACGCCGATTTGGTTGTCCTGCCTGAGATGTTTCTTACAGGTTTTATCTCTGAAACAGGTCTTGCAAAAGAAAGCAGGAAAAAAGGCCTGGAACTTATGAGAACTTTTGCAAAGCAGACGGGTATTGCAATAGACGGAAGCCTGCTCATAGAAGAAGAGAGCAAATATTTCAACCGCCATTATTTTATTTCATCTGACAAGGAACTGTTTTATGATAAGGTACATCTTTTTTCTCTTTCCGAGGAAGCAAAAGTTCTATCCAAAGGAGCAAAAAAAGATGTCATTGTTTCCTACAAAGGATTTCAGATAAAGTTGCTTACTTGCTATGATTTGAGATTTCCTTTGTCTTCAATGAATGCATACAACGACAGATTTCTCTATGATTTGCTTATCTATGTTGCCTCGTGGCCAAAAAGCAGAAGAGAACAGTGGCTGACTCTTCTGAAAGCCCGTGCAATAGAAAATCAAAGTTATGTTATTGGTGTAAACCGTACAGGAGAAGATGCCAATCACACACAATACTCTGGAGACAGCAGCATAATAAATACAAAGGGGGAAATAATATCACCGATAAGCAACTCGGACAAAAAAATATACTACTACGAATTGAACAAAAAAGAATTGGAGACAAGAAGACAGAGATTCCCTGTCTATTTAGACTGGAAATAACACTTAATTTTGGAATCAATTCATAAAAAAAGCAGTCTTTTAAACTAATAAAAGACTGCAAAGAAATAAAAACACTATTTATTATGAGAAAACAATAAATTTTCTATCTCACAATCAATTTCTTTGTTTCAAGTTTATTACCACTTATAACCTTAACGATGTATGTACCTTGCAAATCATTTGTATTTATCTGGTTGTTTCTGTCGTTAATTTGTTCCTGTTTAACAAGTCTTCCTTGCATATCAAAGATTTGTAATGTTGCTTTTTCTGAAGATATCTCTATATTTACATAATCTTGTGCAGGATTAGGATACATATTTATTGATGTTTCTTTTGCAAGAAGTGAATTTACAGAAGCATCATTGGAAGCTTTATAGGTAAATCCGTCCAAACAGAAATAATTTGAAACCCAACTGTCATTGCATTCTATGGAAAAAACTATTTTGTTTACTTCTCCTAAGGAAGACAAATCAAAATAACGCCAATCTTTAAGGTTGCCTGTTTCATTATTACAAAGATATATCTCTGTACTTGAAGTTTCGCCGTTCTCTCTGTAACCTGTAGCTGTTATTTTTTGATAGATATTCTCTGTTTGTGAAGCCTCTATATCATTATATGCAGCAAGAGACTTTGCAACATAAACTCCCACAGGCTGAAATGACTCTCCATTCACTGCCTTTACTACATTATGTTCTGCAGTTGAAAAATTATACGCATCATAATAAGCATGAAGATAAGTCTTACCTAAACCCTCCAAAGCATATTTAGGAGCAGAAGTATAATATGCTGTCTGGTTTGTACTGTTTCCTGTTGCAGTGGCGTCGTCTGTGATATTGCTTGCACCGAATCCCATTGCCATAAACCAATTCCAGTCTGCTATATAAAAACCTGTTCCAAGGAAATTCAACCCATTTGAAATATGATTTTTATAATAAATACCATTATCCAAAACATCGTAGTTTGATATCATTTCTATAATTTCGTATGAATTGACATCTGACAACCATTCTCCTTCTTCAAAATCAGCAACATTATAAGGAGTACCGCCGTTGATAACACCAATACCTGTCAAATCAAAACCTTGGGAATAAGTTGGCCAAGATACTCCGTCGTAGATAAGGTTTCCTTCGCTGTCTGTACTTACTCCATTCATAACATCCTCTAAACGAACAAAACGGATATTGTCTTTATCCAATAACTCATTGTCAGCAATGTCGCTTAAATCAAAACCAACTCCCCAACCAAGTTCATATTTTCCTGCAAGATTGTTATAATGTTCTGCTGTTCTTCCTTCTGTGACATTGTCAGGATTGTGATAAGAAGTACTGTTGTTTGGAAAACGGAAGAAATTAATTCCATCTGAACTAACTTCTACAAATGCCAATTCCAGAAAATCAGGACCGAATGCATTTTCAAAAACAACAAAATCCTTACCTTCTCCATTTTTGATAGGACGGTCAAAAGTTATAAGTGCAGAACCTCCTTCGCCTAAAGAAATAGAAGTAAATGTTGTAGAATCCGGTTTACCCAAAGCCATATATGCTTCACCATAATCCACAACCCTCTCATCGCCGTAATCCCAAAAGCCTCTGTTTACCTCAACACCCAAAGCCCAAGAGACTATTCTTTCGTCATTCTGACTGATTGCCTGACAACCTTCTGTACCAACAGCACCATCGTATTGAGCCATTAGGTTTAATCCCATAAGAACAAGGGATACAAAAAAAATACTTTTCTTCATAGTTTTTATGCTTTAATTTATACATTTATTTTATTAAACGAAATTTGACAATAATTACTTTGAAGAAAAGTAAAAAAAATAACAAACAACATTTTTGTCATATCCTAACCCTCGAAGATAATTAACAAATCTCGTTTCTTTATGGCAGGTCTTCTGACTCTTCTCTTTTGAAACGCCTTCCCGTTAAACCTTTTTGGTTTCCAACAGTGACCTTATGTTTCAAAACTCATACGAGAAACACAGCAGCGGGACTGTATAGGAATCTCACCTATTTCCCTTTTAATTGTTGAAAAGCATTCTCAACAAACCATAATTCTGGTTGCAAAATTATATAATTTATTTGAATGCCACAAGAAAAAACGGAGAAAAGAAAAAAAATATATAAAAAAACTTGTCAAAAGAAAAAAAAGTATTACTTTTGCAACCTGATTTCAGAAAGTATTTTTTTAGAAGTAAAACAAGAAAAACATATATAGCGATGAAAAGAACATATCAACCACACAAGAGAAAAAGAGTGAACAAACATGGATTTAGATTAAGAATGTCTACAACAAGTGGAAGAAAAATATTGAATGCAAGACGTAGACACGGAAGAAAAAAACTTACTGTTTCTGACGAGAGATAATAAAATTCAGTAGTTTTGATTAGATATAGTGAGCAGTGATTTCATAGTTACTGTTCGCTTTTTTGTTATTATTTATTCAAAGTAGTTGTTTACCCTATAAAAGAAAAACTTCCATGAGAAAAAAGAAAGTGAATTATATTCTGGAGAATGTTCTGGTAGAAGATTTCGCTGCAGAAGGCAATGCTATCGTAAGACATGAAGACAAAGTCATCTTTGTTCCATACGTTGTTCCTGGAGACCTTGTTGACATAGAAGTTTACAAACAAAAACACTCTTTCTGCCTTGCAAGGGTGAAAGATATCAAGCATTATTCCGAAAAAAGGGTGAATCTGAAGTGTCCCCACTTTACTTTTTGTGGAGGTTGTTCATGGCAGATGCTTGACTATGAATGGCAAAAGAAGTACAAACAGCAACAAGTCGTGGACAATCTGCAAAGAATAGGCGGTATTGACTGCTCAAACATCTCTGCCATAGAAGGTTCCGAAAACATCTATTACTACAGAAACAAACTGGAATTCACTTTCTCTTCCCGTGCATGGAAAAAAGACTTTATCAAAGGCGAGGAGGAAGAACCTGCTCTTGGTTTTCACGTCAGCGGACTTTTTGACAAGGTCTTGCCTATTGACAACTGCGTTTTGCAGGCCTCTCCTTCCAATGAAATAAGAAACTTTGTAAGGGATTACACACTAAAACACTCCATACCTTATTATAATATAAGACAACACACTGGAATAATGCGTAACCTCATCATAAGGACAACACAAGAAGGCGAAATAATGCTTATAGTTGTCTTCGCAGAGGACAACCAAGAGGTGATAGACAGTGTTATGAACGCAATATCCGAAGAGTTCCCTCAAATAACTTCCTTGCAATACTGCATAAACACAAAAATGAATGACTCTCTTGGAGACCAGACATTCATAGTCTATAAAGGCAAGGACCATCTTATGGAATATATGCCACGTTTTCAAGACAAAGATGCCAAGCCTCTGCAATTTAAAATACGTCCCAAGACTTTCTATCAGACAAATCCTCCTCAAGCCCTTAAACTTTATACCTTTGCAGCAGAATTTGCAGATATTCAGAAAGAAGATATTGTCTATGACCTTTATACAGGAACCGGAACCATAGCCAACTTTATTGCAGACAAGGCAAGAAAAGTTGTAGGAATAGAATATGTGGAAGATGCAGTGGAAGATGCAAGAATAAACAGCAAGGAAAACAATATAACAAACACTGTCTTTTATGCTGGAGATATGGCAAAAGTGCTGGACAGGAATTTTATAGAACAGAACGGAAAGCCAGATATAATAATAACAGACCCTCCTCGCAACGGAATGGCAGAAAGTGTAATAAAACAGATACTTGCAACCTCAGCCCGTAAGATTGTATATGTCTCATGCAATCCTGCAACTCAGGCACGGGACCTTAAACTTCTGTCCGAGAAATACAAGGTTGCAAAAATCCAGCCTGTTGATATGTTTCCTCATACTCACCATATTGAGAACGTTGTTTTGCTGAATAAAATCGGTTAGCCAACCTTTGTTTGTATTGCAATCCATTCACAGGATAATTGAAAAAATAGTCGTAATTTTGCATTTTTGAACGTAAGACTTTACAGAAAAGAAACAATAAAAAATTGAAAGATACACAAGAATATATTGAAATTTTTGGTGCCAAGGCTCACAATCTCCAGAACATATCTCTGAAAATACCTCGTAATTCATTGGTTACAATAACAGGACTAAGCGGCTGCGGAAAATCGTCCTTGGCTTTTGACACTATATATGCAGAAGGCCAGAGAAGATACCTTGAGACTTTCTCTGCATACATAAGAAATTATCTTGGAAGCATGGAGAGACCGGAAGTGGATAAGATAACCGGACTTTCTCCCGTCATAGCCATAGAACAAAAATCCACCAACAAGAATCCCCGTTCCACTGTAGGTACTGTTACGGAAATATACGACCTTTTGCGTCTGCTGTATTCCCGTATTGCAGATGCATATTCCATACACACAGGAGAAAAAATGGTGAAATATTCCGAAGAAAAGATTATTGAAATGATAAGAACGTCTTTCAAGAATAAGACCATAAGCATTCTTTCTCCACAAATCAAAGGCCGTAAAGGACATTACAGGGAACTGTTTCAACAAATAGCCTCCAAGGGGTTTTCAAAGGTGAGGGTAGATGGCAAGATTCAGAATATCACCATAGGAATGAAACTTGACAGATACAAAATACATGATATAGAGACAGTAATAGACACCATTGAAATCAAGGACAGGAACATTCAACGGCTGAAACGTTCCATTTCCACTGCTTTCAAGGTTTCGGGGAACAACATCATGATTTTTGACGAAGAGGAGAAAGAAGCCAAGTACTACTCCAAAAACCTTATGTGTCCGACAACAGGAATCTCCTATCCGGATGCTGAACCCAATACATTTTCTTTCAACTCCCCGTATGGAGCTTGCCCTAAATGCAATGGATTGGGAGAAATCACGGAGGTGGATATGGACAGACTTATTCCGGATAAAAGCAAATCCATAAGCAAGGGAGCCATAAAAGCCATATCCATTGACAAGAATTCGTGGATATATGAGAAGATGAGTGAAATATGTAGGAAATACAAGGTAAGCACCAATACAAAAATAGAAGATATGCCTACAGAGTGTCTCAATGAGATACTTTATGGGGAAGAGATGGAAGAGAATACGCCTACATACTCGTATTTGGATATGTTTGATGTCTATTACAACTCCAGGGGTGTGGTAAATATCATAAAGAATCAGATTGGAACAGACGCTCCTGCCTCTATCAGCAAATGGGCCAATTCTTTTCTGATACAAAAAACATGTCCTCATTGCGAAGGACAAAGGCTGAGAAAAGAAAGTCTTGCATACCGTATATTGGATAAAAACATCGCTGATTTATGTGCAATGGATTTGAGGGATTTGAACCTTTGGATAAAAGCATTGCCTGACAAACTCACAGAAAAACAAAAAATCATAGGAACGGAAATCATACGGGAACTTTCCACAAAAATAAATTTTCTCATAGATGTCGGTCTTGGCTATCTGCATCTTAACCAGAAGACAGCCTCTCTTTCTGGTGGTGAAGCACAACGTATAAGGCTTGCAACACAGATAGGCAGTGAACTGGTAAATGTCCTGTATATTCTAGACGAACCAAGCATAGGCCTGCATCAGTCTGACAACATCAAACTGATTAACTCGCTAAAAAACCTGAGAGACAAAGGCAACAGCATTATTGTTGTTGAACATGACAAGGAAATGATGCTTTCCTCCGACTGGATAATAGATATAGGAGAAGGAGCAGGAGTCAATGGCGGAAAGATTATTGCCCAAGGAACACCGGAAGAGCTGTTGAGACAAAAATCCATAACTGCCGATTATCTGAACGGAAAACGGAGAATAGAAACTCCAAAACAACGAAGAAAAGAAAAAGGCAGATATATCTCGCTCTATGGTGCAAACGGCAACAACCTGAAAAACGTGGATTTACATCTTCCTCTTGGACTTTTTGTCTGTGTTACCGGTGTAAGCGGAAGCGGTAAAAGTTCTCTGATTAATGACACGCTTCACCCTGTTCTTGCAAAACATTATCATCGTTCGGAACAACCCTCACTGCCTTACAGAGAAATAAAAGGCTTGGAAAATATAGACAAAGTGATTGAAATAAACCAGAGTCCTATCGGCCGTACCCCAAGAAGCAATCCTGCTACATACATAGGAGTTTTTGATGACATAAGGGCGTTATACTCCATGTTGCCCACTGCAAAGATAAGAGGATACAAGCCAGGACGTTTTTCCTTCAACGTAAAAGGAGGACGATGTGAAGACTGTTTAGGAGCAGGAGTGAAAACGCTGGAGATGAGTTTTCTTCCCGATGTATATGTTACCTGTGATGAATGCCACGGCAAAAGATACAACAGAGAGACACTGGAAGTACGATACAAAGGCAAAAGCATCAACGATGTTTTGAATATGTCTTTTACAGAGGCTCTTGATTTCTTTGAGAACTACCCGAGGATTGTCCAGAAACTGAATATGGTTACTCAGGTAGGATTGGGCTATCTTACGTTGGGACAGTCTTCCACCACTCTGTCGGGAGGAGAAGCCCAAAGGATAAAACTTGCCACGGAACTTTCAAGAAAAGATACCGGCAATACTCTCTATATTCTTGACGAACCTACGACAGGACTTCATTTTGAAGACATAAGAATCTTGCTCAACGTCTTGCAACAACTGGTAGACAAAGGCAACAGCATGATAGTTATTGAGCATAACCTCGATGTGATAAAGGTTGCAGACTATATCATAGACATGGGCAAAGAAAGCGGAAACAAAGGTGGAAGGATTGTTTTTTGCGGCACTCCAGAACAGGCAATCAAAGACTGTAACAACTCCATAGGCAGATATCTGAAGGACGAATTATAAAAGACAATAAGCAGGGAAATCCAAATCCCCGCTTATTTTTGTTCAGTAGCTGACAGAATAACGTTTCAGATGTTCCACATGCCTGTCTATTTTCTGCATTTCTGCAGGAATGTCTATCCTCTGAGGACAATGGGAGACACATTCTTTGCATGAAGTACACATGTTTGCCTGCCTTTCTTTTGCAATCTTTCTGCCATAGCCTACAAGAAAAGCCTTTCTTTGCTTCCTGTAGTTGGTATCTGAGGAAGTTTCTGCAAGATTTCCTTCGTTTATGCATTTGTTGTAGTAGGAGAATATGCCTGGAATATCCAAACCATAAGGACAAGGCATACAATACTGACATTCATTGCAAGGTATTGTCTTCATCTCCACCATTTGTCTGGCAACATCTGAAAGAAACTTCATCTCGTCATCTGTCAATGGCTTCAAAGGACAATGGGTTCTAAGATTGTCTTCCAGATGTTCCATATAAGTCATACCACTTAAAGAAGTCATCACCAAAGGATAGGAGCCTAAGAACCTGAAAGCCCATGATGCTATGCTCTTTTCCGGTTCTCTTGTCTTCATTTTCTCCACTATGTCATCGGACATGTTTACCAAACGTCCTCCCAGAAGAGGTTCCATGACAACAACAGAAATATTTCTTTTCTCCAGTTCTGAATAAAGATACTCGGCGTTGGTATTTCTTTCATTGACCTGTTTTGCATACTTCCAGTCAACATAATTCATCTGTATCTGAACAAAATCCCAATGATACTTGTCATGATTGGCAAGCAGATAATCAAAGACAGAAATATCTCCATGATAAGAAAAGCCAAGATTTCTTATCTTTCCTTTTCGTCTTTCTTCCAAGAGAAAATCCAGAACGCCATTGTTTATGTATCTTTCTTTGAACTCCGACATTCCTTTGTTCATTCCCACACCATGCAGAAGCATATAGTCAATATAATCCACCTGCAACTCCTTGAAAGAATTATGATACATCTGCAAGGAAGTTTCCCTACTCCATGTTGCAGGATTGAAATTGGAAAGTTTTGTTGCAATAAAATATTCTTCCCTTTTGTGCCTTGAAAGAGCTATACCCGTCGCATGCTCGCTTTTACCTTTGCAATAAGCAGGAGAAGTATCAAAATAATTCACTCCATATTCAATGGCTTTATCCACCATTTTGTTTACCATTTCCTGGTCTATCGGTGCATTGCTCTCTCTTGCAGAACCACCCATTTTGTCATTTTCAGCATCAAGCACAGGCAGACGCATCATTCCATAGCCAAGCAAAGAGACCTTGTCGCCTGTAGAAGTGTTTGTTCTGTAAGTCATTCTACCTTTGGGTATGGAGAGAAAAGACGCCTGATTACTTTTCTTTTCAGAACATGCAGACCATACCACACTTGTTGCCAATGTACCCAAACCAAGTTTCTTTATAAAATCACGCCGTGTTATACCCTTTCCACCTTCCATTGTCTTTTCTTTTCTTTTCATTTATTTCTTTTCATTAAAAATTTTCGGCTAAAAGCATAGTTTATATAGTGAATTAACCATTAACCGACTTTTTTCGGCTATTTTTCTTTTCATTTCTTTCCATTCCATTCCAATTCTTTATAGATTATACAGACCGATGAACCAAACTTCCCTCAACATATATTGCACTGAACGGCCTAACAGGACAAACATATTCACACATCCCACAACCTATACAATGCTTTTCAGACACAGATGGAATCTTTGGGGAGTTTTCATCTTCAGGATTCAGAGGAACCATAAAAATAGCAAACGACGGACAATGCCTTGCACAATTACCACATTCATGTCCTTGCTTGGTTACAATACAATTTTGTTTTACCCAATGAGCTGTTCCTATCTTTATTGTTGTCTTTTCTTCAGGAGTTATTTTTCGTATAGCACCTGTAGGACATACCTCACTACACAAAGAACATTCAACTCGGCATGCTCCTTTTTCAAAACTCATCTCAGGCTGCATCAGATGCAACAGGCTGGAACTTGGCCTTAAAACATTATTTGGGCACTTGCTTACACAAAGTTGACACCCTGTGCATCGCTTTTGAAAATTCTTTACACTTAATGCTCCGGCTGGAACAACAGGATTTTTTCTTTCTATCTGTTTCTTTTCTTCCACTATCGCAAGACCTCCATCTACTTTCTTCTTTTCTTGTGCCAAGACCACAGAGCTTGTAACAACGGCGGCGGAAGTGAGGAATGCACGCTTGGAAACATCAACATCTTGCTTGGAGCTTTTGTCCTCTGGCTTTTCTTTCTTTGTTTTTCTGCAAGAATACCTTATTGCATCCTTTGGACAGGAAGACATACAGTTGCCACACACTACACAACGGGAATAATCCACAATATGTTCTTTGCCGTTAATGCATTCCGCCTTGCAGTTCTTTGTACATTTGTCGCATTTAATACATTTTTCTGTGTCAATATTTATTTTCAAAAGGGAAAATCTTGACACAAAACTCAAAAAAGTACCGACAGGACAAATAGCGTTGCAGTATAACCTGCCCCGTTTCCAGGCTAAAACGCCTATAACTGCAAAAATAACAAGAGAAACTGCAAAAGTACTTATGCTTTTTATATAAATATCCTTTGGATAAAAAGCGTATGAGGACATCTTTTCAGCAAAATAAGCCAATATATTGTTAAAAAACAGGTATATTGGTGAGAAAATGTTCTGTATTATCCTGCCAAATGAAGAATAAGGGGCAACCAAAACAACCAAAGAAACAAGGCCAAAGCACAGAGCAGCAACAAACAGGACAAAAACACCATATCTTAACATTCTCATTTCCTTGTGATAGGAAAAACGGTTTTTCTTTTTTATGGAATTAATCCTTGAAAACACATCCTGCATCACTCCTAACGGACAAATAACCGAACAATATATTCGCCCGAAAACAAGTGTCAGAAGCAATAAAACTGCAATGATGGCAAAGTTAAGGGACAAAACAGCAGGCAAAAACTGAACCTTTGCAAGAAAAGAAAGGTATTTGTGCAGGACTCCTGTAAAATCCAGAAACAGCAACGTAACAAGAATGAAGAAAATACAGGCTGTTATAGTCCTTAATCTCCTAAGTAGGCTTTTAGTCATAATTCTATAAGTCATTAAAATTGTTCTGTTTGCAAAGATACAAATAATCTTCCAAAAAAGTCTTGATTTTTACAAAAAAAGATCAAAAGTTTATACCCTAAACTCTTGATCTTTTTTCCTAAACTCTTGATCTTTTTTTACCAAATCTTCTTTAGTGTTCCTGTGCAGCAGTCAAACTCCACTTGTTTGTTTCCATTTACAAGAGTGCTCACAAATCCATATTGTGCCAAGCCTAATGTTTTGTTTGCAAGAGTTTCATTTCCATACTCAACAAAAACTTCCACTTGCTCAGGCACAGCATAATAAAGTCCAACACCTTGTTTTTCTATAGATTTTTTAAATTCCTTTGAACCGGATTGTGCTGCTACGACAGAAGAAAGATTTTTTGTTGTATTCTGGGAATGTATTCGTGCAATAACTTTTATATCGTCATTCTTTGCTGACAGAGACGATGCTCCTCTTTCTTTTGAAAATTTAAATATCGGAAGCAACAAATCTTCCTCTACAAATATAGGTTTCTGAGGTACAACACTGAACACATATTCTTCTTCCGTTACTGTTTCAATTCCTGTAAACAAAGCTACATAACCGTTAATCACTTCGTCCAGCTGCTTATACATATAATCCACGGTTGTGTTCAGATATGTGCCTTCTACCTCTCCTGAAATAATCTTAATCTGCTGTTCTCTCAAACGCTTGATTTCTGCAACAGCCTGTTGAGCAGAAAGAAAAGGATGTTTATTAAGAAGTCCCTGATTCATAAGTTGTTTTTCAAAAATAGGATTCACCTCTGTTTTATCCGAACTAAGATTTTCCTTTTCTGGCTTTGGCATTGGAAACATATTGTCTTTTGGGAATTCAGGCTTAACATCTTTTTTAGCATCTGAGGTTCTGGTGATGCTTCTTATGATTCCTCTGTCTGAAATATCAACATTCAATCCGTCAGTATAGGAAAGAAAATATTGATGTTCAGGGTTTGCAACTGCTTTTGGAAGTATGCATATTGATTTTATCCTATATGATTCTCCGCTTTTGACACTTGCATTATCTACTCCTAAAAGGTAAGCTGATTCACTATATATACCTTTTGTTCTTACTGTTTTTTCCACCTTGACTTTAAAAACAAGTTCTGTCTGAGCAACAGAGTAGAACACCCCACTTTGAGATGTCTGCACTTCAGACAAAGGATAGGATTTATAACTTTGGGCTATTGAAGAAAAGGACAATAGCACTGATAAAATGACTAATAAACTTAACTTTTTCATTTCCGTTTCTTTGTTTTTATGTTAATTATTTATTGTTACCACTCCACATTTGCCGTCTATACGCAAGATAACGTAAGGCCTGTTCATAAGCGTTGAAGCATTCAGCATCAGCATTGTCATACTTAATGAAGTTTTGCTTGACTGCAACAAGGTGTCTATTGTATTAAAGTTTCTGTCTATAACCAATATCTTCTTGTCCTTGACAACCAAAGCCTGATTGTTTACAAAAGATGATACTCTTTCGAAATGCTTGTCTGTCAATGGCTGCTGAGTTTTTGTATCTATGTAGGTCCAACCTTGTTTGTCCTTAACAGTAAGGATTCCATCTTTTTCCACTCCTATCTCAAGATATTTGGTTTTAAGTTCCTGACCTGTTGCATATAGTCTTGTTGTCTCGTTTTTATAAGTGTATTCTATATAATTATCCAATACGAAAAGTTTTTTTACTTTCGGGAACTCCTGTTTTTCTGCTTTGTCATTAAGAAGAAGAGAATTTTTCTTGCCTGCATAGAATACAACATAAGAACGCTTATCTGAAATCTTGACTTTTTCATATTCAAAAGGCACTGTTACTTCCCCTTTCAAGTTTATTGCTCCCCATTTCTTGCCATTTCTAAGTATGACATTATCACTTACCATTCCTAAAGCTTCATAGTATTTTGGCGGAATAAGCCAGCCATCACGTGAAGACATAACTCCATAACTCAAAAAAGAGTCTGCAACAAAAACAACATTGTCATCTGAGTAGGAGACAAAGCCTGATATATTGCCTTCGTAATAAGCTATGAGCTGGTTCTTTTTATTCAAAATAAAAGAAACTCCTTCATTTTCCGCAACAAAAAAAGTATCCGTATCAACATTTACAACTTGCACCCGTTCATAAGCAGGTGGTACGTAAAGAACATAGTCTGAACCTATAATACCTCTTTTCCCATCTTCAGTAATATTAAAGTAAGATGGATAAAGTGTAGGTTCTATCACCTGATACAATGGCTGGAACAAAATTTCTCCTTCTTCGTCAAACAAAGCTTGCTTTCCTGTTGGTAAATAAGCTTTAATATAGAATTTATCTCCTTTGTTTATCAACTGTACATCATCAAAATACGGCTGGGATTTCATTTCTCCTTTTGCACCAAGAAATCCCCAGACTCTCAAACCGTCCCTTATACCTATAAAAGCATATAATTTCCCATCAATAACTGGTTGTATCTGTAGATATTTTGCTTCTGTATAAGGATTGCCAAGAGCGTCCATCAGACCATAGGCACCATTTTTACGGTATATGACTGTATTGTTTATCTTTGAAAGAATCTCAACATCATCTCCAAGTATCTGTTTTCCGTCTTTTCCTATAAGCATAAACTTTTCGCCATCATACACCAAAGCAGAGCCATTTGAAAAAACATTCAAAGGAGATTTGTCTGAACGGTTATAGTTTACATCCAAAAAATATTGAGGTTCTGCTATGATATTTCCGTTTATGTCTGCAAAACCTGCCTTTCCGTCCTGAATAAAAGCCACTATATCATCACCAAAATTGTCTATTGCCTCGTATCTGCAAGGAATTACAGTCTGATTTCCTTTTATTATTCCCCACAATCCATTTTCTTTTACTGCAAAGTATTCATTATCCAAAGCTTTCAGTGAGTCATATTTAAAATCAACGCTGACCTTGTACATACTCTGACCTTGTACAAAACCAATGAACAGCAACGCTACACACAAAAAGTTCAATCTTTTCATAGTATTATCGGTTATATTGTTTATTTTACTATCCGCTGATGCAAAATTACAATATTTTCTTGTTTTATCTTATTTTTCAAGGTTAAAATAATGATATGTACTTAATATCTCTCCGTAAATCTGAATGTGAAAGCAGCAATAGAGCAATATCCTGCTGTGAAAGAGAAGTGTATTTCAGTAATGTCGCGGGCAATTTTGAGACAAAACAAAAAACAATTCCGTGAAAAACGATGACAAACAAATCTCTAACAGTGGATCGTTTATCATTGCTGGTGGAAAATCTGCCTGATTCTGTCAAATGCAACTATTCATAAAACAGAAATATGCCTTACAAAAAAAAAGAGTTGGATTTTATCTTCAAAATTCAACTCTTTTTGGTATAAAATTCAAGATGTTTTTTCTAAAAACGAAGATGTTTCAGCCAATAGGCTTGAAGATGTTTTCTACCCAACAATGCTCTTTTTGTATTTTCTTGCCCATAGAATGAACATACCCAAGAACAATACAGACATAACAAGTCCGCATGCAAGACCTATATTATAGTCTATATGAAAACCTTCTGGAGCGGAAAGAATATAAGTAAAGCATACAGCAGTCATAAACATGGCTGGAATAATAGTTATAAAGAAATATCTGTGGTTTTTATACAGATACACTGTACAAGCCCACAGAGTAAAAATACTCAAAGTCTGATTGCTCCATGCAAAATATCTCCAAAGAACATCTGCGTTCAGGCTCATAACAATGAAAGTAACTACAAATACAGGCAGAGCCACTGCCAAACGCTTTAACAACGGCTTCTGGTCAAAATGGAAAAAATCCGCTATTATAAGTCTTGCACTTCTTAAAGCAGTATCCCCGCTCGTTATAGGAGCAACAATAACTCCGATAATTGCAAGTATTCCTCCGAATGTACCTAACCAGCCCTTACAAATCGCAGCTACGATTTCAGCTGTTTCGTGTCCTTGTGCAGAATATTTCTGTAATGCCTCTATTCCGTTGGCACAATCAGGAAACATACTTGAAAAGAACGAAGAAGCACTTGCGGCCCATATCAAAGCTACAATTCCTTCTGTAATCATAGCACCATAAAAAACTCTTCTTCCATATTTTTCATTGGTAATACAACGAGCCATGAGAGGAGACTGTGTTGCGTGGAAACCACTTATTGCTCCACAGGCTATGGAAACAAACATCATTGGAAAAATCGGAAAACCTTTTGGATGCATACCTTTCAGGTTACCCCATATTTCCGGAATCGGTGCATTGGTTCTAAAAATTGAGAAGAGAAGTCCAAGTGCCATAAATATGAAAATAAAACCGAAGACAGGATATATTTTTCCTATTATCTTATCTACAGGAAGCAATGTCGCAAAAATATAATAACTGAACACTATGATTGCAAAGACGGTAACACTTATTCCTGGCAGCAGGTCATGTAGAAGAGCTGCAGGTTGGGAAACAAAAACGGCTCCCACCAATACTAATAAGACTATAGTAAACAGAAGCATCAGTGTCTTTACTCCTTTTCCGAGCTGAGAACCCACTATTTCTGTAAGAGAAGCACCATTCTGACGAATACTTATCATAGCAGAAATAAAATCATGTACTGCTCCTCCAAATATACATCCAAAAACAATCCAAAGAAAAGCTGCAGGTCCAAACATTATACCCATAACGGCTCCAAAAATTGGTCCTGTTCCTGCAATATTAAGAAATTGAATAAGAAAAAGTTTCCACCATGGCATTGGGATATAATCCACTCCGTCGGGGTTGGCGATAGCGGGGGTTTTTCTGTTGGTATCGGTTTTAAAGACTTTTTCGGCGAATTTGCCGTAAGTAAAATAGCCGATAACCAAGAGCAGTAATGCGATAATAAAACTAATCATAACAAAGAGAGATTTATTTTCCTATTATTTTGTTCACTTCTTCTTCTGAGAGTTCTGCGGATGTTTTTCCTTTGGGAATGCGATAGTTTTTGCCATTGTATCTGATATATTCTCCAAATCTTCCTGACAGCAGTTCTGCTCCGGAGAAGAATGTTTTCAAGGGCTTGTGGGTGGAGGCGGATTGTTTTTTGCCTGCGAGTATATCCAAGACGTCCTGCTCTGAAAGAGAATATGCGTCTGTTGTTTTTGGTATTCTGTAGTTGGTGTTGTCATAGGAGAGATACAAGCCAAAGCGTCCGTATTTCAGTTCTATGGGTTTGTTGTCTTTGAGACATATTGTCTTGGGTAGAGATTTTTTTATGTCGTCTGTCTTCAGTTTTTTGTCTATCAGTGGTATGCATTCTTGTGCTGTGACTGTATAGGGGTCCATGATTTTTGCAAGAGAGACGTTGGTATCGCCCCATTTGATGTAGGCACCAAAGCGTCCTATGGAAGCAAGGATTTCTTTTCCCTGGTATTCTCCTACTTTGCGAGGAAGAGCGAACAGGCTCAGTGCTTCTTCCAAGGTTATGGAGGAGATAGACTGGTCATTTCGCAAAGAGGAGAAAAGAGGTTTTTCTTCGTCGCTGTTCTCTCCTATCTGTATCATTGCTCCATAGCGGCCTATTTTGGCATAGACGTTTCTTTTTGTCTTAGGGTCTTTTCCCAGCAAGCGTTCTCCTTTCTGTTTTTCGGAATGTTCTTTTGTGTAGGCTACTTCTTTTTCAAAAGGGGCATAGAACTGGGAGAGCATCTTGTGCCAGTCTTCCTTGCCTTGGGCTATTTTGTCAAAACGTTCTTCCACTTCAGCGGTGAAGTTATAGTCCATTATGTCTTTGAAGTTCTGTACGAGGAAATTGTTGACGATTACACCCATGTCTGTAGGGGTAAGTTTGTTTGTCTCCTTTCCATAGTTTTCGTTTTCCTGACGGGAGGTTATATCTCCGTTCTCCAGAAGGATAATCTCTATGTTGCGTGATTGGGAAGGTGTGTTTCGTTTTTCAACGTAGTCTCTTTTCTGTATTGTAGAGATAGTAGGAGCGTATGTTGAAGGACGTCCGATTCCAAGGTCTTCAAGTTTTTTTACCAAAGTGGCTTCGTTGTAGCGAGGGAGAGGAGAGGTAAAATGTTTTCTGGCTGTGGAGTTTTTCAGAGTCAGACATTCTCCTTGCCTTATCTCGGGTATGTGGTTGCTTTCCTGCTTTTGTTCGTCTTCTTCATCCACAGAGACTGAGTAAAGTTTCAAGAAGCCGTCAAACAACATCACTTCTGCATTGGAGATAAAACAGTTCTCGTCGTTGCTTATGGATATTTGGATATTGGTCTTTTCCATTTTTGCTTCAGCCATTTGAGAGGCGACCATTCTTTTCCATATAAGTGAGTAGAGACGTTTTTGGTAGTTGTCGGATGTGGTAAGTTCTCTTATGCTCAGCTGTGTTGGACGGATGGCTTCGTGTGCTTCCTGTGCTCCTTTGGTCTTGGTGGTGAATTTTCTTGTCTTCAGGTATTCTTTCCCGAAGGTTCTGTTTATCTCTTCTTTTGCCATGGCCAGAGCCAAATCAGAGAGATTGACAGAGTCAGTCCTCATGTAGGTTATCAGTCCTTCTTCATAGAGTTGTTGGGCAATGGTCATGGTCTGCTGAACAGAGAAACCGAGTTTGCGTGATGCTTCCTGCTGGAGTGTGGATGTTGTGAAAGGAGGAGGTGGTGTCTGTTTGGCAGGACGTTTTTCTACTGATTCCACTGTAAAGTGGGCCTTTTTGCAGTTTTCAAAAAAACTTAGGGCTTCTGCTTTTGTGGGAAACTTTTTGTTGAGGTCTGCCTTCAGGACACTTTTGCCGTCAGGAGTAAGGAAAAGAGCAGAGACTTTGAAACTTTCTGTTGATACAAAGTTTTTTATCTCTTCTTCCCTCTCAACTATCAGACGCACTGCAACGCTTTGGACTCTTCCTGCAGAAAGAGCAGGCTTTATCTTTCGCCACAATATAGGAGAGATTTCATAGCCTACTATTCTGTCTAGGACTCTTCGTGCTTGTTGTGCATTGACAAGATTGATGTCTATGTCTCTTGGATTTTCAACAGCATGAAGTATGGCAGTCTTTGTTATTTCATTGAAAACTATACGTTTTGTTGCTTTGTCTTTCAGGTTAAGGGCTTCTTTCAGATGCCATGCAATTGCTTCTCCTTCACGGTCTTCATCACTTGCAAGCCAGACTGTTTTCGCTTCCTTTACTTCTTTTTTTAGTTCTTTTACTACCTTTTGTTTATCCTCCGGTATAATATAATCAGGCTCAAAACCATTCTCTATATCTATCCCCAGTTTGTTCTTTTCCAAATCCCTTATATGTCCATAAGATGATTTCACCTTGAAGTCCTTGCCTAAATATTTTTCTATCGTCTTTGCCTTTGATGGAGACTCCACTATTACTAAATTATCAGCCATTACGTTTTGTATATTAGTCACATTCTGCTTTTAAAGACACCAATTTTAAAAAATTTTTGAGCTGCAAAATTACAATAATAAATTTGAATTGAACAAATTTTTCTTTATTTCGGCAAAAAAATAGTATTTTTGCAGGCACAATATAAAAAAACATATCCGGATATGAAGAAAATATTTATTGGTTTTATCTGTCTGTTTGTTGCCGTAAGCATGGTTGCTGCACAAAATATTCATAAGCCTGCAAACTCTGTCATAAGAGGAAACGGTATCAACACTTTTCTCTCTCATAGGAAGAGCATCAATCCTGCATTGAAGGATGCTTTTTCGGAAAGGTTTTGTTTGTACTCCATCAATGGCAAGGAATATATATCTTTGTTGCTAAGGGTGAGCGAAGACAATGACCTTGTTTTCCTTAAGAACTATGACATCATCTTTGGTTCCCGTCAAGGAAGGGTAGTCACTCTAAAGATAAACACAGAGCAGTTGGAGAGATTTTGTGAAGAAGGTTCCATAATTGAAATAGAAACTGCCCGTAAGTCAATACAACCTATGCTTAACAGGGCAAGACAAATCATGCATGTAGAAGAAGTATGGAATGGTTTTGAACTGCTGGAAGGATATACAGGCAAAGATGTCATAATAGGAGTGGCTGACTGGGGAATAGACTATACTCATCCTAATTTTTATGACAGTCTTATGCAGGATTACAGAATTTTGGCTGCATGGGACCAGTTCAGACAACAAGGACCTGCTCCTGGAGGTTTCTCTTACGGAACTTTGATAGAAGGAGAAACAAATCTGCTGGCAGCACAAAGCGATACTTCCAATACATATAAATATGGCTATCATTCCACCCATGTTGCTGGCATAACAGGAGGTGGTGGAGCTGGAACATTGTATAAAGGTATGGCACCAGAGGCAAAATGGCTGTTCTGTACCTGGATACCTGACGAAACATCTGTGCTGGATGCCTACGTATGGATGAAAAACTATGCTAAAAGCGTGGGAAAACGTCTGGTGATAAACAATTCTTGGGGATTGTACAACTATGGTACCATGGATGGTTCGTCTATGTTGGACGAATTTATAAATAACATGTCAGACAATGACAGTGTTGTTTTTATAGTTTCTTCAGGCAACAATGGAAATGAGAAATTTCACCTAAGAGCAGACTTTGCAGATGAAGAAAATCCTGTGGATACTATAAGGACAGAAGTAGGATTTGGAACGGAATCAGTAAAGAACTATTGGGGAGAAGCAGTTACACTGCAAGGGGAAGACAACACCAACTTTACTTCAAGGATAGAAATCTACGACAGACACTGGATAAAATTACATGAAAGTGATGTCTTGGAGTGTAACGGAAACGTTATCTCGGATACAATGTTTGTAGTGGAAGAAGGAGATACCATTATTTACAGAGCTTCTTCCCGCTATCCGACAGATAATATTCATTTGGTGGATTGGGAAATCAGGAAAACGAAACTAAGCAACAGCTTTACCCATGTTGTCCTTGTTGTCAGTGCAGAAGAAGGTGCTGTTCATGCATGGAATGTTGCTTGTCTCAGTACGGCAGTAGGCAATTGGGGATATGATTTCATGTCTTCTCAGGAAGGATACCTTCTTGGCAATGATGAATACGGCATCAGCGAACCTGCTCTTGCAGAGAAAGTAATAACCGTTGGAGCAAGCAGGATAAGAAGAGTAAATGTTCCTCCTCTTTTGGCATTGTTTTCGTCAAAAGGTCCTACTCTGTGTCCTTATCTGAAACCTGAGATAGTTGCTCCTGGTCAGGATATTATGTCTTCCATCTCTTCTTTTACAACAGAGAGTGTAAACATTACTGCAACGGCTCCTTTCAATGACAAAGACTATCCTTTTGCTGCTATATCAGGCACTTCCATGTCCTGCCCTATGGTAACAGGAAGTGTTGCCCTTATATTGGAAGCCAATCCTACGCTTTCTCCGGATGAGATAAAACAAATAATTATTCAGACTGCAGATACCAATGTCAATACAGGCACTTGTCCAAACGACACTTGGGGCTATGGACACTTGAATGTATACAACGCTGTTAAAATGGCTGAAAACAATGTAGGTCTTAACAATGTGAATGTTGCCAATACCATAAAAGTCTATCCTAATCCTGCAGAAGATTTTCTATATTTCGGCAATGATGATTTCAAAGGTGAGGCTTATGTCTTTGATATGATGGGAAGAAAACTTCTCTCCTCTGCCCTACACGACAAATCCATAGACATATCTTCGCTAAACAGCGGTATTTATATGCTTTATGTGAAGGATAACGGTGTTGTATACCAAACTAAATTTGTAAAAAAATAAAAAAAATCTTCTTTTATATATGGCATAAAACAAAAAAAGTGTATTTTTGCAAAACAAAACATGTGCTTTGGGGTCTTTTTAGGACTTAAAGACAGATAAAGAGTGAAAATTATAAGTATAAACAAATAAAAACAAAAGACATATGAATATTCCACAAAATTTAAAGTATTCAGAAGACCATGAATGGTTGAGAATAGAAGGCAATGAAGCATACATAGGTATCAGTGACTATGCACAACACGAACTTGGTGATATAGTTTTTGTTGATGTTGATACAGAAGGTGAAGAACTATCAGCAGGAGATACTTTTGGTTCTATAGAAGCAGTCAAGACTGTTTCAGATCTTTTGATGCCTGTTTCCGGTAAAGTATTGGAGGTAAATTCTGCTTTGGAAGACAATGCAGCTGCTATCAATTCCGACCCTTATGGTGAAGGCTGGATTATAAAGATTGAAATGACTGACAGTTCAGAAGCAGACAAACTTATGGATGCTACTGCTTACTCTGCACACATAGGACTTTAATCTTATAATGGAAACATATTGAAATAAGGGTCTTGCTCTAAAAACAAAGCCCTTATTTTTTTATATGGGGAAATGAAAAACAAATATCTTATTAACAACAAAACATATTATACTCTTTTCGTTATTTGCACAATGTGTATAATAACTCTTCTGCTGTTGCCCTCAAGTGCATTTTCTTCTGCACCGAGGATTATGTTCTGGAAACATTCCGACAAGGTTGCCCACTTTATTATGTTCTTTGGTGAGAGTTGGCTCTTGTTCCGTTGTCTGGAATTGTCAAGGAATTATGATTTCAAGAAAATCAGCCGCATTGTCTTGTTTTCTGTCTTTATTTTTGGACTGATAACAGAAATTCTACAAGGCATTACCTACAACACTGCAAAAAGAAAGTTTTCCCTTTGGGATTTATTGTTTGACACCTTAGCCTGTATCATCGCTATAGTGATTATAAACCTGCTTGCAAAAAAATTGAAGACCAAACGTTTTTTCTAAAACACTAAGATTATTTATGAAAATAGAAGTAAAAGAAAATATAAGTTTATTGGAGTTTGTACTAAAGTACTTTCCTCAAGTCTCTGTAACAAAAGCAAAGAAAATGATTCTTTACAATTGTTTCTCAATAGGAGGAGCAAGCATAAAAAGTTTTGAATATATGCTTGAAAAGGGAACAACAATAGACTACAGAAAATACTCTGGTGGAATGCATATAGCAAAGGAAAAGAGAGATATTGCTGTATTGTATGAAGACAATAATATTCTGGTTGTCAATAAGCCTTTTGGACAAAAAGTAATAGACCCCAAGGACAGGAAAAACGAAGATATGCTGACTGAAGTCAAAAGATATGTTCACAAAAGAATGAAATCTGCAGCAGTATATGTCATCTTTGCACCAGACACATACGAAAGCGGTCTTTGTATTTTCTCAAAAAACAAGTTCGCTTACGAAAAGATGTCAGAACAAATTCCAGATATGAACTTCGGAATAGATGTTATCTGTTGCAACCGTCCAAAACATAAGAACGACAAAATAAAATTCTTCTTCAACGAAAGCAAGAACAATTATAATATTTCTTCCTCCGAACTTTCAGGATACAAAACCTTCACAATACAATACAAGACCATTGAGGATTTATCATCAGAAGAGGAGAACTTTTTTATGATTCATCTGCAACATAAAGGCTATATTCCTTTCTTGACAAGAGCATTTCTCAACAATATCAATATACCTGTAGTTGGAGATATCCGTTTTGACAAACAAAGAGCAAAAAACATACTTAAATTCTTTGTCTCCTCCATAGAGTTTCAAAACATAATCAATTCAAAGAAAACAAAAGTAGTCTGCAAACTTCCAAATACATTCAATTCTTTTAATGTTCCTATACATAATCTGGCAGCAAAAGAAGAGTCAGAAGACTAAACAAGACGTAACAAAAAACTCTTTGGTATATTATATAATAGGATAAACACTATAGAGACAAACAAAAGAGACAAAACCCAAGTCTCTGTCTCTTTCTTTCTTCGTGATCCCAGAAGGATTCAAACCTTCAACCGCTTGATCCGTAGTCAAGTACTCTATTCAGTTGAGCTATGGGACCTACTATATCTTTTCTCGCACATTCTCTCTCACCCTTCTTGCACCCTGGAGGTCTCTTCCGGATTCGAACCGGAGTAAACGGTTTTGCAGACCGGCACCTAGCCACTCGGTCAAGAGACCTTTTCTCCGTTATTTCAGGTTGCAAAAGTACAATCTTTTATTTAACTGACAAATTTTTTTGTGATAAAAATACAAAAAAAATGGTTCCGCTACACAAATACACATAATTGTATCCGATTTCTTTTATGACTGGAAGAATGGATGACATTTTTGCAAGGTCTCTCTTAAATCGGAAGTATTCAGATTAATATATACTTCAGTGGATGCTATAGAAACATGCCCTAATATCTCTTTCACTGCCACAAGATTTGCTCCTGCTCTTATCATTTCTGTTGCAAAACTATGACGAAAAATATGTGGATGAACGTTTTTTCTTATTCCTGCCATGGCTGCCACTTCCCTTAACATCTTAAAAATAAACTGCCGTGTCAATTGCCTGCCTTGTTTCTCAGAAAGAAAGACATAGTTCCTGTATTCGTCCTTTATTTTCTCTTTGGGTCTATATTTTTCTATGTAGAATTCAAGGTCGCCCAGCACCTTCTTGTCTATGGGAATAAAACGTTCCTTGTTGCCTTTGCCTATAATATCCAGATACTCCTCCTTGCACTTTATATCGGACAATTTCAGATTCACCAACTCACTGACACGCATTCCTGTGGCATAAAGCAATTCTATGGTCAGACGGTTGCGGAAACCATGATGGGAAGATACGTCTATCACATCCATCATCTGTTTTATCTCTCTTCGTTCCAGAATATCAGGAAGTTTTTTTTCAAGATAAGGCGTTGTAAGGTGTTCTGCAGGATTTTTATCTATGATATCCGACATCAACAAGAAGCGAAACAAGGCTCTGACACCTTGTATTATCCTCATCTGTGTTGTAGTTTTCAACAAAATATCTTCCTCATTTCTGCTCTTTCTTTTCTCCAAGGAAGCAATAAAATCTTCCAGCATGGAGTTTGTTATGTCCTTTATTTTGATATCGGGATGATTGTCGTCCAAGAACAATATCAACCGCTCGCAATCGTAGATATAACTCTGAATAGTATTACTTGAGAATGTCCGTTCTATACTTAAATAGTACTTGAAGGAATCCAGATATTTCAACAACTCATTATTCACAGTCTCACTCTTCCTATTATGCCCATTCTATGCATTATCATATTTGCTCTTCTTTGGGTTCTGGCATTAGGATGGGCAGGATTTCGTTTCAAAGGCTGTGGCAAAACAGCAGTAAGCAAAGCGGCTTCCCTCTTTGTCAAATGTTTTGCACTCTTGTGGAAGTAATATTGGCTGGCGGCTTCCACTCCATAGATTCCATCGCCGAACTCTATGACATTCAGATAGACTTCCATTATCCTTTTCTTGTCCCAGAATGTCTCCATCAGGACAGTTTCCCATGCTTCCAAGCCTTTGCGGAAATAACTCTTGTGCAGCCAAAGAAAAGTGTTCTTTGCCGTCTGCTGGGTTATGGTACTTCCGCCAAGGGCTTTTCTTCCCTTTCTCTCATTCACCTTTTTTGCATTCTCTATGGCCTGAAAATCGAAACCTCTGTGATTTCTGAAATTACCATCTTCCGCTGCGACAACAGCAGTCACCATATAAGGAGAAATATCTTCTATATCCACCCAGTCTTTTTGCAGTCTCACTTCCCTGTCTTTGGAAAATGCCTGCTCAATGCATCTTTGCAGCATCAGAATAGTGACTGGTGGATTTACAAAACGATATACAAATGTAAGCAGTATTGAAAACAAGATGTATATGAGTACAGTCCAGCCAAGGAACTTCAGGATTTTTTTGAAAGTAATCTTCTTTTTGGGACTTTTCACCTTGTTTTCCACAACGTTTTCCATATTATTCATAATATTCTATTTGTCTGCGTGTAATTTGAAAAGCTTCATTTTCTGAAAGCATTATTCTTTGTGTCCAGTTACCTTGTATGTCTGTAACATAAATATATTCCAAAATCAAATCTGTATATCCCGGACGTTTGAGAACTTCTGTCTGAATGAAGCCCTCCTTGTTGTATGTGTAAGTTCCTTGACTTATTGGATTATTCTTACCATCTACCATGGTCATTGTCTGCATATTCCCTTTTTTATCATAAGAATAGACAGAACGAATCAACAGATTTCCGTCTTTATCAAAACTTCTTCCCTCCACAAGTTTGTTCTTCTTGTATTTAAACTTGGATGTTTTCTTCAAAAGGTTCTTGTCGTCAAAAACTTTCTCTTCTGTCACGTTCCCTTGTTTGTCAAATTTTGACACAGTCCTTGTTTTTATGTTTCCGTCTGAATCATAGTGAATATATTCCACAGGATTTTTTTTCTTGTCGTAGATATATGCAGAAGAATCTTCTTCAGAATCTTTAGCCTCATAGCGTTTTCCGGACAACTGTTGAACACCTTTCTTGTCATAGTGAAAACGCCATTTGTATTTTATTGAATTCTCGTTGTCGTATTTTATCAGATCGGTTATATTTCCTTTTGTATTGTACAAGGTATAGGAATTTTCTGCTCCCTGATTGTCAATAATATCCCCTTTTACCAAAGTATCTGCCGAACCAAAAGCTTCATAGCTTATTTCCCTTATGGATTTTATGTTGCCTTTCAGTCCTGTTTTCTGCAAATCGTTTTCCCTCTCCTTGGAACATGAAAAAACAATGACAGAAAGAAAGATCAACAGAATAGTGTTTATTAATGGTTTCATAATATTAAATTTTTGCAAAAGTAGTCTTTTTTTTTAGATTATTGTTAAAAAATACTATCTTTGCAAATATTTTGTGAAGCCTGCTCTCACGCAATACAAACAAAACAACATTGTCAAAAAGCAAATCACAGGCTTTCTTTTTGAAATGAAACATAAAACATACGCATGGCAACAGCAGGTTATTACAGACAAAATCTTCAACTGGCTATCCCTATAATGCTTTCTTCCTTGGGACAGTCTTTTGTTCAGATGGTGGATACAATAATGGTGGGAAGACTTGGAACAAATTCTCTGGCAGGTATTTCTTTTGCGGGAAGTCTTACAATGAATGCTTTGGTGATAGGCATTGGTTTTGCAATGGCTCTTACTCCTTTGGTCGGGCAATCCTATTCCCGGAAACAAAAGACAAGAATAGCCATTCTGACTCAAAATTCTTTGCTGTTGAATATTTTATTAGCCTTGGGTTTGATTGCAGTTCTTCTCGGTTTAATGCCTTTTTTGAAATATTTTGGCCAAGAAGAGAGCGTCATATCTGTCTGCAAGCCTTATTATTTTGTTGTTACCTTGTCGTTTCTTCCTATGATGGTGTTTCTTGCTTTCAAACAGTTTCTGGAAGGAATAGACAACACAAAGGCAGCAATGATTATAACCATATGTTCAAACATACTGAACATCATTCTTAACTATATTTTTATTTATGGAAAGTTCGGTTTTCCGCATCTCGGTCTGACAGGTGCCGGACTTGCAACACTCGTTTCACGTCTTCTTACTCCATTTGCTATTTTTGTATATATAAAAAAGCATGTAACCTATTCCCATTATTTAGACATGTTTTCTGTAAAATTGTTTTCAAAGCATATAAACAAAATACTGCTTTCCACCGGTTTCCCTATAGCTGCACAGATGTTTGTTGAAATGTTTGCCCTGTTTGCTGTTGCTGTGATGATGGGATGGGTTTCCAGCACTCATCTTGCTGCATTCCAGATAGTGAATACTATGATAAGTACAACATTTCTTGCTGCTTCCGGTATTTGTTCAGCAACCACTGTCTTGGTTTCCCACGCTTTTGGCGTAAAAAACAAGAAAGAAATGAGAAAGCATTTCTATCATGGCTGGAAGATGGTGCTTATGATTATGGGGACTGTGGCTCTCGTGTATATATTCTTGGGCAGATATATTGCAGGATTGTTTTCCAATGATGAACAAGTCATTGCTTTCAGTTCAAGCCTGTTTATTGTTGCAGGATTTTTCCAGTTGTTTGACGGGACACAGGTTTCCGGCCTTGCAGGTCTCAGGGGAATGAACGAGGTCCTGCATCCTATGATATATGCCATAATTGCTTATCTCTTTGTTGCTGTTCCTGTTGCATACCTGTTTGGATTTGTCTTCTGCCTGCCTGCATGGAGCATATTCTGTTCGTTTCTTATAGCCCTTGCTCTTGCTGGTTTCCTTTATCACAGACGATTTTACAAAATGAGCAAGTAAGTTATTATCAGGAATTTATGCAGTTGCAAAAAAAGAGTTGATTTTTAGCTCCAAAAATCAAGATTTCAAGGTATAAAGAGTTGGTTTTTATTTCTAAAAATCAACTCTTTTTTCGGAAATGTCTAACAACAGGAAAAATACTTTAATACAAAGTGGAAAATTTCTCCTGTTTGATAAAATAAATTTTGTAATTTTGCGATTTGTTTAAGATATGGGATTTGGATTTATAAATATCAGGAAGTACTATAAAAACATGCTGTTCTGGAGAGTAAGGCACTTGACGAATATGCAAATACTGGGTATTGTGGCTTTTCTTACCGGTATAGGATGTGGCTTAGCCGCTGTGATATTAAAAAATCTTGTATCCTACACTTACGGTCTTATAACTTCTTTTTCGTGGGTCAGCGTCTTAGGGACCAACTGGCTGTTCCTGCTGTACCCGATGGTTGGTATTGCCTTGACCGTTGTGCTTGTGAAATTCCTGATAAAAGACGACCTTTCCCACGGTGTCAGCAAGGTGATGTACGCTATCTCCCGCAAAGGAGGAAGAATCAAGCCTCATAATACATGGTCTTCTATGCTGACTTCTTCTATCACTGTTGCTTTTGGAGGTTCTGTCGGCTTGGAAGCTCCCATTGTGTATACAGGTTCTGCAATTGCTTCCAATATATCAAGATTTTTCCGCTTGAACAAGCATTTGACAACCATACTTGTTGGCTGTGGTGCTGCAGGGGCTATCGCTGGTGCATTCAAAGCTCCGATTGCAGGAATACTTTTTGCCTTTGAGGTGTTGATGCTTGACCTGAGTATGGTAACTGTCCTGCCTATGCTGATATCAGCTATAACTGCTGCCATGATTTCTTTCTTTTTTCTTGGCTCAGACGCACAGTTCTCTTACAAAGTCAGCACTTTTTTCACTCTGAACAGCATTCCTGCATACATTATATTAGGAGTTTTTTCTGCAGTTATTTCGTTGTATTATTTCAAAATCAGCGGTTTCATCAGCAAAATCTTCTCAAAACTCAACGCAGTCTGGAAAATTATCGTCGGAGGTCTGCTTTTGGGTATCATGGTCTATGTCTTCCCTCCTCTGTTTGGAGAAGGTTATCAAGCATTGACAAATCTTCTGAACAACGATACAGCATCGCTTCTTCACAATAGTCTGTTTTATGGATTCAAGGATAATGTCTATCTGCTGATACTTATCACCCTTGCCATTATATTTATAAAAGGTATAGCAACAAATGTCACCTGTGCCTCAGGAGGTGTCGGAGGTATATTTGCCCCAAGTCTTTTCATAGGAGGTTTTTGTGGTTTCTTTGTAGCAACACTGTTAAACAGCACAAATGTTTTTCCTCAGGTTGAGGCGAGCAGTTTCGTTCTTGTAGGTATGTCTTCTGTCATGGCAGGAATAATGTATGCTCCCCTGACTTCAATATTCCTGATTGCAGATATAACAGGAGGCTATGATTTGCTGGCTCCTTTGATGATCAGTACAACTATCAGTTATCTTGTTGTAAGAAGTGTGAACAGATATTCTATCTATGCGACTCCGTTGGCAAAAAAAGGAGACCTTATGACTCACAACAAAGACAAGAGTGCAATACATTTTATGGACAAGATGAAACTCTTGGAGACTAACTTCTATAAATTGGACATAGATGCCAAGCTCAGGGATGTTGTAACCGCTGTTGAGAAATCAAACAGAAACTTTTTCCCTGTCGTGGACAAGAAAGATTATTTCAAAGGTGTGCTGGTTTTGGATGATGTCAGAGGTATGCTTTTCCATCCTGAGTATTATGACAAAATAGAGGTAAAGAACTTTATGAGATATTCGGATTATTTTATCGTAGATATAAATGACAGCATGGAAAAGATTATTAAGAAGTTCAAAGGTGTGGACAGATATACCATAATTGTGCTGGACGAGGGAAAATTCGCAGGCTGTATGTCAAGAGCCAATGTTTTCCATGCTTATCAGCAGTTTATTCATGACAGGTCAGACGAATAGTTTGTTTATAAAGTAATAAAAAGAGAATATAAAATGAAAATAGCAGTAGTTGGAGCAACAGGATTGGTAGGAAGTGTAATGTTGCAAGTCCTGAAAGAAAGAGGTTTTGACAAAGAAGAAATAATACCGGCAGCTTCTGCAAAAAGCTTAGGCAAAGAAATCCAATTCGGCAACAGGAAACTTACAGTTGTCTCTGTGGAAGAAGCAATAGAGAAGAATTGTGATTTTGCTGTCTTCTCAGCTGGAAGCAAAGTTTCAAAACAATATGCTCCTTTGTTCGCAAAAAAGGATACTATAGTTATAGATAATTCTTCTTGCTGGAGAATGGAAGAAGATATTCCGCTTGTTGTCCCTGAAATAAATTTTGATGCAATAAAAAAAGAAGACAGAATAATTGCAAATCCTAATTGTTCTACTATTCAAATGCTAATGGCTATTGCTCCTTTGGATAAAGCTTTTGACATCGAAAGAATAGTTGTTTCTACTTATCAAAGCGTAACAGGAACTGGGGTGAAGGCTGTCAGACAATTGGAAAATGAAGAAAAAGGTATTGATGGTTCTATGGCTTATCCTCACAAGATTTTCAGGAATGTCTTGCCATTTGGTGGGGATTTTTTGGAAAATGGATACAATACTGAGGAAGAAAAACTCGTAAATGAAACAAAAAAGATTCTTTCCAAACCGGAAATAAAGGTTACTGCAATGGTTGCAAGGGTTCCTGTTGTCGGAGGACACAGCGAAAGCGTAAATCTTCAGTTTAAAAAGAATTTTAAACTGCAACAAATTTTTGAAATATTGGAGAACACAGAAGGCATCAAAGTTATGGACAATCCTTCCAAGCATATATATCCTATGCCTATACTTAGTGAAGGGCAGGATGATGTTCTGGTTGGAAGAATACGAAGAGACTTTACCTTGGAAAATGGATTAAATCTCTGGGTTGTTGCAGACAATCTAAGAAAAGGTGCTGCAACGAATGCAATACAAATAATGCAGGAAATAATACGAAGAAGATAGATCACAAGATTTTAAGCATAAAATGAAAAGGTTGTTTATTTTTGTCATATTTGCTGTTTCCTTGTCTTTGTCCAATGCACAATTAGATAAAAATATATATTATACTTTCTCAATTGGAGAAGGTTATGTTTTGCCAACAAATGATTTTATCAAAGGAATAAATGAAGACAACAAAAAAATAACCAACATCACTCAATTTTCTTTTCGCATAACAAAAGAAACAGACAATTCCAGACAATGGCATAGCCTTTATAGTGATTTTCGCTATGGTTTGGGCATTTATTATGGAGTTTTCAACTATTCAAGAAAACTTAACAACCCGTTTTCTGTCTATGCTTTTGCAGGATTTTCTCCTATAAAGTACAAATCCTTCACTCTAAAGAACGAACTCGCTCTTGGTCTCTCAGGCATTTGGGATTATTATTCCAAAGACAACAGAAACAACATTGCTGTTTCAATGCCAGTGGAAGTATATGTTCATTGGAATCTGGAAAGTTTTTGGCAGATTAGACAAAATTGGCAATTTGGGACAGGAATTTCTTTTGTTCATTTTTCAAATGGAGCAGTATTGAAACCAAACAAAGGTATTAATACCGTTTCTCCTCTCTTGAGTCTGACTTATCTTCCAAAACCAATAGAAAAACAAAGTACCTCTGTCAATCAAGAGCAAAAAAAAGAATATCATTTTGAATTCAACAACTGGGCAGGAGTTCATGCTGTCAATTTTGACTATCATAAAGCAAACGGAGAACCAGATACGATACAAAAATCCTATCTTGTTTTCGGACAACAATACAAACTGACGTATGATGTCAATCCCAAGTATGAATTAGGTCTTGGTGCAGAATGGATTTACAGTGATGCAACATGGAAAACAGATACCAATCATTATAAACATCAAAGTTATAAAAAACTTTCAACCATGGATAAAGTCAATCTTGGTGTTTTCCTCAGTTTTCATTACAACGTAAATAACTTTTCTGTTTTGATTGAACCAGGTTATGCTATCCGACAGAAATATGGCTATGCTCCAAAATTCTATCAAAGACTGGGACTAAGATATTATGCTTACAAGGGATTATTTGCCCAGATTGCTTTAAGGGCGTATAATTATCACGTCGCAGATTACATAGAATGGGGTGTAGGTCTTAGATTTTAGGTAAAAAATATGGTTAAAAGAATACATATATCAATTATAATAGTATTTGTCCTTGCATTTGGAGCGAAAAGCCAAAATCTTGACAATGTAGGAATAAGTTTTACAGGAGGATATGGCTGGGTTGCTCCTATAAATGACTTTGTACGGGGAATAAATCCTGACAATCAGAAAATAAATTCCATAACTAATTTCTCTCTTCGCTTGACTAAAGAAGTAGATGGTTCGGATTATTGGCATTATCTCTACAATGGTTTCTACTATGGTGCAGGTTTGTTTCATGGAAACTTCAATTATTCAAAACAACTTGGCAATCCTTTTGCCTTTTACGGCTTGGTTGGATTCAGTTTCCTGCATACAAGATTATTTTCCCTGAAAATGGAAATGGCTCTCGGCTTTTCCGGTATATGGAAAGGCTATGATAATGAACACAGATACAATGTTGCAGTCTCTACTCCTATAGAATCGTATATACATGCTGATTTGGAAGGATATTTTTCTGTTGCCAGACATTGGCAGATAAATCTTGGTGCAAGTTTTATTCATTTTTCCAACGGAAATATGAAACAACCGAACAAAGGAATAAATATTCTTACCCCTTCATTAGGAATAACATACATACCTCAGCAGATTCATCACATAGACAGAAAAACTTTGCAGGAATATCAATCAAAAGAAAGACAGGAATCCTTTAAACATCATTGGCAAAGCCAGTATAATGTATATGTTGCTCAAAAGGGAATGTATGTTTTCTATGAACAGCCTGACAAAAACGGCATTATGCAGGAAGATACTGCAAGAGGTGTCTATCCTATTGCAGGTTTTCAAGCCCGCTGTCTCAGAAAATTTGCCATCAATCACGCTTTTGGTATTGGTTTAGACCTTTCCTATAATTCAAGTATAGGGAAAAATGAAGAAACATATTATTATCCAAACCACTATAGTGACAAATTATCAAAATATCAGCATCTGACTTTCTCAACTTTTCTTTCTTATGAATACAATATTTACAGATTGTCCCTGATGCTTGAACCCGGTGTTTATATTTACAGATACAAAGACAGTTATCTTCCGAGTATGTTTGAAAGAATCAATTTAAGATACCAATTTGACAAAGGTATATTCGTTCAACTCGGAATAAGAGCCTACGATTTCAGAAAAGCCGATTACATAGAATGGGGATTAGGATACAGAATAAAACATAAACAACCCACAAACAGGATTTAATCCAGAAATCTCCAAGACAATCCATAGCGAAATGCGAAACCGTTGTGAGGATACAAAGGAGTATTGAAATAATCGTGACTTTGCAAGAAAGAACTCAAATGTAGGAAAGAAGCATACAAAGTAAATCTCTGTACTTTCATGGAAAAGAACAAATCAGTGTAGACATGGTTGCCTATTTTCATACTGTTTTGTCTAAGAAACATTCCTGTTGAAGTATCATATCTGTCTGCATAATACCTAGTAGTGTAATTTATATCCAAGCCTACTTGCATTGGAAGTCTTCCTTTCATCATTTTGAAGTTATAATACACAGACTGTTTGACAGCAAAACGAGGTAATCTTACGACATCTTCATCACTCGCCTTTTGAATAGTCAACAAACCTTTGAAAGAAAACCTGCTTAGTGAGAAATCATTTCTCAGAATCAGCTGATAAAGTTTTGTATTTCCCTTATAAAGAACAAGATTTTCATCAAAATAATATCTGTCTTTTATATCAAAATACGACAAATCCAAACTCAAGTTCTTTTTAAACCTTGCTCCGAAACAAAGTACTTTGGTATTTGTTTTCCCGATATTGTTATCCCATGCAAGAGTTTCTGTAAAATAATGGGAATAAATATAATCTGCTTGTTTATCCTGCAAACAGAATCTAAGATATGCATCAAATACAGCAGCAGGATCCTTACTGCCTTTCAGAGAAAACAGATGATTAAGCAAAATATCAAACTGACGGTCTTTGTTATATCTGTTATCAGAGAAAGATTGCATGAACCTTAATTCCACAAAATCCCTGAAACCTATTCGTGCTTCGGGAGAAAATACTTCAAAATGACGTTTTTCCAATGAATCCCTGTATGAAATAACATCATAATTTATTCCCAGATGCAGAGGAAAAAGTGTGTTGTTTTGAGTTACATTTGTCCAATACAGTGAATTACGTTGCAAAGTGGTCGCAAGGCTGTCCAAAAACGATTTGTTCTCATCTGTATATAGCCTTGCATATTTCTCATAACTGACAGAATGGACCAAGGCTCCAAGGTTGAAACTTGTATCCTTTGCTATCCTTATTGACTGATTGAAATAAAACTCATTGGTTTTCCACTTTGACCAACCGGAATTAAGGAAAGTAGGATAGGTTTCCATTGAAGAATATTCGGAATTGATGAACATGGTGTCACTAAGTATTCCTCCGTTCTCCAATATATAGGCCCTGGAATGAATAAACGAAGCATTGTTCCTGTAACGTCCCTTATCTGATATATAGTTCAGGCTTATGTTGAAAAACTGGTTCATCACCTGTGAATTATTCAAGTTTCCGTCTGCATAATTCACGTTATATTCTGTCTGAAGATTAAGACCTTTGTACAGGTTTCTTGCAAAAATGACGTCAAAATACTGCTGAGCGTCCGTACCTGCATTATAAGAAAAGGCAGTATATGCCCTTTTGTTCTGGAAATACTTGACATTGTCTTTCGTATAAACGTATGGAGAGTAGGAATTTTCTTGTCTCTGATAATCCAGCAAGTCTTTGGATTTATAAATCAAATCTATGGAAGGAGTTCCAAGAAGAGACAAGTATTGATATATGGAGTTTGAGGGATTAAGCAGAGGATCGTAGTAATGGACATTTACAAATTCCCTGTCCAAACGATAAAGTGTATCCAAAGCATAGTCTGTTTTTGAAGCATGGAAAAAGAATACTTTCTGCAATGCTGTGTCATTTTCCTGCAAAAACAGGAGACTGTCCCCGTTCTGTCCCTTGGACAAGACAAAGACAAGGCAAAAAACAACAAAGACTATCTTTTTATGGAGCATAACCTGCAACAGTTGCAAAGAATATTGGTTAAAGAGGATTTTCCATAAGCCATCGTTCGCAGTCTATAGCTGCCTGAGCTCCGCTTCCTGCTGCTACAATAGCTTGTTTATAAACAGGGTCCTGCACATCACCTGAAGCAAACACGCCTTCTATATTTGTATAGGAAGAATGCCCTTTTGTTACTATATATCCATTATTGTCAAGTTCCAACTGACCTTTGAAAACATCGGTATTTGGAATATTGCCTATGGCAACAAACACTCCCATGACATCTATGTCTTTTGTCTGTCCATTTTCTGAAGATACAACCCTAAGACCTGTTACCCCGCTGTCGTCTCCAAGTATTTCCAATGGCTTGTGCTTCCATACTATCTCTATGTTCTCCTTGCTAAGGAGCATATCCTGCACTGCTTTGGTGGCTCTCAGGACATCACGTCTTACTATCAGATATACTTTATTGCAAATGGTGGATAAATACAATGCTTCGCTGCATGCTGTGTCTCCTCCTCCAATAACTGCAACATCTTTCTTCCTATAGAAGAAGCCATCGCAAGTTGCACAGGTACTGACTCCCATTCCTCTGAATTTTCTTTCACTTTCCAAGCCTAACCAACGAGCAGATGCTCCTGTAGAAATGATGACACTGGCAGCCAAAACCTGTTCTCCGTCCTCAGTCTCTAAGACAAACGGACGCTTGGAGAAATCCACCTTTGCGACAACCTTGTTTCTTATCTCAGCATTGAAACGAATGGCCTGTTTTTTTATGTCTTCCATCAGACCAAAGCCAGAGATACCTTCCGGATAACCTGGAAAATTATCTATCTGTTCTGTCATTGTTATCTGACCTCCAGGAGCACTTCCTTCAAATACCAAAGGGTTCAACCCTGCTCTTGAAGCATAGATGGCGGCTGTATATCCTGACGGACCGGAACCGACAATAACACATTTTCTTATTTCGCTACTCATTTTTCTTTCCTCTTTTTGTTTGAAATTCGCTTGCAAAGATAGTCCAAAACATTGAAACAACCAAATAAAATCCAGTTTCAATTGCATTATTTTTTGTTTTACGAATCTTTCTTCTTTCCTACAAAAACGACAAACTTGATATCCATAAAAAAAGAGTTGATTTTTTTTTCTGAAATCCAACTCTTTTGGGTATAAAAACGAAGATTTCAGAGATAAAAACCAACTCTTTTTTGGCAGGCTCTTAAATACTTATAAATTAATATGATAGATTTTAAAAATTTTTATTGTCTTTTTCGCAAAAAATACTAACTTTGCAAAAATATTGCAAAACAACTGCTGCTGTGATGAAGAAACCATGTCATACATGCAGATGTTTATGCCAAAAACTGTCGGAAAGAAGAATATTAAAAAATATATTTTATCATGAAAATCACTCACTTTAAGAACAATGGCAAGTTAAAACTGCTCATAATTGTAGGAACACGGCCTGAAATCATAAGACTATCAGCAGTGATAACAAAATGCAGAAAATATTTTGATGTTGTCTTGGCTCACACAGGCCAGAATTATGACTACAATCTTAATGGTGTGTTCTTTAAAGACCTTTTGCTTGAAGAACCTGAAGTATATATGGACGCCGTAGGTAAAGACCTTGGAGAGACAATTGGCAATATCATCTCTTGTTCTTATTCCCTTATGAGGGAAATAAATCCTGATGCACTGCTTGTTTTAGGTGATACCAATTCTTGTCTAAGTGCCATCGTTGCAAAACGTCTGCACATTCCAATCTTTCACATGGAAGCAGGCAATCGCTGTAAAGATGAACGTTTGCCGGAAGAAACAAACCGAAGAATAGTAGATATTATTTCAGATGTAAATCTCACCTATTCAGAACAAGCATTGAAGTACTTGCATGATTGTGGTCTGCCAAAAGAACGCTGTTTTGTTTCCGGTTCTCCAATGGCTGAAGTACTTTCTCAAAACATTGAAAGGATAAAAAATTCTAATATCCTGCAAAAGCTCAACTTGGAAAGGGGTAAATACATACTTCTTTCTGCCCACAGGGAAGAAAACATAGATTCAGACAAGAGTTTCTTTTCCCTGTTCTCTGCAATAAATACTTTAGCAGTAAAATATGATATGCCTATACTCTACTCCTGTCACCCAAGAAGCAAGAAACGGCTGGAAGAAAAGAATTTCAAACTTCACGAAAAAGTGATAATGCACGAGCCTTTAGGCTTCTTGGATTACAACAACTTGCAGATAAATGCCTTTTGTGTTGTTTCTGACAGCGGAACTCTTCCTGAAGAAACAGATTTCTATACTTCCATAAACATGCCTTTCGCTTCTGTCTGCATACGTACAAGCACTGAAAGACCAGAAGCAATGGAAAAAGGAGTATTTATTCTTGCCGGAATAGATGAAAGGTCTTTGCTGCAGGCAGTAGAAACTGCTGTAAGCATGAATGCTGAAAAAGATTTCGCAAGCAGAGTGGAAAATTATTCAGATACAAATGTTTCCACCAAGGTTGTGAAGATAATCCAATCCTATATGAATATTGTAAACAAGATGGTTTGGAGAAAATAGCCGTAAGGGAATTTATTTTCCGCTGACTATTTCTTCTAATTCATCCATTGACAAAGGTTGCGTTGGATCATATATATTATAAGGTATATCTGGAACAACGCCTCTCTTTTTTTCTGTTCCTACAAATCTGCCGAACATAGAAGATATTGTTACAACAAATTTTGATTTTGGAAGTACGACTCTCAGAGGGTCTGCATAAAAAGCTTTTATCTCACCTTCTTCTCCTATTACCCTGCATCTTTTATAGTAGTGCCGTATAAGAGAAGCAAAAACGGTGGATGCTGAATAGGAATTTCGGGATTGAACCACAAAAACCTCTCCTTTGAATTTCGGGGCAGACATAGAAGGATTAAAAGTATATTTCTTTTGTGTATAGGAACCTTCTTTCCCATCACGAATCAGAAAATCGAATCTCTGTACATCTCTCTCTGAACTTGCTTTGGAAGTCCATGTTCCTGCGTATATTTCTTTTTTGCTGTCTATAAAAAAACCAGAAAGGAAACCTGTTAAAGCAACCAAGCCACCGCTGTTTCTTGTTATGTCTATATACAAACGTCTAATATCTTTGTCTTTTAGTCGTTTGAAATAAGAATAAACACTGTCCTGGAAATCCATTACACTTGCTGGCATGAAAGTAGTGACTCTCATAACCGCAACAGACCTTGCTGTATCTATTTCCAAAGATGTTCCTGTTTTATTCTTTGATTTGTCTTTCTTTGTATCACGCTTAAAGTACGCAGTCTTTATCTCTCCGCTTTGATTCTTATACTTATATTCTATACTGTCCACGACCATATTGTAAGAACAGAAATTTCTGAGCATATTCAAAAACGTTGGCATATACATAGGCTCAACTATGCTGTTCCTCTCAAAAAAAACATTCTGTATTTCTTCCACACTGTTGCCGGCAACGGACAAAAGAATGCATTTTTCTTTGTTTTCATTTACAAAAGACACCTCTGCTCCTTCCTGCTCAAACTTTGGGAAAAGCATTTGAGACGTCATTTTATTCATTGTTTTCTTTGAAGCATGTATACTTGTGTGCAGGTCAAGATAAGCGTTTAGTTTTGTCATTTGAAGGTAGAATTCTCTTCTTGTCATTGGAGATTTTATGGCATTCTTCAAACTGTCTGTCTTTTGCTTCCACTCTTCCTGAGATAAAACTATGAAAGGATAAGGGTGAATTTCCATAAGTTTCTTGTAAAAGAAGTCTATGTCGTTATGCATGTCCTTTACTTTCATCATCTTTTCACTTTCTTGGGAAAAAGAAGAGAATGTTATAAATACGGTTATAATTATAAATAAGTACTTTTTCATTATAGTTTGTATTTTATGAAATTTTTGAAAAATCTGTTATTGGTCTTTGTTTTGTAACTTGATAACGCAAAAGAGAATTGTCTGGATGTGTTAAACTCGGGTCTTTATCAAATACCAGCTCTGCAAAATCTCTTGAACGTCTTACAATAGGTTCATCTTTTATTATATCTGCTATTCTTAAATCAAGAACTCCGCTTTGCTCCGTTCCTGCAATATTTCCCGGTCCTCTCATTTTCAGGTCTTCTTCTGCAAGAACAAATCCGTCATTGCTTTCACACATAACCTCTATTTTCCTTCTTGCGTCCTTGCTTATATTGTCTTTTGTCCTTAGAATACAATAACTTTGTGCGTCACCTCTTCCTACTCGTCCTCGTAATTGATGAAGTTGGCTTAAACCAAACCGTTCACTGTTCTCTATTATCATAACTGTAGCATTACTAACATCGACTCCAACCTCTATAACCGTTGTTGCAACCATTATCTGTGTTTCTCCTTTTACAAACCGTTGCATTTCGTAATCCTTTGCGCTGTCTTCCATTTGTCCATGAACGATACTTATATTATACTTCGGCTGTGGAAATTCCCTGACTATGCTTTCATATCCATCCATCAAATCTTTTACATCTTCCATCTTCTCACTTTCATTGATAAGTGGATAAACAATGTATATTTGTCTTCCTTCTGCAATCTGTCTATGCATAAAAGAAAACATTTTTAAAATATCCCTGTCAAAAAGATGAATGGTTTTTATCGGCTTTCTTCCTGGGGGCAGTTCATCTATTATTGAATAATCCAAATCTCCGTATGCTGTCATCGCAAGTGTTCTTGGTATTGGCGTAGCAGTCATAACCAAGATGTGGGGAGGAAGATTTTTGTTCTTTTCCCACATTTTACTTCTTTGTTTTACTCCAAAACGGTGCTGTTCATCTATTATTGCAAGTCCAAGATTATTAAAAACAACAGTATCTTCCAATATTGCATGAGTACCAACAAGAATGTCTATAGAACCTTCTTGAAGGTTTGAAAGAATATTTCTTCTTGCTTTGCCTTTTACACTTCCCTGCAAAAGAGCTACATTAATATTCAATCCTTTAAGAAATTTCGTTATACTGTTATAATGTTGCAAAGAAAGTATTTCTGTTGGTGCCAAAAGAGCAGCCTGAAATCCGTTGTCTATTGCAAGAAGCATACACATCAAAGCAACAAGGGTCTTTCCAGAACCTACATCTCCTTGTAGAAGTCTGTTCATTTGATGGGAAGAACGCAGATCATTGCGAATTTCTTTTATTACTCTTTTCTGCGCATTTGTAAGAGAGAATGGAAGATTTTGAGAATAAAAAGTATTGAACTTATCTCCCACCTTGGAAAAAACAAATCCTTCACTTTTTTGCAGCCTTCTTCCTTTTTCAAAAAGATGTCCCAGCTGCAATACAAGCAACTCTTCAAACTTTAATCTATAACGTGCTTTAACTAAGCTATCATTTGAACTCGGAAAATGTATTTCTTTAAGAGCTTTTGAAAGCGGCATCAAATGATTTAGTTCCAAAACATATTGAGGTAGAGTTTCTGGTATTCTTCCTTGAGTTTCAACAAGCACCTCTTTGATTATTTTACTTAAGGCTTTGGAGTTGAGGAAAGACTTTTTCATTTTCTCCGTAGTATTATAGAGAGGAGAAAACTTTTCTTCTATTGCCTGATTTGCATAGACAGTATATTCTTCTATTTCTGGGTGAATAAAAGAATAGGTATTTTGAAAACGGGTAGGCTTACCAAAAACGACATACTCTCTTGCTGGTTTCAATCTCTTTTCTATCCAACTCAAACCCTGAAAAAAAACTAATTCCACTCTGCCTGTTCTATCTTCGAACGTATAGACTAAACGCTGATTTCTGCCATTTCCTTTTACTTCCTTGCCTACTAAATATCCTCTTATTTGAATATAAACTTCTTCACTTGCTATTTGATTTATGGAAAAAAAGGTACTTTTGTCTATATACTTGTAAGGAAAATGATACAACATATCTCCTAAAGTAAAAATATTTAGTTCCTTTCTAAGTGTAACAGCCCGTTTTTCACCTACACCTTTAAGATACATTATATCTTTCTGAAGAATATTATTTTCCATTTACACCTTTTGTCTAATATTCCGCAAAATTAATATAATTTTTACTTCTGAAATACAGTTAGAGAAATAAGTTTTATTAATTTTTGCGATGAGTAGAGAGATTTTTTGTACTTTTGCACAAAATATTTTTAAGACATGAAAAAACAAGATTTGATATTTGTTGTTTGCATAGCAATATTCGTTGCTTTGTTTATTGTTGTTGAACCAGTAAACAATTGGTTTTTATCATGGTCTGCAGCAAAAGACTGGAGAGCATTTGTTCTTGCGTTCCTGAAATTTGGAATTCTTGCAACAATAGGTGAATGCATAGGTTTGAGAATCACACAAGGAGTTTATAACAAGAAAGGTTTCGGCATCCTGCCCCGTGCTTTGGTATGGGGAGTCTTGGGTGTTTGTATCAGCATCGCTATGGGTATTTTTGCATCCGGTACTTTTGGTTTCCTAAACCAATGCGGCTTGGACATAAACCCTGCTACTCTGTCAGAAGAAGGCTTTGGCACACGTCTGCTGTATGCTTTCTCTGTCTCAGTCCTGATGAATACGTTCTTTGCTCCTGTTTTCATGACTATTCATAAAATAACAGACACACACATCACCAATACTGGAGGTACTCTCAAAGGCTTCTTCTCCCCTATTCCTGCAAAACAAATCGTAAGTGAAATGGATTGGCAGAGACAATGGAGTTTTGTATTTATGAAAACAATACCTTTCTTCTGGTATCCTGCACATACGCTTACATTTATGCTTCCAGGAGAATACAGGGTTCTTTGTGCTGCACTGTTAGGAGTAGCTCTCGGAGTAATTCTTTCTTTGGCGAATCTTAAAAAGACGAAATAATCACTATGGAGTACAAGGCTGTAAAAGGAACAAGGGATTTCACGCCCTTGCAGATGCAAAAAAGAAACTATATTTTTGATACTATAACAAAAGTCTATCGTTCTCATGGCTTTCTCCAGATAGAAACGCCTGCAATGGAATCCTTGAATACCCTTATGGGCAAGTATGGGGAAGAAGGCGATAAACTTTTGTTCAAAATCCTAAACTCCGGGGAATTTATCAAGCAGGATGAACTGCAGGAGTTTTCTTCCCTGATGTCAAACGAGCAAAACAACAAAACCATCTCACTGAACAAGGCCACCAAGATGATAAGCGAAAAAGGTCTTCGCTATGATTTGACCGTTCCTTTCGCTCGCTTTGTCGTAAATCACAGAAACGACATCGTATTCCCTTTCAAACGCTTCCAAATCCAACCTGTATGGAGAGCAGACCGCCCTCAGAAAGGCAGATACAGAGAGTTTTATCAGTGCGATGCAGATATCATCGGTTCAAACTCACTTATGAATGAAGTGGAATTGCTTCAAATCATTGATGAAGTCTTTTCCGCATTCAGACTGCCTGTTGTCATAAAACTTAACAATAGAAAAATTCTTTCAGCCTTCGCTGAGCTTTTGGGAAAAGCGGACAAGATAACAGACCTTACTGTCGCCATAGACAAAATGGACAAAATCGGATTGGAAAACGTACTCAAGGAACTACAGGAGAAAGGATTTTCCAGCAAGGACTGCGAAAAAATCTCTCCTCTTCTGGATATAAAAGGCACAAACGAAGAAAAACTTTCCCGCCTACAGAACATCATTGGTAAAATAGAGACAGGACGGAAAGGATTGGAAGAGATATCGTACGTTCTGGAGAAATCCAAGAAGGCAGGTTTGACAAACATAGAACTGGACATCACACTTGCACGCGGACTAAACTACTATACAGGTGCTATCGTTGAAGTCAAAGCCTTGGATATGCAAATGGGAAGCATAACAGGCGGTGGCAGATACGACAACCTTACCGGTATATTCGGAATGCCAGATGTTTCAGGTGTAGGCATTAGTTTTGGAGCTGACAGAATATACGATTGCTTGGAAGAAAAAGGATTATTCCCTAAGGATATTGAAGTTGCCACCAAAGTCCTGTTCATCAACTTTGGAGAAAAAGAAAGTGACTGTTGTATCCAGCTTGCCAGCTCACTAAGAAAAGAAGGTATTGCCTGTGAAATCTATCCTGAAAGCAGCAAACTGAAAAAACAGATGAAATACGCAAACGACAGACACTTCCCTTATTGTGTTCTTGTAGGAGAAGAAGAAATAAACAGTTCCACTTGTGTCCTGAAGAATATGAAAACAGGAGAACAGGAGAAAGTAAAATTTGACTCTCTGGCAGGAAAACTGAATCAATAAAAACACGTTTTGGATTTAGTAAAAAAAATCCAAGACTTATTTCTTAAAAACGAAGATATTTTTACAGGCATCTTGAGAAAGTAAGTAATAATTACCTCAAGATGCTTTTTTAATATCAAGACTTTTTTTAAGAAAACGAAGACTTTTTTTCGTAAGTCCAAGATTTTTTTCTCAAAAACAAAGACTTTTTTTTTACAGAACAAAGATTTATTACGTTAAAACAAAGATTTATTATCACAAAATCAAGACTTAATTCTATGAATCCTTATCTTTTTGTCTCCTGTCTAAAAAATAAATAAAATAATACCATTGCCTACAAAATAAAACAGCGATACTGTCGTTATTTACTTGCAAAATAGACTTGTTTTATGAAATATGGACTTAAGATTCTTGCTGTTGTGCTGGTGGCTTGTATGTTTTGTACATGCTCATCAAATGACGGGTTTGTAAATACAGAACTCGGATTTTCTTTCAAGCATTGCACAAGCAACAATTCTGCTCCCAAGGCAAACAAAGGGGATGTTATTTTCGGGCAGATAAAAATTCTTTTGAACAACAAGAAACTTATATCCTCCAATTATGGAAATCCGGAACGGTTGTTTGTCATCAGCAAAAAACCTGAAGTAGGTTCAATAGACGAGTTTCTAATGAATCTTCACATTGGAGATTCCGCTCTTATGATTTGTCCTGCCGACAGCGTAAGTAGATTTCTTAAAGGCGTGGAATTCAAGCCTACGGACAAGATTTGGATATACCTGACCGTAAATCAGATAATTTCGCAAAGAGATTTATCCGAATACGAGCAAGACAAGATACTCAGGGACGAAAAAGAGGACGAGTTGCTGACCGAGTTCGTGCTTAACAGATACGACAAAGCGGAAAAGAAATCCACCGGTCTGTTTTACATAAACCTGCAGGAAGGTTCAGGCAAAAAAGCCGAATATGGCAAGATGGTTTCCGTCAGATATACGGTCTGCGACACAACCGGCAGGATAATAGACTCAAATATTGAGGAAGATGCGAAAAAAGGCGGTTTATACAGGGAGAACATAAAATACATACCGTTTGAATTTTTGCTTGGAGACGATGCTTTGATTTCCGGTTGGGTGCAAGGTATCGCCCTTATGAAAGAAGGCGGTCATGCAAAACTTGTCATCCCATCAAAACTTGCCTACGGCGATGTCGCATACAGAAACATAGAGCCTAATACTCCTCTGATTTTTGATGTATATCTAATACAGGTAAAAGACAAATAAAGTAATAACAAAAAATAGCTTAACATAAAATGAAAAAAACATTAGTTATATGTGCCTTATCTTTGTTTGGATTATGCAGTATGGCACAAATACCTCAAGGATTCACTCTATCGGATTCAAAAGTTGTATACAAAGTTGAAAAATCCAATCCTGATGGTGGGCAGGTAAAGGAAGATGATATGATTTTCGCTGCTTTTTCCATTGCCTACAACGACAGTGTTGTTATGAATAACCTCACAAACAAAAAAGTCAAGGAACCTACATTTCTTGTCTCAAAAAGAAACAATATATTCAAGGGAGATTTGATGGACGGTTTGCTTCTTATGCGCAGCGGAGAAGAATACACATTTGCTTTTCCAAAAGATTCCATGACCAAAATCCAACGTTTCCCTGAAGGTTTTGAAGGCTGGGTATATTATAGAGTAAGAATAGACTCCATTTGTTCATATAACGACTTCCTTTCGCAGAAACAAAAGGAAACAGACTCACTCAGAGCGTTGGAACAGACAAAAATAGATGAATATCTGCAAAAAAACTCATGGGATAAAGCTATCGTTGAAGGAGTATATGTCAAAGTATTGAACAATGGTGTAGGAGAAAAGGCAAAAAACGGAGACGAGGTTAAGATAAATTATATCGGACAACTGCTGGATGGAAAAGTTTTTGACACTTCCTTGGAAGATGTTGCAAAAGAAAACAATTTATACAACAACGCTCGAAAATATGAGCCATTGGCTTTTGAAGTCGGAGCAGGGCAGATGATAAGAGGCTTTGAAATTGCTGCACGCATGATGAACAAAGGAACAAAACTTATGGTACTTATTCCTTCTTCTTTGGCGTATGGTGAGAGGAATATGGGAGCAATCAGTCCTTATTCCCCACTGGTTTTCACTATGGAAATGGTGGATATACAAGAAGGCAAAATAGAGAAGACTGAAAAACCAGACATCAAGTCTCTACCTGCACAGAAAAACAAAAACAACACAAAGAAAACGAACAAAACAAACAAGAAATAAGAATTATGGAACTTAATTTAACAAGACCTATAGTATTTTTTGACTTAGAGACAACTGGAGTAAATGTCGGAAAAGACAAGATAATAGAAATTTGCATGATTAAAGTAATGCCTGACGGAAGTGAAGCAGAAAAAATCATGAGGATAAATCCTGAAGTCTCTCTGCCTCAGAATATCGTGGAACTTACAGGAATTACAGACGAAGATTTGGAAGACAAGCCCCGTTTTTCCGATGTTGCCCAAGAGATAAAAGAATTTATCGGCGATGCAGACCTTGCCGGATACAATTCCAACAAGTTTGATGTTCCGCTTTTGGTGGAAGAATTTCTAAGAGCAGGAATTGAGTTCTCTCTTTTGGGAAGAAACATGGTGGATGTGCAGAACATATTCCACAAAATGGAGTCCCGTACTTTGGTTGCCGCATATAAATTCTATTGCCACAAGAATTTGGAGAACGCACATTCTGCTTTAGGCGATACACGTGCAACATTGGAAGTATTGAAAGCTCAACTTGACATGTATAAAGATGTGGAATATCAAGAAAAAGGAGGTGTGGCTACAAAACCTGTGGTAAATGATATGAAACAACTTGCCATTTTTTCCAAAACCAATAATTGGGTTGATCTGGCAGGACATATTTATCTGAACGATGCTTGTGTAGAATGCTTCAATTTTGGAAAGCACAAAGATAAATCTGTTGCTGAAGTATTTACAAAGGAACCTTCTTATTATGATTGGATGATGAAAGCTGAATTTCCTTTGAAGACAAAAGAGGTTATCACAAGAATATATGAGATGACCAGAAGAAAAATATAACAACTCAATACAATAACCCATGAAAATAATTTGTGTTGGCAGAAACTATGTGGAACACATAAAGGAATTAGGAAATGAAAAACCTGATTCAATAGTTTTTTTCCTTAAACCGGACACAGCCATATTAAAGGATAATGAGGATTTTTATCTGCCTGATTTTTCCAATAATGTTGCCTATGAATGCGAAATAGTGGTAAAGATAAACAAAGTGGGTAAAAGTATTCCTGTGGAGTATGCAAAAAACTATTACGACGAAATAGCTTTGGGATTGGATATAACCTTAAGAGACGTCCAGCAAAAAGCAAAGGAAAAAGGATTGCCTTGGACTCTTGCCAAAGGATTTGACTATTCTGCTCCTATAAGCAGTTTCTATTCGCTGAAAGAGTTGGGAAAAGACATACAGGACGTAAAATTCTCCCTCAAAAAGAACGGCAATACCGTGCAAGATGCCAACACCTCACTGATGATTAACAAAGTTGATGAAATCATAGCCTATGTTTCACAGTTCATGACTTTAAAAACTGGCGACTACATCTTCACCGGCACTCCTAAAGGCGTAGGACAAATGCAGATAGGCGATGTTTTTCAGGCTTACTTGGAAGGAAAGGAAGTCTTAAAAGTTGAAGTAAAATAAATCAAAGCTATTTTGTCATGTTACTTTCTTTGAAAATAGAAAACTATGCTTTAATAAGACAATGCGATATTTCTTTTCCGTCTGGATTTTCTTCCATAATAGGAGAAACAGGTGCAGGAAAAAGTATCCTTCTTGGTGCTTTGTCTTTGGTTCTTGGTCAAAGAGCTGATACAAATGTGCTGATGGATAAAGAAAAGAAATGTATTATTGAAGCTGTCTTTGAAACCAAAGAAGAACTTGGACCTGTTTTTGAAGAAAATGACATAGATTTTGACACACAGTCTTATTTTCGCAGAGAAATACTTCCTTCTGGCAAATCGCGTGCTTTTGTCAATGATACACCTGTTCAACTTCCTATACTGAAAGAATTTGCTGATAAGCTTATAGATATTCATTCCCAATCCTCAACAACAAAGTTAAAGGAAAAAAGTTTCCAACTCTCTCTCTTAGATGAAATGGGCAAAGACAAGGAGTTGATAAATGACTACAAGAAGACTTTCTCTACCTATAAACATCTGCTTGAGGAAATAGAAGAACTGAAAAACAAACAGAGCGAAAGCCTTAAGGAAAAAGCTTATAATGAGTTCCTATACAAAGAATTGGAGCAGTCTAACTTACAGGAAGACGAGCAAGAAGAACTGGAAGAAGAACAGAACCTGCTTTCCAATGCTGAACAAATAAAGGAAAATTTATATTCTTCCCTTTCCTTGTTTGACAATGATGGAGAAAATGGTGTAATTTCCAATTTAAACAACATAAGAAGCCAACTTTCAAAGATAGCCTCAAACTCCAAGGAACTCAATGAACTTTACCAAAGAGTGGAGTCTTCATTGATAGAGATAAAAGATATTTCTGCCGAACTTTCTTCCTACAATGACAATCTTGGTCTTGACAACGAAAGGCTGGATTTCTGCAATGAAAGGCTGGATTTGATTTATTCACTGCAAAGAAAGCATAATGTCTCTTCTGTGAAAGAATTGCTGGATATTCAGGAAGCTTTGTCAAAAGATTTGGTATTTGTTGATGAAATATCCGGTCTTTTGGGAAAAAAATCGAACGAAAGACAAGAATACATCAAATCCCTGGAAAAGCTTTCAGAAAAGCTGTCTCTGCAAAGAAAAGACTCAGCAAAGAAATTGGAGAAAGAAATAAAACCTCTGCTAAGTTCCATGGCGATGCAAGATGCTGTTTTGAAAATTGAGTTTACAAATACGGAAGATTTTACTTCAAACGGAAAAGATAACGTATGTTTTCTGTTCTCTGCCAACAAGACAAAAGACAATTCCCTTTCTGAAATAGGCAAAGTCATCTCTGGTGGAGAACTGTCCAGACTGATGCTTGCAATAAAAGCCATAGTTGCAGAAAGCTTTGATTTGCCTACTATGATTTTTGACGAGATAGATACAGGAATAAGCGGAGATATTGCAGCAAAAGCTGGTGATATAATGCAGAGAATGGGGAAAAAACACCAGATAATAACAATAACACATCTTGTGCAGGTCGCTGTAAAAGCTTCCAACCAGTTCAAAGTTTATAAAGAAACCAACAATGGGCAGACTGTCTCAAACATAACCCTGCTGGACGACAAACAACGCTTGAATGAAATCTCTTTGATGCTGTCTGACGGCAACATAACGGCCGAATCTACCAACTTGGCAAAGAAATTATTGAATAATTAGTAAAAAAATTCACTCTTTTTTGTAACAAAATGCAAGAAAAACAAGTATAATCACACAAAGAGTTTAACATTTGGAATAAATTTTGTTACAAATATTGTTATCAACACAAAAAAAATAAAATAACGCTATGAACTATATATTGTTTGATGATGCAACAAGAGAAGCCTTGAAACCATTGACCTACACACGTCCTGTTTGTGAAGTAAGGCTTGGAATAATGACAATACGAGAAAAATGGGAAAAAGCCTTAAACGCAAAGACTTCTACCCTGACAGAAGATTATCTTTCTGAAAAGTATCCCATGGCTATGTCTGAGGCTATGCTTTTGATAAACTCTTCTGTTTGTCCAAGGAAAGAAATGACAGAAGTGATTATGAACATGAAACCTGGACAAACTCTTGTAAGTGGTGATGAAGTCGTTATTGCCATGTACAAAACAAAAGAAGGATTCCTTTCCGATGAAGAAGAGAATAGCGAACGTTTGGAATATAAAGGAGAGTTTGTAAAGATAAACTCTCTTGCAGATATTTTCCTATTGAATGACAAAGAACTGAGATATGATTTTGAAATTCTGACAAAAGGAAGAAAATCTCAGAAACTTAGTGATACAAACAGATTGATTGGCGACGATATATTTGTAGAGGAAGGTGCCAAGGTAGAATGTGCAACAATAAACAGTGTAAAAGGACCTGTCTATATAGGCAAAGACAGTGAAATAATGGAAAACTCCGTTATAAGAGGACCTTTTGCTCTTTGCGAACATTCCACTGTTAAACTTTCTGCAAAGATTTATGGTGCCACAACCATAGGACCTCACAGTAAAGTCGGGGGAGAATTGGAAAATGTTGTGATGTTTGGATATTCAAATAAAGCACATGATGGTTTCTTTGGCAATAGCGTTATTGGTGAATGGTGTAATATTGGTGCAGATTCCAATGCTTCAAATCTAAAGAACACCTATGAAGATGTTCGTCTTTGGTCTATAGACAAGAATACTTTTGTTTCTGCTGGAACAATATTCTGTGGAACTATTATGGCAGACTATTCAAAATGCGGAATCAATACAATGTTCAATACCGGTACTGTTGTAGGTGTTAACTGCAATACTTTCGGTTCAGGTTATCAAAGAAACTATATCAGTTCTTTCTCTTGGGGAGGAAACACAGGAGTAAAGATATATGATATAGAAAAAGCAATAGAGGTTGCTGAAATAGTACAAAAAAGACGTGGCATAGATATGTCCGATATAGATAAAAATATCTTACGCCATATATACAAACTTTCCACAAAAGGAAAGAGATTGAGATAAGTTTATTCTTAAATAGGGACATTAAGGTAGATACTTTAATGTCCTTACTATAATAACAGGTATGTCAGAAATAATAAAAAAAATAGACAATCTTTTAAAAGCTATAGGGACAGACGACATTGCAGACATAGTCCCTATTATTGCTAATAATCAGGATAAAATAGAAGACGACGGAAAAGAAATTGCAATACCCGAGGAAGTCCCCATACTTCCGCTAAGGGGCAATGTATTCTTCCCAAGTGTCCTCATTCCCATAGCAGCAGGACGTCCAAAGAGTATTCAACTGATAAAAGAAGCATATAAAACAAAAGAGATTATAGCTGTTATTTCGCAGAAAGACGACAGCGAAGAACCTCAGCAGGAGAATATGTTCAGCATTGGAACTTTTGCCCGTGTTGTTGAGATGTTTACTATGCCTGATGATAGTATCATGGTTGTTTTACAAGGTTTGGAAAGATTGCTTTTCAGTGGTTACACTACTTTTGAGCCATATTGGAAAGGAAAATGTGAAACCTACAAAGACAACTGTAAAAACGTATCTGCAGATGCAGAAATAATGGCTGCAACTCTAAAGGATATGTATCTTAACCTGCTAAAGCTTACTCCTAACCTTCCACCTAATGCCTTGATGGGCCCAAAGAATATAAAAGACCCTTATTATCTGCTTAACTTTGTTGCCTCTCAACTGAATATTGCTGTAAAAGAAAAGCAGGAACTACTGGAAATAGACAACTACTCTTTACGCATGGAAAAAACTATGGCTTTTCTTGGTAAGGAGATAAAAGAAGGAGAACTGAAACTTCAGATACAGAAGAAAGCCTCTTCTGAAATGGACAAGCAACAAAGAGAGTACTACCTCAACCAACAACTAAAGACTATTCAAGAAGAACTTGGCGGAAATCCTGTTGAACAGACTATAAACGAACTTAAGGAAAAAGCAAAAACAAAGGTCTGGTCAAAAGAAGTACAGGAAACATTCAACAAAGAAATAAAGAAACTGTCCAATATGCATCCGTCTTCTCCTGATTACTCTACAGAACTGAACTACCTTACTTTTATATTGGATTTGCCTTGGGACAATATCGGAGAAGACACTTACAATATACAAGAAGCAAGAAAATCCTTGGACGAAGATCATTACGGATTGGAGAAAGTAAAAGAAAGAATTATAGAATATCTTTCTGTCCTGAAACTCAATAAAAACATTTCTTCTCCTATTCTTTGCTTAGTAGGTCCTCCGGGAGTAGGAAAAACATCTCTTGGAAGAAGTATAGCCAAAGCAATGAACAGAGAATATATACGTATTGCCCTTGGTGGGGTAAATGATGAAAGTGAAATACGAGGACATAGAAGAACTTATATAGGAGCAATGCCAGGCAGAATTCTTAAATCCCTTTCAAAGGTAAAGCATTCAAACCCTGTTTTTGTACTTGATGAAATAGATAAGATAATGGGAATGTCTGTCAATGGAGATCCTGCTGCTGCAATGCTTGAAGTCCTTGACCCGGAACAAAACACTGCCTTTCATGACAACTATCTTGATATTGACTACGACCTTTCCAAGATAATGTTTGTTGCAACTGCAAACTCTCTTTCAAATGTTCATCCTGCCTTAATAGACAGAATGGAAATAATAGACATAGCAGGATACATAGAGGAAGAAAAGATAGAGATAGCTAAACGCCATTTGATACCAAACAATCTGAAGGCGAACGGTTTGAAAGAAGATCAAATTTCTATCTCAAACAAACTTGTCTCTTACCTTATCAACAACTATACAAGAGAATCAGGTGTAAGACGTCTGGATAAAGTTATTGCAAAGATAGCACGGAGTAGGGTTGTGGAGATAGCAGAAAACAAAGAATATAAAAAGACTATTCTTCAAAAAGACCTGCAAAAAATTCTTGGTCTTCCCACTGCCTATCATGAATTAAGAATGGAAGAAGACCATGTCGGTGTTGTTACAGGTCTAGCTTGGACAGAAGTCGGTGGAGAAATATTGTTTGTTGAAGCTTCCACAGCAAGAGGCAAGGGCAACATAAATCTTACAGGCAATCTCGGAAATGTAATGAAAGAGAGTGCAACTTTGGCTTTTGAATACCTGAAAAGCAACGCCAAACTTTGGGGAATAGATGAAATAATATTTGATGACAAGGATTTGAACGTTCATTGTCCTGAAGGTGCAACGCCAAAAGACGGACCTTCTGCTGGAGTAACAATGTTCACTGCTATGCTTTCTGCTTTCACTGCAAAGAAAGTAAGACACAATTTTGCAATGACAGGAGAGATTACCCTAAGAGGCCAAGTGCTTCCTGTCGGAGGAATAAAAGAAAAAATACTTGCTGCAAAGAGAGCAAAAATAACAGATATCATTCTTTCAGAAAAAAACCGCAGAGACGTGGAAGATATAAACTCCATGTACCTTGAAGGACTTCAGTTCCATTATGTAAAATACGTATCAGAGATACCGTACATTGTATTAATATAAACAGGATACCTTTAAAAACAACAAAGATGTTCAACATTCAGACAATAGCAATAAGTATTCTTTTAGTGGCTTTGATAGTCTTCATTGTTTTCTATCTTGCCAAAGGAATGAAGAAAAAGAACAAGAAGGACAAGGATTATATCTATCTTTCAAAGAAAGGCAGCATTGCCTTCTATATATTTTTGCTTGCCTTGCTGATTTTCTTTGTTGTTATGTATATTAGATGGAGGATATATTTAAATGCTTGATGTAAAACAAATACGCAAAGACTTTCCTTTGTTGGATGAGAAAGTAAGGGGCAAACAAAAACTTGTTTATCTGGATAATGCAGCCACAACTCAAAAACCACAATGCGTTATAGACAGTCTGACACATTACTATACTCATCTTAATGCAAACGTACATAGAGGTGTGCACTGGTTAAGCGGCATTGCCACCGATGAATTTGAACTTGCAAGACAAAGGGTAAGAAGTTTTATCAATGCACCTGACTCTGAGAATATAATCTTCACCCGCGGCACTACAGAAAGCCTTAACCTTTTGGCGGAAAGCCTTTCAAAGTCTTTTCTTGATGAAGATTCCGAAGTGATTATCACCGAAATGGAACATCATTCCAATATTGTTCCTTGGCATATCGCAAGAGACAAATATCATTTTATATTAAAATATATTCCTTTTACTGAAGAGGGAGAACTGGATATGGAAGCTTTCAAAAATCTTCTTACTCCTAAAACAAAATTGGTTTCCCTTGCCCATATCTCCAATACACTTGGGACCATAAATCCAGTAAAAGAAATCATATCTCTTTGTCATAGGAACAACACAATGGTAATAATAGACGGGGCTCAAAGCATTGCTCACCTGTCTGTTGATGTCCAAGACATGGATTGTGATTTCTACTGTTTCTCTGGCCACAAAGTATATGCACCTATGGGGATTGGTGTCTTGTATGGCAAGAAAGAGTACATGGAAAAGATGTATCCTTACCAAGGAGGTGGAGAAATGATAAAAGAAGTCTCAATGCATGAGACGGTTTTCAATGACATTCCTTTCCGTTTTGAAGCCGGCACCCCTTCTGTTGCAGATGCCATAGGCTTAGGTGTCGCCTTGGAATACATAAAACAAACAGGAATTCAGGAAATAATTGATTATGAAGACAATCTTATGAAATATGCGACAGAGAAACTCAAATCAACAGATGCCATCCGCATATTTGGAAATGCCAAGGAGAAATCTTCCTGCATATCTTTTCTTGTTGAAGGCATACATCATCTGGATTTGGGTACAATACTTGACATGCAGGGCATAGCCATAAGAACAGGACATCATTGTGCAGAACCTGTAATGAAACATTTCAACATAGAAGGAACCGACAGGGTGTCTTTTGCCATGTACAACACGATAGAAGAGATAGACTCTTTCATTTCCTGTCTCAACAAATCCATTACAATGCTAAAATAAAAAAGTTGTGAGAACAAAAGTTCCCACAACCGGTTTTATATTGCTTTTCTTTAATTAGCAAACGCCTAATTGAAGCATAGCATCAGCAACTTTGATAAATCCTGCAATGTTTGCACCTTTAACATAGTTGATGTAGCCTTCTTCCTGACCATATTTAACGCAGTTAGCGTGGATAGAATCCATCATAGCGTGTAATCTTTGGTCAACTTCTGCAGCAGTCCAAGGAAGGTGTTCTGCATTTTGAGACATTTCAAGTCCAGATACTCCAACACCACCAGCGTTAGCAGCCTTACCAGGAGCAAAGCTTACCTTAGCTTTTTGAAGGACTGTGATAGCTTCTGCTTTACAACCCATGTTAGAAACTTCACATACAAGTTTAACACCGTTCTTTACAAGAGTCTCAGCATCTTCTGCACCAAGTTCGTTCTGAATAGCGCAAGGAAGAGCGATATCTACCTTAACTTCCCAAGGTTTCTTTCCAGCAACGAATTTTGCTGTAGGGAATTTTGTAGCGAATGGAGCAACAACGTTGTTGTTTGAAGCTCTAAGTTCAAGCATATAGTCTATTTTTTCCTGATTGAAACCAGTTTCATCAATAACGTAACCGTCAGGTCCAGAAATGCAGATAACCTTAGCACCTAATTCAGTAGCTTTTGTTACAGCACCCCAAGCAACGTTACCGAAACCAGAGATAGCAACAGTCTTGCCTTTGATAGAATCACCTTTTGTCTTAAGCATATTCTCTACAAAGTAGATAGCACCGAAACCTGTAGCTTCAGGTCTTAGGATAGAACCACCGAACTGTGAACCTTTTCCTGTAAGAACGCCTGTATTTTCGCTTGCAAGTTTTTTGTACATACCATAAAGGTAACCTATTTCTCTACCACCAACACCTATATCGCCAGCAGGAACGTCTCTGTCTGGTCCGATATATTTGTACAACTCAGTCATAAAGGCTTGACAGAAACGCATTATCTCTCTGTCTGATTTACCCTTAGGATCGAAATCAGAACCTCCTTTACCACCGCCCATAGGCAAAGTAGTAAGAGAGTTTTTGAAAGTTTGTTCAAAGCCCAAGAACTTTAATGTGTCAAGAGTTACTGTTGGGTGGAAACGCAAACCGCCTTTGTAAGGTCCTATTGCGTTGTTGAACTGTACTCTGTAACCTCTGTTGATTTGGATTTCGCCCTTGTCATCTACCCATTCAACTCTGAATTGATAAATTCTGTCTGGCTCAAGCATTCTTTCCACGATTTTGTTCTCATCATAGACAGGATGTGCCTCAACATAATCTTTTATAGTTTCAAGGACTTCTGTAACAGCCTGTAAGAACAAAGGCTGGTTAGGGTTTTTAGCCTGTACATCAGCTAAAAGTTTTTCTACGTTCATAATATTATAAAGTTTTAAAATGAATTTTATGTTTTCAAAGAAGATTTCAAGGCAATTTAGTTGCCTCTCCCCTCTCCTTTGATTGCAAAATTATATATATTTGCTAAAATAAAAAAATTTTTTATTATATTTTTTGATTTTTTTGTTGTTTTTGTTGTTTCGGAAAGACAAAACGTCCTGAATAGGTGCTTTATAGAAGGGAATATAACGCCGATTTTGATTTCTCTGCAGCCAAAACAAATCTGAAATTTGCCACTTCAGGTTTTCATCGTAAAAAAAACTATTTTTTTGACCAAAAAAAACTATTTTTTTCATGCAAAAAAACTATTTTTTTCGCCAAGAAAAGCAAGATTGGCAAATTTTAATCCTCAATCGGCAAAAAACTCTTCAAAAACGGCAGCAATCATACGAAGAAAAAGTCCCAAAAGTCCTGTCGTTTATTATTTTTTCCTATCTTTGCAGACTGAAAAGAATGAAGTTGAATTTAAAACGCCTCTATTGTATGGATATTACAGAAGTACTTGCACTCTTGGAGAAGAATCGGAACCCCGTTAATGCGGAAGGTATGCGCAGATTCGGAATCAGGGGCAACATATACGGAATAAGCATGGTGGAACTCAGGAAGTTTGCCAGACAGATAGGTAGAAACCATACTCTTGCCATGGAGTTGTGGAAACAGGACATACACGAAGCCAAACTGCTTGCGACAGTCATTGCCGATTACAGGCAGCTTACCAATGAAGACATAAAGATTATGGTCAATGATTTTGACTCGTGGGATTTGTGTGACCAGTCCTGTATAAACGTTTTTCGCTATTCTCCGCTGGCAATAAAGAAAATACCTCAGTTTGCCAAGAGTAACAAAGAGTTTGTAAGAAGAACGGCCTTTGCACTTATGGCTACCATGACCTGCAACAAGAAAATAACGGACAAAGACTTCTATCCATACTTCGCACTGATAGAAAAATATTCCTATATAGACGACAGGAAAATGGTATATCAGGCTATTGACTGGGCTTTACGCAACATCGGCAAAAGAAGCATAGACCTGCAAATGAAAGCCTTGGAACTTGCGCACCAACTGTATAAATCCGACAACAAGACTTGCAGGTACATAGGCTGGCAGACAATAAAGAAATTTGAGAACCCCAAAAAAAGTTCCTAAAACCAAGCAATCTGCCGTAAATATATGGGATACAGTTTTGACATCGCCAAAGAGTTGTACCTGAATGCTTTTCCGCCGCAGGAAAGAAGGAGCATGGAGAGTATCAGCAGGCTTCTCCATGAAGATTATTTTGAATTTGTGCCTGTCTTTTTTGACAACGACTTCAAAGGCTTTGCCAATCTTTGGTTTTTCAGAACTTTTACATATATAGAACACTTTGCCATACGAAAAGAAGAAAGAAACCGAGGCTATGGCACAAGGTTTCTGCAGGATTTGACAACAAAACGCATATCGGCAGGCAAAGACTTCAAACACAAAGTCAAGCAATGGAGCAGAAACTTCGTACTTGAAGTGGAACTGCCGCAAAATCCTGTTGCAACAAAGAGGATTGCCTTCTATGAACGCTTGGGGTTCAAGTTGCTGGAGGACTATTATTTTCAGCCACCTTACGAAAAAGACGAAGAAGGCTTGGAGATGAAAATCATGCTCCTTTCTTCCGACAAAGAAAACGAACCTTCCTTCCAAGAAATCAAGGATACATTATATAAGTATGTATATAGGGTGGAATAAGTATTCAAAAACATTTCACAGTAATGTTTCTCATCAAAAGAAAAACCGTCAAAAGGATTTATAATCACTACTGCCAAAGTATATAAACAGAAAAGAAAAACGCCTGTTCAGATTGTCAGCAATGCTGAACAAACGTCGCACAAAAACAATAACAAACACAAGAATTTTATCTGCTATAATTTCTTATGGGCGTTGAATCCCTCTTCCAAACAGTTGATTAACATACCAACTATCAATATCAGTGCTATCATAATTCAGATCTCCTCTCTTTTTAATGTTGATAACTATTTTTTACAGCGGCAAAATTACAGTCCCACTCTGTCAAATTATGTCATAACGTCAAAAAAATTTCAAAAAAAGTGTGTTTTCTTCCCTACGCATCGGAGATTTTACATATTTTTTGCAAAAAAAGTTTGCTGACCATGCAGTATTTCTGCCTCCTATGCATCTGTAACAAGCAACAAAAACAGGATAAAGCTGTGATAAGCTCTTTACTGCTTTATTTTTTGCTGTTAAAAAAATACTTAGTATAAATTTTGCTATTTAGGTAAAAAGAAGTATTTTTGCAGTCATATAAAATTTACGAAAAATAATAATATTAAAACTACATATAAGATGAGTAAAAGAATTAGCATCAGTGAAGCAGCTGCAATGATAAAAGACGGCTCCACGATAATGATTGGCGGCTTTCTTGGTGCAGGAAGTGCCAACAAGATTATAGAAGAAATAGTAAAGCAAGGTAAGAAAGACCTTACCATTATCTGCAATGACACGTCATATGGTGAATTTGGTTCCGGATATTTGGTTGCCAACAACTGCGTAAAGAAAGTTATTGCTTCCCACATAGGAACAAATCCTGTTACAGGAGAGAAAATGATTAGCGGAGAAATGGAAGTACAGCTTATTCCTCAAGGAACCCTTGCAGAACAGATACGTTGCGGTGGTGCAGGCATAGGTGGTTTCCTTACTACAACAGGACTTGGAACAATAGTTGAAGAAGGCAAGCAGAAACTTACCGTTGATGGCAAGGAATATCTGTTGGAGAAGCCTATCCGTGCTGATGTTGCTCTTTTAGGTGCAAGCGTTTGTGACAAGTTCGGTAATCTGGTTTACAGAGGTACTTCTCAGAATTTCAATCCTTTGATGGCTACTGCAGCAGATCTTGTCATCGCAGAAGTAAAAGAGGAAGTTGAGGAGATTGCTCCTGAAAACGTAAAGACTCCTTATCTTTTTGTTGATTATATCGTTAAAGTTGATTAAAAATAAATAAAAATGGAAAAAATAACAAGCACAATAAGACTTAGAATGAGTGCTCACGACGCTCATTATGGCGGAAACCTTGTAGATGGTGCAAGAATGCTGAACCTTTTTGGAGATGTGGCTACAGAACTTCTTATCAAACAAGACGGTGATGAGGGTCTGTTCTGTGCATACGACAATGTAGAGTTTTTGGCTCCTGTGTTTGCAGGCGATTATATTGAAGCAACAGGTGAGATAACAAAAGTTGGAAACACTTCACGTAAAATGACTTTTGAAGCAAAGAAAGTTATAGTTTCACGTCCAGATATCAATGATTCTGCTGCTGAAGTATTGGCAGAACCTGTCGTTGTTTGCCGAGCAAGTGGTACATGTGTAACTCCAAAAGACAAACAAAGATTTAACAAATAAGAAAATGGAAAAACTTATAATTACAGCTGCGATATGCGGTGCTGAAGTTACAAAGGAACAAAATCCTGCTGTTCCTTATACTGTTGAGGAAATAGTAAAGGAAGCAAAAAGTGCTGTTGATGCTGGAGCAGCTATCGTTCATTTACACGTAAGAGAAGATGACGGCACTCCTACTCAGAGCAGAGAACGTTTTCAGGAATGCGAAGAGGCAATATACAAAGTTTGTCCTGATGTTATACTTATACCTTCCACAGGAGGTGCTGTAGGTATGACTCCTGATGAAAGGCTGCAATCTACAGATACTACTCCAATACCAGAAATGGCTACTTTGGATTGTGGTACCTGCAATTTTGGAGATGACATTTTTGACAACACAATGCCGACAATGAGAGCATTTGGAAAACGTATGATGGAAAAAGGTATCAAACCGGAGTATGAATGCTTTGAAATGGGACACCTTGACACTATCCTTACAATGGCACGCAAAGGACAGGTTCCTGCAGACCCTATGCAGTTCAACTTTGTTCTTGGTGTCTATGGCTGTACTCCTGCAACTGTTCCTAATCTTTGCTGGCTTGTAAATGGTATTCCTGCAGGAAGCACCTGGACTGTAACAGGTATAGGAAGACATGCTTTCCCTATGGCTGCAGCAGGTATAGCAATGGGAGGAAACGTAAGAGTAGGTTTCGAAGATAACTTGTATTTGGAAAGAGGGGTGCTTGCTAAATCCAATGGAGAACTTGTAGATAAAGTTGTTCGTCTTGCTAAAGAACTTGGCAGAGGAATAGCTACTTCTGACGAAGCAAGAGAAATCCTTTCTCTAAAGAAAAAATAATAAAAATCAATACAAAAATTAAATCAGGGATTAGGAACATACGGTTACTAATCCCTTTTATCATATAAAAAAAGCCATATACTTTGGTACATGGCTTTCATATTAATTTGGAATATTGTTTAAGCGTTGATATTTTTGATAACATCAAGAACAGAACCGTCTCTGTTCATAACAACTCCGACGACCTTGTCGCCAAATGGCAATGGTGCCGGATTTCCTATGATACTTTTCGCCTTGGCAGCCAAATCGTGGATATCAACGATATTTAGTCCTGCTTTCTTCAAACGCTCTGCTATCTCTGGACGGCGAGGATTTACTGCAATACCATATTCTGTAACAATAACATCCACGCTTGAACCTGGAGTAATCAATGTTGTAACTTCATCAACTACACAAGGTATTCTTCCTCTAAGCAATGGGCAAACAATGATTGAAAGAGCAGAATCCTCTGCTGTATCCTGGTGTCCGCCTATAGCTCCTCTGATGATACCGTCAGAACCTACAAGAACATTTACATTGAAATTAACATCCACTTCCAAAGCACTAAGGATAACCATATCCAAATAGTGTGTTGCACTGCCTTTTTCGTCTGCTGAAGCATATTCATTTGCAGAAGCTTCTTTGTGCATTTCATGATCACGGATAGACTCTGCTGCAACTTTGTCAAAAGACTGCACGTCTATAAGTTTTTCTATCAAACCTTCTTCAAACATCTTAACCATGTGAGCAGTGATACCTCCCAAAGCATATGAAGCCTTGATACCTTTTTCTATCATACTCTCACGAATGTATTTGACTGCAGCAAGAGAAGCTCCGCCTGAACCTGTTTGAATAGAAAATCCATCTTTGAAGTATCCGCCATTGATAATAACTTTTGCTGCTTGTTTTGCAAGAAGTATATCTCTTGGATTCTTTGTATCACGTATTGCACCGGAAGCTATCTTTGAAGAATCTCCCACACTTTCCACTTCAACAACATAATCAACATAGCTTTCACTGATTGAAGCAGGAGTATTTGGATAAGCGACAAGGTCATCTGTAAGGATAACTACCTGATCTGCGTTCTGTGCATCTGGAATAGCATAACCCAAAGAACCGCATATTGATTTTGCATTTTCACTTCTTGAAAAACCGCAAGCATTACCCAATGGGTCAGAAGAAGATGCTCCGATAAAAGCAACGTTTATATGTTCATCGCCATTGACAATAGCAGAACCTCTTCCACCATGAGAACGGAAAACAACAGGCTCTTTCATCAAACCTCTTGAAATAGCATCTGCCAATTTACCTCTAAGACCTGAAGTAGAAATAGAGGTGATAACTCCGTTTTTTATATATTCAATCAATGGTTCATGAACATCTTGCAGAGAAGAAGCAGCAAGACGAAGATTTTTGAATCCCATCTGTGCCAATTTATCTACAACCATATTAACAACCTTGTCTCCACCACGGAAATGATGATGGAAGCTTATTGTCATACCGTCTTTTAAACCAGTCTTTTTGATAGCTTCTTCCAAAGAAACCAATTTTCCTGATTCCTTTTGATAATCTCTGCGGAAAGTTGTGGCTTTGTTGCCGCCTTCTTTATATACTTGTTTGCCCATCTTTGAAGCTATTTGCTCCATATCGGTTTTTCTTTCTTTCAATGTACTCATATTATAAATCCTCCTTTGTGATTACACCTGCAGCCAAAGCCAATTCTATAGTATGTTCTGCTCTTGTAACAACAGGTTTGTCTACCATCTTACCATTTACTGCTATAACGCCTGAACCTTTTGCTGCTGCTTCCTTGATGGCTGCAACAATAGTTTTAGCTTTTTCTATCTCTTTTTCTGTTGGAGTAAATACTTCGTTGATTATCTCTATCTGACGAGGGTTGATAATACTCTTGCCATCAAAACCTAAACGTTTAATAAGTTCCACTTCTTTACGGAATGTTTCCATGTCATTAAGATTGGAATAAACTGTATCCAAAGCATAGATACCTGCTGCACGTGCTGCAACAACGATAGTTTCTCTTGCCAAAAGAAGTTCATCACCAGAAGGAGTTCTTTGAGTCTTAAGGTTTGCACAATAGTCTTCTGCTCCTAAAGCAATACCCATCATACGTTTTGATGCAGTTGCAATAGCATAAGCATTGATAATACCTTTTGTGCTTTCTATAGCTGCCATAATCTGGGTTCTTCCAAGACAACCAAGTTCTTTTTCTATTTTTTCTATTTCTGCTTCAAGTTCCTGTACTTCTTCAGCTGTCTCTGTTTTAGGCATACGTATAACATCCACACCTGCTTTCACTACAGCTTCAACATCTTTCTTTCCATAAGGAGTATTCAATGGATTAACTCTGACAACCATTTCAGTATTGCCATAGTCTATTGTTTTTAATGCGTTGTGAACCAAAAGTCTTGCGGCATCTTTTTCAGCCATTGTTACGGAGTCTTCCAAATCAAGCATAATTGAGTCAGGACCATAAATAAAAGCATCTGACATCATTGCTGGATTGTTGCCCGGAACAAACATCATTGTTCTTCTTAATCTTTGCATAGTTCTGTGATTTGTTTTGATTGATTATACAAAAAATTCTTATGCCCACACATCTTTTCCTGTGGCACGAACAGCAGCTGCTGTAACACGGGCACGGATAGTGCAGTCCAAAGCTCCTTTATCAGTTGCAGTAACAACAGCACTATTAATGTCCAAACCTTTCAATGTTTCTTGAATAACACTCTTTATCTGCTCACCGAACTGATAAGCAACAGTGCTTTCAAGATTAATCTCAAGCCCTTGTTTTTCATTAGGCTCAATCTTAATCATTATATCACCGGATTCCAATGTACCGGCGAAAGCTTGTTTAATATCCATGATTTTTACTATTTTTTTATTTAAATATGTATAAACAGACGGCAAAATTAAGCCGTTTTTTTTGCATAACAAAATATTTATAAACAAAAAAAGTCTCTAATTATTGCAGGGCAGAATTTATCCAATCTTCATCTATTCCCAGAAGCTTGCAAAGATTGATAGCCTCCGTTGGAGCTTCATCGCTACTATCCTCTACAAGGGAATAATCTATATTGTCAGACAGATTTGCTATTGAGATTGGAGGAACAAGATTTTTGCCTATAAAACCTTTTACCCTTAATCTATGACATTTGGTTTTTATATTTGAATAATGTGTAGTAATAACAGAAAGAGAGCTACCTAAGGATAGAGTGGAAATAAAGCCTTGCAGCAGTTTTATACCTTCTATCGGATTGGTAGTCCTTGCCAATTCATCTACAAGTACAAGATAATGTTTCTTGTCTTTTATCTTTGTAATGATGGAATTCAATGCAAGAATTTCAGAAGCAAAAGAAGACAAACCTTCATTTTCATCCTGATTGTCGCCTATTGAACACAATACATCTTCAACCAAAGACACATAACACTCTTCACAAGGAGCAAAGAAGCCAAACTGTATCATAAGCTGTGAAAGAGCAAGAGTTTTCAATACAACTGTTTTCCCTGCCATATTTGCACCTGTAATAAGTATCGGTTCTGTGTCAATTGTAATATCTATAGGCTGGAATTCTTTGTTTTTCTTGTTGAGTACTTGTCTGATTATAGGATTGTATATCTTTGTATATCTTATTTTCAGGTCATCTGTTATATTTGGTTTAACAAGATTCAAAGCAATGTTCAGCTCCGCTTTTGCTATTGTAACATCCAAAAGGGCTATGCGAAGAATATCTTCTTTCATCACCTTGGAATAAGGAAGCAGTTTTCTACACAAATCTTCCCTGACAGTGTTTTCTATTTCAAGTATCTGTTCATAAACCTCGTTAGCTTTAGGATTTTCTTCTTTTTTATACGTTTCAAACAGCCTCCTTTTTTCTGCCAAATCCTTATGATAAGCAGGATATACATAAAACTGGTTTACTTCCAAGCCTTCCGGGTCCAGAAGAGAAATAACCTCTTGCAAATCATTGAAGACAAATTCTGTACTTCGCAGTGGCTTTATCATTGTTTTCAACTTCTTGCATGCCAAACAGAATGCTTTTATCTCAAACAGGCCTACATCGTCAAGACTCTCGTTTTGTTCTATCAGATTAAGGCTTCCGCTTATATTGTGAATATCATACAAAACACACTCAAGGAGCATCTTGTCATTGTTGCTCAAAGAAGAAATAAAACTCTGGCAATCCTCTGTCAAGACATATTGTCTTTCCAAATATTCCTTATCTACAGAAAAAGGCATGGAGAACAGATACTCCCTGCCCATGCTTGTCTTTATCACAAGTTGTTCATAAATGTTTTTGAACAAAGGAAAACTGTTTATTGCTTGCTTGAAGTTCATGATAACCAAATTTTGTAAAATGATATAAAAAAACAACAAGCACCTTTCTTTACAAAGAAACGAAAGACACTTGTTGGTTATTACGCTTTATACAAAAACTTATTTTGCAACGTTGCCCATTGGCTTTCTGTTTTTGTATTTGTTCAAATACTTATCAACCATACCGGCTGTATCCACAAGTTTAACCTTTCCTGTAAAGAATGGGTGAGATGTATTTGAAATTTCCAATTTAATTAAAGGATATGTTTCTCCGTCTATTTCTATTGTATCTTTTGAATTAGCACAAGAACGAGTCAAAAAAACTTGCTCATTTGACATATCTTTAAACGCACAAACTCTGTAATTCTGTGGATGAATATCTTTCTTCATTACCTATATTGTTTTTTTGTTACACTTATTCTAAAAATTGAGTTGCAAAAATACTACTTTTTTTGATATTAGCAGAATTTTTGCAACTTTTTTTCATCATTTTATTCCTGTGCAGGCTGTTCTTGAGGTTTTTCTTCCTCATTTACAACTTGTTGTTTATTCTCTGCAGATTGTTTCAACTTGGTAACAAGGTCTTGCATTTCAGTTCTTAACCTATTGATTTTTCTCTCAAATTCCTGTTTAAGAACATCTGCATTCTTGCTATTGGCGAAGAAGCCTATGTTATTTTCTACTCGTGCTATTTCATCTTCAAGGGCTTTTATACGTTTTTTCACTGCACTGTCACCTTGTTCTTTAAGTCTTTCAAAAGAATTTCTGCTGTTTCTTCCTCTCGAAGCTATTTCGTCTGCACTTATTTGAAGTTTGTCTCCGTTGGCTTTAATGATTTCGTCCCATTGTGTCTGAAGTTTCTTTCTCTCTTCTTTTGGAGTAAAGCCTATTTCAAACCAACGTTTCTGGAAATCTTTCAAAGCATCCACATTCTGCTGTTTGTCATCAGAGAACTGATAGTTTTTCAACTCTTCTATCAAAGATTGTTTCTTCTGAATGTTCTCTTCCACCTCCTTATGTGTCTGAAGATAACTTTCACTCTTTCTGTTGAAGAATTCATCACAGGCTGCACGGAAACGCAACCAGATTTTGTCTGACAGACTCTTTCTTACATATCCTATATGCTTCCATTCCTCCTGCAGGTCTTTCAATTCCTTGGTTGCAGCGTCAAAGTCTTCACGCTTAGCGATCTCTTCTGCCTTCACACATATGGCAAGTTTCTTGTTATAGTTCTCTTCTTCTGTCTGTTTCACCTTTTCAAGCATTTCTTTCTTGTTTTCGAAGAAGCCGTCTATCATAGTCTTGAACTTGGTCCAAAGAGTTTCGTTGTCTTTCTTTGGTATAGGTCCTATAGTCTTCCATTCTGCAAACAAGGCATTGATTTCCTCTGTAGCAGTGTTCCAGTCTTTCATAGATTTCATCTCTCTTGAGATTATATCGCTGACTTTTTCTGCCAATGCCTCCTTCTTTGTCTTGTTTTCCTCTAACTCTTCCGTACGTTTTTCGTAATATTCTTTTCTTCTTTGATTGATTGCATCGGAAGCACGTTTGAATCTGTCCCATACCTCATCATTCTTGTCTGAAGGAACAGGTCCTATTTCTTTCCATTGTGTATGATAGCCTTGCAATATAGCAAATGAGTTGTTTATATCTTCATCTACAAGCAGCTCTTCCACCTTTTCACAAAGCATAAGTTTCTTTTCCAAGTTCTTTTTCAGGTCAAGATCCCTCAATTCTCTGTTAATCTTAACCTTTTCATAGAATTTTTCTATAAGGAAGTGGTAGTTTTCCCACAGATTGTTCACTTCTGTATGAGGAACATTACCTATAGCCTTCCATTTTTCCTGAATATTGTTGAATTCGTCATATATTTCTTTAAGAGTCTGATCACTGTCCAGCAGTTTTTTCAAATCCTCCAAAAGAGCATGCTTCTTTTTAAGGTTCTCCTCTTTCAACTGCTCTTCTTTCTGCTGATATTCTTGACGGATCTGTTTATATTGGTTGTATAATTCACGGAATTTTACCTCTGTTGTATCTTCCATAACCTTGGTTTCAACAACTTCCTCCACCTCTTCTCCTTGTTCGTTGGTAACTTTTTTTGTAATCTTCTCCACCTGAGGTTCTGGCTGAGGAAGATTTCTGAAAGTATTTCTTACCAAAGGAAGCCTTGATTTCAACTCGTCATAATCGTTCTTGTTGATTAGGTTCTGCAGTTCTTCCACCAATTCCTCTCTTGTTTTCTTTGAATACTCTTCTATAATAGCATCAATAGATACTATTTCTTGAGCTTCCTGTTTAACTTCCTGAGGTTCTACTTGAGGAGTTTCTTGTTTTAATTCGTTTTGTGCTTGCTCCTCATTCTGCACTCTTTCAGATTGTTCCGGCATCTGTACATTCTGTACGTCCTGTGTGTTATCCATATAATTCCAGTTTGTTGTTCAACACCCTAAAATCAGGTGTGTTCATTGATTAATAATTAAATAGTTATTCTTTTTTTGTTTAATGTTTTCTAAAATTTTTGCAAACATATAACTTTTTTTTTACACCGCAATAAAAATTGGATATTTTTTCTCCCCGAACGTTGAATTTGCTGATAGCAGTGCAGAAAAACAAAACCAGAATTTCACGTCATTTTCCGCAGTCAAAAAGCCGAAAAAAAGAGTCTTAGTTTTTAGAAAAAAAGACTTGATGTTTATGGTAAAAAGACTTGGTTTTTATTTCTAAAAATCAACTCTTTTTTCAGAGAAACCAACAACTATGATAAGTTATTCTGAATTAACAACTTACATTTTGTCTCAAAAAGCAGGTAATCTCATTCTACTTTACATCATCTCTATTGTCGTCTTCTGTATTGTAATAATCCATTCTCGCAATAATCCTGTGCAAAAGAACAATTATATATACCAGACATAGAAAAATCAGAATATTGTCAATATACATAATAAAAAGTATTATAATATTGTATATACAACGATTAAATCAAAAACTTATTATAAACCAAATAAATCAAAAAGCCAAGTTATGCATTTATCAGAAGAAAAAGGACAAAAGTCTGGGAAAATCTCTTACTTTTGCAACAAAATGTATTTTTTATTGTCTTTATTTCAAAATGGACTATACACAACTGGAAATAATATCGGGCTGCATAAGAAAGGACAGCGAATACCAACGTGCGTTATACGAAGAGTATTCTCCAGAACTGTATGGAGTTTGTCTCCGTTATATGAAAAACAAAGAAGATGCCGAGGATATTCTGCAGGACAGTTTCATAAAAGTCCTGTCTTCGCCGGAGCATCTCGACGGTGTGAAAGATTTACGCAAATGGCTGCGTCGTGTATTTGTAAACAATATTCTCAACAGCCTCAAACTAAAAAGACGCTTTCAAAACATAGACTACAGGGATATAGAAACCTATGAAGAAAAAGACTCGCTTTTTGATGTAGATACCAAACGTTTTAGGACAAGTACTTTGCTGGCTGCTTTGCACTCTTTGAAACCTGAGGAGCGTATCCTTTTCAACATGATAGAACTTGAAGAAATGACATACGCAGAAGTGGAACACATAACAGGTCGCAAGGCATCTACACTCAGAAGCATTAACATGAGAGCAAAAATCAAAATGCGCAACTTTTTAAAAGACAAGGAGAACGAAGACTATGAATAATTACAGCAATAAAGACAAATCATTGACAGATTTAAAGAAAAGGTTGTCATCCTATAATCAAGTTCCGGATAAAAAAGTATGGGAAAACATAGAAAGACACCTGACCAAGAAACATTTTCCTTTCAAGACCCTTTCCATAATAGGCTTTGTGGGACTTGTCACGGCACTTGCCATTGTATTGCTTGCACCTATCAACAAGCAAAAACCTCTGCCGTATAAGGCAAAACAAGACATAACAGACAACAAAGGGATAGAAAATGCCATTATTTCAAAACTTGAACATTTTATAATCAAAGACAAGACTATAAATCCTGAAACTTCTGACAAGACTCCTGCAGTTAAAGCTACGGAGCCTGTTCAAGACAATGACACTCCTGCTTTGTCTGAAAATACATCTGCGGATGAGAATACTGCTGAAATTACAAAAGAGGCTATTGCAGAAGTTCCTGCACAGACAACTAACATAGAGCCTGAAAAAACAAAGAAACTTTCGGAATCCGATAATATCACTCCTAAAACAGACCCGAATGAAACCGAATTGCCTTTGCCTGAAAAACTTTATGTTCCGAATGCTTTCACGCCAAACAGCCCTACCAACAACATTTTCAAACCAGCCTACAGGGATTTGAAAAGCTATGAAATGAAAATCTATTCCCGAAGCGGTTCTTTGCTGTTCACCTCAAAGGATATCAGTCATGGCTGGAACGGAACCGTAAAAGGTTCTCTCGGAAAGGCTGGAGTATATGTGTACGTAATAAACTTTACCGACACAACAGGGAAAAAGCATAGTCAGAAAGGAAGTTTTATGCTGATAGAATAAAAGAGTACCCTTGGAGAGAATCGAACTCTCATCGTCAGAACCGGAATCTGAAATTTTATCCATTAAACTACAAGAGCATATTTCTTATGAGATAACATCAAAATACAAAATTTATTGTATCATCACTCTTTATTTTGATGATAGAACGAATATACTTTTTCTGCTTTTGACTTTCCTATGCAGTCAATCAGACTCTGCAAAGCCGCTATCTTTATTTTTTCCACAGAAGAGTATTTCAGTAGCAAATCCCTTGCAGTCTTTTCCCCTATACCCTCGATATCTGTCAATTGAGTACGAAATGTGGCTTTGCTTCTTTTGTTTCTATGGAAAGTAATGCCGAACCTGTGTGCTTCGTCTCTTATATGCTGGATAATTTGCAGAGTATGGCAGCGTCTGTCCAAGCATATAGGCACAGGGTCTTCAGGTTTATAGATTTCTTCCAGCCGTTTTGCCAGACCTATGACAACCACCTGATCATAAACTCCTGCTTTTTTCAATGCCTCCACAGCAGATGACAGCTGACCTTTTCCTCCGTCTATGACAATAAGGTCAGGCAATTCCTTGCCTTCTTGTTTCAATCTGGAATATCTGCGAAAGACAATCTCTCTCATTGATGCAAAATCATCAGGACCAACAACTGTCTTAACATTAAAATGTCTGTATTCCTTGTTGGACGGCTTGCCTTCCCTGAATACAACACAACTTGCGACAGGATTTGTCCCTTGTATATTGGAATTGTCGAAGCATTCTATATGATGAGGAGGTTTATCAAGTTGCAAGTCTTTTTGCATCTCCAACACAACTTTATTGCTCCATCGTTCAGGATCCACGACCTTGGCATTTTTTATTTTCTGGTTTCTGTACAACAATGCATTATGAGAAGCAAAATCCAGAAGTTTCTTTCTTTCTCCTCCACTTGGAATTGTCTGCAGAACATAGTCTTTGGGCAAATCCAGAAGTTTCGGTACTATTATTTCTTTTGCATTCCATTGCAATCTGAGTCTGTTTTGTATGATTGCAGAAGTAACCACTTCTATGGCGGAAATATCAAGTTTCTTCTCCACCTCAACGGAAAAGGACGTATTGATTTTTCCTTCAACAACTTTCGTCATGTTAATGAATACACGATCATTGTCGTCTATATAGGAATAGGCTTCCAAATCATGAGAGATGGAAGAGACGATTGTACTCTTTGCTGAATAGTTTTCCAAAAGATTGATACGTTCTTTGATTATCTGGGCTTTCTCAAAGTTCAATTGTTCTGCGTAAGTCATCATCTGGGCTTTCATTTCTTTGAGATAAGAAGAGAAATTACCCCTTATTACCTGACGCATTCCGCTAATCATCTTATGATACTCCACTCTTGACTGCTCTCCTGTGCAAGGTTTGTCACACAATCCTATCTGTGCATTGAGACATGGTTTGAATTTACCTTGATTTACGCCTTCTTCTGTCAAGAAAAGAGAGCAGGAACGATAGGTAAAAACACTACGCAACAAATCCATAAACTCCTTGAGTATCTTTCCGCTTGCGTAAGGGCCATAATAGGAAGAACCGTCTTTGACAACGTTTCTGGTGGAAAAGACCCGTGGATATTCTTCATTGGTTATGCGAATCCATGGATAGGTTTTGTCGTCCTTTAACATAATATTGTACTTCGGCTTGTACTTTTTTATGAGATTGTTCTCCATAAGCAAAGCCTCCGTCTCCGAAGATACATGAACAAACTTTATGTCTGCAATCTTGCGGACAAGAACCTGTGTCTTCAGATTGTGTTTTACATCATTGCGAAAATAAGAAAGCACTCTGTTTTTTAGATTCTTTGCTTTTCCTACATATATTATGGTACCTGTTTTATCATAATACTGATAAACTCCTGGAGTAGGAACAAGAGTATCCAAGATAGCCTGAATATGTTCCTTGTTTGGATTATTCTCCAGTATTTTATAGCTCATTTTTTTCTTTAAGATTAGGAAAAATATCTTTGGAACAAGAATATCCTATTCGTTTTTGTATTCTTTGAGATTGGATTTTTTCACCATGACTCCCATATCCATCAAGCCAACGGTTTTGTTATATGTCCCAAGATTTGTCAATGTGATAGTATAATTTCCTTTTTCGGGTAAGGTAACAAAAGCACGACAACGCTTTTCTATATCTATCATATCACCCATTGCATCGCCAAGCCAGTCTTTGTTTTCCTTGTCTCTTAGTTCTATGGTATGCACGCTCTCCCTTACAATTCCTTGCGGATATATTATTTTCATAAGAAACTTCACTTTACTTTCATTAATATAAGGAGTATGTCTCAAAGTTACATAGACATCATATACAATAGAAGTATCTTCTATGTTTATATTCTTGAATTCTATCGTCTTACCTTTGCCCAATCTGTCCCAAGAGTTTTCGTTGAAAGTTATCCTGTCTTGATATACCTTGTCTTTGCTGCAGGAAGAAAACACAGCAACCAACATACAAAAAACAAAGATTATGTAAAATGTTTTTTTCATCTGACTGTTAGTTTTTTTACTCTGCAAAAATACAATAATTTTCTCAGTACGGAGTTCAATTCAAATAAAAATGAGTAATTTTGCAAAAAATATATCAATACATGACTGTTAAAAGCGAAAAAATAAATAACTGGGTTAATCAGTTTCTAAAAGATGCAGAGAAACCCTTTTCAAAAGAATGGTATATTGCCTATGGCAAAGTTATCATTGGTTGTTTTATTTTTGCGTTAGTGGATTTTCTTTTCGTGGTTCCTTATGGTCTTGCTCCCGGAGGTGTATATGGATTGATGTCTGTTTTCAATAACCTTTGGGGATTACCGATGGATATTGTTATCTTCTTGGATTTACCTTTGTTTATCTTGGGGCTTGTTGTCTTGGGTGGCAATCTTGGAATAAAAACCCTGGTATCTGTAATATTTACATGGCTCTTTACCTTTTTTGTGGAGAACATTTTCTACATACCACAATATGGATACATACCTTTGATTCATTCCGGAGAATTTCTCAGTGTAAATGATTTTGTTTCTCTTTCCGCCCAAATGCAGGAATTGTATCTGCCTGTAAGAGGTCTTGGCAACGATGTCATACTGCAATATTTCAAGCCAGATTATCTTCTAAACTCCATTGTCGGAGGCTTAGGCTACGGAATATCCATTGCTATGATATTCTCTGCAGGAGCAACCTCAGGAGGTATGGATGTTGTCAGCATGATATTACATCGTTCCACTCATATTCCTTTAGGCACAATGGTGATGATTGTTGATTCTGCTGTAGCCATTACTTCTTTTGCCATTGGCGGAGATATCCGTCTTCCTTTCTTCTCCATCATACTTATATTTGTAGAAAGCAAAGTAATAGATTTGGTCATAGACAACAAAGTGAATAAAACCATGCTTATCATTACAGATAATGTAGAAGGCATGAAGAATCTTATACTTGAAGATTTGGAACGCAGTGGAACTGTGTTTGCCGGCAAAGGTATGTATCTGAACAGTGAGAAGAATATGATTTACACAACTGTTAACCGTAAAGAATACAACAAAATAAAATACTCTGCCAAACGTATAGATCCAAAATGCTTTATAACCATTATCAGTAATACAGAAACACTTGGCGAAGGTTTTACACCGTTACCTTGAAAACAGAGAAAAAATTTATTTACTCAATTTTGGTTGTTCAATAATTTTTTTAGTAAATTTGCAGTTCCTTAATAATAGAATAGTAAACAAATAAAACATAAACACTATGCAAGTAAACAGACGAAAAGAATTGTTTCCACAAGTAACAGATGAACAATGGAACGATTGGCATTGGCAAGTCAAAAACCGAATAGAAACACTTGACCAGCTAAAACAGTATATTTCTCTTACAGAAGAAGAGGAGGAAGGTGTCAGAGTAGCACTTAAGACATTACGTATGGCTATCACCCCTTACTATCTTTCACTTATAGATCCAAACAATCCTAATGATCCTGTAAGACGACAGGCAATACCAACAATAAAGGAAACTCATCAGGCAAAAGCAGATCTTTTGGACCCTTTGCATGAAGATGAAGATTCTCCTGTTCCTGGTATTACCCACCGTTATCCAGACAGAGTTCTTTTCCTTATTACAGACATGTGTTCTATGTATTGCAGACATTGCACAAGAAGACGTTTTGCAGGACAGAAAGATGCTAATGTAGGAACAGACCTTATTCAACAAGGAATAGACTATATTGCACGTACTCCTCAAGTAAGGGACGTACTTTTGTCTGGTGGTGATTGTTTAATGGTTAGTGATGAAATGCTTGAAAGCATAATAAAACGTCTTAGAGCTATTCCTCATGTAGAAATAATAAGAATGGGTTCTCGTACTCCTGTTGTTTGCCCTATGAGAATAACAGACAAGTTGGTTAATATGATAAAACAATATCATCCAATATGGCTTAACACTCACTTCAATCATCCTAATGAAATAACACCTGAAGCTGCTGAAGCTTGTGCTAAATTAGCTAATGCAGGAGTTCCTCTTGGTAATCAAAGCGTATTGCTTCGTGGAGTAAACGATGATGCTCGTGTTATGAAGAAATTAGTTCAAAAACTGGTACAAATAAGAGTCAGACCATATTATATTTACCAATGCGACTTATCTATGGGATTGGAACATTTCCGTACAACAGTAAGCAAAGGTATAGAAATAATGGAAAACCTTAGAGGCCACACTTCTGGATATGCTGTTCCAACATTTGTTGTGGATGCTCCTGGTGGTGGCGGAAAAACTCCTGTTATGCCGCAATATGTAATTTCTCAGGCACCTGGAAAAGTTGTCCTTAGAAACTATGAAGGTGTTATAACAACATACTCTGAACCTATAGACTATGTTCCTGGTGAATGTGATGTTGATTTCCTTAAAGGTGAAGAAATAGAAAGAGAAGGTGTGGCAGGTCTTCTACATGGCGACAGAATGGCAATGGAACCTAAGGATTTGGAAAGACACGAAAGAAATAAAAACAGATAAAAATTTATTGATTAAGGATATTTAGGATTATATCTTAAATATCCTTATTTTTATTATGCCTTTTGTAAAAGATATATTAGACTACAAGAGTATTTCTTTTGTAGGCATGGATAAGAATGCAGGCAAGACGGAGGCTTTAAACTATGTTATCTCTCGTCTGCATTCCTTTAATAAATCCATTGCGGTTACTTCCATAGGAATAGATGGGGAAACTCTGGATCAAGTAACATCTACTTCCAAACCCATGGTGTTTATTTATCCCGATACTCTTTTTGTTACCTCAGAAAAACTATATGAACAACGACAGATAGTCTCCCAAGTGGAAAACCTCTCAAAATATGCTTCTACTTTGGGGCGATTGGTAACTTCACGCTCGCTTAGTTTCGGAAATGTCATGCTTAGCGGGCCTACATCCACTCTATGGCTGAAAAATCTTATAGCTGAGTTGTCTCAAAAAGCGGATATATGTCTAATTGACGGAGCTTTGTCACGCAAGTCTTTTGCTTCTCCGTCCATTACAGAAGCTATGATACTCTCTACCGGTGCTGTATTGTCTGCAAGTGCAGATAAAATATGCAACCAGACAAAATTCATATACGACATGACTCTATTGCCTACCGTCAATGGAGAACTAAAAGACAAGCTTGCTGATATATCCAACGGTGTTTTCTCCATAAATTCCTCAAACAATGAGATTATTGACTTGCAGATACCTTCTTTGCTGATGATAGACAAGTACAGGGACAAGCTTTTCAATCATTCAAAGACTTTATATATTCCGGGAATGATCACAGACAAACTTTTGGAACTTATAATATCAAAGAAAGACACCGGAGACTACACCCTTGTAACAAAAGACTTTACTCATATATTCTCTTCTCCTCTGAACACTCACAGGTTTCTTTCCTTGGGAGGCAGGATACTTTGTCTGTATGCCACTAAACTGCTTGCCATAACGGTCAATCCTGTTTCTCCGTTGGGCTTCAAAATAGACAACAAAAATCTGCTGAATACTTTGAGAAACGAAATACCTATACCTGTATACAATATAAGAGATACGAGTATATAGAAAAATTTAGCCGAAAAAATTGTTGTCATTCTAATAAAAAGACTTAATTTTGCAGGAACTATAAATTGTAAAACTTAATTAAAAGACAGAAATGAAAAAATATGCTTTATTATTATTGGCCATTATAGTCATATATGGCTGCAGCGGTACAATGAAATCTGCTTACAAGTCTGTAGATGAAAGAGACGTACCAGAAAGATACGTTAAAGATTTTCACAAAAAATATGAAGATGTAAAGGTTGTAAAATGGGAAATGGCTGATTCCACAACCTATTTTGCCAATTTCAAGACAGAGGACAATTCCTGTATCATGAAATTCACAAGAACCTCCACTGAAATGATGTATATCGTACCTATGGAGTATCTTCCAAGCAACATTACCGACTATATCAAGGCGGAATATCCTGAATACAAGATTAAGGAAGCTTACATAACAGATATAAAGAATCAGAAATCATACCTTATCCCTATCAGTAAAAACGAAGAAAAACTTAATCTTCAGTTTGACTTGAAAGGTAATTTCAACAAAGTTGTCGATTAGTCCTATAGGATTGTTTTACAGAGAAAAAGAGGTGTCAGTCAAACAGACTTGACACTTTTTTTTGTTTTAAACAGAAAACAAACAGTCCAGCAAAATGACAAGACAAAAAAAAGTGTTGGTTTTTGTGAAAAAAGTCTTGATGTTTATGGTATAAACTCTTGATCTTTTTTCGTAAAGTCTTGCTCTTTTTTTCACTGCATCAAATCTGCATTAAAAAAAAGATGTTTCTGTCAGCCCTCAGACCAACAAATCATTGTCTTAAGCCACGTGTTATTTTCTTTTTATATGCAGTAATTTCTCATTTCCAAAAAAATTATATAACTTTGCAGTCTATAATTAACACACTTTTTTACTATAAAAATGACAAGACTTAGTGTAAATATTAACAAAATAGCAACTCTTAGAAACGCACGAGGAGGTAACTATCCTAATCTTTTACAGGTTGCAAAAGACTGCGAACTGTTTGGAGCAGAAGGAATAACCGTGCATCCAAGACCAGATGAAAGACATATAACAAAAAAAGATGTTTATGATTTAAAAAAAATCGTAACCACAGAATTTAATATCGAAGGCTATCCTGATGAAAGATACATAAACATTGTAAAAGATATACATCCGCAACAGGCAACATTGGTACCGGACCTGCCTAATCAACTGACAAGTAATCATGGCTGGGATACCATAGCAAACCTTGACTTTCTGAAAGGTATAATAGCTGAACTGAAACCTGTCTGCAGGGTAAGCCTCTTTGTAGATGCCAATGAAGATATGATACGCTGTGCCAAGGAATGTGGCGCCGACAGAGTGGAGCTTTATACTCAGTCCTATGCAGAAGGATACAGCAAAGACAGACAAAAAGCCATAGAACCTTTTGTAAAAGCCAGCATGACAGCAAAAGAATGTGGCTTGGGTTTGAATGCAGGTCATGATCTTTCATTGGAAAACTTGGAATATTTTTGTGATATGATTCCTAATCTTCTGGAAGTTTCTATTGGACATGCTCTGATATGCGATGCGTTATATTTAGGCTTGGAAGATACCATAAGACAATATAAAAACAAAGTACGATAACAATGGATTTTAAAGAATTTGGATTCAAGGAAGAGATAAACAAGGCCATAGAAGATTTGGGCTTTGTCTGTCCTATGCCCGTGCAGGAACAAGCTATACCTACTATTCTGTACAACGACATAAACCTTATTGCACTTGCTCAGACTGGTACTGGTAAGACGGCTGCCTTCGGATTGCCTATTATCAACCGCATAGATTTCTCAAACAAAGAAATCCAAGCCTTAATCCTGTGTCCTACAAGAGAACTTTGCATTCAAATTGCCAATGACCTGAAGAAATATTCAAAATATCTGTCCGAAGCCAAAATAGTGCCTGTCTATGGTGGTGCGAGCATAGACTTGCAGGTAAAGGAACTGAAAAGAAAGCCTCAGATAGTGGTGGCTACTCCGGGACGTTTGAATGATCTTTTATTACGTAAAAAGATTGACATCTCTGCAATAAACTATATGGTTTTGGATGAAGCAGATGAAATGCTTAATATGGGTTTCAAAGATGATTTGGACAATATTTTAAGCCAGACTGCTGAAGGCAAGAACACATATCTTTTTTCTGCTACCATGCCTAAAGAAGTTGAGCAGATAGCAAAAGAATATATAACCAATCCTGTCCGTATTCAGATAGGAGAACGAAATCAGGGTTCGGACAATGTACAACATCATTACTATCTTGTACATCAAAAAGACAGGTATCTTGCCCTGAAACGCATAGCAGACTATTATCCCAACATATATGGTATTATTTTTTGCAGAACCAAGGTAGAAACGCAGGAAGTAGCAGATATGCTGATAAAAGACGGATATAATGCGGACAGTCTTCATGGTGATCTGTCTCAGGCTCAAAGAGACCATGTCATGAGTCGCTTCCGTCTTGGAAACATACAAATGCTGGTTGCTACAGATGTTGCTGCAAGAGGTCTGGATGTTAATAACCTGACTCATGTCATAAATTATGAACTGCCGGATGAATTGGAACAATATGTACATAGAAGCGGCAGAACAGGACGTGCAGACAAACAAGGTATATCCATTGCTATCATAAACCTGAAAGAAAAACACAAGATAAAGAAACTTGAAAAAGTTCTCAAAAAACCTATCACCCAAGAAAAAATACCAACTCCGCAGGAAGTATTGAAAAAACAATTGTTCAATATGATTAACCGCGTGGAGAATGTGGAAACAGATTATGAAGAGATAGACAGATTTTTACCTGAGATAAGCAACAAACTGTCGTGGCTGAACAGGGAAGAACTTATAAAACACTTCGTTTCTTTGGAATTTACATCACTTCTGTCCTATTATAAGGAGCAAAAGGACTTGAATGTGGATGAAAGTCTGGAGAAAGAAAAAATAAAAAGAGAAACAAAGCAACGGGATAGACAAAAACGTGAAAGGCATTTTGACAAAAACCTGTTTACCAACCTATGTATAAATCTCGGTTATAAGGATAAGATAGTTCCTCAGCGTATTATAGGCATGATAAACGACTACACTCCTCATAAGCGAATAGAAATAGGAAAGATAGACATAACAGATAAATGCTGCTACGTGGAAGTAAAAAATGACGGTGTGGATGCAGTAATAGATGCTTTGGACGGACGAGTAATCAGAGGAAGGGAAATAACCATTGATATAGCATCTAAAAGCAGGGAGACAAAAAGCAGAAGAGATGCTTATCAACAAGACAGAAGGAATAAGAAAGAAAAAAGGGAAAGAAAAGACGACAAACAAGACAAGCGGGAAAGAAAAGACCGTAGAAACAAAAAGAATAAAAACAGATAAAACAAATAAGAAGTATGAAACAAGTTGCAGCCTCACTGCTTTCCGCTGATTTTGGAGAATTGGGAAAAGCAGTGGAAATGTTAAACAGAAGTAAAAATGACTGGGTGCATGTAGATGTAATGGACGGGGTATTTGTGCCTAATATTTCTTTTGGTCAGCCTGTAATAAGATATATAAAAAAATATGCTCAACAACCTTTGGATGTTCATCTTATGATTGTTGATCCGGACAGATATTTTGAAGATTTCAAAAAGTGTGGTGCTGATATTATCACAGTGCATTATGAAGCTTGCAGACATCTTCATCGTTCTCTTTCTGTCATAAAAGACTTGGGGTTAAAAGCTGGTGCAGTTCTTAATCCGCATACCAGCGTTTCGTTGATAAAAGACGTACTTTACTTGTGTGATGTTGTATGTCTTATGAGTGTTAATCCTGGTTTTGGTGGTCAGAAATTCATAGAAAACACCTATAATAAAATAAAAGCTCTCAGACAACTTATAGAAGAGCAAAATCTTGACACTCTTATAGAGATAGATGGTGGAGTCAATACACAGAATGCTTCTCTTTTGTATGAGGCAGGTGCAGATG
>CAZXEN010000006.1:0-78745 GCA_964639765.1 uncultured Bacteroidaceae bacterium
ATGCTAAAAATAAGGAAAAGTATCTCTGCAAATTTTAAAATACAATATCAATTTAATACATTATTGAACAATATTTTAATAAAATTTAATAATAAAATACTATTTCTGAACATTTCTAATAAAAACGCTTTCTCCGATTTTTTTTGTAATTTTGCAAAATGAAAAGGATATTTGTTAGTGTTAGTAATGATGTCTATAATGACAATAGGGTAAAAAAGACTTGCCGTAGTTTAAACTCTTATGGTTTAGATGTTCATGTTTTATGTAAGAAATCTTTAGAATGTAATAATAGTTCAAAAACATTCTATAAAACACACCCCATAAAATTCTTTTTTAAAAGAAACTTCTTATATTATGCTGAACTTAATACCAAACTATTTTTTAAACTAATCTTTAAACGCATTGATATATTATGGGCTAATGATTTAGACACTTTGCTTCCTCTCTTTATCATCTGCAAAATCAGGAAGAAGCCTCTTATATATGACTCTCATGAATTGTTTACCCAAGTTCCAGAGTTAAACGCAAATCCTTTTGCAAAAAAAGTTTGGCTATTTATTGAAAAACATACTGTTCCTAAGTTGAAATATGTACTAACAGTATGCAATCCAATAAAAGAATATTTTAAAAAAGAATACGGCATCAACGCAAGAGTTGTAAGAAATATACCTCTTTACAAAGAAGAGAACCATGCTGCCAAGAGTTATCCGCTTGAAGAAAAAATCATCGTATGGCAAGGAGCTGCGAACATAGATAGAAGTCTGGAGGATCTGGTTCTGGCAATGAAAGAAATAGATGCAAAACTGTTTATCATCGGTAGAGGAGATATTATTCCTACCCTGAGAAAAGAAATAGAGGACAACAACCTGGAAGACAAAGTTTCTTTATTAGGAAGGCTTCCTTTTGAGAAGATGATGGAATATACCCGTAAAGCAACAATAGGTCTTTCGCTTGACAGACCCACTAACGAGAACTACAAGATATCTCTTCCGAACAAGATTTTTGAATATATCAATGCAGCAACACCTGTCCTTTGCACTCCTTTACAAGAAATAAAAACCATCGTTGAACAATACAATATTGGAGTATTTATAGAAAATCCTAACAAGGACAATCTTGTCAAAAACATCAACAATTTATTAAACAGCAACGATTCTTTACAGAGCATGAGTAACAATTGTCTATCTGCGCAAAAAGATCTATCGTGGCAAAAAGAAGAAAAAGAAATCTTTAATATCCTTGAGGAAATAGAAAAGAAATAGGGAGAATACTTGTCAAAGATATTCTCCCTTTTTACTGTTCAAAAGAATTTTATAAATCTCTATTTAGAAAAAAGCTTTACTTTTTGTCCCATAAACATCGTAAAATTTGAAGTGTTAAAACAAAAGAAATAATTTACGAAGTTTGTCCTTGGACTAAATCAATAAAACTCCTATCTGCTGTAAAGATTTATGTATTATAATGTTTTTTGCACTTCCTTTATAAGATGAAAATTTATCAGATTCCGTTGCTTTGCAAATACTCTTTTCGGCATCTTCGCCAAACAGCTTCACCAAAGAATAGTATTTATTCTCTTTCAAAGCAAGCGTTGGCTCATTCTTCTTCTCCTTCTCATCGTGAGGCTCAACAGTTGCAGGAGAACAAGTATGAGAAATATGGGAAATAATAACCTTGGTATTGAGACTCATCTCCATGTTAAAAGCAGAGACAGAGTTGTCTGTTGTGTTTGATAAAGAACACACAAACAACAACATAACTGTTGCTAAGAATACCTTATATGTCCTAATCCTATTACCCATTACGAGTTGCAAAGTTAGTAATATATTAATATGTAAACAAATTTTTTACTATTTTTTTCTACTTTTTATCTGTTTTTACTGTATCTGCAGAACTTTTTATTATATAAATATCCTCATTTTCCCTCTTCATCATAAATTTTTCTCTTCCATAACGCTCTATTTCTTTGATACTTTTCTGCAGTTTTATAGTATTGGCGCTGTCTTTCTTTATCTCATTCTCATAATACTTTTTTTTCTCCATCAATTCCTTGCGTTGTGCATACAATTTTCTGTATTTAAAAACATTGTAAGATGAAAACAATATCAAGGCAACAAAAATCAATGTTGCTAAAACATACTTGTTCTTTTTCAAAAAGTCAAATACTTCCTTCAGCTTTGGTTTCACTTCTTTCATATTATATTATTCCCCTGTTAAAAATTTGTGTTAATGTTTGATTATTATCCAACAGATATGTTTTAAGTCCTATTGTCTCCGCACCTTTTATATTTTTCACCGTATCATCAATAAATATTGTATTACTCCGTTCTACTCCAGCATCATTCACTACAAATTCAAAACTCTCTGTATCAGGTTTTCTCAGATGTATTTCATTGGAAAAATAAACTTTGTCAAACAAAGTTCCAAAAACATCATAACCCATAGCATCAAAAAACATTTTCTTTACAAACTCGACATGTATTTCATTGGTATTGGAAAAAAGGAAAACTTTGTCGTATTTTTTGCGAAGAACTTTCAGCAATTCAACATCCTGCTTTCTTACTCCCAAAACCATGGAGTTCCATATTTCATTCAAAACATCATCAGTCAAATCTTTTGCTATCAGTTTTCTGGCCTCTTCCCTAAACTGCGAAGGAGTAATAAGCCCTTTTTCAAAATCATCCACCAAAGGTATCTGTTCCTGCTGAGTAAAGAAAGAATAAATGTCTTTGCAGCCATACTTCCCAAATTCAACAAAAATCCTACTATAATCCACATCAAGGATTACTCCTCCCATATCCAGAATCAGATTTCTTGTCTCCATAACCATAAGTTTTGCCTCTGCAAAAATAAAGAAAAGTTTTAAGTTACAAATTTATAAAAAGATAAAAAGTAAAAACAATGCTAAATTTGTGACAGCACTTCAGCAACAGTATATGTTGAACCTCCTACAAAAACCATTGCATTTGTCTTTATTGCATCCTTTTTAGCCTCGTCAAATGCTTGCTTAACAGAAGAAAAAGTCTTGTATTTCATTCCTTTTCCCTGCATCTTGCCTGCCAGAATATCTACATCCAAACCACGGGGAATGTCGGCTTTGCAAAGAAAATAGCAAGCATCTTTCGGCAACATTTCTATTTCCTTGTCTATATCTTTGTCATTGACAACGCCTAATACAAAATTAAGCTTGTCTTTCTTTATGCTGTCAAGTTGATGTATGACATGTGTTAATCCGTCTTCGTTATGCCCTGTATCACATAAAACCAAAGGAACCGTGGAAAGAGTTTGCCATCTTCCCTGCAAAAGAAAGTTTTGTTGAACATTTTTTATTCCGTCCCTGATATTTTTCTTTGTTATTTTGTAGTTACCCAGAGTATTAAGCACCTCAACCAATTGAATCACTCCTAAAAGATTCTTTTTTTGATACTCACCACAAAGAGGACAAAGTAGGTTTTTCAGATAAATTTCTCCTTTTCTATACACATCTACAACAAGATATCCTTCTCTATAATGCGCATTTTCTATAGAATAATTTTCATCTGCAAAATATATAGGAGCATTCATTTCTTGTGCTTTTTGAATAAAAACAGGCTTTGTCTCCTTTTGTGTCTGCGAAATAACTATAGGAGTATTCTTTTTTATTATTCCCGCTTTTTCTTTTGCTATTTGTTCTAAAGTATTCCCAAGAAACTGCTGATGATCAAAACTTATATTTGTTATAAGACAACAATTAGGAGAAAGAACATTTGTACTATCTAATCTGCCTCCCATTCCAACTTCTACAACAGCCGTTTCCACTTTTTTATTCTTAAAATAATTAAATGCCATTGCGACCATAAGTTCGAAGAAAGAAGGTTGTATTTTATCAAATCTTTGTGCAAAATTTTTAATAAAATTTATTACATAATTCTTACTACACATTTTTCCATCGACAACAATTCTTTCTCTTAAATCTTTTAAATGTGGTGAAGTGTGCAAACCTGTCCTCTTCCCACTTTCCTTTAATATTGAGGCAATGAGATGAGAAGAAGATCCTTTCCCATTTGTTCCTGCGACATGAATACTATTAAAATAATGATGAGGATTTCCAATTGAAGACAATAAATCAACAGTGTTGGAAATATCAATCTTATATGCCGCTGCTCCAATTCTATGAAATACCGGTAACTGTTTATATAGCCATTGCTGTGTTTCTAAATATGTCATAACGATTATTTTTTCCTACTGCGAAATTACAAAAAATACACCTCACTTCAACTTTTTTATTTGCTTTTATAAATTACAGTCAAAATTTTAGTACTTTTTTCTCTAAATAATTATTGTTTTTAAAATTGAAAATAAAGATTTTAAAACTAAAATTTAATATTTTAGAATAAGGAAATTTAATTTATTAGAAATTTTTCCAATTATATATCTTTACTTACTCAGAAGACCGTAAATAATCGCTTTTCATAATGAAAATACATAAAAGTCCTCTATAACTTTATCCGTATTCCAATCGGAACATTAAAATCCCATCTATGTTTAGTACGGAAAGTTTCAAAATCATCTTTATTTTTAAAGAAATAATCCAAGCAAGGCTCCGCAAAAACATTTATTCCATAACCCACATTAATACTAAATCCCAAAGAGACTTCACCATAAAACTGACAATGAGCATTAGGATTCTCTTTTACAGTTTCTTCACTAAAATAAAGTTTTGTTTTATGATATATAGGCAATTCAGCGACACCGCCAAGTGCAACATAATTATCCATTCTACTGCTTTTATAATAATGAAAAGCAACTTGAGATTTAAATCCTAAGTATTGTATATTATCTGTTCTAATTTTCTTATCCTCAAATAGATATTCCGTCTTCAAAAAAGTATATACCAGACCCAAACCAACAGAAAATCTTCTGTTAAATTCCTTTTCAAATATAAAGTTAAGACTTATCGGCTTATAATATTTCTCTTCTATATCCAAATCAATAAAATTCATCATTTCCACAATACCAAAAAGATCATCATTAATAGAAGAAAAAGTAGTAGTAAATTTTTGATTCATAGGAATAAAAGAAAAATTAAAACCTATTAACTTATCGTCTATCTTTTGTGTATCGACATTGTTATACATAACATTTCCCTCAAAAGGCGTTTCCTTTAGAAAATCCATCTTTTCTTCTTTAGCATATTCTACTAACTCTTCTCTCTCTAAGTCTGACTCTATACCGCTTGTATCTTTAACAAAAATCTGCACATTTTTTTCTTCTTCGATTATTTTAAAAATTTTATTTATTTTATTGACTTTATTTATATTTACAATATTCTCAGTTTTTACCGCTTTTTGCTTTATTTTCTCTTGGAAAGTATCTTCGTGCGAAACTCCCCTATCATTTAGTGGTTTATTTGAAAAGAATTCGAATAAAACAGAAACGAAAACAATCATAGAAACAAGAGCAAGCGACCAATAAGAGAGTATCATAGATTTTAAAGTCTTTTTTGCTCTTGACAATTGACTTGATGACGTTTTAGGAGAGATATCTAAGAGTTTTGCGATTTCTTCATGAGTATATCCTTCAAAGACAGCAAGTTTAAATACTTTTTTATAGCCTGCAGGTAATTGTTCTACCATATTCATTAATGTAGAATAGGAAATTATATCCTTTTCTTGCTTCACATTGTTGCCAATATCATCTTTCTGCTGTTCAATATCAACACATATATTTGAGAATAAAGATTTTTTACGTAAATAATTAACACAAGTATTCTTAACTATAGTACTTATCCAAGGCTCAAGTTTTGTTTTATCTCTAAGAGTTGGAAGTTTATTAATAACAACAATGAAGGCATCTTGCAATAAATCTTCTGCAATGGCTTGATCATGCACATAATTAACACATATACCAAACATCTTTCTATAATATGTTCGGTATATGTTTTCAAAATCCTGATTATTAATGCAGCAATCTTCCAATTTATTTTACATCTATTTCAAACGTCCCCTCTCTTCCTAATATTTCTACAACATAATGACCTGATGGAATATCACTTACTTTATATTCTGCGTCTCTTATACATAGGCAATCACAAACACTTTCTCCCAATTCAGCGATAAGCATCTTATGATCTTTAACAACAACATCCAATTTTAACACACTATCACAACAATTATAAGCTCCATTGTAACGAGTAATATAAAGTTCATGACCTCTTACAAAATATTTTAAGCTTTCTTCAATATTCCTTTCTAAATTCATAGTTTCAATCTTACATTCAGTATATTTAAGGACAGTTGCCGTAATTTCTTTTTCATCATCTTCATTTCTATCCTCACAAAAAGTAAAAACAGATATGAAAAACAGTGCTATTAAGCAGAATAATATAAAACTTGATTTTGTTTTCATTTCTTTTGCCTACATTATTTATTTTAATATTTTGATTTTCAATATTTCTATATCAAATGTCTGTTGATCATGACAATAATCACAGTTCTCTATATCCTTCTCCGTAGCTTTCTTTTCCCTAATATTACCAATGATATCCACACGCAAAGGGGTTTTGCTCTTAGGCAAGTATTTTATTTTGTCTGGGTTGCAAACATAATAATGAGTCCCTGTTGTTGAAAAACAGCCCGCAACCACACAATCTACAACATATTGATTCCCATCTCCATACAGAAATACCGAGGTGAGCAAGGTAGAGTTTGGATGCTCTATATCTGTATTTTTAAACTCAACATTTTTGTCTATAATCTTAGTAGTGCAAGAATCACAATCGCTATCTTGCCCTTTTTCACAAGCAAGAAAGACCATACTTGCAAAAATCATCAACAATAAATTAAAATTTCTGACTTTCATATCAAATTATTTTTTTTGTCTACGTTATTAAGACGTAGAAATATCAAAAACACTGCACGAAATTAGTAAAAAATTTAGACTTCATAAAAAACATCAAGTCTTTGTTAAAAAACATCAAGTCTTTTGCACCAAAAGACTAAGTCTTTTTTTGCTAAAACCAAGTGTTTTTACAACAAAAACAAGAGGAATAAATCTCAATGTATCTTTTTAGAATACAGATACGTGAATATATTTCTTTGGATTTTTCTTTAAATCCAAGATAAGTTCGTCCAAATTTTTGGCTGCAGAATTTATATTTCTGTATAGTCCTTCATCAGAAAGCAACATACCTATATTGCCTTCTCCTTTTTCTATCTTATTAAGCATGGAATTGATACTTTCCAATGAATTTTTAACATTTGCAAGAGTTGAACCTATATCCTGTTTATCTATATCCGAAGATATATTGTCAAAACGTGTTATGATATTAGTAATAGCCTGATTGTTATCAACAAGGTTTCTTGTTATGCTTTCAACATTGGAAACTATTCTGTCAAGTTTATCTTTATCCTTTGCAACAAGATTATCCACATTCATCGCAACATGGTTCAGCCTTTCAGATATTTGATTGATATTTCCTATGGTCAGCTGTATATTTTGCTTGGTCTGTTCATCTATAGTCCTGTTCAGTGTATTGGTAAGGGTATCTATACGTTTAAGAATAGAAGACAAGGTCTCTCCCATCGGAGCTATTTTATCTGTCAAGCCTTCTTCCATCCCTCCTTGTATGGTATCCTTTGCCCTCAACAAGGATGATGATTTTCCTAAGTCCAATCTAAGAGCCTGGCCACTCATCAATCCGGCTGAAAACATAGTCAAACGACTATCTTTTGGTATTTCAATAGACTTATCTATAGAAAATTCCACAAGAAATTTATCATTCTTTTTCGTCATTGGAGAAATCTTTACGACATAACCCACTTTCATACCATTGATATAAATGTATGAACTTTCGTGCATACCTGTTACATCTTCATAGACAGCATAGTATGTCTTTTGTCCTGAGAAAAGAGTCTTCCCTTTCAAGAAATTTATTCCTACAATGAGAACAATAAACGTCACTAAAACTACTATTCCTATCTGATATTCGGTTCTTAGCTTCATTATTCTGTCAGTTTAGTTATTTATTATTTTTTGATTCGAAAGTCGTTTTGCTTCTACCATGGAAACTCGTTTGCCGTTGTAAAAAGCAACAACAAAGGCATCGGCATATTTTTCTTTTACGCATTTTTGATAATTCAAAGCCTCCTTGTCTGAAGCGAAAATACCCGCTGTATATTTCCATGCACCTTTTTCATTATAAAAGAAAACATCATCCAATCCCTGAAGACGGCTGTCATTGTTTTTTAACTGAGTTGGAGAGGAAAGAAACTGGACACGGTAAACAAGCTCTGTTCCATTTGTCTTCTTCTGCTCTGCAAGTTCTTTCTGCTGTTCTTTTTTCAATTTTTCTTCCTGTAGATTTTTCTGCTCAGCAAGTTTCTTCTGCTCTTCAGCCTTCCTCTGTTGGGCTATCAGCTCGTTTTGCTTTCTTATTGCTTCTTTTTCTTTAACCTCTTTTGGCACAAGCTCATCAACAGAAGGTATTCTTTCAGAAAGATTATCCACTTTGTTCCTGTATTCGCATATAGCCCTGAATAAACAGGAAGCAATCACCCATTGTCCATACTCACTTCCAATAAATTCCTCTTCTTTCGGGTTTGAAATAAAACCAATCTCAGTAAGAACAGCAGGCATTGCTGCTTTCCACAAAACAACAAAGTTAGCCTGATGAACTCCACGGGATTTCATTGGAACATTTTTGGAATATTGCGCCTGAATCTTTGCTGCAAAATCAAGGGAATTTTGAAGGTAGGCATTTTGATACAAAGACAAGAGAATATCTCCTTCCGGTGAATTAAGATCAAAACCTTGATAATTCTCTGCAGACCCTTTTTCTGTTAATATTTCTGAGTTTTCTTTCTTTGCCACTTCAAGATTGCTTTCGGTTTTTCCTAATCCCATGGCGTATGTTTCCGTTCCTGCTGCATTTTTATTGGTTGCAGAGTTACAATGTATGGAAAGGAACAAATCTGCATTAATTTTGTTCGCCACAGAAGAACGTTTGTAAAGATCTATATCCTGATCTATAACCCGAGTATAATAAACTTTTACACTCTTTAGATTTTCGTTTATAAGTTTTCCTAATTTTATTGCTACTGCCAAAGTAATGTCTTTCTCCTTGTACTTACTTCCTATAGCACCTGGTTTATTGCCTCCATGCCCTGCATCAATAACTATTTTATCAAAAACATTTCTTCCTTTTTCTTGCTGAGCAAAACCAACAAAACAATATACAATAAGCAATAAAAAACAAAAAATACCACCTATATGCTTATCTTCCTTCATTTATTTTTTCGTAAATTATAAAAAAATCTTACCTTTGCAATTTAATTGGCAAAATTAATGTTTTTAATTGAAATAACAAGTTGAAAAAACGAAAATATATAAATATTTATTGTACAATACTATTCTTCCTTGCATGCATATTGTCAAGCAATACAAGATGTGAATGCCTTTCGTTTATCAACAATACAAAATCAGAAACGCTGGATACAATCACTGTAAATACCAACGACAGCATTGCTTCTGATTCTATTCCCAAACCCAAAAAAAGCAGAAATTCTATAAAAGACAGAGTAGTATATACAGCCAGCGACTCTATCAGCTTTGATTTGGATTCTTCGCGAGTCTTTCTTCACAACAATGCAAACGTAAAACAAAAGAAGATAGATTTATCTTCAGGCTTTATTACCATAAATTTTGATTCTTCTTCTTTGTGGGCTATGCCTATAAAAGACAGCGCAGGAAATAATACCCAATATCCTGTTTTCAAAGATGGAGAAGATGAATACAAAAGCAGGGAATTGAGATATAACTTCGAATCCGAAAAAGGTCTTATCTTTCACATGTTCACCAAAGAACAAGAAGGCTATCTGCATGGTGAAAAAATAAAGAAAATAAACGATAGCACGATGTTTGTTTCACAAGGAATGTTCACAACATGCGATAATGAGGAAGACCCTCATTTTGGAATAAATTTCAATCGTGCGGAAATAAAGGTACAAGACAAAATAGTTACAGGATTCACTTGGCTTTCCATTGCCGACATACCTATGCCTTTGGCTTTGCCTTTTGGTTATTTCCCTATAACCAATGAACAGAAATCAGGTCTTCTTATGCCTACATACGGCCATGCAAGCAATAGAGGTTATTATCTAAGGAATTTTGGTTGGTATTTTGCTTTCAATGATTATATTGACCTTGCTGCAAGAGGAGATATCTATACTAATCTTTCATACGCTGTAGATTTACAATCCAATTATGTAAAACGCTATCGCTATCATGGAAAAGTATTGTTGCGTTTGGAAGAAAATCATTCAGGAATAAAAAACACTTCATCGTGGGCTTCGCAAAGAGATTTCAAGATTCAATGGACTCATACACAAGACTCAAAAGCACACCCATACAGAACTTTTTCTGCCAATGTCAATCTTGTTAGCAGCAAATATAATCAATATACTACTTCCTTAAATGATTATTTGACCAACACGACTACTTCTTCCATTGCTTTTTCTACTCGTTTGGGAAGCGATTGGAACTTATCTGCAAATTTGGGCGAAAGTTATAATGCAAATACCAAGTACATAAGTTTGGATTTGCCTTCTATTGCTTTGTCTTCTTCACAATTTCATCCTTTTAAACGCAAAAAAGCAAAAGGGAAAACTCGTTGGTACGAAGAAATAACAATAGCCTATCGTATGAATCTTATAAATCAAATACAGACTTACGATTCTCTGCTATTCAAAGACGATTGGTACAATAAAATGAATAATGGTATAAAACATTATATTCCTGTTACACACAGTGCAAAAGTATTAAAATACTTAAACTGGACTAATTCCATTAGTTACAATGCCCGCTGGTATCTAAAATCAGTTCATAAAGCATACAATTCCGCTACAGACCTTATAGATAAAGATACTGTTTATGGATTTATAGCAAACAGAGATGTATCTTTTACATCTGGCCTAAACACAAGAATATATGGTATGTTTTCATTTAAAAAAGGATATATCAAAGCTATTCGTCATGTCTTAAATCCTGTAATTTCATTCAATTTCACTCCTGATTTTTCCAATCCTTCTCTTGGTTTTTATGACTTCTATGTAGATAAAAACGGCAAAAAAGTCTATTATTCAAAAACAGAAGAAGGTGTTTATGGTTCTCCTCCTAATGGAAAATCCGGTATCGTTTCTTTCACTCTGAACAATTCCTTGGAGATGAAAGTGAAAGACAGCAAAGATACCATAACAGGCACAAGAAAGATAAAACTTTTAGAAAATCTTTCCTTGTCTACAGGCTATGATCTGGTAAAAGATTCTTGTAATTGGCAACCTTTGCGTTTATCTGCACGTACTACTCTTTTTGAACGCATAGTAATAAACTATTCTGCTTCTTATACTCCATACGTTTTAGACAGTAATAACCGTATTACAAAAGATTTTCTTTGGACAAAACAGCATACACTATTCCAAAAACAATCTGCACAATGGACTTTGTCTCTTTCTTGGCATTTAAACAAAAAAGCAAAAGGCAACGACATAAAAAGCAACATGTCTCCAACAGAATTAGCCTATTCACCATTTATAAACAACAATGAAATACTTCCTGATGTTGTTGATTTTTCTATTCCTTGGGATCTGACTTTCTCTGCTCACTATTCAAGACTTTCTTCTTATATTGTGGCTTTGGCAGGATATGAAACAAACGAAGCTGCTACTCTTTCTGTAACAGGAACAATAAATGCAACAGACAAATGGAAAATAGGGTTTAATACAGGATATGATTTTATAAACAAAGACTATACATATACAAGTTTGGACTTTTACAGAGACCTGCATTGTTGGGAGCTGCGTATGAATTGGATTCCTTTTGGTCCTCGTCAAGGCTGGAATTTCGGAATATCTGTCAAGGCAAGTATGCTACAGGATTTGAAATATGAAAAACGCAATGATTTTAGAAACCGTTTAACCTACTAACAACAATTAATGAAAACAAAGGCTGTACTTTTTGATTTGGACGGAGTAGTATTTGATACAGAACATCACTATACTAAGTTTTGGTCTACGATAGGAGAGAAATATTTTCCGGAGAAAAAAGATTTCGCTTCTATAATAAAAGGTCATTCGCTTACTGATATACTACAAGAACAGTTTTCTGAATACAAAGAAGATTGGTCAAAGATAGAAAAATCTCTTTATGAAATGGAGAAAAATATGGTTTTCCCTTATATAGAAGGAGTAGAAGATTTTGTCCTAAGAATTAAAGAACACTCTGACATAAAAACATGTCTTGTTACCTCATCTGATGAAATAAAAATGAAGAAGGTTATTTCTTCTCGCCCAGAAATTACTGATTTCTTTCCTCGTATGGTTATCGCAACAGATGTAGAACACGCTAAACCTGCACCTGACTGTTATCTTCTCGGAGCAAAAAGATGCAATGTAGAACCAAAAGAGTGTGTTGTTTTTGAAGATAGTTTTGCCGGTATTCAAGCAGGAAAATCTGCAGGAATGAAAGTTATTGCTCTTTCTACAACAAACACATACAAATCCTTAAAAGGCAAAGCCGACAAAATTATTCCTAACTTCAAGAATACCGATATTTCAATTATTGATTTCTATTGCTAAAAATAATCTTTTCAGATATGAAAAAAGTCAGAGCTAAAAAATTCTTGGGACAACATTTCCTTACCAATGAAAGCGTGGCACAAGATATAGTCTCTTCCCTACAAAAAAGAGAAAACATTTTGGAAGTTGGAGCAGGAATGGGAGTGCTTACAAAATATTTGATAGAAGAGAACATAAACAATTTTACGGTAATAGAAATAGACAAGGATTCTGTTGCCTATCTCAAAGAATACTATCCCAAAATAAACGACAATATTATTGAGGGAGATTTCTTAAAAGTTGATTTGAATACTGTGTTCAACCAAGAGAAGTTTTCTCTCATAGGCAATTTCCCCTACAATATTTCCAATCTTATTCTTTTTAAAGTTTTTGAGAACAAAGATATTGTACAGGAAGTTGTAGGTATGTTCCAAAAAGAAGTAGCCGAAAGAGTTATTGCAAAAGAAGGAAGCAAAACATACGGAATACTGTCTGTTTTTCTTTCCCTATTCTACAACAAAGAATATCTTTTCACTGTTCCAAATACGGATTTTGACCCTATGCCTCAAGTTCAGTCTGCTGTTATACGACTTACAAGAAACAACATAACAAGTCTTGATTGTGATGAAAAACAGTTTATCCTTGTGGTAAAAACAGCCTTCAACCAAAGAAGAAAGATGCTCAGACAAAGTCTAAAGCCTCTAAACAAAAACTTGGGCAGCGTCCCTGAAGATATGCTTACAAAAAGGGCTGAACAGTTGTCTCCTCAAGATTTTATAAACCTTACAAAACTTATATACAATGTTTGATATAGAATTTTTTATCCAAGCCATAGCTTTGGGAACAGCTTTAGCCATGGATTGCTTCACTGTAAGCATCACTTGCGGACTACAAAAGACGATGTCAAAGAAAAGGACGCTTCTTTTGGCATTTTGTTTTGCATTCTTTCAAGGCTTTATGCCTTTGTTGGGTTCTGTCTTCACTTCTTTTTTCTATGACTTCATAGAAGCAATCTCCGCATGGATTTCCTTTACCCTATTGTTTATAATAGGTGTAAAAATGTTTATGGACGGCAAGAATTTCAGATTAAAAGAGAAGGTCTTTGATGTCTCTTCTTTTAAAGTTATTATCCTTTTAAGCATCGCAACAAGCATAGATGCCTTGGTTATAGGTATAAGTTTTGCTGGTATGAACTGGGTTGTAGGAGAACAACTTCTTTCCGTCTTTATTATCTTTCTTATAACTTTTATACTTTCTCTAATCGGCGTAAGAATGGGCGAGAAAATACATTTCATCAAACCTCGCTTTGCACTTGTCTTTGGAGGATTTTTGCTTATAGCGATAGGATTAAAAACTCTGTTGCAATACTATTTACAATCCTAACAACAACGTTTCTTATTCTAAAAAAACTTTTATTTATCCCCAAAAACAAAATTTCTTATAAAATTTTCGTGTATTTGATTTTTATTTATTACTTTTGCAACTTAATATGAGAATTAAAAGAAAAAATTATGGAATACTTAAAGATTTTTATTTTTGCGGTCTTTGTTAGCAACGTAGTACTGAGTCAGTTCTTGGGAATATGTCCTTTCCTTGGCGTTTCCAACAAAGTAAGTACTGCCACTGGTATGGGTTTGGCTGTTGTATTCGTTATGACACTTGCTACTTTGGTAACCTATCCTATCCAATACTACTTACTTGTACCGTTGCATTTGGAATTTCTACAGACAATAATGTTTATTCTCGTTATTGCTGCTTTGGTACAGATGGTAGAAATAGTTTTAAAGAAGATAAGTCCTGCTTTGTATCAGTCTTTGGGTGTTTTCCTACCTCTTATAACAACTAACTGTGCTGTTCTTGGCGTTGCCATAGTTGTCATTCAAAAAGAATTCTCACTACTTCCTGGTTTGATGTATAGTTTCTCTATGGCTGTAGGATTTACTGTTGCTCTTATCCTGTTTGCTGGCATCAGAGAACATCTTGACCTTATGGATATGCCAAAAGGAATGAAGGGAGCGCCTATTTCTCTTATTGCTGCCGGCATTCTTGCTATGGCATTTATGGGATTTGCCGGATTGGTTAAACTATAAAGAGATAACAAAAGAAAACGAAATCTAATCTTTACTTTATTCGGAAGTAGAGGTTAGATTTTTGCTTTCCCTGTAAAGAACACAAAATGAAAAAGATTTGTCCCAAGTGTAACAAGGAATTTGAATGCAAACACAGCCAAGAGTGTTTTTGTATGAAATATTCTATCCCTGAGGAAGCTCTTAACAGACTAAAAAAAGAGTTTGACAACTGTCTTTGCGAAGACTGTCTGAAAGAATACGCAACAAAAAAAGATTAACACCTAAACATTATAATACTTTATATGACACAAAGACCTTTGATTTTTATCACAAATGACGATGGATATCTTTCCAATGGAATAAAGATTTTGGAAGACATTCTTAAGCCTATGGGAGATGTTGTAGTGGTCGCTCCGGCAAAAGAGATGTCCGGACAGAGCCATTCTATCACCGTAGGCAAACCTCTGAGACTTTCTTGCATAACAAAACAAGAAGGTTTTGAAGAGTATTCTTTGGAGGGTACTCCTGTGGATTGTGTAAAAATGGCTTTTGACAAAGTCTTGACAAGAAAGCCTGATTTTTTGTTTGCTGGAATTAATCATGGCTCAAACTTAAGTATAAACACAATATATTCCGGTACTATGGCAGCAGTTATGGAAGGTTGTTCAGAAATGGTAACAAGTGTAGGCTTTTCTCTCTGTGACAACGACAAAAACGGAGATTTGTCTTTCTGTATTCCTTTTGTGAAAGAGATTTCTGAAAAAGTTATTAAAAATTCTCTGCCAAAAGATGTCTGTCTTAATGTCAATTTCCCTGTAGGGCAGATAAAAGGAATAAAAGTAGGGCATCAGGCCAAAGGCTATTGGTCGGAGGATTTCACAGTCTCTGAACAGGAAGACGAAAAGAATATCTTCTGGCTTGGAGGTGAATATCACTGCAAGGATGAGTCGCCTAAGGCAGATTGGAACATAGTAAACGAAAACTATGCTGCCGTTGTTCCTATGCAGGTGGATTTCACTGCGTACAATGTCCTGAAAGAAATGGAAGAAAGATTTGAACACTAAAAAACAATTTCAATAACAGTTATGAAAAAAACAATATTGGCAATCATGATTCTATCAAGTATTTTCAGCACTGACCTTTTGGCTCAGAAGGAAACAAAAGAAGAGGATTTCAAATATATCCTCGACGAATTTGCAGACTGCAAAGTCATGCGTTATCGTCTGCCTGATTGGGACAGCCTTAGTCTTGGCCAAAAACAATATATCTATTGTCTTTCCGAAGCTGCTCTTTGGGGGAGAGATATTTATTTTGACCAAAACTATAAACACAACCTAAAAATAAGAAAGGCTTTGGAACATATCCTCAACAACTACAAAGGCGACAGGACAAGCAAAGACTACAAAGTCTTCGAAGTCTATGCAAAACGTTTCTTCTTTTCCAACGGCTTGCATCACCACTATGGAGAAAAGAAATTCTTCCCTGACTGTCCTAAGTCTTACTTCGCCTCTCTGTTGAAAGGTTACAAAGATGCAGACTTCATCCTTGAACAGATATACAGTGAAGACATTGCTCCAATCAGAAGAGACAACGCTACAGACAAAGACATAGTAAAAACTTCTGCAGTAAATTTTTATGAAAACGTAAGCCGAGAAGAAGCAGAAGCCTATTACAACAGCATAGATATAGACACCGTACGTCCTGTTTCCCTTGGCATCAACTCCAAACTTGTAAAACAAGACGGAAAACTGAAAGAAAAAGTCTGGAAACAAGGAGAAGAGTATTCTTATTATATAGAAAAGATTATCTATTGGCTGGAAAAAGCAAAACAGTTTGCAGAAAACGATGCACAAAGACAATATACAAACAAACTGATAGAGTTCTACAAGACTGGAGACTTGAAGACTTGGGACGAATACAATATCCTTTGGTCCCAGGACACCAAAAGCATCTGCGACTATATCAATGGTTTTATAGAGACCTACAACGACCCTTTGGGAATGAAAGGAACGTGGGAGGCATTGGTAAATTACAAGGATTTAAACGCAACAAAACGTACACAGACTATCTGTAACAATGCACAATGGTTTGAAGACCATTCACCTGTCAAGCCTGAATACAGAAAGAAGAAAGTTACAGGCGTAAGTGCCAAGGTTATCAATGCAGCCATGCTTTCCGGAGATTGCTATCCTACGCCTCCTATTGGCATAAACCTGCCTAATGCAGACTGGATTAGAAAAGAATACGGTTCAAAGAGTGTTACCATTGCAAACCTCAGCGATGCTTACTTCTATGCTTCCATGGAGAGTCCAAAAAGTGCATTGAAAGAGTTTGCCTATTCTGAAAAAGAAATAGAAATGGAGAAACTTCACGGACAACTTTCAGACAATCTGCACACGGATATGCACGAATGTCTTGGGCATGCTTCTGGTCAGTTGTTGGACACAACTCCTGCCAACGCCCTTAAAGAATATTCCTCTGCTTTGGAAGAAGCAAGAGCCGATTTGTTTGCTTTGTATTACCTAATGGACGAGAAAATGATAGAACTTGGACTTATCCCGTCTTTGGAGACAGGCATGGCACAATATGACTCATACATAAGAAACGGACTCTTGGTTCAGTTGGCCCGTATCCCGCTTGGAGAGAAGGTAACCGAAGCCCACATGCAGGACAGAAAACTTATCAGTGAATATGCTTTCCAAAATGGAAAAGGCTGTGTGGAGAAGAGGATAAAAGACGGCAAGACCTATTTTGTTGTTACCGATTACCAGCAACTAAGAAAAACCTTTGGAGAACTGCTTTATATCATACAAGACATAAAATCAAGAGGTGATTATCAGGCTGGAAAAAATCTTGTAGAAAAGTATGGAGTAAATATAGACTATCAACTGCACAAGGAAGTGCTTGAAAGATACAATGCCTTGGGAATAAAACCATACGGAGGCTTTGTCAATCCTGTCCTAAAAGAAAAAAGAGACAAAAAAGGCAAAGTAACAGATATAACCATATCTTATCCGAAAACATTCCTTGAACAGGAATTACTATATGGTAAAACCTATACCAGCAAATAATGTCTTCCACTTATGACAAAGGCAGGCAAGGGGAAACTCTTGCTTGCCGTTTTTTAGAGGAAAAAGGCTTTGTCATCATGGCACGAAACTTTTCCTGGAGAAAACATGAGGTAGATATCGTCGCACAAGACAAAAACGAAATCGTCTTTGTGGAGGTGAAACAAAGGGAAGGCAATGTTTTCGGAGAGCCCTATCTTGCCGTCAATCGCCAAAAGCAAAGATTTATCATCGATGTTGCCAACTACTATATGCAAAAGTTCAACATTGAACTGGAAGCAAGATTTGATATCATTTCCATAGTCCTTTCAAAAGATTCTGAACCCAAGATAGAACATATAATAAATGCTTTTACACCCAGTCTTTAACCTGTTTTTGGGGAAAATCCTTTTTGTACTGAAAACAAGTCTGACTGTCTCAGATGTTGTATGACACAATGATAAAAACTATATGGAAGATATAGACGTCTTACTTAGTGATTTGGCTAAAGAAAAAAAACAGAGACAATACCAAATATCAATATGCATCGACGATAAATACAATAGGAGCAGTGGCTTTTAAAGCAAGAAAAAAACAAAGAAAACTATCGTAAAAAAAGAGTTGGATTTTAGCTTCAAAATCCAACTCTTTTTACCCTAAACATCAAGACTTTTTTCAAAAAGATCAAGTCTTTTTTGTTGACAATCTCTTTTGGGTTGCAGTATCTTATCTAAACTTGAAAAACAACAGCGGATAAGAGATTTATCCGCTGTTGTTGTCCTTGAAATCTTAGTATTGTTTTTCAACAAAGTCCCAATTTACAAGTTCCCAATAGGATTCCATGTATTTTGGTCTTGCGTTTTGCTTGTCAAGATAGTAAGCATGTTCCCAAACATCACAGACCATAACAGGAACAAGGCCATCTGTCATTGGATTGCCTGCGTTGGATTTCTGCACTATTGAAAGTTTGCCGTCTTTGTCTCTAACCAGCCAGCACCAACCAGAACCAAACAAACCGACACTTTTTTTTGTAAATTCCTCCTTGAAGTTCTCAAAAGAGCCAAAAGCTTCTTCTATAGCTTTTTTCAGGTTACCCTCCGGTGCTTGTTTATGTTTTGGTGAAAGACAGTTCCAATAAAAAGTATGATTCCAGACTTGTGCTGCGTTATTGAATATACCTCCATCGGAAGTCTTTATTATCTCTTCCAAAGATTTGTTTTCATACTCTGTTCCATCTATCAAGGTGTTAAGAGTATTAACATAGGTCTGATGATGTTTTCCATAATGGAAATCCAATGTTCTTTCACTGATATGAGGTTCCAATGCATTTTTTGCAAACGGAAGCTCAGGTAAATTAAATTTTGCCATATCTGTTGTTATTTGTTCATTGATGTTGCAAAAATAAGAATAAAATTTTTATCCAAGAAGTTTATGCCTCTTTTTCCTTTATTTTGTTGATAACCATGGAATACAAAAGCAACAAAACAGCAAAGAATGACAAGGGTTTCATAAGCAAATCGCCATATCTGGTAAATATGGTTTTGGAAGTCTGAAGAGGTAAGTTTTGTTTTATTGCTGCCTGTTGCCAATAAGGAGTCTTTTCTATGATTTCTCCGCGTGGGGAGACGAAAGCAGAAACACCTGTATTGGCAGAACGGGCTATATATCTTCTGTTCTCTATTGCCCTGAGACGGGAAAAAGCACAATGTTGCCTGTATCCTGCCGTGTTACCCCACCAACCGTCATTGGTGATAACAAAGAGAAGATTTGCTCCCTTGTCCACAAATTGTCTTATGTAGTTGCCATCTACAGACTCATAGCATATAGCAGCGGCTGTGCAGATATTTTTTGTCTTTGACGGGAAGACTACAATATTGGAATCTACCCCCAATGTTCCTATAGTTCCTCCTAAATCCAAGGCGAACTTTTCAACAAAAGAGAGATACTTCTTGAAAGGCATCTTCTCTACTCCGACAGTAAGGACGGTTTTGTGGTGAATGATGAAATCTTCTTTTTCTCCACTACGGGGAATATCTATTGCTATGTTGCAGGACTCAAAATATTCATCAGGTGCATCAACAAAAGCACGCGCTGCCTCTGTTTTCACTCCCTTTGGAAGAAGTCTGTAGGAAGAAAGGCCTGCTATCACCTCTGCCTTTTTGTATTTTTTTACAAAGTTATTAAACATCAGGACACTTGGAACAGCATCTATATTATGTTCCCAGGCAAATTCCTGAATAGCACTTTCTGGCATCACCACATAATCCACACTGTCGTCCATAAGAGGAGAAATGAGTCCCAAAGCCCTTTCCACCACCTGCTGTGGAGAAAGGGTATATTGCTCTGTATAAGGATTCAGGTTTGGTTGTACTGCTATCACGCTGGCAGTATTTGAACTGTCATCGTCTTCGTAAGCATACCACATACAGGCAGAAAGTATCATAGGCACAAAAACAGTGAGCAAAGCAAGATAATAGCGTCTCCTGTTTTTCAAACAAATATATATCACAATATTACAAAGAAGTATCCAGACAGAGCCTCCTTCCATTCCTGTCACACTATACCATTGTACAAGAAAAGGATAGGAAGCAAAAGTATTGCCAAGGTTTAGCCATGGGAAATTTACATCCCATCTAAACTGTACAAACTCAAAGAGTATCCAGAACAAGACAAGAAAGAAATATGAGCCAGAATTGTATTTGGAAACCTTTCTGCAAAAATGATACAACCAAAAGACCAAGGACATAAAACAAGCTTCATAGAAAGGAACTATAAGTCCTATCATTGTAGCCTTGCATATCCACCACGTCTGAGTAAGGGTAAAAAGAAGAAAAGCGGGATAGGTGTAGGAGAACACAGCTCCTTTTGAGAACTTATCCTGGTTTTGAAGTATATAGTCCTCCACTTTCAACAAAGGTATCAGGGCAACAAGCATCAAAGGAGCAAACATCATCGTATTGAACCATGACAAAGACTGCAGAACTCCCGAAGACAAAGCCAAAAGGAATAGTTTTTTCTTATTCATAGCCATTGTTTATTTGTAGATATTACTTGTTGATACAACCATGTCCATTTTTACATCAAAAACTTCTGTAGGTACTTTATCCACTACTTGGAAATCAAAACAAACTCCTATTTTTGTGGCTTGTACTGTTTTTAGCAATCTGTCATAAAAGCCTCTGCCTCTTCCCATTCTGTTTTTATCGGCATCAAAAGCAACTCCGGGAATAATCATAAGGTCTATTTTGTCCAAATCAGAAAACTCCTTGCCTATGGGTTCAAGTATTCCAAACTGTTCTCCTGCCTGCATACTTTCTATTCCAAAATACTGTCTCAGGATAAGGTCTTCCCCATCCACACAAGGCAGAAGAATGGTCTTGTCCTTATAGTATTTTTCCACAAAGTCGTGGGTATATACCTCGTCATCCATGGAATAATATAACAAAACGACCTTTGCCTGTTCAAACATCGCCTGCTCTTCTATCTTCTCAAAGACAGGCTTTGACATCTCTATCTTTTCAGAAAGAGAAAACTCTTTTTTCTTCTCTCTTATTTGTTTTCTGAGCTGTTTTTTGTCCATTTGTTTCTTAGTCTCTTTTTCTTCTTGTCCTGCCAACAAGTCTTCCGCCTCTGTCTGTTGTCTGGGCAAAGCATTTGGTGAAAGAGTGTTTTGCAGAACCTGATACTTATCTGCAAAGGTATGATATTATTTTTGAATACCGAAAAATAGGAATAAAAAAATAAGGCTGTTTACTACAGCAGTAAACAACCTTTTCTGAAAATCTTTGTCGCTTAGGTTTAAACGGTCATTACTTCTTTCTCTTTCTCGGCAACTATCTCATCAACCTTTTTTATAAACTTGTCAGTCAAATCCTGTACATCTTTTTCTGCTTGCTTGATTTCGTCTTCTGTTGCAGGATTTTCCTTGTTGTCTTTTGTTTTCTTTATTTTATCTATATAGTTGCGACGAATGTTTCGTATAGAAACCTTGGAATCTTCTGCTGATTTCTTCACATTTTTCATTATATCCTTTCTTCTTTCTTCTGTAAGAGGAGGAAGAGTGATTCTCAAAAGATCTGCTTCCACTTTTGGAGTAAAGCCAAGATTGGCATCAATTATAGCTTTGTTTATAGGTCCTATGGCTGACTTATCCCAAGGCTGAACAGTAATCTGGTTGGCAGTAGGAGTATTTATATTGCCCACTTGCTCTATTGGGGTAAGAGTACCATAATAATCCACCTTTACTCCTTCAAGCATTTGAGGAGAAGCTTTGCCTGCTCTAAGTTTTTTAAGGTCTTTTTCCAAAAAATCTGTTGCTGAAGCCATCGCTACAGAAGTTTCATCTAATAAATTTTTTACTTGTGCATTCATATTATTATATGTTTTATCTGATTATTCTCCTTATCAAGTGCAAATTTACATACTTTTTTTGGAATAAAGAGTATTTTCTATCCTTTTATTAATAAATTGTATTTAATCCATTTCATAAAAAAGTTATATCTTTGCAAACTGAAGTTATAGTAAGAACAATGCAAAAGAAAAGACATATAGCCCTGCTCGGTTCTACTGGTTCTATAGGTACACAAACTTTGGAAGTAGTAAGAGAACATCAAGACTTGTTTACAATAGAGGTGCTTACCGCCGGTTCAAATGCTGAACTGCTGATACAACAAGCTCTGGAATTTGAACCAAATGCTGTGGTGATTGCTGACCAGACAAAATACGAGACAGTAAAACAAGCTCTAAAAGATACTTATATCAAGGTTTTTTCGGGAACAAAGTCAATAGAAGACGTTGTACAGTTTGATGATATTGATATTGTTTTGACTGCATTGGTGGGTTTCTCCGGTCTTGGACCTACTATCTCTGCCATAAAGGCAAAAAAGCCCATAGCCCTCTCAAACAAAGAGACACTTGTTGTTGCAGGTGAACTGGTAACTTCTTTTGCTGCGGAAAACAATGTGCCGATACTTCCTGTGGACAGCGAGCATTCTGCTATCTTTCAATGTCTGCAAGGAGAATACCACAATAAGGTAAAAAAGATTCTCCTTACTGCTTCCGGTGGTGCTTTCAGAGGAAAAAAGAAAGAAGAATTAAGAAACATAAGTGTCAAACAAGCTCTACAAAATCCTAATTGGTCTATGGGCAAGAAAGTAACTATAGACAGTGCAACACTTATGAATAAAGGCTTGGAAGTTATAGAAGCAAAATGGCTTTTTGGTGTTGAAGCCAAAGATATAATACCCGTTATCCACCCTCAAAGCATAATACATTCAATGGTGGAATTTGAAGACGGAAGCATAAAAGCCCAAATGTCGTGTCCCGATATGAAACTGCCTATAGCTTATGCTCTCTCCTACCCTCACCGTCTGCCAATAAAACAAAAAGAATTAAACCTTTTTGAAGTAGGAAGTCTGAATTTCTTCAAGCCAGATATGGAGACGTTCCCTTGTCTTGCGCTTGCCTTTGATGCCATGGAGAAAGGGGGAAATATGCCTTGCATAATGAATGCAGCCAATGAAGTGGCTGTAGAAGGATTCTTGAACGGAAGAATAGAATTCCTTGATATTCCTGTTGTTATAGAGAAAACTATGAAAAATTCCACCTTTGTGTCAAAGCCAAGCATGGAAGATTATTTTAAAACCGACGAGGAAGTAAAGAGCCGTTGTCGTAAAGATTATATTCATTTTTAGTTTTTTTTATCTATCAAAAGCATTAAACAATGAAAAAACAGATACCAAACATTATTACTTTGATGAATTTTCTTTGTGGTGTATTGTCCATAGTTGCCCTTTTGCTATGGAATAATCCACTTTTGTCCTCTATATTTATAATCTGTGGTGCTGTGTTTGATTTTCTTGACGGTTTAACCGCAAGGGCATTGAAGGTCAGCGGTGCCATAGGAAAAGAATTGGATTCTCTGGCAGATGTTGTTTCCTTTGGTGTTGCCCCGTCATTGATTGCTGTCAGTTTATTGCTGGGAAACAGGTGTAACTATGAGTTCCTGAACATAGGAGGGGGTTTTTTGTGCTATATTCCTTTGTTCATGGCTGTGATGTCCTGCTATCGTCTTGCAAAATTCAACATAGACGAAAGACAAAGCCTTTCTTTTATTGGATTACCTACTCCTGCCAATGCTATAGTTTGGCTAAGTATTCCGATAATAAACCACATGTATATAAATAATGTAAAACTTTGGGGGATAAATTCAGAGGGTATGCACGAGTTTTTGTACAGTGTGATGAATAATCCGTGGTTTATCATTGTTTTCTCAATACTTCTTGCAATACTTTTGGTCAGCGAAGTACCTTTATTCTCTTTGAAATTCAAGAACCTAAACTGGCAAAACAACAAAACAAAGTTTGTTTTCATCATTTGTACGTTGGTTATGCTGCTGCTTTTGAATTTATATTGCATACCTTTGATAATAATTCTTTATATATTGCTATCGATTATTGAAAACATATCAAAGAAATCCAAAGTATAAGTTTTTTGTGTAAATTTGCACTTTATAACAAAAACATGTAAGAGATGAAAAAAAACAGTTATGCTTTTAGCCTTACCATTATAGGTATATTATATTTTGTTTTTGGTTTCATAACTTGGCTTAACAACCAGCTTATCCCATTTCTTAAGACTGCATGCCAATTATCCGACACCCAAGCCTATCTGGTTACTTTTGCTTTCTATATATCTTATTTTGTCATGGCTTTGCCTTCTGCCGGTATTCTGAAAAAGACTGGTTTTGCAAAGGGAATGTCTTTGGGGTTGTTGGTTATGGCTTTAGGTTGTGTGATATTTATCCCAGCTGCTCTGAGCAGAAACTATATTGTCTTTCTTGTAGGCTTGTTTGTTCAAGGTACAGGATTGGCATTGTTGCAGACAGCTGCTAACCCATACGTTACCATACTTGGTCCTATGGAATCTGCAACACAAAGAATGTGTATCATGGGTCTGTTCAACAAAATTGCAGGCATAGTGGGTATTTATATTTTTTCCAAAGCCTTGTTGGCAAACTTTGACTCTATTTCCCAAAACATAAACAACGTAACAGGCGATGCACAAATCCTGCTTCTCAATGATTTGGCTCATAGAATAATATTGCCTTATATTATTATGGCCTGTGGCTTGGTACTTATTGCCCTTATGGTGTATCTGGCAAAACTGCCCGATGTGAATTCCTCTGATGAAGAAACAAAGACAGAAAACAAATCCTCTAAACTGCCAGCCTATCTTTGGTTGGGAGTATTTGCTTTGTTCTTTTATGAAGGTGCAGAAGTCATGGCTATAGATACTCTTGTGCCTTACAGCAAATCAATAGGCTTGCCTGATACCATATATACAAAGATAGGAATGTTTGCCTTGACTGCTCTTTTGGCAGGCTATATTTCTACAATAATACTCATACCAAAATATCTTTCACAAAGAAAAGCTTTAATCGGTTGCTCAGCTCTTTCACTTGCCTTTGTGGTCGTTGCTCTTTGCTCCACAGGAGTTACCTCCTTGGTCTTTTTGATTCTGTTGTCTTTCTCCAATTCTGTTATGTGGGGAGCTATATGGGCTTTGGCAATAGACAAACTTGGCAAAAACACTTCTTTTGCTTCTGCTTTGTTGATTATGGCTATTGTGGGAGGTGCTTTGATTCCTCTTGCTTATGGAACTTTGTCTGATTTGATAAATGACGTTCATATACCTTATCTTCTATTCCTGCCTTGTTACATGTTCATCCTGTATTATGCCCTACATGGTTACAAAGTGGGAATGAAAAAAGACTAAAACAAGATTATAATCAAGATTTCCTTTAACGATATTTTACCAAAACAATGGCTAAACAAAATAAAATAAATGATATTTGCGCGTTTTGTGGCAGACCTGTCAACCAATTGAATGTCTATGTTCCTTCTATGTTTGAAGGTATTGGTATCTGCGACGATTGTCTTAGAGAGGTCAATAAAGCAATGGCAAAGTCCAACCACCGCTCAGACAAACCGGCTGACGAACTTTTGGATTTGAAAACACCCAAAGAGATATTCTCCTTCCTGAACCAATATGTAGTAGGTCAGCAGAGGGCAAAAAAGGTTCTTTCCGTTGCAGTCTACAACCACTATAAACGTTTAAACTACATAGCAAGCGGTAAAAACACCGATGATGTGGAACTGGATAAATCAAACATCATAATGATAGGCGAAACAGGCACAGGCAAAACCCTTCTTGCCCGAACCATTGCCAATCTTTTGAATGTTCCTTTCTGCATTGCCGATGCGACCACTCTTACTCAAGCAGGCTATGTGGGAGAAGATGTAGAAAATATTCTTACACGTCTTTTACAAAATGCTGACTATGATGTGGCAAAAGCAGAAAAAGGAATAGTGTTTATTGATGAAATAGACAAGATCGCAAGAAAAGGAGATAACCCTTCAATAACAAGGGATGTAAGCGGAGAAGGTGTTCAGCAGTCTCTTCTAAAAATTTTGGAAGGGACTCTTGTCAATGTTCCGCCAGAAGGAGGAAGAAAACACCCTGAACAAAAATTTATACAGGTAAATACCCGTAATATTCTTTTTATTGCTGCTGGAGCTTTTGATGGTATAGAAAGAAATATTGCCTCTCGTATGAATTCATACGCTATAGGTTTTAATGAATCTTTGCAAAGAGATAATATAGACACAGAAGAATTTCTAAAGTACGCACAGCCACAGGACCTGAAAAGATTTGGACTTATTCCTGAACTGATAGGTCGTTTCCCTGTTTTGACCTCTTTGGATAAATTGGACGCAAAAGCACTGAAAAGAATACTCGTTGAACCTAAAAATGCAATAACAAAACAATATCAGAAATTATTCGCAATGGATAATAAGACATTGATTTTTGAAGAAGATGCCTTAGATTTTTTTGTAGAAACAGCTTTGGACTATTCTCTAGGAGCAAGAGGATTGCGTTCTATTATGGAAAATGTTATGAATGATTTCATGTTTTCTATTCCAGACAACAAAGAACAGCAAAAAGTTGTCATAACAAAAGAATATGCTCAACAAGCATTGAATTTGAATTTATTAAAAATGAAGAACTAATTATATATGAAAAAGGGGGTATTTTTTGCAATAGCAGTTTTATCATTATTTGTTGTAAAAGGACAAACAGAAAGAGGGATAACGGTTTTTGGTACGGTTTATCAAGGTGATACTATCCCTATGGCTTATCTTGATCCTGTGTTGGTAACAACATATATCAATCCTTTGACTCCTCAGGAGCAAGCCAAATATTCCAAACTCATAAGAGATGTAAAAAAAGCTTATCCTTATGCCCAAAAAGTTGAGAATATTCTAAACAGTTATTCGCGTTTGATTGCCAATGCCCAAAACGATTCACAAAAAGACAAGATTCGTAAGCAGGCTATGAAAGACATAGAGAACAAATTCTCTGGAGAAATAAAAAAACTGAAAAAAAGTCAAGGAAAGATTCTCGTAAAACTCATCCACAGACAAACAGGCAGAAGTTCATATTCACTAATAAAAAACTTTGCTGGAGGAACCAAGACAACCTTTATCAATCTCACAACTAAAGCTATGGGAATAAACCTCAACACTGCTTTTGACCCTATGAACAACGAAGAAGACCGTATGATAGATCGTATTGTTTGTTGTATAGATAACGGAAAACTATAAAAAGAACCTGCAATGAAATACGGCTATTGTTTTGTTGGAATATGTCCTGTAAGAAAAGAACCTACAAGTCTTTCTGAACAAGTTACACAACTTTTGTTTGGAGATATAGTAGAAGTTGTAGAACAAAAAGATGACTGGTCAAAAATAATCAACCTTTCTGATAATTATTCAGGCTATATAGATAAAAGGAACATATTTCCTATTCCAAGAAAAAGAAAGAACAAGTATTTTTCTACTTCCATGTTTTCTTATATACAAATGGATAAAGAGCTTGTTGCAATACCGTTTGGATCAAAAATTATTGATAAGGAATATACTGTTGCCAGACATTGTTTCTCTGTAAAAAACTCAGAACTAAGCGAGACAAAACTTTTAAACAAAGAAAATATAAGAGATTTAGTTCTTCCTTTTTTGAATACTCCTTATCTTTGGGGAGGGAAAAGCACAATGGGAATAGATTGTTCTGGATTTACTCAGCTGATTTTCTCTATCTTTGGAATTAATCTAGAAAGAGATGCTTCAAAACAATATCTACAAGGTAAAAAAATAAAAGACCTTAACTCAGCAAAAGAAGGAGACCTTTTGTTTTTCGGTAAAGACAACAAACATATAACTCATGTAGGAATATTCCTTGAAAAACAATATGTCATTCATTCAAGCGGAAGAGTAAGAATAGATATCATTGACAAAAAAGGAATAATAGACCACAATACCAAGCTTTATTCCCACTCTCTGCAAGGAATAAAAAGAATGCAGTAAAGTCTTTTTCATCATAGAACGAGAAAACAAATCCCAACAACAAAAGTTGTTGGGATTAATATTTTTATTTGCTTTATAAACAACTTTTACCAAGCAAACAAAGGACGATTTTGCATCATATCATTTACTTTCTTTCGTGTGTTTTCTATCAGAGTTTCATTCTCAACATCAGAAAGTATTGCGTCAATCATTCCTACTATTTCCGGCATAGCATCTTCCTTCAATCCACGGGTTGTTATTGCAGGAGTACCTACACGCAAACCACTTGTCTGGAAAGCAGAACGAGAATCAAATGGAACCATATTCTTATTGATAGTAATATCTGCACGAACAAGAGTATTTTCTGCAACTTTACCTGTAAGTTCAGGGAATTTTGTTCTAAGGTCTATTAACATTAGATGGTTATCTGTACCACCAGAGATAACTTTGTAACCACGTTTAACAAATTCTGCAGCCATTGTTGAAGCGTTCTTTCTTACTTGTTTTATGTATTCGTGATATGCAGGTGTAAGAGCTTCACCGAAAGCTACAGCTTTAGCAGCAATAACATGTTCCAACGGACCACCTTGAATACCTGGAAAAACAGCAGAGTCCAATAGAGCAGACATCATCTTGATTGCGCCTTTTGGAGTTTTCTTTCCCCAAGGGTTTTCAAAATCTTCTCCCATCATTATCATACCTCCACGAGGACCTCGCAAAGTCTTGTGAGTAGTAGTTGTAACAATATGGCAGAATTTTACAGCGTTGTTTAATTCACCTGTTGCTATCAAACCAGCAGGGTGAGAAATATCTGCAAGAAGTATTGCTCCTATTTCGTCTGCAATTTTTCTCATTCTTGCCCAATCCCATTCTCTTGAATAAGCAGAAGCACCACCTATTATAAGTCTTGGTTTTTCTCTTTTAGCTACTTCTTCCATCATATCATAGTCTATTGTGCCAGTTTCTTCTTTAACACCATAAGCAACCTGACGATAATATGTTCCAGAAATATTTACAGGAGAACCGTGAGAAAGGTGTCCGCCGTGATTAAGATCCAATCCCATGAAAGTATCTCCAGGATTCAAACAAGCAAAGAAAACAGCAAGGTTAGCTTGCGCTCCACTATGAGGCTGAACATTTGCCCAGCAAGCACCAAATAATTGTTTTGCTCTTTCTATGGCTATTGTTTCACTTTGATCCACTACCTGACATCCGCCATAATAACGTTTTCCAGGATAACCTTCTGCATATTTGTTTGTCATCACTGAACCCATTGCTTCCATTACCTGATCAGAAACAAAGTTTTCTGAAGCTATAAGTTCTATTCCTTTTGTCTGTCTTGCTCTTTCCTGAGCAATCAAGTCAAATATTTGTGTATCTCTTGTCATTTTTTTGTATTTTTATTTGTAATTATTCTTTTAATAAGGTTTGAGGGTGCAAAGTTAAACAAAACTTTGAATATTCTATAATAATCCTTTAAAATAATTTCTTATAATTCCTATAAATAGAGCATATAAGAAAAAACAAGATGCGACTATTAGCAGAACTTATGCTTGGATTATCACATTATTATTGTATATTTGCAAAAAATTTTTATGGAAGAGAGAAAAGTTTTTTCTTTATCGGAGATTACAGACTCTTTGGAGCTAAATATCAAAAGAAGCTATCCAAACAGTTTCTGGGTGAGGGCAGAAATATCCAAGTTAAATCTTTATAAGTATTCTGGCCATGCCTATCCTGAGCTTGTGGAAAAGAAAGACGGAAAGATTGTTTCTCAAATACGCTCTATCATCTGGCAAAACGATTTCAGAAGAATCAATGCAAAGTTCCTGCAAATCATAAAAGAGCCATTAAAAGACGGTATAAGTATTGTTTGCAGGGCAAGACTAAGTTTCTCCTCTGTCTATGGGCTTAGCCTGATGATAGAAGACATAGACCCTTTGGTTACTCTGGGAGATTTGGAAAAAGAAAAAAACGACTGCATTCAAAGACTGCAAAAAGAAAATCTATGGACTCTTAATAAAGAAAAAGAATTGGCATTCCTGCCTCAAAGGCTCGCTGTTATTTCTGTAGGAACATCAAAGGGATACAGCGATTTTATTCAGACAATAGAAGAAGACTCAAAAGATTTTAAGATATTTACTTATCTGTTTCCATCCCTTCTTCAGGGAGACGGTGCAAGCGCTCAAATGATAGAAGCACTGGATGTAATAGAAGTGGTAAAAGATTATTTTGACTGTGTTCTTATCATACGGGGAGGTGGAGGAGATATTGGTTTGTCCTGCTACAATGACTACAGACTTTGTCATAGAATAGCAACATTTCCTCTGCCTGTTCTTACAGGAATAGGACATTCTACCAACGAAACCGTTGCAGAAATGATTAGCCACGCTAATTTTATCACTCCAACTGCTTTGGCTGATTTTATTTTAGACAGGTTCCATGGATTTATTTCCAACCTCAATACCCTAAAACAGCAAATTGTGAAATGCACAGATATATTATTGGACAAACAGACAACAAAACTGAAACACACTCGGCAAATGCTTAATATATCCATTCAGAAACGCATAGAAAAAGAAAAATACCTCTTGGACAATAAATCAGATATAATAAAAATGCTCAACCCTTTGAATGTCTTAAAAAGAGGATACAGTATAACCACAATAAATGGCAAGCCAATAAAATCTGTTTCACAAATAAAAAAAGGAGAATCCATAACAACAAAAATATCCGACGGAGAATTTGTTTCTGTTATAAAATAAAAAATAGGGTTAATTCTCTTTCTCTCCTCAAAAATTTTTAGTAATTTTGCAGACTTGAAAAAATAAAAAAAAGAAGAAAGACTTATGAGTATGTTCAGTATAAACCTAAGTAATGATAATAAGTTTGAACCTTGGAGCAAGGATTTCTGGTTAAAGATTCTGGTTATGACAATTGCTATTTGCATTGTCTGCTGGATATGGGGAGCAAATGAACCTTCAGAAACAAGACCCTATATCGAAGGCCCTTTGTATGCAGTTGTGCTTGCCATAATAATAAGCATACTTAACGGATTCATAAAGCCCGTTTTATCTCTTTTCTCTCTTCCTATCATCATTTCTACCTTAGGATTATTCACACTGGTTATCAATGCCGTCATAGTAATGATTGCTGCATGGCTTATGGGAGACAAGTTTGATATAAACGGTTTTGGAAATGCTTTCTTGTTTTCCATTATTGTGTCTTTGCTAAGCTTTGTCTTGGATATACCTCGAAGAGTAAAGAAAATATCTGACCACCTTAGTTCAAAGCATGACCCATACAGAGACAACAATCCAGAAAGAGACGAAGCATCTTTCACAGAATACGAAGACGTAACAGACAAAGAATAAAATTCTATTATAACATACTTGTTATAAACTATAAATAAATCACAACAATGAATATTTGTAGAACGTTAAACGAGTTAAACTCAGCAATAGAAGGAGTAAAACTTCAACACAAATCAATAGGTTTGGTCCCAACAATGGGAGCCTTGCACGAAGGGCACAAATCCTTGTTTCACAGAGCAAGAAAAGAAAACGATATTTTTGTAAGCAGCGTTTTTGTCAATCCCATACAGTTCAACAATAAAGAAGATTTTGAGAAATATCCTCGCGATGAACAGAAGGATTTGGGCATTTTGGAAGAATGTGGCTGTGATATTGCTTTTGTTCCAAGTGCCGAGGAAGTATATCAGCAAGAACCGAAAGAGTTTCATTTTGGCAAGCTTGAAGAAGTAATGGAGGGCAAACAGCGTCCAGGTCATTTCAGTGGAGTTGCAAACATTGTCTCCCGCCTCTTTCTTTGGACAAAAGCCGATAGAGCTTATTTTGGCGAAAAAGACTATCAACAGATAGCAATCATAAAAGATATGATAAGGCAGGAGAATATCAACATAGAAATTGTTTCCTGTCCTATCTACAGAGATGAAGATGGCTTGGCTACAAGCAGCAGAAACCAAAGATTAAGCAAAGAAGCAAGGCTTATAGCTCCAAAGATTCATCAGATATTGGAAAAATCCTTCCTGCAAAAAGACTCTCTTAGCTTCAATCAGATAACACGTTTTGTGGAAGATGAGTTTGCCAAGATAAAAGAGTTTGAGCTGGAGTATTTCATCATTGTTGATGATACTACTCTTCAGCCTATACATACAAGAAACGCAAACCAGGGAGTTGTAGGCTGCGTGGCTGTATGGCTTGACGGAGTAAGATTGATAGATATTCAAAGATACTATTAAAAAAGAGTTGATTTTTAGCTCTAAAAAGCAAGACTTTATACCTAAAAGAGTTGGTTTTTAAAATTAAAAACCAACTCTTTTTTTATCAAGACAAGATGTATTACTACACATTACAGTTTCCCGCAAAGTTTGTCCTGACTTCAGAGGCACATTCTCTGTTTTAAATACAAAAAAAACAAGGTGAATAGTATAAAAACATTATCCACCCTATTGCTTTCCTTGGATTGAATATTAACCGCAATAGAAATATTTTCTTACGGTTTCTTTTAGCAGTTCAATATTGTTCTCGCATTCTTTTCTAAGCTTTTCATCTTTATACGATTTCAGCTCAGAAATTATACCATCTATCAGATTAGGGGAGAAAACAGAGTACTGCTCATAATCTTTTCGCTGTTCCTCCAGCAAAGCTGCACTTTCCACACAGCAGGCAGGCAGTTCTCTCAAAGATTTTCTTCTTTCTGCGTTTTCTTTGTCGTTGATGTCATTGGTGATGTAGTTCTTCTCTGCCACTTCTTTCCAATCTGGCATCTCAAAGCCTTTTCGTGCTGCCACTACCAAGCCTGCCAAAAGAAGATAGACATTGGCTGAAGCATCAGGACAACGGAATTCCACCGTCTGTTTGTTCATAATGGTTGGCAACGGGTCCTTCTCGTTTGGATTTGCAAGCTTGCACATATTGTTCTTTGTTGTCCAGCCAAGAGGCACTCTAACCATTGCAGAACGGTTGCGGTCTCCCCAGCAGACTGTTGTTGGTGCTTCCTGATGAGGAACCAGACGGAAGTAAGATGTAGGATTGGCATTGGCAAAAGCTGTCAAGGACGGTGCAAGTGTTATAATACCTGCAATAACTTTTTTTGCTACATCGGAAAGTTGTCCGTCTCTTACGTACATATTTTCTTCGCCTTTTACAACTCTTGTATGGATATGCATACCGCTTCCTGCCTCTCCGCTGATAATTTTAGGTGCGAAGGTAAGGTCAAGGCCATAGAGGCAAGCAAGAGTTCTTAACACCCATTTGCCTATCATCAGTTGATCTGCCGCATCTTGTACATCTACAGGAAGAAACTCTATCTCGTTTTGTTCATAGTTCTTTCCGTCCATGACAAAGTTTCCTACTTCACTATGCCCATATTTGATTATACAGCCGCACTGTGCCATGTAATACATTGCCTGGGAACGGAAGGCTTCGTATTTTGAGAAAGGAGTACTTTCGTGATAACCTCTCTGTTGTTCGCAGTCAAATCTCTCTTCTTTGTCTCCAACAACATAGTATTCCAATTCTCCCATTGCCTGAAAAGACATTCCGCCTGAGACTTCGGTGAATTTGTCGGAGGCTTTCTTCAGGATATACTCAGGAGAAGATTCCAGAAGGTTTCCGTCTTTATCAAAATAATAACAAAGGAAACACATGGTAGGAATCTCGCAGAACGGATCCAAGAAAGCAGTGGAAAATCTTGGCAATACATAAAGGTCGGAACTACTTGCTTTCATATAGCCAAAAAGTGAAGAACCATCTACTCTTTCTCCCATAGACAAAATCTGGTCAAGGTATTCCATGTTTGTAATTACAAAGTTCAAGGTTTTCAGTCTTCCGTCTCCTGCCGCATAACGGAAGTTTATCATCTTTACATCGTTGTCACAGATATATTTTATTATATCCGCTTTGGTGAAATCCTTAGGCTCTTTCTCCAGATAAGCCACTATAGGATTTTGGTTTAATTCTATTTTTGCATTCATTGTTTAAATTCTTGTTTTAGGGTGTCTGATATAAACGTATAAAATAGGGGTTTATTATAAAAAGACAGGTTTATGAAACCTGTCTTTTATCGGCTACATGGCAAAAAAAGGTGCTTAGTTCTCCTTTCTCAGATAATACAGCGTATTGTGTTTGTTGACAAAGAAAGTCTGTCTGGCTATGTTTATGACATCTTCTTTCTTGACAGAGTCATATTCTTCCCTGTCTTTGTTGATATATTCCAGCATATCCAGATGTTCGTAATAGGCAAGGTTTATAGCCTTGTCCAAGACTTTTATATTGTTGAACTCTGCATTGACAAGGTTTTTGTTTTTTACTTTCTGGAATTCTTTGTCTGTTGCTTCGTTTTCACAAATATCCTTAAGACTCTCCCATATCAAATCTTCGCCTGCCTTTATGGATGTGTCGTCTGCATATTTGCCAAGCACGATAAACATTCCTCTGTCATCGTCTGCACTCACAACAGCATCTACAGAAGTAAAAGCTTTCTTCTCCTGCACAAGGTAGTTGTACATTCTGCTGCTTGTTCCGTTGGAAAGCAAATCGCTAAGCAAATCAAAACAATAGAAGTCCTTTTCTTTTCTACTGCTCATTGGGAAAGTAATCATAATAAGATTTGAAGGCACGTCTCTATAAACGGTTTTCTCCCTGTTTTCTTTCTGCAACGGTTCAGCAGGTATATTGTTTTCTATCTTTGTATTGCCAGACGGGAAAGAGAAAATACGTTTCACCGTTTCATATACCTCTTCGCTCTTGACGTTTCCTGCTATGCTTAGCACTGCATTGTTTGGCTGGTAATATTTGTCATAGAAATCTTTTACAATATCTGTTGTTGCCGTTTCTATGTGGGAAATATCTTTCCCTATTGTCTGCCATTTGTAGGGATGCACTTTATAGGACAGTTCACGTATTTCCTTATATAAATCACCATAGGGCTGATTGAGATACCTTTGCTTGAATTCTTCTATGACAACACGTTGTTGAACGCTAAGATGCTCCTGGTCTATTATAAGGTTCTGCATTCTGTCTGCCTCTATTTTCAATATCGTCTCCAAATAGAGACAAGGAACACTGACATAGAAGTTGGTTATATCATTATTTGTAAAAGCGTTGCTTTCTCCCCCTATGGAATTTATCAGAGAGTCAAAATCCCTGTAGTTCTCACTGCCGGAAAACATCAAATGCTCCATCAGATGTGCAAAGCCTGTATGATTTTCTTCTTCGTTCTTTGCTCCCACTTTGTAAAGTATGTTTACAGCTACAAGTTCTGTGTTTTTGTCCTCATTGACTATCAACCTAAGTCCGTTATCTAATGTATATTCCTTATAATCTACCATTTTATATAGTTTTTTGTCCTGCAAAAATAATATTTCTTTTTTACTTTAATCTAAAAATAGTTGTATTTTTGCAGTCCTGAACAATAAAACAAAAATCATACTTAATTATGTTGTTTGAAAATATAATTGTAGGACCTATACATTCTCGCCGTCTTGGCACTTCTTTGGGAGTTAATGTTTTGCCGACACAAAAGAAATACTGCTCTTTTGACTGTGTGTATTGTGAATGTGGCTGGAACGAAATAGATACTCGTACTAATATTACCTTTAATGAAAGAGAAAAAATCAAAGAATCTCTTCTTACTTGGTGTGAAAGTCATTCTAAGGAAGAACGAGGAAAGGTTGATAGTATTACTTTTTCCGGAAATGGAGAACCAACTCTTCATCCGGATATTCTGCCAATTGTGGAAGATGTTATAGAACTTAGGGACAAATTTCTTCCCCAAGCGAAAGTTACCATTCTTACCAATTCCACAAATCTATACAGGGAAGATGTAAGAAAAGCCTTGCACCTTATAGACAATCCTATACTTAAAATAGATGCAGGAACTGAAGAAATGTATAAACGTATAAATAAACCTGTATCAGCAAAATTCTCTGACATCATCGGTTATCTGAAAGATTTTGGAAACAATGCCATTATTCAAACCATACTTCTAAGGAGCAAAAACAAATCAGAAGAAATAAACAACACAACTCCTCAGGAATTTTCTTCATGGCTGGACATCATAAAAGAAATACAACCCCGCATGGTTATGCTGTACGTCATAGACAGAGCAACTCCCGACAAGGATCTTATCCGTTTAGACAAAGAGGAAATGGAAAGTTTTGCCGATAAAGTAAGAGCTTTAGGAATAAAGACAGAGTGTTATTAATAAATAATTCTTTTAGGGGGAACTCTTGTATTACAGAAAAAATGTGTAATTTTGCAGACTTTTATTAAGTTTGACAAAAAATCACTAAATATAGTAAAGACAAGAGATGAAGAAGAGTTTTTGTTTATTTTTACTTTGTGCTTTGACAGTTTTTTTTGCCTACTCGCAAGAAGGCTATGGTTTTAAATTCATAGGATACATACAAAGTCAGGTTGAGTTTGCTGGCATAGACGGTTCCACTTTTACAGGTGCTGCCTACAATCCAGACAGAGATGGCAAGGATTTCTACACAAGAGCTGGAGTCAGAAGAGGATTGCTTCACTTCGAATTTACAAAAGGCAAAGGTAAAGGGGTTTTTGAAGCCAATATTAGAGAAGCAGGTTTCTTGCCTCTGTTGGCTTATTGGGAGGTTACTCCTTATGATTTTCTTTCTTTCAGAGGAGGTCTGATGAGTGTCGGTTATGGCAACGAAATAGAGTATTCTTCTTCCAATATGGAAACGATGGAACGTTCCCTAATGGCAAGAAATCTTTTTCCTCAAGAACATGATTTGGGATTTACTGCCACCGTGAAAGCACCTTTCAATGATAAACGTCATTCATTGAAACTTTCTCTTTCCGCCATGTCTGGAAACGCTATAAACAAAGTAGTGGATCCTGCTCCCAATTTTCTTTCTCATCTTAAATATGATTACAAAGATGGTAATACTTCATGGGGTGTAGGTCTTTCTTATTACGAGGGAAGAACAAACAATACAGATTCTGTCTGGCATGTTGTAAAAGATAATGCATGGCAGAAAAAAGAAGTAGAAAAAAATCACAGAAATGCAAGAAGATACTTTGGAGCAGAACTACAATACAACACAAAAACTTCTTGGGGAAGAACTTCTCTTAGAGGAGAATGTTCCATGGGAAAACAGCCGTCAAGAGTTAACAATTTTGCATCTCAACAAGACAATTCATACAACGCACTTACTCCTTTTTCTTATGACAGAAAGTTTTTTGGAGCTTTTGTTGTCTATACTCAACAGATAGCACGCACTCCTTTGTCTGTTGTTTTGAAATATCAATATCTTAATCAGAATACAGAAATATCAAGCAAAGATGTAAAACAAGCAAGCGACTTGGCTTATAATAATATAGGAATAGGTTTTATGTATCAGTTCAATGAACAGATTCGTTTACACTGTTTATATGATATCTACAAAAACAAAGCCAACGATTATATAAAGGATTTGAATGATAATATTCTAATGATCCGCCTGCAATATAAATTCGTACACTAAAACAACAAACAGATATAATTAACTAAAAAAGTAAAAGTAATATGTATAAAAATTACCCCGGCTTTCACTTGGTTGAAGCCATTTACAAGTTGGGACAGGAAAAGAAATTTCACATTTCCCGCCGAGTAAAAAGAATAATAGAGGCAGCAATCATTATTGCCGTGACCCTATTCTTGTGGAATGCACCTGCAAGTATGTATGGCATAGAAGGATTAACCATTATACAGCAAAGAATCATTGCTATTTTTGCATTTGCTACCCTGATGTGGATTTTTGAACTTGTACCTGCATGGAGTACTTCTGTCGCTATCATGGGACTATTGCTTGTTTTCACTTCTGACAGTGGAATTAAGTTCATGGTCAATGAAGAGGTGGTAGGACAGCTTCTTTCCTACAAAAGTATAATGGCAGCCTTTGCAGACCCTGTTGTTATGTTGTTTATAGGAGGATTTATCCTTGCCATCGCTGCAACAAAAACAGGACTTGATTCTCAAATGGCAAAAGTATTGCTGAAACCTTTCGGCTCAAAGTCTGAAAATGTCCTTTTAGGATTTATACTTATCACAGGTTTGTTTTCAATGTTTGTTTCCAATACAGCTACCGCTGCAATGATGCTTACATTCCTTACTCCTGTCTTCAAACAACTTCCTCCTGAAGGCAAAGGAAGAATATCTATGGCTTTGTCCATTCCTATCGCAGCAAACATTGGAGGTATGGCAACTCCTATTGGAACACCTCCAAATGCTATCGCTTTAAAATACCTTAACGACCCAGACGGACTGAATATGAATCTTGGATTTGGAGAATGGGTTGCATTTATGTTACCTTTGACTTTGGTATTGCTATTTATCGGTTGGATAGTTCTCAGAAAACTTTATCCATTCACCCAAAAGACAGTAACTCTTCATATAGAAAGCAATATGAAGAAAGATAGAAAGACTTATATTGTCATCGTAACATTCCTGGTTACTGTTCTGTTATGGATGTTTGACGCTTTCACTGGAATAAACTCTTACACTGTTGCTTTGATTCCTTTTATAGTGTTTGCTCTTACAGGAGTTATCGACCGTAGGGATTTGGAAGAAATCAACTGGAGTGTTATCTGGATGGTAGCAGGTGGATTTGCTTTGGGATATGCTCTTAACGGATCTGGTTTAGCAAGCAACGCTGTCGCTTCTATTCCTTTTGGAGCTTTCTCTCCAATAATCATTCTTGTAATTTCAGGACTTGTATGCTATGCTTTGTCTAACTTCATTTCAAATTCAGCAACAGCAGCTTTGTTGATGCCTATTCTTTCTGTTGTCTGCACAGGAATGGGTGATAAACTTGGAGCAATAGGCGGAACTCCTACTGTTCTTATAGGTATAGCTATTTCAGCTTCTGCTGCTATGATACTTCCTATTTCTACTCCTCCTAACGCACTTGCCTTCTCAACCAACCTTGTTAAACAAAAAGATATGGTAAAAGCAGGTATAATAATGGGTGTTGTTACACTGATATTAGGCTATGCAATGTTGCTTGTATTAGGAAAATTCCACGTAATATAGTAAAAAGTCTTTCATAAGACTGGCCAATATAATAATTCGGCGGAACAACCAAAGTTATTCCGCCGAATTTATTATAAAAGTCTCTGTCTTTTTGAGAAATATTACAGATTTGTTATTTGGTCTATCTATTCCACAAATATTTTATCACTCCTTTTGAATAAGAGACTCGAGATGGAGAAATGGCATTCCCCATTACGTCTTCCCTCCCCTTAATTGTCATCACCTCTTGAGTAACTGCTTTTTTATCCTTGTCATATCTTGTCTTATGAATTTCCGATTTTACATCTATTGCGTCCATATAACCAACTTCAGTAGAATTGTTCGTATATAGATTATCTTCATCATATTGAAAAATCATACTGAATGCATAGTCTGAATCAAAATTCATGTTTTCAATCTCTTCAACCAAGTTATCTTCACTAAAATGTAAATTCATAACATCGCTTTTCCATGTAAAGGGATCTTGCTGTGAGCATTTTTTACCCTTATAATAAACTTCATTGATTTTTCCGTCTTTTATCTTGTAAAATAAGGCTGTGTCTTTGCCTCTCTCCTGTTCCAGAAAACTAAGCAAATGTCCATCCTTATCATAGTCCATAGTAATTGTTTTTTCTATATCTCCATACTCCACAAAAAGAGAATCTGAAACATAAAATGTTTCAATCGTACGTTTGAATACTGCATCAGGTAGGGAACTATTTGTTTTATTGTGGCATGATATTACCACGAATGGAATAATGATTAAGATTAAACTAAACTTCTTCATTTCATTAAGATTTTATTCTGTTACTTCAAAATATTTTACCTCATCAAACCACTTGTTGAGAGTATATTCCACTTTCTCCATAATCTCAGGTGTTATCTTGCCTTTTATCTTTTTATAGACAAAAAGCACAGCAGCACTCTCATCCATTACTCCAAGTATTTTGAACACGCTTTGCGGAATAATACTTATAGGAGAAATAACATATAATATACAGCCGTATATCATAGCTTTCTCTGTCAGAGACAAATCTCCTTCTTTCAAAACAAAATAGAAAGTAAGAACGGGTTTGGCTGCAACTCTTCCAAACTTTTTTGCATAGACCTTGATTTTCTCCAGTATTTCTCCAAAGAGAGTTTGCCAGTCTACATTCTTCAACTTTGCAAGCAAAGGTTTTATATCCTTCCCAACAAGCAAATAAGCCAAGATTAATAAACAAGTTGTTGTTACCATAATGTTAAAATTTTTGCAAAGATAAAAAAACTAAAGAATAAAACCCAGTTTTTTGCCTAAAGAATTCCAGCGTTCATCGTCTTTTTCAAACCTGTCAAGCATCTGCTCAGTATCTTCAATAAACTTGTCTGTACTATTTAGAAGTTGATTCGTACGAATCCGCAAAGCAATACGTTCGTGAACAAAGTCAATCTCATTACTATTTGCTCCAATTGCATCCATTACTTTCTTTAGGCAGGAATTACTATTATCTAATTGTATTCCACATTGCTCAATAGAACGGTCCAATTGCTTTTGCCGCTCTGTTAAATCATTCCAAGACATAATAATTAAATATTTATTAATATATAGTAAAATTTTTTGCTTTCAAGCATATCCCATTATACCATATCTCTATTACATATTCCCCGGAAGACCACTGACCTTTATCGCCACCTCCCCATCCCGAAAGTTTTTTATCCCTTTTTTCTCCTTCTGTATTAGATACCCAAATCTCAGAAGCATACGAATATCCATAAGGAGACTCTTTCCCAGTTGCCATTTTACCATTTGGCTCTATTAATTTGCAATATAAATTTAATTTTTGTTCTTTAAATCCAATGTATGTTATTCTAGGTTTCAAATACATAGTATTGTAATCGTATATTTTATCGCCAAAATCCGTTTCTATTGAACCTTCTTTATCGACATTAGCAATCTCTATACCTGTAATAATTATAGGATATTTTTGTGTTAATTGAGAAAGTCTATGCAATAAAATATCATTTTCTTGTGCAATTTCTGTGGTTTCACTTTCAGTACCTGCTGTCATTTCAGAAATGCGGTTTTCCAAATCATCATTTATATATTCTAATTTTTCATTATAAATGGTTAATGGTATTAAAATTATAAAAAGCGCAACTATCAATATTACCAATACAATAATAGTTACTGTTCGCTGATTAGTTCTTAATTGATGTCCGCAATTTCCACAGAAAACTGCATCATCTGTATTGTTTGTCTTACAGTTATAACAAAATCTACTCATATTTTCTATTATTTAATTCAACTATTACTATAAATTTTGTCCAGAACTATTGATTGCATTAAGCTTCCTGACATCTATAATCTCTTTATATTTATTATATACAGATAATAAATAATGTATTTCTCTAACTCTTTGGTAATGGATGTACTTTGTTATACTGTTTCTTATATATATAATAAGACATAACATTAATATGGGACATAATATAGTTAGATGATTTTGGATAAATATTGTTAAATCATAATTATTTTTTTTTAGATCTGTAGATGTTATAAATAAGAGGAATAAAAAGGATATTATAGTTATAAATATTAGAGAACTTGTTATGTGATAAGTAGAGGACGACATTCTTATCTGGGATTCATTTTTATTGATTACTGGGTAAGCTTCTGGTGCAAATAGTTGTATATCCAACTTTATTTTATTTATTTTATTTTTAGTTCTACTTCCATCTGCCTTCCATTCTATATCTGTCATTAAATAATCCTCATGTCTCCTTCTCAAAAATTTTCTATAACATTCGTATGGAAATTCGCTATATTTAGGAGAAGAACAACCTAATTTTGTTTGACTCTTTAGAACGCAGTAATAATAAATAAGTTTTTTTTCATCTTCTTGTAAATCATCTTGGATGAATTTAAAATTATTATCAAAACTTTCTTTATAAAACTCTAATATGTCTCGCTTTTTTGTTACGGAAATATCTCTGCCAAAAATTAAACTATCTATTGTAGTGATTAAGGAAGTACCCGATCTTTCTTTCGTTCTGTCATATATTTCATATTCTTGCAAAAGAAATAATTCTTCTAAAACCAAATCTTTGATTTTCTCTCCATTATTAAGCCTTTCAACAGTAACTTTAATTATATTATTTTTTGTTTGTCTCTCTACACATTTTTTATCTGGAACTTTTATGTCTGAACGGTAAAAAATGTGCCCAATTACATAAGAAAGAATAAGAAGAATTATTAATAAAAACCACCATAAAGTATTTGTATTTTCTAAATTAATATAATAATTATTGTTTAAACTACTAAAAACTATTGGTATAATTAAACTAATTATTATAGTAATAATAAATAGAAATCCTGGAATAAGGGCTCCTATTATATCGACCATCCATTCATTTAAAAGTTTCGTGCCAAATTTGTAATTATTGTTTTCCATATACTTTTCTCATTCTCCCACATTTTGTACAAAACAGCTCTTTTGTATTTATAGAAAATCTTTTTCCGCAACGAGTACAATATCGAGACTCATTACTTTTAATCCTAATCGTTCTATGATTCAATAACGATAATATTTCGTCTTTAAATATACAGTTTACATTATCACATGTCTTACCAATTGTTAATTGTTGATTCAAAGATTCTTCCTTAGATCTAAAACAGATAGGGCATCGTTGAGGTCCTTTCAATTCTTTAGGTGGTCTCATTTATTTGCTTTATTTTTATTTTAGGCTTAATTTCCCTTACTGTAAAAGGGTGTTCGCGCTTATAATTAATGGCCTCCGTTATTGCTTCTTTAAAAGGGCAATCGTTATGACCGCAACAAGACATATCCTTTACTTGTCTATTTATTGCTTCTTCACGAGAAGTCATACAAATAGGACATCGTTGCTGTTGATTTTCAGATACTATTTCCATTGTATTTTAAAAATAATAAATATCAATATTATTATATCTAAGCAAGAATTAACAAAAAGCATTATTCCGATAAGCTGAAGTTTTTTTTTATTTGAAATTTTAAATTGATTCTTCTTTGAATCTTTTTTCTCTTCACATTCTTTCCCTTCAGAAGAAGATGTTGTATTATCATTTATCTCTGCAGGTACTTCTATTTCCGTTGGCGATGAAGTATTTTCTTTTTGTCCTTGAATATTTTTTATACTTACTCTACTAATATTTTCTTCCCTTTCATTACTTTTCTCAACTTTTTTATACAAATGTTTATAATCTAGTTTCCCTTTTTTAATGCTTTCATCTAAATCAAATATATATACATCCTCATGCTCTGTTTTGTTATTATGGACTTTAAAACCCATAACTTCTTTGTTTACATTATCAACAACAATACCTTCTTGATGTTTTGCATTAAAACTAGATTCAATCATTGAATAGTCTGTTGGAGAATAAAAAGTTCCATACGTTGGGTGAGAATGTATCCAAACTATAATTAGCATTTTATTTTTAATACAGAAATTATTAAATGACATAACGTCTTCTTTTGATATTTCACAAGTTACAGGGGTTGTTTTACCTTTCGCTGCAAGAAAGTTAGTTCCAACAATAATCTTTTTCGAAGGGTCTTTTACATTATGTAAGTAATAGCCGACAATAACACCTGTTGCTTCGTGTCTATAGTTTCTGTATTTTTCGTTTGCAAATTGTATAAAGGCATCATAAGCCTTCTTTTCTATAAAACATTGAAAATTTTCTTTGACTTCCCCATCAAATACTTTCACAATATTTTTTAATAAATCCTTATTTGGACTCTTGTCTTCTTCTGAAGAATATAAATCTGAAATAGACTGCTCACTCAAAGGAATTGATTCTACTTCTGTAATTTTTGTTATTTTCATTGCTATATCGTTTTTATGTACACAAATTCATCTTTAAATTCAGAATTATCGCTTTTTTTAAAAGTGCATTTTAGTATATCATTATTAGGTATTCCTATGTCATTTATAGGCTTTTTTAAATATGGTTTATTTTCGACGTTAGAGAAATTTATTTTAGCAGGTATTTCATAAAAATTATTAGCATGAAACATCTTATGTTCATAGTCCTCTACCTTATTTCTACACTCTTCACACCATTGTTCTTCATTGTAGAGTTCAGAAAAAAACTTATTATATTTTATCTCTTTACCACAATTAAGACAATGTCCTGAAAATATGAAGCGATCTGTTATTTGTATTTCATATAGTTTCACCTCGTATTTACTCTCTATTGCATCTTTTATATCAAATAGAGTCCCACCTTTTTTAACAGATACTTGCATTTCTACAATAGGTTCATCGTGTATTTTGCACTCCATATTTCTTCTAAAGCTGAAGAGTATCGTCTCATAGGTCAAACCCGAATAAACTAACATTTTATTTCTAATGTTATCTTCTCCTGATAAGAACTTTATTAATTCTGTGGATATAAAGGCTCCTGCCATCGCCGAGGATACTTGTATTGTAGGAATTTTTGAAAGATTCTGATCTTTTTCCTTCATGCCAGAGCAACTATTCCTTTTTTCCGTAAATGTTCCAACTCCTATTTGTTCTCTTAAACAGACTTGAAATTTTTCTAAGAACCTTGGGAAATATCCATCTGAAGTTGGTAATTTATCTATAATTTTTCCATCCCTTTCTTGCATTTTACCACAAGGTGCAAAAAAGGTTATATTCACGAGATATTTGTCAAAACCCATTTCAAAAAAAGGAGTTTTTGTCCTTACGCACCAGTCATTAATAAAGGCTCTACATTTCATAGTATCAACACAGGATATAACTACATCGTGTTCTATAAACAGACCTTTCCCGAAATCTTTCATAAAGTTACCATGTAATCCTACTATATTGGGGCTATCGTGTAATGCCAATTCTCTCAATCTTTCTGCTGCAACTATAGACTTGGATTTACCGATATCTTCTTTACGAAATAATGTAGTTCTACTAAGATTTGAATCTTCCACAGTATCAAAATCTATAATTGTAAAGTTACCAAAACCCATCAAAAGTAAATTCTTCAAAACTTCATTACCTCCTGCACCAACTCCTATTACCAAGATTCTTAATTTTTTTATCATCTGTGAAGTTTCAGGTGATATCATCAAATTCTGTCTATCAAAATTTCCCATAATACTATTTTTTAAAGTTCTCTAATTTTCATTCCAGATGTAATTTCCTTTATTTTCATAGAGGATTCATCCAATGGCTTTATTTTCATAGAGGATTTATCCAGTAAATTAAATGGCCACCTTATTTCATTATTCGGTTTCATATTCCTTTCCTCCACCCAATAATCATATGCATCCCCATTTAAATGTACTGTCTCATTAATGTTCATCTCGGCCTTATCTTGATTGAGAAGTGATGCCATAGATAGTACAAAATACCATATTCCTAACCCCTTGGATGCTTCCCACTCAGATCCAATACATACCCAAGCTTTTGACACATGACTATTATAAGGAATATATCCGTCAGGAAATTCTCCATTGTCTATTGCAAAAAAGTATTGTCCAATTGCTCCATTGTGAAGAAGTATATTTTCATTTATTACAAAATAAAAAGAATACTCCCAATTCTCGACTACTTGCCTTGGTCCAACATACATAATAGGATATTTATATGTAACTTTAAATTTCTCTGGATAACGCTCGCCACTGTTGGGATTAACCAAAATTGACTTCCACGAGCTACCATATCTTTCTTGATATGAAATCCCTATATAGTTTTTTGCGGTAAGATCTTTTGCTAATTTTTGTAAAAGACCGAATTCGTTCTCTAATCTTATCTCGTATGTATCGCTCATATTTATTTCATTTTAAATGCTATAGAAATGCATTAGACACATTTCTATAGCATTGGTTATTCATTATAATGTGGCACCTCCACCTACATGTATTAACGTTATAGTATCGCCATCAGAAAAGCCAGCCTCTGCGATTGACATTTGCCTGTCATTTTCTTGAATCTTTACATTATTTTTATCAACTAGCGACCATACCTGAGAAGTTCCATCTGGTGCAAGAGGAGCAGAAGGTATCATTCCTGCAGATACTAAACTATCTACAAAATCCTGTATTGACATGTTCAATTCTACATCTCCAATTTCATAGAGTTTCCCTGTGTAAACATCTTTTGCTTTTAATGTTGCCATAATTTACTGTTTTTAAAATTTGTTGTTAAATAATTTATTAATGATATAGTATCGCCACCAGAAAAGCCGGCCTCTGATAGTGACCTATGTCTGTCATTCTCCAGAACTCTTATATTATATTCTTATCCACTATTGTCCACTCTACTCCAAGAGGAGCAGGAGGTATCATTCCTGCAGATACTAAACTATCTACAATATCTCGTATTGATATGTCTAAATCTACATTTTCAATTTCATATATCTTCCCTGTGTAAACATCTTTTGCTTTTAATGTTACCAAATTAATACCTTCCCCCAATCCACCACATAAGTTATTAGGAAAAGTCCTTTGTGCTTCTACTATTTCTATTGTATCGCTATGTTGAAATCCCAGATCTAATAAAGAAGCATAACCATTTGGATTCAATTCAATTCCATTCTTACAGATGGTATGTTTCTTTGAATTTAAAATCCATCTTTCTTTTGAAAGGTTAAACGTTCTTATAATTCTCCCATTATCACCATATATAGTTATATATTCTGCGGATGTTTCAATAAATATCCGTATTATATCTCCTATTAAAATTTCAAAAGATGGATTATTTTTATAATTTTCCATTAATTTTTGCTTGTTTTGAATACGATCTATAAATAAAGCATTTCCCCCTTCAAGTGTTATCTCAAAAAATCTTATGTTATTCTCTATCGTGAGATAAATAGAAACTCTAGTATTATAATCTATTTGACTTTTTCTATCTGTTATTACATTGCCATTACACATATTATTTGAATATTGTCAACCTCCACATTAATGTTTTCTTTGTATGTAACATAATTATCATTGCTAATATCATAACTGAATGTAGAATTACCTCTTTGATCCAAAAAGTTATTATCTTTTTCTCGGCGCAAACATTTTTTGTTTGATATAACGTATCAATCACACCTTTTATAGTCGTATTTCCCAATGCAATATTTTGCAAATCGTACTCTATCCCTTTATATCTTACAATCATTTTACATTTGTATTTATTAATTATTAATCACTTTTATTCGTATATTTTTTGATACTCTGCTAATTTTCAAAGGAGGTTTCCCTAATGACATTATCTTATTATATTCTCCTGAATTTATCCAGTTGAGGAGTTCCGCAGCACGCATAACAGAGAATGGATGTGAAGCATTGGAAATTGAAACGAATTTTGCAAGTTTGTTCATCGTGCTATCATCAAGAAGTTTAAAATCTTCCGCCTGTTTTAAGAATGTGCGATAATCCATATTATTATACTCTTTTATAGGGAGCCCCGACATTTTCATAAAAGCGCGGACTGCTACATCTTTGTCTTGACAGGCCAAAAGACCGGCTCGGTCTGCAGTAAATTCACTCATCCTATCCCAATAATAAAGTGCATATTGTACAGGAGCAGCTACAACGCTTCCTCCTGGTACTGCATCAATAACATAATTGATAACGCTTGCCATCATGTGATATAACATATGATTACTTTTTATATGTCCACATTCATGTCCTACAATAAACATTATTTCCTCTTCATCACACAGGTCTATCAATCCTGAGTTTAATATGACAATCGGTTTTTCTGCTCCAACAGTACAAGCATTTATATTATAGCCCCAAGTTACATATAAATCTGGAATAAAGCCCAAATCCAATATCTTTGATGCATACTCCAAGTATTCATATATCATAGGATGATTACTTTTAGTAACTTTCAAACTATTTCCCGTGCTTTGAATAGTGTATAATCTCTCTATCATATGTTTGGATATAAACTTTCCCAACGCCCCTATCCCTGGAGTCTTTTCCAAAGTATATAATGCTTTCTTGTCAAAAGGATGCTCGTATTCTTCATGTTTTAACCCTGTTAATATTTTCTTATTTCTTTGCATAAAAACGTTGTTTTTTGTTAGGCAGAATAAATTTTTTTGCAAATTTCCGAATAAAGTTTTAAAAGCGAGATATGATTTATTGGTAACATTTACCAAGTTTTTGGCAATATTTACCAATAAAATTTCTCTTATTTACTCTTTTCTTTTTCGAATTCTTTGGAAAGGTCTGTGAAAAAATTATACTCTAAGGCCTTGGATATTCTTTTCAGCAAGAGAATATCCATATTTTCTTTCTTTAAAATGCGGTAGGTGTTAGATAATTCGCTACCTATTTCGCCAGACAAATATCTAATATCCTTATCGTTTTGTTTCATTACCTCTTTGATTCTGTTACCTATATGCAGCATAACAAACATTTTTAGTTTCATAGGTGGCTCCTTGCCTATGTAGTTAGCAATTAAAAACGTGGAACCGTATTTTTTTTACATATCCACGATTGAAGGTCTTGAGACTAACCCAGAAAATACAGATATATATGATAAAACAGTCCCACGCAAGAGGACGATTATATTCGCAATATTGTATTTTCTTGTTGAAAGTGTCTCAAGTTTTCAATCGTAAAATAGCAAGTATAACGTTTTTTACATAAGAGAGAACTATTTCCCTTACCTTATCTGAATGCAAAAATACAATTTTATTTTAATTATACAATAATATAATATATTAATGTACATAGTATATGATAAATTTTACTATCTGGATTTTTATTAGCAGAAGTTTTTGTTCTTATGCAGCAAGTCCCTGTAAAGATATTTGTTTCTTTCGTTTAAGTTTTTGCAAAAACAAAAAAATATATATCTTTGCAGAAAATTAATAGGAAGCGGATTATGGTAAAAGTTATCACATACGGAACATACGATTTACTACATTTTGGCCATATACGCCTGCTGGAAAGAGCAAAGGCTCTGGGTGATTACCTTATTGTTGGTGTTACTGCAGACGGATTTGACAAAGCGAGAGGGAAAATCAATGTTCAGCAATCATTGATGGAGAGAATTGAGGCTGTAAGACAGACAGGCTTGGTTGATGAGATAATAGTAGAAGAGTATGAGGGACAAAAAATAGATGACATAAAACGGTTGGAAGTAGATATTTTTGCTATTGGTAGTGATTGGTTAGGGAAGTTTGATTATCTGGAAGAATTCTGCAAGGTAGTATATTTGGAAAGAACTCAAGGGGTTTCCTCTTCTGAGTTAAGAGCGGAAAAAAGAGAAATACGCCTTGGTCTTGTGGGAGAAATATCTCTATTAAATAAATATGAAAGAGAAAGTCATTATGTCAATGGTTTAAAAATAACAGGCGTTTGCTCAGAATATGATGATTTTCTTTCTCCTACTCTAAAAAAAATAAGAAAAGAAAATTTTGAAGCATTATTGGAAGATTGCGATGCTCTTTACCTTACTTCTCAGCCAAAAGAACACTACCCACAAATCCGTTATGCCTTGGAATACAAAAAGCATATTCTTTGCAAATCTCCTATAACCATAGATACAAAACAATGGGTAGAACTTAAGGAGCTTGCAAAACAAAACTCATGTATTCTTTTTGATTCAATAAAAACAGGTTATGCTTTGGCATATTATCGTTTATTGCTTTTGGTAAAGAGTGGAATAATAGGAGAGGTTGTAAGCGTAGATTCCACTTGCACAAGTTTTTCTGATATGATACAAAGAAAAGGGAAAGATATGTCAAAAGCATGGAACTCTATCTCTGCTTGGGGCCCGACGGCTATGCTTCCTGTCTTTCAAATACTCGGCACTGATTACAAAGAAAAAGTTATCACTTCACATTTTTCCAAAGAGGTAGATAATTTCGACTTGTTTACAAAGATAGCCTATATATTCCCTAAAGCCGTTGCCTCAATAAAAGTGGGCAAAGGAGTAAAAAGCGAAGGAGAACTTATCGTTTCTGGAACAAAAGGATATATCTATGTGCCTGCCCCTTGGTGGAAGACAGAATACTTTGAGGTAAGGAAAGAAAACACCATGGAGAACAAACGCTATTTCTATCAATTGGAAGGAGAAGGAATCCGCTATGAGTTGGTATCCTTTGTTAAAGCAATAACGCAAAACCAGAAAAACATTTATATTGACGATAAAGTTTCACTACAGATAAGCAAAGAAATAGAAGATTTTTATAATAGAAAAAATTTAATTGAAATATAAGACCAAAAACTTGTACAGTGCAAAAGTTTTCTTAATTTTGCACCCTGATTAAAAAATACTGGATAAAAAAATGGAAACTAAAATAAATACTATAGAAGAGTGCTTAGAAGATTTTAAAAATGGTAATTTTCTTATTGTTGTTGATGATGAAGACAGAGAAAATGAGGGTGATTTGATTATAGCTGGCGAAAAAATAACTCCTGATAAAGTTAATTTTATGCTTAAACATGCGAGAGGTGTTTTGTGTGCTCCTATAACACTTTCTCGTTGTAAAGAATTGGGCCTCCCTGCACAAGTTAGCAACAATACTTCCATGCTTGGAACACCTTTTACTATTACTGTGGATAAATTGGAAGGCTGCACAACAGGAGTATCTTCTCATGACAGAGCGGAAACAATAAAATGGCTTGCCAATCCGAATGCAAAAGCACAGGATTTTGGAAAACCAGGACATATCAATCCTTTGTATGCACAAGACCTTGGAGTTTTGAAACGTGCGGGACACACCGAAGCTGCAATAGATCTTTGCAAACTGTCTGGCTTGTATCCCGTAGGAGCCTTAATGGAGATAATGAATGAAGACGGTTCTATGGCCCGTATGTCTCAGTTGTTGGAATTTGCAAAAAAATACAACCTAAAGATTTTAACCATAAAAGACCTGATAGCATATCGTTTGAACCACGAAATATTGGTAAAGAAGGAAGAGGAAGTTACTCTGCCTACTCATTGGGGTGTGTTTAAAATCATTGCTTATACAGAAACAAATACAGGCGTCACGCATCTTGCCTTGAAAAAAGGAGAATGGGAAAAAGATGAACCTATACTTTGCAGGGTGCATTCTTGCTGTGCTACAGGAGATATTTTTGGAAGTATGAAATGCGATTGTGGAGACCAGCTTCACAGAGCAATGCAGATGGTTGAGCAAGAAGGCAAAGGTATTGTTCTTTATTTAAATCAAGAAGGCAGAGGTATAGGTTTGGTAAACAAACTTCATGCTTATCACCTGCAAGAGCAAGGAATGGACACTGTTGATGCCAATGTTGCTTTGGGATTCAAACCAGATGAAAGAAACTATGGAATAGGAGCCCAAATTCTTCGAGATATGAATGCAACAAATCTTAGATTGATGACAAATAATCCTTTGAAACGTATAGGCTTGGAAGGTTTTGGAATAAGCATAAAAGAGACTGTTCCAATTGTTGTTGAACCAAATGATTATAACCATAACTATCTTCTTACAAAGAAAGAAAAAATGGGTCATAATTTGCCCATAGAATAAAAAAAACGATATATTTCTTTGTCAGAAAAATAAAATTGAATAAATTTGCAACAATAAAAATACTGTTTTTTTGAATGGATAACCTGCAAGACATATTATGTGGTATAGAGACAAAAGTTCGCAACTTTGCTTTGGAAAAGGTTAATTTGGAGACTTGTGTTTTGCAACAGCAGGAGCAGATTCTATCTTTACAAAAAGAAATAGAAAGACTTAAAGCAAACAGTATTAAAAAACAAAACGAAACAAAAGAAGAAGAAAACATAAATAAAATAAGTAATATAATTAATAACAGTTCGGATATAGCTGAATGTAGAAATATAATAAACGATTTACTTAGAAAGATAAATAAAAGTATTGCCATAGTTGAGGCTAAGGAGAATACTGATAATGTTCAGAGTTTATAGAAGATGGAAGAAACAAAGACAATAAAACTAAAGATAGTGCAACGAGACTACACTGTAAAAGTGAAAAAAGACGAGGAAGACTTGTTTTTGCGTGCTTCTAATTCTATTAAGGAAAGTCTACAATTCTATGCCCAAAAGACTACTCACAGAGATAAACAAGACCTTATGGCTATGGTTTTGTTGCAGGCTTTTGTAAGCAATCTTAAACAAGAAGAAAAAACAAAAAGCCTTCGCTCTGTAGAAGATGTTGAAAAAGCAAAAGAAATAGACAAATTACTTGACCAAGTGCTTAACATAAACAATGTTGATAATTTAAAAAAAACAGATGAGCCTACCGAAGAAATCTATAGTGAAGAATCATCGCCAGATAATTCTTCTCAGGAAGAGGACCATGAAATAGAAATATCTCGTTCGGTAGATAAATCAGATGATGCAAATGAATTAACATTGTTTTAGAGAAACACTTAGGAAGAGAGATCGTTATTTGAAATAGGGGGAAAAGAAAGAATACTTAGTTTTAGCTGCATTGAGTTTTGAGATAACAGTTCGCAAACTTAACAGTTAATACACAGTAAAGGGTTAACTCAGGTAGGAAGAAAGCGGGCTGCAACCTTTTTGGTTTCCTTTGCGACAGCAGATACTTGACGCCTACAGGTACCCAAATCATTTATATAGAGGTTTTGCAGATACTCCTCTGTCTCTTACTGCAGTGCAGCTTTCTTTTTTTCATCGCCTACGTTCCCTTCATCCGACAAAAGGATAAATTAAATTTATGGAAATAGTATTGTATATAATTGTAGCTGTTGCTTTTTGTGGAGCAGGAATACTTATTGCCACCACAAAGATGCGTAAGACTCTTGTAAAGAAGAGTGAAGATTTGGTTAAAGAAGCCGAAAGTAAAGCCGAGATCATTAAAAAAGAAAAGATGTTGCAAGCTAAAGAAAAGTTTCTTCAACTAAAATCAGAACACGAAAAAGACTGTCAAGAAAGAAACAACCGTGTTCAACAGAACGAAAACAAACTACGTCAAAAAGAACAGGCATTCAACAAAGAGGTAGAAGAACTTAAACGCAAAAGTGCTGAATTCAACACAGCAAAAGAAAATCTTAAAAAACAAGCGGAACGCCTTACTATAAGACAACAAGAGGTAGAAAAAACCTATCAAGAGAGTGTTCAAAAATTAGAGCAGTTGGCAGGACTTAGTGCAGAAGAAGCCAAGGCCCAATTGATAGAAACGCTTACAGAAGAAGCCAAGAGTGAGGCTATGGCTAAAATTATGGAGATTGAAGAAGAAGCCAAGATGACAGCCAACCAACAGGCAAAGAAAATCGTTGTTGAATCCATACAAAGAACAGCTGCAGAGGTAGCAATAGAAAACACTGTCTCTGTATTCAATCTTGAAAACGAAGAAGTAAAAGGAAGAATAATCGGTAGAGAGGGTAGAAATATACGTACCCTTGAAAATCTTACAGGAGTAGAAATAATCATTGATGACTCTCCTGACGCAATACTTCTTTCTTGCTTCGACCCAATCAGAAGAGAGATAGCGAGACTTTCCTTACATAAACTTGTTACTGACGGAAGAATCCACCCTGCCCGTATAGAAGAAGTGGTAGCAAAAACAAAACGTCAGATAGAACAAGACCTTATAGAAACAGGTAAAAAGACTTGTATAGACCTTGGAATAGTTAATCTTCATCATGACTTGGTAAGAATGATAGGTAAAATGAAGTTCCGTTCTTCTTATGGTCAGAATCTTTTGCAACACTCCCGTGAAGTTGCCAACCTATGTGCTACAATGGCAGCAGAGCTTGGTCTTAATCCAAAGATAGCAAAACGTGCCGGACTTTTGCACGATATTGGCAAAGTACCAGATGATTCTCCTGAGCTTCCTCACGCTATTCACGGTATGCAGTTGGCTGAAAAATACAAAGAAAAACCCGAAATATGCAATGCCATAGGTGCTCACCACGATGAAATAGAAATGACCAATCTTTACGCTCCTATTGTACAAGTCTGTGATGCTATTTCCGGAGCAAGACCAGGAGCAAGAAGAGAAGTTGTCGAAGCATATATCAACCGTTTGAATAAATTGGAAGAAATGGCAATGGCTTATGATGGCGTTGTAAAGACCTACGCTATTCAGGCAGGTAGAGAGTTGAGGGTTATCGTTGCAGCAGACAAGATAACAGACCAGGAAGCAACACAACTTTCTCTTGACCTTTCAAAGAAAATTCAGACAGAGATGGTATTCCCTGGAATGATAAAAGTAACAGTAATAAGGGAAACAAGGGCTGTTAATTACGCAAAATAATATAAAGGACTAAAAAAAGACTCATCAGATATTTCTTGCCTTTTGTTACAAAAAAAAGTAAATAGAGAATGAAAAAGAATATTAAAAATTTCATCGTGCTTTTTCTTAGTATCATAGCACTGAGCAGAGTTTTTGCAATACCAGCAAACACTATACTTCAAACACAAAGACAAAGCACAGGCAAAACAATCTCTTTCTACCTTGTCGGTGATGAGTTTATGCACTGTGCAAGAACAATAGACAGATATACTCTGCTTTCTGCTGAAAATGGAGATATGGTTTATGCTGTTTTAAACGACAATGGGGATATGGTAGCTTCCAACATCGTTGCTTCAGACCCAAATCAAAGGGATAAACAGGAAATAGATTTCCTTGCATCCATAGAAAAAAATCTTTTCTTCTCCAGACAGCAGGTACAACGGTTTCAATCCAAAAGAAACTTCAGAGACAACGACCTTAAAGTTATGAGAGATGCCAGAAGCGACAACAACGATTTTGTTAGAAATCCTAATCTTCTTGTTGTGCTTGTCAATTTTACAAATGCAACCATGCAGACTTCCAACATAAACCAATTCACACATCAGATAAAAGATACTAACTACAACTCTGGAAACTTTACCGGATCTGTCAGAGACTATTTCTTTGACAATTCTTTTGAACAGATGGATCCTAACTTTCATGTTATAGGTCCTTACACTCTTAATCACCCTTATTCCTACTATGGTTCAAATGAAGACAACTGCTATCTTATGGTAACCGATGCTCTTAATATAGCAGACTCTACAGATGATATAGATTTATCTATTTTTGACAATGACGGTGATGGTCTTGTAGATTTGGTGCATGTTATCTATGCTGGACAAGGAGAACATTATACAGGACAGTCAAATCAGATTTGGGCTCACATGTACTATGTTTTTGACTCCCCCACCTATGACGGAGTGCAGCTTTGGAGATATTCCTGTTCTTCTGAGTTAGGTCAATACAACAATTGTGATGGTATAGGGGCTGTATGTCATGAAATGGGACATGTTTTTGGATTGCCGGATTTCTATGATACAGACTATGACCAAAGCGGTGGTACTTCTGCTACAACAGGAGAGTTCGACGTTATGGCAGAAGGCTCTTACAACAACAACTGTCTTACTCCTCCTTATTATTCAATGGTTGAAAGAAGCATGATTAATTGGGCAGTACCAGACACATTAAATGCAAACGGTGTCTATACTCTTGAACCAATATCTACAAGCAATACAGCTCTTCACATGGATTTGGATGGAGACGAATACCTTACTTTTGAATACAGAAAGAAAACAAAATGGGACGCTTACATACCTGCAGAAGGAATGATAGTCTTTCACGCAATAAGTTCCAAGTTTGACAACTGGGAAGAGACCAATGACATCAATGTAAATCCTAACGACAGAGGATTCTATATTGAACCTGCAGCTGGAGGCTCTACAAACAATTCCACTTCTGCTGTTGCTTTCCCTGGCAGCTCTAATGTTACTTCAAAAAGCGGTTCTACCCTTAGAGACGGAACAGAGATTTCCTATTCCATAAACGATATACACTACAATGAGGAAAACAATATCTCTTTCACCTATATAAACAACCGCAAGATTATCTTTTCCTTGTCTGCACAAAACATTACCACCAACTCAGCTACAATTGTAGGTTCTTTCTCAAGCGAATATGATATATCAGACCGTACTCTTCAATGGAGAACAGTAGGAAATAGTACCTGGAATGATATTCTTCTCAGCGATGATTCATTCTCTGAGGAATTAACCAATCTTGCTTCTATGACAAGATACGAATACAGGCTTCTGGCAACAGCAGACGACACAATATATAATTCAGATACCAAAACATTCTCCACTCTTTGTGACGGCAGCGTTGTAAATTCTCTTCCTTACATCGATGGATTTGAATCAGGTATAGACTGCTGGACTATTGAAACAATCAGCGGAAGTGCAAGTTTTGAGACAGTTTCTTCCTTGAATACCTATTATGAAAGCATTGCTCCTATAGAGGGAAACAATATGCTTGTCTTCAATTCAGGTTCCAGTGGCAGTTATCAGACAAGTTCTGCACGCATTATTTCTCCTACCTTTGATTTAACAAATTATACTGATGTAAAACTTTCTTATGCTTACAATATCTATTCTTGGAACGAAAGGCCTCTTAGTGTTTATTATAGACTGTCTCCTGAAAGCAGTTGGACAGAGCTTACCCACTATTCTTCCCACTACTTCAACTTTGATATGGGAAACTGGTTGTATGATTCCATAAGTTTGACGGAAACATCTTCCCAAATGCAGATCGCCTTTGTGGAAAAAGACGGTTCTTTCTATGGAGTTTTATTGGATGACCTTAAAATAGAAGGTAATCTTACAAGCGGTCTCAACAATCAGGAAAAAGGACAGATAAATATTGTCCTGTATCCTAACCCTACATCGGACAATACAACATTATGTGTAAAAGGATTGAATGAAGATGCAATGGTTGTCGTTTCTGACCAGGCTGGCAAAGTGGTTTCCACTACAAAGCTTGCTGCTGGACAAGAAAATCTTGAGATTTCGGGGGCAGCACTTGCTTCCGGAGTTTATTATATAAGAATCCAGACAAATAACTCTGTAAGAACAGAAAAACTTATCAAAAGATAATCCTGTTTGACAAACGACAAAAACCAAAGAACATATCTTCTCGGGTATGTTCTTTTTTTCTTTCGAAAAAAACATCTGGATTTTGTTTTCAAGATCCAATATGCGTCAGTTCTATGCGGATTTGATGAACGAAATAATGCGTATTATCAAAACCATGGAGATAGACTACTACAAATCTGCTGTCAGAAGCATCAGAACCAGAATACTGAACGGAAAATAAAAAATCCCCATTCTTTTTTTCAGTTTAGAAATCTTTTGTATTTTTGCAACTTGAACTTATAAATATTTTGGATATGATAGGAGTTAATAAAGTTATTTTAATTGGAAATTTGGGAAAAGACCCTGAGATTGTTATGTTTGATAATGTGAAGAAGGCTTCATTCCCTCTTGCAACCACAGAACAATACAAAAATCATGAAGGTATTAAAATAGATGAAACAGAATGGCATAATATTGTATGTTGGAGAGGGCTTGCTGACGTAGCAGACAAATTCCTTAGAAAAAGCATGCAAGTATATATAGAGGGAAAACTTAAATCCCGCCAATGGGAAGACAGAGACGGAAACAAAAGACGTACTGTGGAAATAGTGGCAGAGAACTTTAAAATACTTACAAAAAATCATTCAAATCAAAACACCAACTACCTGAACAATAACAACAATAACAACAACGAAAATTTGGAAGATTTCTCTTCAAGCGATTTTTCTTTGGATACGGACAGCAATCTTGCTGAAATATCAAGCGAAGATTTGAAATTCAATGCAAACAGAGATTTACCCTTTTAATAAAATATAAAGAAGAAAAGAAATGAAAAAAATATTATTATTAGCCCTTGCAGTACTTACATTGTCTGTATCTGGATTAAAGGCACAAGGAATTGGACAAAGTTATCTGAGAATATCTTTCACTCAGCCTATGGGAGAGTATAAAGATTATTATAATTCTGGTTTTGGTTTGGAAACAGGAAGAATGTTCCCTCTGTTTGTTGTAGAACCTGAGTATAACCTTACAACAGGTTTGGACCTTACCTTCCTTTACACCTCTTTTAACTTTGGAAAGGAACATCTTTATGGAGATTATCCGCTTATCTCTTCAACAACAGGAACAAGCATAGTAACTCCTTTGCAAACACAAGGCGGCTTGCTGTGGAACTTGGGAGTAAAAGTCGGACCTATGGTTTCTATGGATATAGTAAATGATTTATCTGTAGATCTTTCTTTCCAATATGTTCCTACAGTGGTTTTCTCTTTTAGAAAAGGACCAAAGGAAGAATCTGTATCTGTTGCAAATCAAGAAACAGACATGAAATCTGCTGCCTCTGTATCTTTTGCTCACCGTTTCAGTCTAAAAGGTTCTTTACGTTACCAGCACTTTATTTTTGGCTTGGAATATCTGTTTGGAAGCACAACGCTTCACTACGGAAGTCCTATAATACCAAGCTGGCAAAAAGGAACACCCGGCACTTACAAAGGTTTGAAAGAAAAAGAAATGGGATTGGGTACTCTTGTATTAAGCTTGGGTCTTACTTTCTAAACAATAAAAAGACAAACAAAAAAGCGGTACTTGTTTTTAAGCACCGCTTTTTTTTATTACAACTCTATGGAAGAAACCGGATGAACCTTTCTTTTGTTCTCCGGTGGCAAAGTCATATAATCTCTATACTCGTATCTCAGAAAAGCATCATAATCTTTTATTCCATAAAACTGCCTGCCCTCAAAATCATACAGAGCTCTCTCTTTAAACCAGCGTTTTGGCATTCCATATCTGTCTTTTAGAGGACTTTTATAATAGAATTTTCCCAAAGAAGGGAACAAAAGGCAAGTAACTTTGTTATCTGAAGAGTTGCTGCTTTTTTTGTGTAACCGCTTTTGACACCTTATCACAAAAGACATAGGAATCCTGTTTAAAAGAGAGAACCAGAGACGTTTGAAACCCCGCTTTTGAACCTTTCCTACTTCACTCCATGCTATTTTTCTAAGACAATAGCAATAAAAATCCTGCAACATCTGCATTGGTAAAGACTTTGGAATATCATCTAAAGGAAAGATATCTATAAACAATCCATTTGCACACTTCAGATGTTCTTGATAAAGACGCACAAACTTTGTACCTGTACGTCTTAACTTGCCATATCCCCAACGATAGTATTTGTCGGTGTCGCTGTCCTGAAAAAAACATATATCAGGATTTAACTCTGAAGCCACCTTCTTAAACTTTTCGTAATCCTCCCTCAACATTGCTATATCTGCATCGTCGTCCCAAGGAATATAACCTTTATGCCTTACTGCTCCAAGCAAAGTACCTCCATAAAGCACGTATGAAATATTATGTAACTCGCAAACTCTGTGCAGTTCTTCTATCATTCCTAACTGCAAAAGCTGTAATTTACGCAATTCTTCCGGTGTAAGTGTCCTCTGTTTCATCACAAAAAAGTTTCTCCTGCAAAATTAATACTTTTTGGTTTTATATAAAGGGACAAAAGAACAAAAAACATCCTTAAAAATGCAGAAAACTAATTTTTTTTGAAAAACATTTTGTCATTAAAATAAAAGGTCGTAAATTTGCAAACTCAAAATTGAAAGGTTTTTAGTAAAGGTAATAATAAAAAACAAAAAATACAATGTCAAGAATTTGTGAAATTACAGGAAGAGGTGCATTGAACGGAAATCGCGTTTCTCACTCAAATATAAAAACTAAAAGAAGATTCTATCCTAATCTTCAAACAAAGAAGTTTTATATTCCAGAAGAAGATGCATGGGTAACTCTTAAAGTCAGTGCAAAGGGAATGAGAACAATAAACAAGAAAGGTATAATACCTTGTTTGAACAATGCATTAGAAAAGGGATACATTAAGTATTAATAAATCTTTTTTCAAAATCTATGGAAACTGCCTAAGGCTAAAACTTGTGGCAGTTTCTTTGTTATATACATATACAAGAAAATAAGATGAAAGAGTATGTTTTTGATTTTTTTCATAGAGTGAAATACTATGAAACCGACAAGATGGGATATGTTCATAACAGCAATTATTTCCGTTTCTTTGAGATAGGAAGAGAAGAAAGCATGAGAAATCTTGGAATCAGTTATGACGAAATGGAAAAAAGAGGAGTAATGATGCCTCTTATAAGACAATATGCCCATTATCATACTCCAGCTGTGTATGATGATAATGTAATTATCAGGACTTACGTAAAAGAAATACCCTCAGCAAAGATTCATTTTGACTATAGGGTGCTAAGAATGCAAGAAGGTAAAGAAGTTCTTTTGTGCGAAGGGTGGAATGAGTTGTGTTTTGTTGATGAAAAGACGAGAAAACCTATGAGATGCCCCGTATGGTTGAAAGAAAAATTAGAAAAAGTTTTGTCAGAATAATAAAAATATCTAATTTTGCAACTTGTTAATTAAAACTTAATTATTAATCATTTAAAAAAGAAAGAGGTATAAATTATGATTATTGTCCCTATTAAAGAAGGCGAGAACATTGAAAAAGCTTTAAAGAAATTGAAAAGAAAATTTGAAAAAACTGGAGTAGTAAGAGAATTACGTTCCAGAAAGCAATTTACAAAACCATCTGTAATTGCAAGAGAAAAGAAACTTAAAGCTATCTATGTTCAGCATCTTAGACAGATGGAAATGGATAAATAGTCATTAAGATTACACAGAGAGAAAGTTATGTATTTTCTCTCAAAACAAAGAAACTTACAAATTCAATCAGGGTTTGTAAGTTTTTTTTTGTAATTTTGCTATTGTAATGAGAATAGACGAGTTTTTGACATATTTATCAAAAAACAGGAACTGTTCAGAACATACTGTTAAAGCATATTCCACAGACTTGAAACAGTTCGAAAAAGAACTTGCAAGAATTTGTGAGGGAGATGTTTCCGACCAAAGCATAACAACAAACATTGTCCGTGTCTGGATTATGGATTTGTCTGAAAAAGGTATTTCCAACAGAAGCATAAACAGAAAGATTACTGCGTTAAGGACCTATTTCAACTATCTGAAGAAGACTGACGGCAACATTGTCAATCCGATGTCAAAAATTCTTGCCCCAAAGATACCTGCAAGAAAGATGTCTTCGCTTTCCAACGACGATATACAAATGCTGCTAAAAGAAGAATACGATGAGAATGATTTTGAATCCTTGAGAAACCATCTTATTATAGAAATTCTTTACTGCACAGGAATAAGAAGGGCGGAACTTCTCGGACTGAAAGAAAGTGATATTTCTTTTTCCAACTATTATCTCAAAGTATTGGGAAAGAGAAGAAAAGAAAGAATAGTGCCGATAAATCAAAAAATTGTTGATGATTTGACAAAATATATTGACCTAAAACATCGTTTAGATATAAAAGAAGAGTTCTTATTTGTGGATAAAAAAGGAAAAGTTCTCACTGAGGGAAAACTGTATTATATGATACATAATAAACTTCTCTCCTGTGGTGCAGAAAAAAAATCTCCTCATGTTTTTCGTCATACATGTGCAACACACTTAATAGAAAACGGAGCAGAGATAAACAATGTAAAAAACTTGCTTGGACATGTTTCAATAACCACAACAGAAAAATATATACATTCCACAATAGAACAACTAAAAAAAGAATATAAGAATGCTTTTAAAAGTATAAACTAAATTTTAGGAGGTAAAATCATGAACGTAAAAATTAATGCTGTAAAATTTAAGGCTGACGAGAAACTTGTCGCTTTCATAGAAGAAAAAGTTTCTAAACTTGAACGACAACTATCTAACATCATTGAAGCAGAAGTTACGCTTAAAGTTGAAAAACCAGAAAGTGATAACAACAAGATTGCAGACGTTCGTCTTGTTATCAGAGGAGCCGATTTGTTTGCATCAAAACAAGCAGATAGTTTTGAAGAGGCAGTTATGCTTGCAATAGATGCTCTTAAGCACCAGATAAATAAACTGAAAGATAAACAATAAAATCCTATAGTTATAATACACACTTTTAGAAGACAGTCCGCTGTCTTCTTTTTTTGTATAGAAAAGAATTTTATTAAAGAAAAATAGTCCAAACCCATTATACATAACAAAAAATATAGTATTTTTGCCAAGTATTAATTATTTGTTGATAAACAATTATCCAACCAATGAGTATAGGTGCTTACATAATGTCATTTCTTTTGGCCTTGGTAGTATCATTCCTGCTTATGCCGCCTTTTATCAGGCTGATGGTTAAGTATAAATTCTTAGACAAAAGCGGAGGAAGAAAAATACACACAGGCTATACTGCTCACATGGGAGGAATAATTATCTTTACAAGTTTTGCAGTAAGTGTAACAGCGATGTTGTTTGTTTACTTTAAGGTAACAAATGCAGAACAGATGATTTCTTTTGCCGCAGCCATGTTAATCACTATGTTCATCGGCATAAGAGATGATATGAATGATATTGGTCCTTGGACAAAACTCGGTCTTGAAATTATTGTAGGTTTGCTGCTTGCTTACATAGGAATAAGAGTAACAGCAATAACAGGATTTTCCAAAGACCAGATTATTTATGTTCCAGACTGGATAAGCTATGGAGCAACAGTTTGTTTTTTTGTTGTTGTTACAAATTCCTACAACCTTATTGACGGTATTGATGGTCAAGCCGGAATGCAGGCTCTTAATACTTTCTTTTTTCTATTTGTTTTCTTTATCTTTCAGGTAGGAGACCATCGGGTCTCTGCTCCTTTTTCTGCTTTGTTTATAGAAGTGTGCTTAGTTGCAATAATGGGAGCGATAATAGGTTTTCTTCGATACAACTGGGAAAAAGCAGAAATCTTTATGGGAGATACTGGTTCATTGTTTATAGGAACCCTATTGACCATTTTTTCTATTCTTGCCATGACATATAGTGCAGGACTTGCCGGAATAAACAGTTCCCAACTAACAATGAAATCATATGTTGCGCCTTTCTTAGGCTGTTTTTATCTACCTATGGCAGATACATTGAGAGTATTTGTCAGCAGGGTAAGAAAAGGCAGGTCTCCTTTTACGGCTGACAAAACACATATACACCACTATTTTATTCGTTTGGGATATTCCCATCAAAGATGTACTCTTACCACATTTGTTATTTCTTTTTGTATCTCCATTGTTTCTGTAGTTTTGTCTTTCCTTGTCAGTGACCTTATACTTGTTTTGATAATAATTGTCTCATGGTTTTTATATGTCAGATTGATTCATCTTTTTGTAATAAAGAAAATCAGACAAAGAGAGGAGACTGTTTAATTTTATATTTTTGATTATGGACACACAGAATAAAGAACTTTCAGTTTTTATGAAAAATGTATCGCTTTCTTATGACAAAACGATACTGACAGATGTTAATCTTACAATAAACAAAGGAGAATTTGTATATCTTATCGGCAAAACAGGAGCTGGAAAATCCACCCTGCTCCGAGCTATGTATGCTGATATTCCTATAGAAAGCGGAGAAGGGGAAATATGTGGATTCAGTTTAAAGAATATTTCAAAACGCAACATACCCCTGCTTAGGAGAAAACTTGGTATTGTTTTTCAGGACATGCAGCTGTTGAATGACAGGACGGTGTTCAATAATCTTGCTTTTGTGCTGAAAGCAACGGGGACAAAAGACAAGGCTTTCATAAAAACAAGAATTATGCAATGCCTGGAAGCTGTAGGTCTGCAAGACAAAGCAGATGTTTATCCTTACAATCTTTCAGAAGGAGAAATGCAAAGAATAGTTCTTGCCCGTGCAACTGTCAATTCTCCTGAAATGATAATAGCAGATGAACCAACAGGAAATCTTGACCCTATAACATCTGAAGAAATTGTGAAACTTCTTCTTAAACTCAACAAAGAAAACAACACTACCATACTTATGGCAACTCATGATTATCTTATCATAAACGATTTCCGGTCCCGAGTGATTTCCTGTGAAAACGGCAAAATAATAGAATGAAGATAAGAATTACAAAAGAATTTCATTTTGAGATGAGCCATTGTTTAAACAACTACAATGGTGCTTGCAAAAATATTCACGGCCACAGCTACAAACTGTTTATCACTCTAAGAGGAGAGCCTGTGCAAGACAAAGAGTCTTCTTCTTTTGGCATGGTGATGGATTTCAGGGAACTGAAATCTATTGTTCAGAGAAACATCTTGGACATCTTTGACCATTGTCTTGTAATAGAAAAGAATTCTCCTTATATCAAGGCAATAGAGTCTATGGATATAAAGAAATATATCGTGGATTTTCAGCCGACATGTGAAAACCTTGTCCTGCATTTCAAACAAAGAATAGAAAAACTGCTACCAAAAGAAGTTGAACTCTACAATATAAAACTATACGAGACAGCTTCTTCCTGTGCTGAATGGAACAAAGAAGATAATCAATAAATAATACAGTCATGGCTAAAGATGATAATAGATTTGCTTTCCCAAAAGTAGTAAAATGGATTGTAAGCGTTGCTGTTGTTCTGTTGATACTGTTTCTTCTGTGGTATTTCAGATTTCTGATGACCTGCATCTTTTTTGCTATTATCCTTTCTTTGGTAGGAAGACCTGTCATGAGTTTTCTGGAAAAAGTGAAAATAAAAAAATATCATCTGTCAAAAAATATTTGTGCCGGGCTTACTCTTCTACTGGAAGCAGGCATAATAACCTTGGTCATCTACCTGCTTGTTCCTTTGATAGTTTCGCAGACAATGAATTTCGCAGATATAGATATACAAAAAATATCTGAGTACTATTCCATTCACATAAAAAAAATAGAACGCTCTATTGCTGCATACAATCTGCTGCCAGAAAATCTAAGTCTTGAAACATATATCAGCAGTAAAATAATGACTGTTCTCAACAGTTTCAAACTGCCTACCTTTGCTTCAAGTCTTCTTTCCCTTGCCACAAATATTATCATGGGCATATTGATTACAATGTTTGTTACTTTCTTTTTCCTTAAGGATTCACACACTGTCATGCGTTTTGTAGACAATGTAACTCCTGACAAATACATTCCCGAGGTTCATAACATCTTAACCAACACCAGACGTTTGATATCCAGATATTTTGTAGGCATTTTCTGCGAAATACTCATCATGATCATTCTTCTTAGCTTAGGTTTCTATATTGTCGGTTTCAACAATGCAATACTTATCGCTGGCATTTGCGGAACCATGGTCATACTTCCTTATATTGGAGTCTTGATAGGAGGTGGTTTGGGACTTATGATTCTTCTTACAGACTTCCTTTCAAAAAATCCAAACGGAGACATTTTTCCTTTAATCATCACTTTTCTTATTATATTCCTTATAGTTAAATTAATAGATGACTTCCTTTTGCAACCTTTTATTTATTCCAAAAGCGTAAAAGCACAGCCTTTGGAAATCTTCCTTATAATTCTTATGGCAGGCAAAGTCGGTGGAGTTTTAGGTATGATTTTAGCAATACCTGTCTATACTTTCTTGAGAATCATTGCCAAGGAATTCTTTTCCAAATGGAAGTTTATTAAAGCTCTAACCAAAGAAATTGGATAATGATAGAACCAAAAGAAATTGGATTTCAAGAAATAAAAAACTCTATAAAAGAAAAATGTAATACAGTCTCTGCACAAGTCCTTGCGCAAGAGCTGCATTTCCTTACCGATTATCAGCAAATAAACACGCTCCTGCAGGAAAGCTATGAAATGAAAAGTCTTCTGCTTGGCATAAAAGACTTCCCTCAGGACAATTATTTCGACTGCATTTCTTTTCTGCAGGAACTAAGGACAGAGAATACCTGCATATCCCAGCATGATATGAAACTCTTGCTCCTGTCCTACTCTACCATCAAGGACATCCTTCAGTTTTTTGCCAACGAACAAGAGGAAAAGATACCTGCTTTGGCAAAAACCTACTCCAACATCTTTTTCAATGAAGAACTGTTGAGGGAATGTTCCCGTATAATAGACACAGACGGAGAAATAAAAGAGAGTTGTTCGCCGTTGCTCAGGGAGATACGTCAAAAGCAAGACAGATGCAAATCCCAGATGAGCAGAAAAATCCAGAGCATACTCTCCAATTCCAAGACCAATGGCTGGACTTCTTCCGATGATGAGGTAACCATACGCAACGGTTCCTTGGTTGTTCCTATAAAATCCTCATATAAAAAACAGGTAAAAGGCATCCTGCACGACACTTCCCAAACAGGACAGACTTTTTATATAGAACCGGAAGAAATAGTGGAACTGAACTTTGAAATAAAGGAACTTTACCTTGAGGAGCAGCGGGAAATACACAGGATTCTTCTGGAATTCTCCAACGTTCTCAGAGAAAACCTCAACGAAGTCCTTGATTGTTACAGATTCCTTGTGCAGATAGACTTCATAAGAGCGAGAACTCTTTACTCCATTGAGATAAAAGCGACAAGACCAGACCTTAAACCCGTCCCTGTCCTCAATTGGTATGAAGCAAGACACCCTTTGCTGGAAGCAGCCTTGAAGAAAAAACAGAAAAACATAGTCCCTTTGAGAATATCCCTCAACTCTGAACAAAGAATACTTATTGTTTCAGGTCCAAATGCTGGAGGCAAGTCTGTCTGTTTAAAGACCGTGGCTCTTCTGCAATATATGCTACAGTGTGGTCTGCTCGTTCCTATGAAAGAATCTTCTGAAGCTGGCATATTCAACGAGATGTTTATCTCCATAGGCGACTCCCAGAGTATAGAAAACGACCTTAGCACCTATTCTTCCCATCTTCTGCAGATGAAAAACATCTGTGAAAATGCAGACAAAGACTCCATGTTCCTTATAGACGAATGTGGTGCAGGAACAGACCCTGCCATTGGTGGAGCAATTGCAGAAAGCATTCTTGAATATCTCAATGAAATAAAATCATGGGGAGTGGTTACTACCCACTATTCAAATCTTAAGCACCTTGCACTTAACCATTCTTCCATACTTAATGGAGCCATGCTTTTTGACAGTGAGAATATGTTGCCGCTGTTTACACTCAGCATAGGAACACCTGGAAGCAGTTTTGCTTTTGAAATTGCTCAAAGAATAGGACTTGACAAACATATCATAGAGTCAGCAAAACAAAAGGCAGGAACTTCACAGGTACGTTTTGAACAGGAACTGCAACAGATAGAAGTTGAGAAACTTTCCCTTCAAAAGGAAAGAAGAAGAATGAAAGAATATGATGACGAGTTGTACAATATCGTTCAAAAATACAGAATACTGGAAGAAAGGCTTTCTCTGGAAAAGAAAGATATTCTCAACAAAGCACGCTCAGAGGCAAAAGAAATCCTACAAGGAGCAAACCGCAGAATAGAGAAGACAATAGAAGAGATACAGTCTGCAAAGGCTGAGAAAGAGAAAGTAAAACAACTGAAACAGGAAGTAAAGCAACATATAGAGCAAATAGACGAAGACATCAAAAAAGAGGAGGACGCAACCAAGGACAACATCGCAGATAAATCACAAACAGAACCTCAACCTGTAAAGAAGACTCATCTGAAGATTGTTTCCTCTCCTGTTGTTGAAGGCGATTATGTTCTTTTCGGGGAGGAAGAGACGGTCATGGAGGTTAAAAGCGTCAATAAAAACAAGGTAGAACTTATCAATGGCATAATGAGTGTCAAAACCCAATTGAACAAGGTCAAGAAAATAGACAAACAAAGTTATCTCCGCCAAGAAAAAGCCAACAAAAAAAACAGCAATTCTTTTGTTTCCAATCCTATAATGAACAGAATAAACGAGATACGAGCCAATTTCTCTCCTCAGATAGACCTCAGAGGCAAAAGAGGTGAAGATGCTTTGAAAGAGGTTGCCAATATTCTTGACACAGCCCGCCTTTTGGGAGAAAACCAGATAAGAATACTGCACGGAAAAGGAGACGGCATACTGAAAGTCCTTATAAGGGACTATCTGAAGACTCTTCCTGAGGTAAAAACTTTCTATCCTGAGAGAGTGGAATTTGGAGGCGAAGGCATCACTGTTGTGGAACTAAGATAATAATCGGGTTTTTATAGGGGGAGTTTAAAAAAACCACTTAAAAAAACGAGGTTTTTGTTTCTCAAAACGAGGTTTTTATACCCCTAAAAGCAGGTTTTTATACCCTTAAAACGAAGTTTAAAATTTTTAAAAGTTCGTTTTTTTCAAAGTTTTCAAATAACAAACAAAAAATGCTCATATTCTGTTATGAGCATTTTTTGTTTGAAATATATGTTTTTTTAAGTATTTACAAAAAAAGACCGCTTTTCTTTGCCTTTTAGAAAGAAATCACGTAATCCATTCTCTTCTGTACCCCCTGCATATTGGCAATATCCCTTAACTGCAGGAAGAAAGAGTATGGTTTGCCAAGTTCTTTTGTAAGGGTTTTCAGACTCATTTCGTTTGACTCCGAATCCATTATCTGTTCAATAATTCCTTTTGTCTTTGGATAGGATATGATACCATATTGTTTCAGTCCTGCTTTTTGGGCAGCTAAAGCTATTGCCTTGTTCAGTCCTCCAAATTCATCAACCAGTCCCAATTCTTTGGCATCTTTGCCTGTCCATACCCTTCCTTTTGCTATGGTGGCTATATATTCCGGAGTTTTTCCTCGGCCTGTTGCAACCCTGTTGATGAAATTAACATAGAATCTTTCCACATTAAGCTGCATAAGATTTCTTGCATCAGCAGTCATAGGCGTTGTAACACTTATAGGATTGGAGTTGGCATGTGTCTTGACGGTGTCAAAAGTAATCCCAAGATTGGTTTTCAAAGCACGGGAGAAGTTTGGCATCACTCCAAAGACGCCTATGGAACCTGTAATGGTTGTTGTGTTTGCTACAATATATGAAGCATTGGAAGACATCTCATAGCCTGCTGAGGCTGCATAATCTCCCATGGAAACAATAACAGGTTTCTTCTTTTTGGCTTTTATTACTTCGTTGGTGATACTTTCAGATGCTATGGCATCGCCTCCTCGGGAATTAACCCTGAGAACTATTGCTTTCACTCTCTTATCATTGGCTGCTTTCTCTATTGCCTTACATGTTGTCTCGCTTCCAATGGAAATATCCGAGCCTTTGCCTTGTGATACATCGCCGTAGGCATATACCACCGCAATGTTTTCCTTTCCCACTTTGTTTAGTGAGGCAAAAGACTTCCTGTATTTGGTATAGGAGATAAAGTTTATCTTAGCATCCTTGGAAAGCGAGTTTTCCTTTATGACGTTTTTGCTTATCATTTCCTTGCAGTCGGATTTGAAACCGACATAGTCTATTATGTGGTTCTGCAAAGCATCTTTTGTCATAAAGCCCTGCAAAGAAGAGACAATGTTGTTGAAAGTATCTATGTTGATATTCCTGCTTTCAGCCATTTGTCTGGAGATAACCTCCCAGATAGAAGAAAGATATACACGTGTCTGAACACGGTTGGAGTCTGACATCCTGTCGTTGATATACATTTCTCCTGCACTCTTGAAAGCATTGCTTTTTGGACGGACAAGATCAACATCAATATCAAGCTTGTTTATCAGGTCTTTTATGTACATTACCTCTGCACCCATACCGGCTAACATTATTTCTCCGGCAGGATTTACCATAATCTTGTCCGAAGCTGATGCTATGTAATAGGATTTTTGATCCATCAGATCTCCATAGGCATATATTTTCTTGCCTGATTGTCTGAAATCCTGCAAAACTTCCCTTAACTCCTGCGCTGTTGCCATGCCGTCAGCCTGCAAAAGAGAAAAGTTAAGCATTATTGCCTTTATTCTCTTATCTGTTTTTGCTTTGTTCAAAACTGCTATAAACTCTGTAAGACCTATGTTTGTCTCCATATTCAAACCATCTGTGGACAACAGACCTTGCAGGCTTTCCACCTCACGGTCATAGATAGGCTTGTCCATATTTATCACCAGAACGGAATTGTCCTTGACTTCCACTTCGGGCTGAGAGACAGAAGATATAAGGCTTCCGATAACCGAAGAAATAATAAACAACACAGCCATCAAAGCCAAAAGACTTCCCAAACAAGAAGCAAAAGTGAATTTAAAAAACTGTTTCATAATATCTTATAATTAAATAACGACAACCTGAAATTTTTTGCAAAGTTAAATAAAAAACTTGTTCTGATATTATCTGCAAGGAGAAAATTAGTGTATTCCTCTTTTTTTTACTTGACAATTTCCTGTGAAAAAAAGACTAAAAAACCTTCGCCAAAAAAGAGTTGGTTTTTACAAAAAAAGATCAACTCTTTTGGGTCAAAAGATTAGGATTTCAGAAAAAAAGTCTTGATCTTTTTTTTTATCAAGTCTTGATTTTTGTTTGTAAAAAACAAAAAACTTGATGTTTTTTTGTACTTTTGCAGTCTATTAGGCAATAGTGCCGGAAATAAATACAAGATAACTATTATTTCGCTCTCAAAAATAGATTCCGAAAATCCTTTTTAAAAGACGAAATATGCTCTACCAAGTGATTTATTTCGAAAGTTGGATACCCTATTATTAAGTTGTGCCGCTTGGGTGCGAACTTACTAAGGGTGTCAGGGTACTTTCGGAATCTTCCCTTGAGAGCGATAGTGAAGTTTGCACTTTTTCTATTTATTAAATTTCGTCATCAGTGATTTGATAGTTATTCTGCTAAATATCAAACACTATGGCAAATTTAAAAGAAGTGCTTAGCAAGTATAGAAAAGAGTCTTTCTCAACAAGAAACAACGGGGATAAGTTTGAACGGCTTATAAAAAATTTTCTTTTGACATATCCTATGTACAAAAACCGTCTGTCCGAAGTATGGATGTGGCAAGAGTTTCCTTTCAGAGACAGTATAGGCAAACAAGATGTAGGAATAGACTTAGTTGCAAGAACTTTTGAAGATGAATATTGGGCTATTCAGTGCAAATGTTTTGACAAGAATACCTATATAAACAAAGGTGATGTGGATACTTTTCTTTCCACTTCCACAAGAACGTTTGTTGATGAACAGGGTCAGATTCGACGGTTTGCCTTTCGCCTTTGGATAGATACAAGTGAAAGAGGTATGACATCCAATGCATGGGCTAATTTCCAGAATCAAACGATTCCTGCCGCCCGATTGGGTTATTGGGATTTGCTGTCATACGATATTGACTGGAAACAATTGGATGAAAACACTCATTCTGCTTCTGCTCTAAGAAAGAAGAAACAACTTATGGAGCATCAGACAACTGCATTAAACAAAGCCATAAAATATTTTCAGACAGCAGACCGAGGCAAACTGATAATGGCTTGTGGAACAGGCAAGACTTATACTTCCTTGAAAATAGCAGAACAATTGACTTCAAACAAGGGGACAATACTTTTCCTTGTGCCGAGTATTGCACTGCTTTCTCAGACTCTGAGAGAATGGAACTACGATGCAGAAAAACAAATCTACTCTATATGTATCTGCTCCGACTCTCAAGTATCAAGAACGGAAGACGAGAACTCTTTCTTGGTAGAAGACTTGGCAATGCCTGCTTCCACAAATGTAAACAATATAATCTATCAAGTAAAGACTATAAACAGAAAACGCAAGGAGGGTATGCTTGTTATCTTCTCCACCTACCAGTCTATAAATGTTATCTCCGAAGCACAGAAACAGTTAGGTAAAGACCTTATGTTTGATTTGATTGTCTGTGATGAAGCACACCGTACCACAGGCGTTACACTCAAAGGAGAGGAGGAAAGCAATTTTGTAAGCGTGCATGATAACGATTTTATACAAGCCAAAAAACGCCTGTATATGACAGCAACTCCACGTCTTTATAAGCAGAATGACCAAATCCGAGCAAGAGAAAAAGACGCCTATCTATGCAGTATGGATGATGCAGCATTATATGGCAACGAGATTTATCGTATAGGCTTTGGTGAGGCAGTAGATAAAAATCTTCTTTCCGATTACAAAGTACTTGTCTTAACCGTTTCAGAAAAGGATGTAAGCACAAATATTATCAACAAACTACAGTCAATACAACAAGGCAAAGACACGGCTTTGGAAACCGATGACGCTGCCAAGTTGATAGGTTGTATAAATGCACTGAGCAAGAAAACACTTAGCGAACACAACATATTAAGACAATCCGACCCTAATCCAATGAGAAAAGCCGTGGCTTTTTGTCGTACTATCTCTTGGTCAAAAGTAACAAGCCAAGCACTGAATATATGCAGTGAAAACTATAGGGAAGAATTGGATAAAGAAGAAAAACGCAACACTGTTTCAATCAAATCCTCTCATGTAGATGGTTCTATGGGAGCTTCCTTTAGAGACGAGAAATTACAATGGTTGAAAGAAACGCCAAACAACAACCATGAGTGCCGTGTATTGACCAATGTGCGTTGTCTTTCCGAAGGTGTGGATATGCCTTCTTTGGATGCTATCTTGTTTTTCTCTCCTAAGAACTCCCAAGTGGATGTTGTACAATCTGTCGGCAGAGTGATGAGAAAAGCAGAAGGAAAGAAATACGGATATATCATCATCCCCGTTGTTGTACCTGAAAATGCAGACCCTAACACTGTGTTGGATAATAACGAGGGTTTCAAAGTAGTGTGGGATATTCTCAATGCTTTGAGGGCTCATGATGACCGTTTTGACGCAATAGTCAATAAAGTTGAACTAAACAAAAACCGTCCTACTAATATCCTTTTGACAGGTTCTATTTTCGGTGGCACGGGTGCAAATAAGGACACGGAAACATCAGAAGATACTAATGACAACGAGGATATTAAAGAAACTATTGCTCAGCAGATGGAACTGCAGTTTGAGAAAATGCAATCCGTCATCTATGCCCGCATGGTTGAAAAGGTGGGTAATAAACGCTATTGGGAACAGTGGGCGGAGGATGTGGCAAAGATAGCCGAAAGACACATACAACAGATTACCGAGTTGATAAATACGGACGCAAAGGCAAGAAAAGAATTTGACAAATTCCTCAAAGGCTTGCACAAAAACATAAATCCGTCCGTTAAAGAGCAGACTGCCATAGAGATGTTGGCACAACATATTATTACAAAGCCTGTCTTTGAAGCCTTGTTTGAGAATTATTCTTTTGCAGCTAACAATCCTATAAGCAAGGCAATGAACCGTATCATCAATCTATTGAATGAAAGAATAGATGAACAGGACCATGAGAATCTTGAAAAATTCTACCGCAGTGTCCGTCTAAGAGCAGAGGGTATTGACAACTCTCAAGCTAAGCAAAAGATTGTTGTGGAGTTGTATGACAAGTTTTTCCGCTTGGCTTTCAAGAAAACAACCGAGCAGTTGGGAATTGTATATACTCCTGTGGAAGTTGTGGATTTTATTATAAGGAGTGTAGAGCATGTGTTGAATAAAGAGTTTTCACGTTCTTTGAGCGATAAGAATGTTAATATAATTGACCCTTTCACCGGTACAGGTACGTTTATTACAAGGTTGTTGCAAAGTGGTATTATCAAAGATAAGGATTTGGAAAGGAAATATAAGCAAGAGATATTTGCTAATGAAATAGTTTTGTTGGCTTATTATATTGCAAGTATCAATATTGAAAACGTTTATCACGATTTGCAACACAATAATGATACCTACCAATCTTTTGAAGGGATATGTCTGACCGATACTTTCCAATTAGGCGAACAGATGTATTCTAAACAAAACACCCAAACCGAACTTATTGAACCTACTTTCCCCGAAAACACTGCCCGAATCAAAAAACAACTCAATAAACCTATAACCGTTATTATCGGCAATCCACCCTATTCTGTTGGACAGAAATCTGCAAACGATAATGCCCAAAATCAACATTATCCATTGTTAGAACAAAAAATAGCAAATACTTATATAAAATTCAGCACTGCTCATACAAAAAATGCTATGTATGATAGTTATATTAAAGCGTTTCGTTGGGCAACCGACAGGCTAAATCAAAATAATAACGGCGTCATTGCATTTATTAGTAATGGTTCTTGGTTGGATAGTAATACTGGCAACGGTTTTAGAAAATCATTAGAAAATGAATTTTCTGCAATTTATGTATTTAATCTAAGAGGAAACCAACGTACAAGCGGAGAATTATCACGCAAAGAGGGTGGAAAAATCTTCGGTTCAGGAAGCCGTACGCCTATTGCTATAACATTATTAATCAAAAAACCGCAACAACAGGGCAAAGCCACAATATACTACCACGATATAGGAGATTATCTAAGTAGGGAGCAGAAACTACAAATTATAGACAAGTTTTCTTCTGTTAAAAACTTACCTTTTGAAATCCTTACTCCAAATGAACATGGCGATTGGATAAATAAACGCAATGATTCGTTCGACAGTTGGATTGAAATAGGAGATAAGAAGAGAGAAAATAATAAAACCTTTTTTAAATCTATTTATTCAAGGGGTTTAGGGACAAGTAGAGATGTGTGGGTATATAATTTTTCTAAGAATAAACTTGAAAATAATATATCCAAAATGATTAGTTTTTATAATGAACAAAGAATGTTATTATTTACTCATAAGATTGATAATGTAACTATTTCTCCACAATATATAAGTTGGAGTGCTAAACTTATTAAAGATTGTAAGAATAATATAGAATATCATTACAATAAGGGAGTTTATATAACAGGATTGTATAGACCCTATAGCAAACAATATTTATATTTTAATCCACAGGTATTAAATGAAAGTGTTAATGCTATGTCTAATTTCTTTTTTATTAACAAAGAAAATCTTTTAATTTGTATTCCTGGTATTGGAGATACAAAAGATTTTTCGTGTATTATAACTAATTTGATTCCTGACTTAGGAATAGAAGGTGCTTCGCAATGTTTTCCTCTTTATTACTATGAAAAGCAAACCAAAGAAAAGACTTTGTTTGATAATGCGGCGGAAGATGATTATATAAGGCGTGATGCAATTACGGATTTTATACTCCAGCGTGCAAAAGAGCAATACGGTAATCGTGTATTCAAGGAAGATATTTTTTATTATGTATATGGTTTTCTTCATTGCGAGAGTTATAGAAAAACATTTGCCAATGATTTAAAGAAGATGTTACCGCGTATTCCTTTGGTGGAGAAAGCAGAAGATTTTTGGGCCTTTTCCAATGCTGGAAGGCAACTTGCGAATTTGCATTTGAATTATGAAACAATTGAACTGTATAATAAATGTGTTATTACTCAACCATATGAACAAATCTCATACAGAGTTCAAAAGATGAAATTCGGTGGTACAAGTAAGCAAAAGGACAAGACAACGATTATATATAACAATCTTATTACTATAAATAATATTCCTTTAAAGGCATACGATTATATTGTTAATGGTAAATCGGCTATTGAATGGATAATGGAGCGTTACGCAGTTACAACAGACAAGAAAAGTGGTATAACTAACGACGCTAATGATTGGTGTGATGAGGTTGGGGACGAGAAATATATTTTCAATCTACTACTTAGAATCATCAACCTTTCCTGTCAGAGTGTTGATATTATAAATTCTTTGCCAAAAGTAAATTTTACCTAACCTAAAGTCCCGAAAGGACGACATCCTATTAACTCCATACAGCGTAATGTCCTGAATGGACATTCGCAGAAGTCTCGCAAGAGACGGCATTTTATTAACCTCATACGTGAGTATGGGGTTTAGCGATACTTCCCCACTCCATTGCGTCTCGGAGAGACGCTACTTTTATTCTTTGATAACTTTCTTTGTTGCTTGACCGCTGTTGGTTTGGACTTTTATTAAATAGGTGCCTGTTGGATAGTTATCTAAATTGAGTTGGTAGTTATAGGTATTTACTTCCTTTTCTAACAAGCGTTTGCCTTGCTCATCAAAGATTTGAATACTCTTTATCTTGTATCCACAATTGATATTCACCTCACTATTTGTAGGATTTGGAAAAACATACAAACTATTGGAGATATCTACATTTTCCAAATATGAATCTGTCGTATCTATTCCGCTATTTGTTGTATCTATACTTGATGTATCTGCAAGAATGGGAAAAAGATATAAGGCTGTTACAGTATCACCTATTAGAACTCCATTATACATAACACTATTCGTTGTCGGTATATATTCCCAATCTCTGCCTACCATCCTTATAAACGGATATAAATCCGCACCCGGAGAACAACTATTTGTTCCCAACATAGCCTCGTGCATTCCGTTTAATCCCGTAATTTGGTCATAACATACAAGTGTATCTGGAGTGTGAAATACTACATAAAATTTACCTGATATAGTCAAAGGCTCATCAAAAAAAAGTTCTGTATAATATGGCGTGCTATTAAGTGGATGTAGTGCTGAATAAGCATCCAAGATATCCACTGACCGTAAAACTGTAGTAAGTGAAGAATCCCATATCTCAAAATACCAATGATAACAACTCAATGCTTCATTAGTATTCCTCACTTCTATATAGCCAGATACTCCTGCAATAGTTATAGCACTGTCCGCTATATATGGTTGAGCAAAATCTGGAGATATATTTGTCGGACAGTTTTCACATGGTCGAACACCACCTAACTCATCTATTTCTGTCTCTGTAAAGAAACTTGTACCTGCCCACCCATCAATAAAGGCATCAAAATTAAATCCCTCTCTGCTACAATAATTCATAAAATATCTGTCCTCGTATTCTCGCATATTTAAAGTATCTGGATCACAAGGAAAATTTGGATACCAAGGACATTGCGACCTAACTACTGATACTACGACACACAATAATGCTAATAAAACTGTTATCCTCTTCATATTTTTATTATTTTAATCATTTTAATCATTAATCTTCACAAATAGATGAATATACATCAGAAATAGAGAAAAAATAAGCATTGGTAATTGAACTCTGCCAGGATGTACTGTAATAATTCATAGTTCCCATCGGTATAGGAGGATCATAGTATAACTTCGCTTCATAATTCTTATAACAATCGGAACCTAATGCAGTTGTTTGTCTATCAAACCAATACAAGTTAGCAGGTTGTTGATTGAAAATAGATACGCCACCAACTATATAGAATGTATCATCATATTTATCAATACTATTCAGAGTATTACTTGCATTAACAACGGGTGCGATAATCGTAGGTAAATAAGAATAAGTAGTATTCCATGGCTGACATTCATAGATAAAATCTGCATGTATCCACTCACTACCTGTATTAGTAAATTCTTTATCTATTTCTCCATTAACAATCAAGTGTAAAGTTTGATTATAAGATAAATAAACCATATCTTTTACATACGGCTTGCTCAAATTAGGAATTATAAGAGAAGAATACATCCCAAATGTGTTTAGATTTATATTATACAAAGCAAATGGATGTAATTCTCCTGAAAAATTTGGAGATGCGTTTTGCGTAATAACAGTAGCAATCACCACTGACTCTTCTCCTATGTATTCAATTAAATATCGAGGACGCCTATTTTCTGGCTTTCGGTATATATTAGCCAAGCACTCTTGTCCTGAATAGGCAAAAGCATACATCTGACTCTGATAATTTTGAATATAATTCTTTTCATGTCGTATTACCCCAAATTCATCATAAGGATAAGTGGAATTTGAAAAAACCACTGCCACATAGTTTTTCGTAAGGGTGATATTTTGGAGTATATAGTATGTTTCATATATATCATAAAGTCCACTATTACCATTATAAATAGTATAATCTATGAAACTATATTTTGTTGTATTCTCATTGTAACCTAATGCAACTACCTTGATATTCTGGCTTGCATTATCTAAAAAAACTTCTAAGTCATATATAACAGATGTATTAGCTACAAGTTCATACTCAAACTGCCCAGAACTAAAAACTGCATCTATTTTCGCCCATGCAATAAAACCTTGAGTATTATATGTACCACAAAAATATACAAAACCTTCATAGTATTTAAAATTGTAAATATCAAAACCACTTGTCAATACTAAGCCTACATCAATAGACGTAGACCCGTCTTCTGTTTTAACAAAACAATCTTTTGCAAAATTCTGATAATTGGATAATGTAAGTAAGTATATATTTATCATCGACATTTTGCACTTTTACGTTCTCACTACTTGCTTGAATATTGACAACTTCTCTCTCGCTACTACTTGTTATAACTCCTTGCATCTGTGCAGAGGCTACAGTTTGCAGAAATACTACTAAATATATAAAAAAGATATTTTTTCTTTTCACAGTCTTATATCTTATTTTATCAATGCGACAAAGTTATGAAATTATTTTGAAATAACAAAATAATTATCAGAAAATTAGAAAACTTATTCTTTGATAACTTTCTTGGTTGCTTGGCCGCTGTTGGTTTGAACTTTTATTAAGTAGGTACCTGTTGGATAGTTATCCAAGTTGAGTTGGTAGTTATAGGTGTTGATTGTATTGCTTTTAAACAACGACTGACCTAATGGATTGACAAGTTCTATTTCTTTTATCAATACATTGCTTTCTACATTCAAGATATTCTTTGTAGGATTTGGAAAAATTGAAATATTTTCTTCCATATCTGTTCCTATACTCTGATTACTTGAAGAACTGAAAACGTATGCCGTATCTATTCTTGGAAAAACAAGAAGAGCTGCTGCGTATCGGGGAGTTCCATAATCCACATAAGGTTCGGACGGAACAGGTACTTCATTAGAATATATCCATTCGTCAGAACCAGAAAGCTTTAGTTTAGGTAAGTCATCAAATTTACTATTTAGAAAACAACTATCTTGGTCTATAGATACCAAATGATAAGGAGAATCCCAGAAAGGATAGTCGTTAATCCTATTTACAAATAAATTCGTATCGCTGGTAAATGATACATAG